>NZ_CBFIBE010000081.1:0-1523 GCF_965660805.1 Nonlabens sp. | reverse complement strand
AACTTACCGAATCTATTTTCTCCTTCAACCCTGAATAATTATGAACAATTTTTACTTCTTGCTTGAAACCTCATCAGCCATAAGAAGTGCATTGTACGCGTTGAGTACTTTACCTGATTTAGATAGTTCATTAAACGGTGTCATCTTATCTGGGTCATCTATGGTAGGTGTTGCTACTGGAATGGTGTATTCTATTCCAGAATCCATTAAAATATGCTTTACTTGTGATGCCGTAAGATCTGGATAATACGAACGCACTAATGCGGCTACACCAGAGGTGATGGCAGTTGACAAAGAAGTACCACTATCAAAATCATATTCATTGTTTGGTAAAGTAGTAAAGACATCTTCTCCTGGAGCAAATAAATCAACATGACGGTTACCATAATTTGAAAAATAGGATAAAAATGACTTGCCAATTTTCTGGGAACTTGAGCCTACCATTAGAAAATTGTCCGATATTTCACCTTCTTCATTTCCATAGTCATTTGGAAAAGTTCTATTATCGGTTTCATTTAAATCTACGGCTGCATTACCGGATGATGTAACAATTAAAACATCATTTAGTGCAGCAAAATTAATAGCGTCCAAAACCCAATCTTCATGTAAAGAAAAATCTTTTCCTAAACTCATATTGATGATATGAGCTCCGTTATCGACTGCATACCTGATGGCAAGGGCGATATCTTTATCATGCTCATCACCATTAGAGGAAATAGGAATTGGCATTAACCTCAATTTAGATTTTAACGCCTTATCGCTAGGAGTAACAGTTTTTAGTATTAGGCCAGCTATTTTTGTGCCATGGTAAAGCGCTTCTGAATTATTATTTATTACAGGTGTTCCATAATTTTTATATGTAATATCTTCGGGATAAGAGTCTATTTTTAATCGATCGACATATTCGATATTATTGGTTTTTAATCTTATAGAATCCAATTGGTTTTGATAATTATTTACCCAATTTACAGACATATCATATTTAGTCCAGTCTGCAAGAAAGTAGGCATGCTTTGCAAAGGTTTTATCACTTTCCTTATATAAATTATAAAGACTGTCCAAATCTGAAATCGAATAATCTTCTTTTGGATAAATTTCTTTTAAAGCTTTTATTGCAGCTGGGTAGCCGGTTCTTAAAAACTCAACATACTTATAATTTGATTGCGCTGCTTTTATTTTTGCCGCATGATCTTTTTGAGCAGCTATGTATAGTTCATAATCGGCCCATCTGCTAACGCTAATATCTTCTTTTTCTTTCCCTTTAAACTCATCTTTGAATTTTTGAATAATTCTAACACATTCATAATTTGAGTAAATGATATTGTAGCCATCTAGGTTTCCTATAAAATTCCAACCTTGAATATCGTCTACATATCCATTATTGTCATCATCTTTTCCGTTATTCGGGACTTCATCGTCATTAATCCAAAAGTTACTTTTTAAATTCTTGTGTTTGATGTCAATTTCAGTATCTATAACAGCGACAATAACTTGCCTAGATTTCTTTGTAATTAGCAAACTAT
>NZ_CBFIBE010000080.1:0-2170 GCF_965660805.1 Nonlabens sp. | reverse complement strand
GTCTGGAAGGCGAGCTCTTTTTCATAAGTATCTAAACTACTCATTGAATGGGTTTTTGTGGGTTTAATTTGTTACAAAAGTAATACATCTACAACGTTTTCGTAACTGGTTTTATTGATTTTTTATCGCTTTCGCGAAAGCGAAATAACCACCATTTTAATTCACAAAAAAAGCACTCAATTTTTAGATATTGAGTGCTTGAAATTAAGTTCTAGAATGTAGTTTTAAAATGACTAGTGTCCCATTAAAGTTTTATAAAACACTGAAATTCAAACTCCTTAATAAAGTTTTTTGTCTTAGTCGGACACGACTATATTCAAGTGATGAATTACTTTTAATTCACCGTATAACGGAATCGTTCAATCTCACCATTAGAGTTTTTCATTTGAATAAGGAGCGTTTCATTAGGCATAATGTTGCGTAATATGGCTTGAATATCATCTATGTCTGCCACTTCAGTTTCATTTACCTTAGTTATAATATAATTTCTTAAATCATAACGTGCAAGTCTCCCTATAGTTCCCGTGATTTTTACGCCTTTTTTTACATCAAATTGCTTCTTCTCTTCTTTAGTGAGGTTGCGCAATTCCATTTCCATTTGTGGAATGGTAATTATATTGTTTTTAGACAAAGTAATAGGAATATGGATGAGCTGGTCATTTCTAACCACTTCAGCAATGACCACGTCTCCTGGATTTTTAGTCTTTATATAACCTGCCAGCTCTACAAATTTATTAATGGTGACACCATCTAACGCGGTAATCACATCACCTTTTCTAAGGTCACTTTTCTCAGCACCACTATCTTCTACGATATCTGCTACATAAATACCGTCTGTAGAGTTCAGTCCTAATTCTTTAGAATTATAACCATTCAAATCTGTACCTTTTATTCCTAGCATGCCTTTTTGAACAAAGCCATACTCCATAAAATCCTCGATAATTTTACGAGCATTATTAGAAGGCACCGCAAATGAATATCCTATATAAGAACCCGTTTGTGATTTAATAGCGGTGTTGATTCCTATAAGCTCACCACGTGTATTTACCAGCGCTCCACCAGAATTTCCTGGATTTACAGCCGCATCTGTTTGAATAAAGGACTGGATGTTTGCATCTCGAGCTTCGAGGTCACGACCTTTGGCACTTATGATCCCTGCGGTAACGGTACTCGTTAAATTAAATGGATTTCCCACTGCGAGTACCCATTCTCCTATTTTAGCGCTATTTGAATCTCCAAAGGGTACAAAAGGCAACTCCTCATCGGCCTCAATTTTTATGAGCGCTATGTCGCTTTCTTCATCGGCACCTATGAGTTCTGCCTTGTAAGACTTATTATTATTTAAAGTCACCTGTAAATGGTTAGAATTTTTAATCACATGATTATTAGTGATAATATAACCATCTGGTGTAATGATCACGCCACTACCAGTTCCTATAGATTCACGATAAGGAACACGGCCAGCCCATACATCGGCCAAAGACATGGGAGCTCTTGCTACCGTTTTATTAATAACGTGTACTACAGAATGGACCGTTTTCTCTGCTGCTTCTGTAAAATCTACTCCAGCGATGGACGTATTACCTGTGTAAGAAACTGGGGTAACCGGCAAGCTGCTTTGTGGCGCTGCTATTTTTGCTACTGCACTATTATCCTGAATTGCGGTAGATCTGTTTTGTATAAGTTGATAACCGCCTAGGACAACTACTCCACCCAGAATAGCCATACCCAAAGATTTAAAAATTGTTTTCATGAGCTTTTTCTTTTATGACTTAATAACTTAAAATTAGTTTAGTGATTGTATGCTGTCAACTAGTTTAACCATATTTAACACTATCATTGGACAATAGAAACATCATCTTTTTCGCAGACTGTCATTCTGCACTTGATGCGGAATCTGCTATTATTAAAACTTAACCTTCCATTAACCTCATTTTCCTTAACATAAATTTGTCAACGACGACAGACATAAGTCTGCCACTAGGATTTCATAATGTTGCCTATAACGATCTGTTATTGTGCCTAATATATTTGGCTTTACTACTTCTTTGTTCACAACTTGTTTTAAATAGTGCTTCTTAAACGATTTATGAATCTGGAATTCTACAATTACTTTAAACCTTAAATACTACTAGAAAAATTCTCATTTCATCTTACCTTTGCTGCTATG
>NZ_CBFIBE010000079.1:0-2298 GCF_965660805.1 Nonlabens sp. | reverse complement strand
CTTAGAAGAAACCTATAATTCTCCCGCTATACCTACAATAGTGTATGGAGTCGCTTACGATGAAACTAATGTCTATTTCAGCGTGATAAATACTGGTGGTAATTTTGGATCAGGATCAGACAGCTTTAATATTTTTATAGATACCGATCCTGATGGAGACCTTAATGGAAGTAACGTAGGATCGCAATATGCAAACGTAACGCCCACATTACCTTTTAATGCAGATTACGGTATAAGAGTTGAAGAAAGTTATAGTGAGCTGCGTGGTTGGACAGGAACAGATTGGAATAATTATACTTCTCCAGCAACTACTACGGTAGTAACAGGATCTAATCATAGACAGTTTACAATAGCCAAAGCAGATCTAGGCAATCCAGATATGATACGTTTTACCATGTGGATGGGATTTAATGGTGGTCTTTTTGCTGCTGTACCAGCAGATGTAGGTTCTGGTGGAACTCCTAGTTTTACTGAATACTTTGGGTCTGTAGATATTAATCGTGCTGGTTCTAATCCATTAAAGGTGACTAATGATAATACCCTAGTGCTTAATAATGCAGCAGTTACTAGTGGTGCTGTTACTAGTGGTACTTATCATAGATTACAAATATCGGGTAGCTGCACGGCGAGTGGTGATATCACTATTGCAGCTGGTGGTAACCTGGTCATAGATGATGGAGCTACTCTAGATATGGGAGCTCATAATTTGACTTTTGAGAATTGGGCAGGAATCGAGTCGCTAGCAACTACGGGCGCTACTATTACTGGTACTGGAGTGCTCACTACGACTAATACTGGTATTTCCAAAGCAAATGACAGTAGTTCACCGGCTATGCTTACCATTGATATGCCTATGCAGGCCAGCGATAGTTTTTACACACCTGGTTTCTCCTTAAGCAGTAGTTTAAGTGCTCCTGTTAATGCGTTGAATTTTCACAACAGCTCCATAGAATTATTATCCACCGCTCAGTCTAGCGGTGTAATAGGGACACTGACTGCTGGTAGTGATTTTTCTAATGCTACCGTCGCAGCTCATAAATATATTCCTAAACGGAGCGATGATAATATGGCCTTTAGATTCCTAGCCAGTCCAGTAAATGGACCAACCATTTTTGAATCCATACAAGCAAATGGTGGTAATATTACTGGTGAAGGTACTCAGGTAACTGGTGGTACTATAGCAAATGGTTTTGATCAGTCTGGTACAAATAATCCTAGCATGTTTACTTATAATAATCCTGGAGAGGTATGGGAAGCGGTGGCTAATACTAATGCGACTAACTTTGAAGTAGGTAAGCCGTTTAGAACCTTTATTAGAGGAGACCGCTCTGTTAGCCTTACCCAAGCTAACCAGCCAGCAACTAATACCACACTGTCTGCCACAGGTACTATTGTACAAGGAGACATAACTTATGATGCAGCATCTACAGTAAATCCATTGAACGATGTTGCTAGTGCTTATAATATGATCGCAAACCCATTTCCTTCCTATACAGACATGTCTCAAGTACTGGATCAGAGTACAGATGTGAATCCTAATTTTTACTACATCTGGGATCCTACGGTAAACACTCGTGGATCTTACGTGACGGTGTCATTAAGTACGTCAAGTCCCGGAATTAATGGAACTAATAATGTAGTCTCTAGTGATGCAGATCAGTTTTTAGAACCATGGCAATCCTGTTTTATAATTAATGATGATTCAGCAACAGATGTTTCTGTGGTATTTAAAGAAGCTCATAAAACCACTGAGACCTCAGCAAGCACTACTTTTAATACGCCTGCTGCTTTAAATAGGATAGCACTTACTTTGTATAATGATCAAAACATCGCACTAGACGGTATGTTAGTAGATTATGACCCTACTTTTTCAAATACTATAGACGCTCTAGATGCCCTTAAAATAGGGAACTTAGATGAGAATTTAGGCGCACAAGTTGCGGGAAATACCTACAGTATATTACGTAATGAAATGCCACAAGATGCTGAGGTCTTGAACCTTCATTTGAATAATTATAGAGGTGTAAATTATAATTTAAGCATGCAGCGTGATGGGCTGGCCGTATATGACATCACGCTAGTAGATACTTATTTAAATGTTCAACATGATTTAAACACAGCAGATTATAGTTTTTCTGTAGACAGTTCCATAGCCGGCAGTTTAGCCTCAGATCGTTTTTACCTCTTGTTTAATAATGTATCGTTAAGTAGTGATGATTCCGCTTTCGCGAAAGCGATTTCATTATACCCTAATCCAGTACTAAATGGACAGTTGTTCATAAAAAACACTACGAGTAA
>NZ_CBFIBE010000078.1:0-2762 GCF_965660805.1 Nonlabens sp. | reverse complement strand
CTAAGCTACGGTTTCATTTTATTTTGAAATATAGGCAAAAAAGAAACGTATTATATGCGACATTAGGAATGTAAATTAGTATTACTCCATGAAGCGATCTATTTAAAGATGACTTTTAATTTATAGCTCATTATGATAATTAATTGAAAAACCTGCGACTACTCCACTGTGCTAGTGTATTTTTGTTATAACATTTATGAGTAGAATTTCCAGTAAAACCATTCAAGATTTAGAGTTTGACGTTGTCTTAGAACAAGCGGCTGCTTTTTGTACCACTACAGATGGTAAAAAAAACATGCGCCTGTTGCAGCCTCTTTCTTATCGCAAAGCAGTAAATGATGCTCTTGCGCATACTAATGAGTATGTAGAATCATTTTCCAGCGAGTATCGCATTCCTAATCACGGTTTTGACCCTATAGAAAAAGAGCTGCAATTACTAGGTATTGAGAACTCTACCTTAGATAAGGAAAGTATACGTAAGCTAGTCACTTTACCCAAATCTGTTAACGAGCACATTAAGTTTTTTAAAAAACAGCACTTATTATTTCCATCCTTGCACCATCGACTAGATGCTATTGAGCTTAATGAATATGTGCCTAATGCTGTGGATGCGGTTTTGGACCGTTTTGGTGAGATAAAAGATGATGCCTCACCAGACCTCAAGAACTTACGTCGTGAGATGAATTCTGTAAAAGGGCAACTTAACGGCAGCTTTGGTCAAGCGTTAAGTCACTATTCGCAGATGGATTACCTCGATGAAATCCGAGAGACTGTGATAGAAAATCGTCGTGTCCTTGCCGTTAAAGCCATGTATCGTAGAAAGGTAAAAGGTAAAATAATGGGTAGTTCTAAAACGGGAAGTATCTCATATATCGAACCAGAACGTGTGTTAACGCTTTCGCGAAAGCTGGCTGAACTAGAAGTTGAGGAGACTGAAGAAATTAATCGCATTCTAAAAATCCTTACAGATAGCCTGCGACCGTATTTAGAGGAATTTAAAATATATCGAGATTACCTGACCCATACTGATATTATTGCCGCTCGTGCCCGTTATGCTCAATCTATAGAGGCGATTTTACCTATGATGGTAGAACATCGTGAGCTCGAATTAGTAGACGCTTATCACCCATTATTACTGGTTTCAAATAGAGCGCGCAATGAAAAAACCTATCCACAGACTATAAGTTTAAAGGAAGATAATCGCATCATAGTCATCTCTGGTCCTAATGCTGGTGGGAAATCCATTACCCTAAAAACCATAGGATTATTGCAACTGATGATCCAAACGGGTTTTTTAATTCCAGTACATGAAAAAAGTAGGGTTTGTTTATTCAAGCACATCATAACAGATATAGGTGATAATCAAAGTATAGATAATCACTTAAGTACTTACAGCTACAGATTGAAGAATATGCGTGGTTTTCTCAAAAAAGCTGACGATAAAACACTTTTCTTGATAGATGAATTTGGAACCGGTTCTGATCCAGAATTAGGTGGCGCACTGGCAGAAAGTATGCTTGAGGAACTCTACAGGCGTAAAAGCTACGGGATTATCACAACGCACTATACTAATCTTAAAATGCTGGCAAATGAGATGCCTGAAATGACTAATGCAAATATGTTATTTGACGCAAACTCGCTGGAACCTATTTATAAATTACAACTGGGAGAAGCTGGTAGTTCTTTCACCTTTGAAGTAGCACAGAAAAATGGGATTCCATACTCGTTAATTAATAAGGCTAAAAAGAAAGTAGAACGTGGAAAAATAAGATTTGATAAATCCATTGCTGCACTGCAAAAAGAACGTTCTAACTTGCGTAAAAACAATGAATCACTGCGAGAGCGAGAGATGAAAGCCAGTCAAAAAGTAAACAAGCTGGAAGATACTCAAGAACGTGTGCAGCAAAAACTGCTTGATTTTCAAGAAATGTATGACAGTTACCAGCGATACATACAGTTAGGTAAAAAATTTGATAGTCTTGCTAAAGATTTCTCTAGAAATAAAAAGAAAAAACTACTCATAGATGAGATGATGAAGATGGTAATTACAGAAAATGTAAAACGCCAGCCACCACCTAAAAAAGTAGATGTCAAAAAACATAAACAGGAACAAGGTAAAAAGAAGCAAGTCGAGAACGAGCTGATTCAAAAAGTCACTAAAATAAGACAAGAGAAAAAGAAAAACCCTAAACCTGTTGAGCCACCTAAACCTAAAGTCACTTTAAAGAAAGATGATCATGTGCGTTTAATGGATTCTAGATCTGTAGGAACTATAGATAAGATCGAAAAAGGAAAAGCGACGATCAATTATGGTATGTTTACAACTATAGTAGCTGTAGAACAATTAGAAAAAGTTTGATCATGGGAAAGCAAAATGATGTTATATTATTTGATGGTGTGTGTAATTTGTGCAACGGTGCGATTACCTTTATCATTAATAGAGATCGTAAAAATCATTATCGTTTTGCCTCATTACAAAGCGATATAGGAGCTTTATATTTAGAAAAACATAGCCTTAATCCTAAAGAAACAGATAGTATCATCCTGATACGTGGAGAACATGCTTATGTAAAGGCGAGTGCAGTACTGCGCATAGCGCAAAAAATGAGAGGTTTATGGCCACTACTCTACGTCTTTATGATCATCCCTAAGTTCATCTCAAATGCGGTGTATGACTATATCGCTAGAAATAGATACAAGTGGTTCGGTAAGGAAGAAAGCTGTATGATTCCTACTCCAGCATTAAGAGATAGGTTCCTTCA
>NZ_CBFIBE010000077.1:0-2866 GCF_965660805.1 Nonlabens sp. | reverse complement strand
TTTATGGAAACGCAATTACGCAATATTCTAGTGATGCTCATGAAACGGTAGGAAGAAGCACCATGAATTTCACCCTACGCAAACCTATAGGTGTTGTAGGATGCATCTCGCCATGGAATTTGCCCTTGTACTTATTCAGCTGGAAGATTGCTCCGGCGATTGCGGCTGGGAATTGTGTGGTGGCAAAACCTAGCGAAGTCACTCCAGCAACTGCTTACTTATTAGGCGACATCGTAAAAAAGGCAGGATTACCAGCTGGTGTCTTGAATATCGTACATGGTTTAGGCGGTAGTTGTGGTCAGGCTATCGTAGCGCATCCACATATTAAAGCGATTAGTTTTACTGGTGGAACGACTACTGGCGAGCATATCGCTAGAACCGCTGCGCCCATGTTTAAAAAATTATCGTTGGAATTAGGTGGCAAGAACCCTAACCTCATCTTTGCCGACTGTGATTATGATAAAATGCTTACCACAACACTACGATCATCCTTTGCAAATCAAGGTCAGATCTGTTTGTGTGGTAGTAGAATTTTTGTGGAACAATCCATTTACGAGAAATTCAAGAGTGACTTTATTACTCGTGTGCAACAACTTCAGGTAGGACATCCTTGTGAAGCTAGCAGTAAGGTAGGTGCTGTGGTAAGTGCTGCTCATAGAGATAAAATTGAGGAGTATCTCGCTTTCGCGAAAGCGAACCCAAAAGAGTACAACATCTTAACCGGCGGCAATCGTGTGACCATAACAGATTATGAAGATGGCTATTATCTAGAACCTACCGTCATAGAAGTACAATCCAACGATTGCAAATTGAACCAAGAAGAAATATTCGGACCAGTAGTAACCATCATGCCATTTAAGGACGAAGCTCATGCGCTAGAATTAGCAAATGGCACTCGATACGGATTAAGCGCCACGTTGTGGACCAACGATTTAAGCCGTACCATGCGATTGAGCAATGAGCTAGAAGCAGGAATAGTTTGGGTAAACACCTGGTTAAACCGAGATTTGCGCACACCATTTGGTGGTGTGAAAGACAGCGGTGTAGGCCGTGAAGGCGGTTTTGAAGCCTTGAATTTCTTTACCGAGCCTAAAAATATTTGCATTCAATACTAAAAATGCTTTTATTACCGGAATTCAAGTTTTAAATAAAATTACATGAAAGTACTCGTTATAGGAGCAGGAAACATGGGATTAACCTATGCCATGGGAATGAGCGACTCAATCATACTAGGTAAAAGAAAACTACAAATTTATGATACCGATCCGGATAAGATAAAACAACTTAAAGAAGAAAAAGTCTTTGAAGTGCATACTTCATTACGAGATTGTTTGCCTAAAGCAGATATGGTGTTTATAGCTGTAAAACCTTATCATAGCCCAGACCTATTTGAAGAAATGAAACCTATGGTGCGCGATCAACAACTTATCATTTCTTTAATGGCTGGTGTTACTATAGAAACGATCCAACTAGGATTAGGCGTTGGCAAGATCATAAGAACCATGCCTAATTTACCTGCGCAAGTTGGAAAAGGAGTGACCTCTTATACAGGCTCTCAAGCCGTCTCTAGAATAGAAATGCTTACAGCTAGACACTTGTTGGATACCACAGGAACCTCTATCCATGTAGAGACAGAGAATTTTATAGATGCCTCTACCGGTATTTCTGGTAGCGGTCCGGCTTATGTTTTTTACTTCATGCAGTCCATGCTAGAAGCTGCTCTTAAAATGGGCTTTTCAGATTACGACTCAAAAGTATTGGTGAGTAATACCTTTGAAGGTGCTATTGAACTATTTAACCAGTCTGACATTACACCAGAGCGATGGATCGATAAAGTAGCGTCTAAAGGAGGTACCACTCAAGCAGCCATAGATTCTATGGATGATAATAATGTAAAGCAATTGATACAGGATGCTGCTTATGCGGCTTTTGATAGAGCTGTAGAATTAGGTAAGGAATAATTCAACAACAGAGTTATAGTTTCTTTAGGGAAACTAAACTTATGGACTGCTATCACCTCAAGTTGTTGATACGAGTATTCTATTTTATTAAGAGGCTATATAATTTTAAAGTCAGCCTTAATTTAAAGTAGGCGATAAATGGTGTCTAAATAATGGGTAGTCGTAAGCCTTAGTTTTTGTTTTGCTGGATGGCTTGATCCAGACAATCTTAATTTATGTTGCTCAAAACTTCTTTAAATAAACTATAAAGCTCGTTCATTTGTGGACGGGCTTTTCTTTTTCCTATTCTTCCTGCTATATAAAATAATAACCAGATGATCATTAGTAAGGTATTAAGGAGAATAGGAATAAGGTAGCTGTTTTTTGTTATAAATATTGTGTAGCCCCATATAGAAGATCCAATAAACAATGTGCCTATAATAAAGTGAAGAAACATAAACATGGTCCAAACGGTAGGATTAGGTCCGAAAAGCCCATTTATTTTGTTACCCGAATTTTCTTCTCTTATCTCCAGATGCAGTTGAGGCGACCAGAAATGTTGCTCTGTTTTTGCAATACTCAGAAAAATATGATTTTCACTAATCGATATTTTGTGATTAAACCTATTTGATTTCGCTTTTTTAAATCTTTGTATCAATTGTGGTAGGTCATAATCCACATCTTCTGAAAAACGAGGTCTTAATGGTATCGATTCTGTTAATGACATAATTGATTTATCTTAAGCTTTAAAATTACAACTTTATAGTTTGTCTTTTAATGGTCCTCTGTAAAGGCTGTTTGGAGTTCGTTAGTCGCTTTAGTTAATAGGTTTTATGTGACAGGTTATGCATATTGAAAAATAATTTCATTTTTTTTATGCTTTAAATAACTGGTTTTATGTGTTTTGTGGTTTCATGTAAAATAAT
>NZ_CBFIBE010000076.1:0-3340 GCF_965660805.1 Nonlabens sp. | reverse complement strand
ATCTTTATTCTCGGTTAAGAGTTTAAAGATAAAGTATCTTTTATGGATATTTAGAATTACGCTTTCGCGAAAGCGTAAAACAACGACTACTCTACTTCTTCCAGTAGCACCACTCCATTCTCAACTACAGTAGTGACTTTACCTTCTACTATCTCTAGGACTTGATTTGTGTAAGCATTTCTAAGCTGTGTTACTTGGTCAAAGACTTTAGAAACATCTATAGTGATCTGGCCATTTTCTAAACCTGCGCCTGCAAGAATGTGATCTTCAAAACCGTTGTTATCATACCAGCGACTAAATAATGTTCCAGACCCATCATGTGGTAAAGAAAAATGTTTTCCAGCACCTACGGCAGGATGTTTACTGCGATACTGTCCTAGTTTTTGCCAGTGCTCAAGGACTTCTTTATTCATATTTTCCCAATTTATTACAGAGCGTAATGTCGCATCTCCTTGAGTTCCTTCTATAACGAGTGACCTAGCGAGTTCATCGCCATAATAGATTTGAGACATTCCAGGAGTGAGTAATAATTTAGTGGCACTTTCAAAAGCACGTTCTCGTTTTGCATCAAAAGGTTGCCCATCATCATGACTGCTTATGTAGTTCATAAAATAAGCCGGATCATTAGGTTTTTCTGTAAGCAAACTGTCTTTAAAACCATCATAACGCTTAAATAATTCCTTATACGGCTCGCTGGCATGATATTTAAACCCGAAGTTAATCATGGCCTCATATCCGTAATTAAAATAATCTACTGGTTGCTCCTTAAAATAATAATTTCTTCCACCACTTACTTCATAGCCATATAACTCGCCTAAGATAAAGAACGGATCATCATGAATGATTTGATCTGGATGTGCCTTTTTCCAATCTTCATAAGCAATAAATGCTTGCTCATTAAATACTTGCCAGACTTCTTCTTCTACGTGTTTAACGGTATCTATTCTAAATCCGTCAACTCCAGTTTCACGAGCATAATCGGTCACCCATTTGATGATATAATTTACCGGTGTACGAGCTAATTGAGTACGTTCAAAAAAGGCGTCTAGCTCTGCTACTTCTTGCTCGTAACGACCTTCGGCTTTCCATTTTTTAACGAGATGTTCTGGTAAGGATACTTCTTCTTTACTTTCTGTTTTTATATCTGGTAAGTTATTAGTTAAGGTACAGGTTACCGCAGTTTTCTGATCTTGATAGGTACATGATGGACCTGTGCGCACCCAATCTTCTGGCCATACAGGATCAATCTCTGTCACTGGACCAGTATGGTTAATGACTACATCCAGTAAGATTCTTATATTCTTATCGTGTGCTTTTTGAACTAGGGTTTGAAACTCTTCTAGTGTTCCGTAGCTAGGCTCTACGGCTGTCCAGTCCTTAGCCCAGTAACCATGAAAAGCATAAGTAAATCCTGTTCCTTCATCTACTCCATCGTGAATTTGTTCCCAGATAGGTGTGAGCCATATCGCATTTACTCCTAAATCGTTAAAATAACCCGATTCAATTTTTTGAGTAATTCCAGCAAAATCGCCTCCTTTAAAACCACGTAGTTTTCCAGTTTCTTTATCTCTTTTTATAATAGCATCATTAGAAGGGTCTCCATTATAAAATCTATCTGTCAGTAAGAAATAGACGTTTGCAGCACTCCAGTCAAAGTAAGGTCTGGATTCTTCTTGAGAAGTTATCACTTGATTTTCATTTGTTTTACAAGCCATAACGCTTGAAATCAGCAATACAAGTAGCAGCGTTTTTTTCATAATTAGGATTTTGTAGCCCAAAAATAACCGATAGTAATAACTTTATAAGCCTATAGATTTCTATTATTAATATAACGATGTAGTTGCGATAATAGTTCGTAATTTTAAACACTTAATAACGACCTTAAATTCATGCAAGATTACCTAGAAATCTTTCTACACTCTTTTAGCGATTACTGGAATTATTTAGTACGTGAGATCACCACGCCATCATGGACTAACTATTTTTACTGGTTAATAGGTTTATCCATACTAGTCTTTGCTCTAGAGGTACTCTTGCCATGGCGCAAGAATCAAAAAGTGTTACGTCGTGATTTTTGGCTGGATTTATTTTATTTATTTTTCAACTTCTTTTTATTCTCGCTCGTAGGTTATAATTCTATTTCTAACGTTGCTGTAGCCGCTTTTAATGATGGATTAAACGCAATAGGAATTACTAATCTAGTCGCAATTGAGCTAGGTAATTTACCGGTATGGACTCAATTGCTGATCATGTTTATCATAGCAGATTTTGTGCAGTGGAACATTCATAGGTTGTTACATCGTGTGCCGTGGCTTTGGGAATTTCACAAAGTACATCACAGCGTTAAAGAGATGGGATTTGCGGCGCAGTTCCGTTTTCACTTTATGGAAACGATTATTTATAAAAGCTTACAGTATTTACCTCTTGCCATGCTTGGTTTTGGGATCGAGCAGTTTTTTATCGTTCATATGGTGAGTGTTTTTATAGGTCACTTAAATCATGCAAACCTCAATTGGGACTATGGGCCATTAAAATATGTATTTAACAATCCTAAGATGCATTTATGGCACCACGCTAGAGAACTACCTGCTGATCATAAATATGGAGTAAATTATGGACTATCACTCAGTTTGTGGGATTATATTTTTGGAACAGCTCATGTACCTTACCATCAAGCATATTTAGAACTGGGTTTTCATGGAGATGAGAATTATCCAGAGAATTTTGGTGAGCAATTGTTAGAGCCTTTTAAAAAAGATTCATAGCTTTATTACGCAACCATATCCCTTCAGTTGTATCTATAACTATAAAGCCCCAGAACATATAGGTTATGAAATCCATTAAATTGATCTTTCTTTTATGCTTTGCATTTTTAATTTTTGCAAGTTGCAATAGTGATGATGACCAAACTAATTCTACAACTACGATCAATGGAACCTGGCACTTGAAAAATGTACGTGGAGGTTTTGTGGGAATCAATATAGACTATAGTCGTGGCGAGGTCATTTATGATTTTAATCTTAGTAACAATACTGTAGACATCACTAATAACATTTTAACTACTGGTCCTCAAGATATTTATGCGGGACTAGATAGTGGAACATATCCCATACGCATAGAACAAAACGGAAACACTGAAACGTTATTTATCGATCATATAGATAAAGGAACTATCGACTTACAAGGCAGCATTCTTTACTTAGATGATAACATAGCCGCAGACGGATTTCTAATGGAATTTGAGCGTTAAAACTTCAAATTATATACCTATTTATGTTTCTAATGCCGTATTCTTAATTTGAATTATTTTTTGACTAGATGATAAAGAAAATTAAAGCAT
>NZ_CBFIBE010000075.1:0-3742 GCF_965660805.1 Nonlabens sp. | reverse complement strand
TAGTTTAACCATATTTAACATAATCATTACTTTACTTAAGTATCATCTAGTATTGATGAATGCGTTATACATAATGATATCTTTTTTAGTTACGTTTTAGTATTAACAATGGCAGGTTAATAGTTAACCGTTTTAAATGAATTTTTTCTTTTACAGAGTTCTTTCATGCTTTCTCCTGCAGCCTTGCTTTAACTTTTACCTTAAGAACAAGATAAAAAACTAAACTACCTTACTCGTCGGTCAAAAACTCACATACTATTAAGAAACAATTCTCATTTCATCTTACCTTTGCTGCTATGAGTCTCATTCACTTTTATAAATATCAAGGAACAGGAAATGACTTTGTCATGATAGACAATCGACAGCTATCATTTTCCAAAAACGATACCAAACTCATCGCACATCTTTGTGACCGAAAATTTGGCATAGGAGCTGACGGATTAATCTTGCTAGAAAATCACCCTATGGTAGATTTTAAAATGGTGTATTTTAATGCAGACGGCAAGGAAAGTACCATGTGTGGTAATGGTGGTAGATGTCTCGTCAGGTTTGCTGAGTTTCTAGGTATTATAAAAAGCAGTACAACTTTTGAAGCTATAGATGGATTACACCATGCTCAGGTAATTGATAAAACAGCGATTAGTTTACAAATGGGTGATGTTCCAGATGTAAAACAAGAACCAGATTATGTGTTTGTAAACACTGGCTCGCCACACCACGTGCAGCTTACTGAAAATTTGACAGATTTAGACGTTTTTAAAGAAGGACGAAATTTGAGAAATGGGCTTTATGGAGAAGCAGGAGCTAATATCAACTTTGTAAAAATTAAAAACAACCACACTTTTAAAGTGCGCACTTATGAGCGTGGTGTAGAAGATGAAACACTGAGCTGTGGAACAGGCGTTACCGCTGTGGCGCTTGCTATGTATAGCATAAGTAAGACTACATCTCAAGAAGTAACCCTAGAAACTCCTGGTGGCGATTTAAAAGTTTCATTTGAGCCACAGCAAAACGGCTATAAAAATATATGGCTTACTGGACCAGCACTACAAGTATTTAAAGGAACTATAGAGGTATGATGCTACAGTCAGAAATATGTGTTCTAAGAGCGGTAGATCCAGAAGATATGGAGTTTATTTATCGCTTAGAAAATAATCCTGAGTTATGGGAAGTAGGCAACACATGGACTCCATTTTCTAAGTTAACCATAAGAGAATATTTAGAAAACGCACATCGCGATATTTATGAAGTGAAGCAATTACGCCTGGCGATCTGTAATCTTCAAGAAGAAATAGTAGGTGTCGTGGACCTCTATGATTTTGACCCTTATCACAAGCGCGCTGGTGTGGGAATAGTCATTGAACAACATGAAAACAGAAAAAAAGGCTATGCCTCACAAGGATTACAGCTCATGATAGATTACGCCTTTAAGCATCTCAGATTACACCAGTTATATGCCGGTGTGAGTGAGGATAATATGGCGAGTAGAAAGTTGTTTGAGAAATTACGCTTTCGCGAAAGCGGTATAAAAATAGACTGGATCGCCACTGAAAAATCATATAAAAACGAAATCACCTATCAGCTTATCAATGAATAATTACAAGAAAATAATCGTAGGAGTCGCCCTAGTAGGACTGGTGATCATGGGCTTTTTTGCTTTTAAAGTTTACCGTACTTTTTTTAGTCCTAACACTAATTTTGAGACCGCAACTTATGAGGTTTTTATACCATCTACGGCCGACTATAATGAAGCTTTTATGATAGTAGCTAATGCTGTAGAAGATCGAGATGCGTTCCATGAAACGGCGGTGCGTAAAGGTTATAATACTAATGTAAAGGCTGGTCGTTTTATACTGCGCAAAGGAATGACTAATAATGATCTGATCAACACTATACGTAGTAAAAACACACCAGTAAAAGTGCGTTTTAATAATCAAGAGCGACTAGAAGATCTTGCAGGAAGACTTGCCCAGCAAGTGGAACCAGATAGTTTAACGCTACTTAATAGTATGAAAGATGCTTCCTTTTTAAGAGAACATGGCTTTACTGAAGAAACAGCACTGGCTATGTATTTACCTAATTCTTATGATAGCTACTGGAACACTACTGCTGAGAAGTTAAGATCAAAAATGTTACAAGCTTACCAGAATTTCTGGACAGCAGAGCGACTCGCCAAAGCCAAAAAAATAAACCTTACTCCACAAGAAGTTTACACTCTCGCCAGTATAGTCCAAAAAGAAACCGCAAAAGCAGACGAGCGACCTCGAGTAGCTGGTGTTTACATGAACCGATTGAATAGAGGTATGAAGCTAGATGCAGACCCTACTGTTATCTATGGTAAAAAACACAAAGAGAATGATTTTAAACAAGTCATAAAACGAGTGCTGTATAAAGACTTAACACTCGACTCACCATATAATACTTATAAATATGCAAGCTTGCCACCAGGACCTATTGTTACACCAGATTTAAACGCGATAGATGCGGTGCTCGATTATGAAAAGCACAGCTACTATTATTTTGTAGCAAACGTAGAGAACTTCGGTTATCACAAGTTTGCAAAAACACTTACACAACACAATGCAAATGCTGCTGTATATCGCCGCTGGGTAGCGAGACAAGGTATTCATAGGTAGTCGGTTTAAGCCCTCAGTTTTTCATTGCTCAGTCTTCGGTTTGTTTTGAAGCTGGTATTACGCAATTGATGAATAACCTGCGATTACAACCTTTAAAACCTACTGAAAACCAATTGCTTATAATTACATTAACACCAGTTTAACATACCTTTTACAGCTAAGTAGGATAAAGTCGTAAATTTGCACCGCGTTATAGAAAGGGTGACAGGAACTTTCGAAAACAAAATTTATGAAATCACGTCAAGTGTTTTTGGTTGTATTACCACTAGTATTCATTTTTTGGTCCTTTAGTTACGATCATTTAAAGCTGGATTACCATAATCTTTATGAGACTGTTGAATATTCAAGTAAACAAAATATTGAGATTGCAAATGAATTCATAGGACCTGTAATTGAAACTAAATGTTCTGATGTACGCTACTATTCACTGGCCATCACACCACCAGATTCCTTTTTAACTTTTAGAGAAGCCCTTGCTTTTAAAGAATCACAAGGTAAATTCTGGAAAATTAATTCACTAGGCTATATGGGGAAATATCAGTTTGGTATGACCACTCTAGAAACATTAGGAGTTACTGACTCATTAAAGTTTTTAAGATCGCCTCGATTACAAGAACGTGTTTTTATTAAAAACTTAAAGTACAATCACGAGATTTTAGAGCCGTATATAGAAAAATATACTGGTCAGAAAATAGGTGGTGTATACATCACTGAGAGCGGTATTCTTGCAGCTGCGCACCTTTCTGGTCCAGGTGGAGTCAAGCGTTTCTTTAAAACTAAAGGGCGTAAAGCTAATCGCGATGCTTATGGCACCTCAATTAAAACTTACATGACACGCTTTGGTGGTTATGACATGAGTGAGGTGATTGAGCCTTAATGACTATCTACTTAATTGAATTTAAGTTTAAATTTCAAATACAAAAACGACTCAACATCACTTGATACTGGAATAAAAGTTACTCTTTCAGAGCGACTTTGATAATTGCTAAAAACAATAAAACACCCCAAAGATTTTTGAAACCTTTGGGATGTTTTGCATTATAGACTTTTTTAAAAGTTATCGTTTCAAGGCAAAGTGTCCTTTAAAACTGCGTCCATCACTTAAT
>NZ_CBFIBE010000074.1:0-3756 GCF_965660805.1 Nonlabens sp. | reverse complement strand
CACGGTGTACTTTTTGAAAAACCTTATGAAGCGATGCTATCAGTAGGTTTTATAGTATTGATAAAACTTTAATCGGACACTAATGTTTTTTTATGCTTTCAAAGGTTATAGCAAAAACAACGATTAAATCGCCCAGATTGCTTCGTTAAAAATAATTCACGACGTTTTTATTTTCTATGGCGTCATCTCTTCGCTTTGGTAATGTTATGGTGCTTTTTGTGGACACGCTTTCGCGAAAGCGTACTTATACAAAACAAATCGTTTCTTAAAAGAATCTTACTGCTTACATTAAGATTACTTGATTAACAATAACCTACATATATAGAGCTAGGACGACTTTTTACATCGCACTCTAAAAAGTTTATACCAGGCCATTACTCCTTACTGACGTTACAATGTCATTACCTTTTCATAGCAAAGTGACCTGTTGCCTGGCCTTTTCTACCATCTTGTACATATTCTATCGTAAACCAATAATCTGAACTAGGTAGTGGCTGCCCGTTATAGGTTCCATCCCATCCTGGTCCAGATGGATCTAGCTGCTTTAATAATTTACCGTAACGATCATAAATATACAAGGTAGTAGCTGGTAAACGATCTGCTCCTACAATATTCCAAGTATCATGAAAACCATCATTATTAGGCGTAAAATAATCTGGATAACCGAATACAAATACCTCAACTACGATCTCTCCACAACCACTACGTTCTGCTATGGTTACGGTATGAAGACCTGGCGTTACATTATTAAACACTCTACTATTTACATAAGGTCCATCATCTAACCTAAACCAATATTCATCTGGACCATTTGCAGTAACAATGATTTGGTGATCTACCGCATAAGTCTCTGTGGTTACCTCTACGCTATAATCTGTAGGTATTCCAGACTGTCTTACATTAGTCGTTGAACTATTTTCACAACCGGTAGCAATAGTGGTTACAACTACTTCATAATCACCTGGCTCTGTTGCATTATGAATAGGACTTGTAGCTCCAGCAATTACAGATCCATTTAAAAACCATTCAAAGCTATAGTCTAGATCATTAAGCCCAGTATCTAAAACTTCTGGACCGTTAAGCAAAACGCCATTAGTATCTATACAAATCACATATTGCAGCAACAGACTAGGTTGTGGTAATGGTAGTATTATTAGATCTACAGTGGTAAAGGTCACACAGCCTGTGTTATCATCTTCTACTCTTACATATAAAGTAGTATTTGCACCATACTCATAATTTAAAGAAACTCCATTTACCGCATTATCTGCATCTACTTGAGACTCGTGATAGCTTACGGTAAGACCTGTTTGAGCTCCTATAACTTGTGGTGTAACCGTATTTAAATCTGCCGTGGTGTTTCCTGATCCATCATCACAATTTTCAACATCCATAGGCATAACAGCTATAGGAGATGGAACCGCTTCAATAGTAAAAGTTCCTATAGAGAAACAGCCTGTACTTAAAGTAGTGAGCCTGTAACTAATCACCTGCGGATTTGCGGTATTTGTATAACTATTTTCATCTAGTGCTGCTGTGTCGTTCATAGCATCTAGACCTGAAGCATAATAAGTTACAGCTACACCAGTCTGCCCGTTTACAATATCATTCTCGCGATCATTTAAAGTAAATACAGCTATGGTGTCTCCATCATCATCACATTCCTCTAAATCAGGAATATTAACTATTGCAGGCACTTCATTTAAAATCAAATCAAAATTTGATGTATTTACACAACCTGTGAGTATATTTTCTACTCTTACATAGATAGTTTCTGGTGAAGTCGTATTATCATAATTTGTAGCAACACTTCCAGTACCAGAATCAGCATCTGCTTGACTGGTGTGATAACTTATCAAGTAGTCTGCTGGATTAAGACCATTTAAAATAGCTGCGTCATTCTGGGAAAGGTCAAAATTCTCTGTAGCATCACCACTAGGATCATCACATAACTCTAAATTATTTGCGACACTAATAACTGGCGCCGTATTTAATATTAGTTCAAATGTAACCGTTGAATAACACGCTGTGTTATTTACACTTTCTGCTCGCACATAAATAATTTCTGGGCTACTAATGTTATCATAATTTAAGGCTAGCGCTCCAGTATTATTATCAGCATCAGCTTGTGAATTATGGTAAGTGATATTCACATCGGCTGGATTTTGAGTTCCTAATATGGTTGCTGTTTGAGATGCTAGATCAAAGACTTCAGTCCCATCATTTGAAGGATCATCACATAAAATAATGTCTCCTACTGGATTTGCTATAGCTCTACTTTCTACATTAACAGTAAATGTGCCCGTTGTAAAACAGGTCATATTACCTACTGGTGTAATCCTTACAAAAATAGTTTCTTGAGTAGCTATAACATTTGTGTAATTAGTTGGATTAGGAATGGCCGCAGCATTCATATCAGCATCCATTTGAGAATTGTGGTAAGTAATGGTAAAATCAGCAGCATTCTGTGTTCCTAGGATATCTACTTCGTTCTGAGTTAGATCAAATGTTTCAAAACCATCGTTACTGATATCATCGCATAATTCTAAATCTTGTGGCTGGTTGAATATCGCTTGTGGATCTACCTGAACTATAAATGTAGTCGTAGCTATACAACTGGTATTAAGCACATTTTCTACTCTTACAAAGATAGTTTCTGGTCCAGTCCCAGCATTAGTATAAGCTGCGGCATTTAATGGTGATGTGTTTGAATCTGCATCTACCTGTGAATTGTGGTAGGATATATTAAAATCTGCTGGGTTTTGAGTTCCCAGTATAGTTGCTGTTTGAGATGCTAGATCAAAGACTTCTATTCCATCATTTGAGTCATCATCACAAACGATCATATCCATAGGAACATTTGCTACTGGCAATACATCTACCTGAATATCAAACGATCCAGTTGCCGCACAACTCATGTTTCCGTTAGGTGTCACTCTCACGTAAATGGTTTCTACAGGGCTGATAGTATTTGTATATGAACCAGGATTAGGAATGGCTGCAGTATTCATATCGGCATCCATTTGAGAATTGTGGTAAGTAATGGTAAAATCACTAGCATTTTGTGTTCCTAGGATATCCCCTTCGTTCTGAGTTAGATCAAATGTTTCAAAACCATCGTTACTGATATCATCACATAATTCTAAATCTTGTGGCTGGTTGAATATCGCTTGTGGATCTACCTGAACTATAAATGTAGTCGTAGCTATACAACTGGTATTAAGCACATTTTCTACTCTTACAAAGATAATTTCTGGTCCAGTCCCAGCATTTGTATAAGCTGCGGCATTTAATGGTGATGTGTTTGAATCTGCATCTAGCTGCGAACTGTGGTAGGATATATTAAAATCTGCTGGGTTTTGAGTTCCCAGTATAGTTGCTGTTTGAGATGCTAGATCAAAGACTTCTATTCCATCATTTGAGTCATCATCACAAACGATCATATCCATAGGAACATTTGCTACTGGCAATACATCTACCTGAATATCAAACGATCCAGTTGCCGCACAACTCATGTTTCCGTTAGGTGTCACTCTCACGTAAATGGTTTCTACAGGGCTGATAGTATTTGTATATGAACCAGGATTAGGAATGGCTGCAGTATTCATATCGGCATCCATTTGAGAATTGTGGTAAGTAATGGTAAAATCACTAGCATTTTGTGTTCCTAGGATATCCCCTTCGTTCTGAGTTAGATCAAATGTTTCAAAACCATCGTTACTGATATCATCGCATAATTCTAAATCTTGTGGCTGG
>NZ_CBFIBE010000073.1:0-3808 GCF_965660805.1 Nonlabens sp. | reverse complement strand
ATTCCCATGCATAATCTTTTAAATACTGTTCTTGTCCTAGAGCATTAAGCCAGCGCTGAGCGGCTGTTTTAATTTTATTTCCGCTTCTATTGATCATTTCTGATTGTGGTGTTCCCGTAATCACTTTATTTTCATTTAAAAACTGTCCATACTGACTAAAAGCCATAGGAAACAGCTGGCTGTTAGACATAAAATTTAATGTTTTCTTGCCTGTGAAAACATTAGTCTTACAAGAGAATAATGTAACTACTATTGTAAGGATCAATAATTTATTAAACTTCATTTTAGGCTCCTTTTTTTATTAATTGTTCTACTCTTTTAATATCGATTCCATGATGTGAATCAGTGTGAACTATTTCTTCATTATCTATAACGATCACTTGTGGAGACTGGTGCATCACATTAAGTTTACTCGCAATGGTGTTACTCAACTCACGATGATTAAGCAAATCCAGTAAATAAAAACTAGCTTGATCCTCATCTAAGGTGTAACCCGATTCAAAATTTTTAAGTA
Organism: Nonlabens sp.; assembly: GCF_965660805.1. Classification (GTDB taxonomy): domain Bacteria; phylum Bacteroidota; class Bacteroidia; order Flavobacteriales; family Flavobacteriaceae; genus Nonlabens. Next base: position 3,294 of record NZ_CBFIBE010000073.1, on the reverse strand, counting down.
CCATGCGCGAGATACCACATCTAGTGCTGTGTTTAAAAATAACTTTTACTTTTTTCTTAGAGTTTGAAATTAAGTTATTTAACTGATCTTCAGAATCTAGCAACTGCCATGGCAATCCTTCATTATGGTCTTTTTTTTCAATTTCACGTTGTGATTTAAACAACTTATCTAACAATCCCATACCCTAGTTTTATTAATAATTCCGCTTTCGCGAAAGCGTAGATACTCAAATTTTATACTAATTTACAAAGATACTATATGTTAAGTGTAATTCTATATAAACATTTAAAGACAGACACTTTGTCGTGTAAATATGCATTTTATATGCCTTTTTGACAATTTAAACATTAGGTACATCTTTTGAAACAAACAAGAAAAAGAAAATTATGAATATGAATCAACTTACTATAAAATCCCAAGAGGCTCTTCAAAAAGCGCAACAACTCGCACAGGAGTCGGGACACCAGTTTATTGAAAACTTGCACATTCTTAAGGGAATGATTCAGGTAGATGAAAATGTTTTACCTTTTATTTTTAAAAAACTAAATGTAAACCTTGACCTTGCTATACAACTTATTAACAGCAGTTTAAACTCTATTTCTAAAGTAGAAGGCGGCGAGATTCAATTATCTCGAGATGCCTCAAGCATGGTAAATAATGCCATGAGTATCGCTACAAAAATGGAAGATGAATACGTGAGTTTAGAACACTTATTACTAGCCATTTTTGAAGGAAAATCTACAGCGGCTCGCATTCTTAAGGATCAAGGGATAAGCAGTAGCACATTAAAAAAAGCCATTGAGGAACTCAGAAACGGCAACAAGGTAACTAGTGCCAGCGCAGAGGAAACTTATAATAGTCTCAACAAATATGCAAAGAACCTGAACCAGCTTGCAGATCAAGGAAAACTAGATCCTGTGATAGGTCGCGATGAAGAAATAAGACGTATTTTACAAATCCTATCCAGACGTACTAAAAACAACCCAATGCTAGTGGGAGAACCTGGAGTAGGTAAAACTGCTATTGCTGAAGGGCTAGCGCACCGTATCATTGCTGGTGATGTTCCAGAAAACCTAAAGAATAAACAAATATTTTCACTAGATATGGGAGCACTTATAGCAGGTGCAAAATATAAAGGAGAATTTGAGGAGCGTTTAAAAGCAGTGATTAAAGAGGTAACAACCAGTTCTGGAGATATCGTCTTATTTATAGATGAGATTCACACTCTTGTAGGTGCTGGTGGTGGTCAAGGCGCCATGGATGCCGCAAATATTTTAAAACCTGCTCTAGCTCGTGGAGAGCTGCGTGCTATAGGTGCCACTACACTAGATGAATATCAAAAGTATTTTGAAAAAGACAAAGCACTAGAACGACGTTTCCAAAAAGTGCTCGTAGATGAACCTGATACAGAAAGTGCTGTTTCTATCTTGCGCGGAATTAAAGATAAATATGAAACACACCATAAAGTACGTATAAAAGATGAAGCCATTATAGGCGCTGTAGAGCTTTCTCAGCGTTATATCACTAATCGTTTTTTACCCGATAAGGCCATCGATTTAATGGATGAAGCTGCGTCTAAATTGCGTATGGAAATTAACTCTAAGCCTGAAGAACTTGATGTACTAGACCGCAAAATCATGCAACTAGAGATTGAGATTGAAGCGATTAAAAGAGAAAAAGACGAAACTAAATTAAAAAGTTTGCGCAATGAACTGGCAAACTTTAAAGAATCTCGTAATGAGCTTAATGCGCAATGGGTAAATGAGAAAGATATCGTAGATGCTATTCAAAACGCAAAAAGTGATATAGAAAACTTTAAACAACAAGCTGAGCGTGCTGAGCGTGATGGTGATTATGGTAAAGTGGCAGAGTTGCGTTACGGAAAAATCAAAGATGCTCAAGAAGAGCTCGAGCGATTGCAAAAAGAAGTTGCTGAAAACGATACAGATAAATCTCTTATTCAAGAAGAGGTTACCTATGATGATATTGCCGAAGTAGTTGCAAAATGGACTGGAATTCCTGTCACTAAAATGGTTCAAAGTGAACGTGAAAAATTATTACGTTTAGAAGATGAGTTGCATAAACGTGTGGTAGGACAGCAAGAAGCTATAGTTGCCGTGAGTGATGCCGTGCGCCGCAGTCGTGCAGGATTACAAGATCAAAAAAAACCTGTAGGATCCTTTCTTTTCCTAGGAACCACTGGTGTAGGTAAAACAGAACTTGCAAAAGCTCTAGCCGATTATCTTTTTAACGATGAAAATGCCATGACACGCATAGACATGAGTGAATATCAAGAACGTCATAGCGTGAGTAGATTAGTAGGTGCACCTCCTGGTTATGTGGGCTATGATGAAGGTGGTCAACTAACCGAAGCGGTAAGAAGAAAACCTTATAGTGTGGTACTGCTGGATGAAATAGAAAAAGCCCATCCTGATACTTTTAATATTTTATTACAAGTACTCGATGAAGGAAGACTTACTGATAATAAAGGCCGTATTGCAGATTTTAAGAATACTATCATAATCATGACTTCTAATATGGGAGCTGAGTTAATCCAAGAACGATTTGATAATGTCACTGTAACAGAGTCCTTAATGGATGAGACTAAAAAAGATGTGCTAGTAGCCTTAAAACAGCGTGTACGACCAGAATTCATCAACCGTATAGATGACATCGTTATGTTTACACCTCTTACTCAAAAAGAGATCAGGCAAATAGTAGGTTTACAATTAAAAGGTGTGACTAAAATGCTGGCACAACAAGGAATTACTATAGATGCTACGCCTGCGGCAATTGATCTACTGGCAGTTCAAGGTTATGATCCACAATATGGAGCAAGACCAGTTAAACGAGTGATTCAAAAAAATGTACTCAACGAACTTTCTAAACAAATCCTATCAGGTAAAATTTCCACAGAAAGTATAGTGTTAATAGATACTACTGAGAATCAGTTGGTTTTTCGTAACGAAAGTGAATTAAAAGAGATTACATAATTTTTTAGTCGTGTCCCACTAAGACAAAGGACCGCTGTCGATGATAGAGGAAAGACTTTACTATGGAGTTTGAATTTCAGTGCTTTATAAGTTTTAAAATTTCATAAATAACGTACCATTTTTGCTTTTCAATAGCAAGGTGCATTATTTGTAAAATCTTATGAAGCAATGCTATCAGTAGGTTTTAATACCAATTTATGTTTCTAATGCCGTATTCTTAATTAGAATTATTTTTTGACTAGGTAATAAAGAAAATTAAAGCATAGCCTAAGATACGGTTTCATTTTATTTTAAAATATAG
>NZ_CBFIBE010000072.1:0-3894 GCF_965660805.1 Nonlabens sp. | reverse complement strand
TACTACTGTTACTTGAATCTTCTCGCCATGAGCAACTGTTTTCTCGAGCAAAAGCACTAATCTGATCTCTAGAAAAAGGTAATAACGGTCGTAAAACGCGCCCATTTTCTTGTGGAATTCCTTGTAACCCATTCAATCCTGCACCGCGGTTAAGATTGATTAAAAAGGTTTCTATCTGGTCATCTAGGTGATGTGCCGTGAGGACCTGATCATATTTTTTTATCTCGCAAAGCTGATCAAAGTAAGCATAACGCAAATCACGAGCAGCCATTTGAATAGAAATTCCTTGTTGTGTTGCATGATCTGTGGTTTCAAAAGACTGAATATGAAGAGGAATGTTTAAACTATGTGCCAGGTGTTTTACAAACTGCTCGTCTCCATCACTCTCTGCTCCTCTTAAATTGAAATTACAATGCGCTAGCGCCATCTCATACCCTAACTGATGTAATAAATGAGTAAGAACGACACTGTCCAGTCCACCACTTATAGCTATTAAAAGTCGTTTTGCTTTTAAATGAGGAAAGGCTTGAGTAAGATGTTTTTGAAACGCTGTGAGCATAGCACAAATTTAATCAAAAGAAACGCCTTGATGAGAAAGAACTTCTATCATTGCTTTGGCTTTAAGAAGGCATTCTTCATATTCCTTTTCGGGATGTGCAGCAGCTGTTATTGCGCTACCTACACTAAAGGAAACATCTTGGCTCTTAGCATTATATAATATACTACGTATAACCACATTAAAATCAAAATCTCCATCAGGTTTTATATAACCTATCGCACCGCTGTACAAACCACGCTTAAAAGACTCGTTATTTTCTATGATTTTCATGGCGCTGATCTTAGGCGCACCAGTCATACTTCCCATAGGGAACGTAGCTTTTATCACCTCTATAAAAGAAAGCTCTGGTAGAGTCTTTGCGGTAATAGTACTTATCATTTGATGTACTTGTTTAAAGCTGTAAATACCAAATAGTTCTTGAACTTGCACGCTACCCTTTTGAGCTACCCGAGACATATCATTGCGCACTAAGTCCACGATCATTACATTTTCTGATCGTTCCTTAGGGTCATTAAATAATTGTTCCTTTAAATTTTCATCTTCTATAAAATCCAGAGATCTTTTTGCAGTTCCTTTAATGGGTTGGGATATTAATTGTGTACCCGTTTTTTTTAAATACCGTTCAGGACTAGCACTCATCACATGGTGATGATCCATTCTAGCATATACTGCAAATGGTGGTTCACTAATCACATTAAGTTCCTGAAAAGCCTGAAGACTATCTAGAGTTACATGTTGTGCATAGAACTCTGTGCAAAAATTAGCTTCATAAATGTCACCTCTTTTAATGTGATCTAAGAAGTTTTGCGCTTTATCGAGATATTCTTCTTTATGATCTCGTGCTATTAATTGTGCTGGCGTGTTTACCGTATGTTTTTTTGAAAACTGATAAGTCTTTATTTGTTTAATTATAAGGTGCGCAGCTTCTTCAGTAGCATGATAGCTGTGGAGAAATACTTGCTCATCAGTAATTTCTAAAATGATTTCTGGCACAAAAAAAGATAAATCGGGAAAAGCAATGGTGTCTGGATTATCGCTCGACAAATCTTCCAACTCGTTTTTTAAATCATAACCCAAATAACCGAAAACCCAATCCTGATATTCTTGATGAAAAGCCTCTAGTTTATTAAATGCGCTGTGATAATTTACACTCAATGAATCTATACAGCCTACTGCTAGTAAAGAGCTGTAAGTATCATATCCAGTTCCCCCATGATTACTTTCTAAGAACATGAAGTAGGTTTCTTGAGCATAGAAATGCAGTGCGGCTTCTTTAAAAGCTGCTGGATCATCTATTTTAAAAGAAAAAGTAGTTCTGGTTCTAGTCACTGGGTAAAAATAACTTGTAAACTAGTTCATTCCTATTTAGATTTATAATGTCTTCATAAATAATTTCTTTTTCACTTGAAAACACTTCACTAGCTATGGCTATGTAAAGAATTATAAGCTTCAATTCTTTAAAGAACCATTTAATTTATGTTAACGATGTTAGAAATACTAAACAGAATCATACATAGTTTTTACTTAAAATAATAAGGTATCAAAAATAAAAAAGGCTGTCTTAAAAGTAGTAATGTTTTCATTGAGCTAGTTACAGTCCTATTGAAAATCAATAGATCCAGTTTTAGACTTGCTCGATCTGAAAAGTAAAAACCAACTTTTAAGACAACCTCCTAAATAATTAATAGGAATAAAACTAAACGTGCATAGCACGGTCAGCCGTTGCGGCAAGAGCAGCTTCCTTAACAGCCTCGGCATAAGTAGGATGCGCATGTGACATGCGAGCTATATCCTCAGCACTCGCACGGAACTCCATAGCGGTTACTGCCTCTGCAATTAAGTCTGCTACACGAGCTCCTATCATGTGAACTCCTAGAACCTCATCAGTCTTCTCGTCGGCAATGATTTTAATCTGTCCATCTATGTCTCCACTAGCTCTAGACCTTCCTAAAGCTCTCATAGGGAACTGCCCTACTTTTATGGCTACTCCAGCTTCTTTTAATTCTTCTTCAGTCTTACCTACACTGGCTACTTCTGGCCATGTGTAGATTACGTTAGGAATTAAATTATAATTAATATGAGGTTTCTGACCAGCAAGAACCTCAGCAACAAACACACCTTCTTCCTCAGCTTTATGAGCAAGCATCGCTCCTTTTATAACATCTCCTATCGCATAGATGTTAGAAATATTAGTTTGTAAATGGTCGTTTACCTCTACCTGTCCACGCTCATTCACCTTAACACCTGCGGCAGTAGTATTTAATTTATCTGTATAAGGTCTTCTACCTACAGATACTAGACAGTAATCTCCAGTGAAAGTGACATCTTCACCTTTTTTATTTTTGGCAGTAACGGTAACTTCATTACCATTGCGCTCTACTTTATTTACAGCGTGAGAAAGATGGAATTTCACACCTTGTTTTTTAAGAACTTTCATAAGTTCCTTAGAAAGCATTTTATCCATTACTGGAGTAATACGATCCATGTATTCAATCACCGTAACCTCAGCGCCTAATCTGCGATAGACCTGTCCTAATTCTAAACCTATCACTCCTCCACCTATCACAATCATGTGTTTAGGGATTTCTTTAAGTGATAGTGCTTCAGTAGAAGTAATGACACGTTCTTTATCTAGTGTTATAAAAGGTAAATTACCTGGTTTAGAACCCGTAGCGATAATCGTATTTTTAGCCTCTATAGTTTGAGTACCATCTGCTCCATCGATATTAATATGAGTGGCATCTTTAAAAGATCCCATTCCTGTAAACACATCGATGTTATTCTTTTTCATCAAATAAGAAACGCCATCACAAGTAGTATCTACCACTTGCTTTTTACGGGCAATCATCTTTTCAAAGTTTACTTTTATTTCTCCTGGAATCTCAATTCCGTGTTCTTCAAAGTGTTTCATAGCATCATCATAGTGGTGCGATGAGTCTAGAAGTGCTTTAGATGGGATACAGCCTACATTTAAGCAAGTTCCACCTAGTGTGTTGTATTTTTCAATAATTGCAGTTTTCATACCTAGTTGCGCGCAACGTATCGCTGCTACATATCCTCCAGGACCTGAACCTATTACTGCTACATCATATGTACTCATAGTGAGAATTTAATGGTTTCGATTATGTTTCAAAGATAATAAAGGGAAGATGGATAGACTTTATTTTTATGTAATAATTAAGGTTGTATGTAGCACGCTTTCGCGAAAGCGTATTTTTCAACATCAATACTAAACATTTAAGGAGTTTATATTTTAATATAGTCGTGTCCGACTAAGACAAAAGATCGCTGTCGCTGATAGACTAAAGACGAAAGACTTTATTAAGGAGTTTGAA
>NZ_CBFIBE010000071.1:0-4141 GCF_965660805.1 Nonlabens sp. | reverse complement strand
CTAGTGCATATTTTATAAAAAACAGAACTAAAAGAGATGATGGCGGTAAACCATGGAGACTGGTACTAGGAGTTCAGTACAACACTACTGCCGGTAGACCGTTCCCTTTACCTTATTTAAATAATTACAGAGAGTTTGCTCCACAATGGAGTTTTGCACTGGGCGCTCCTAAAATGAATTTAGTATACCGTTTTAATGATAAAAACAGAGTGCAGCTCTATGCTCGATTAGATGGTTTTTATGCAAATATTCAAAATAATGTAGGCACATCAAATGGTGCTGCAGATAGTGTTTCTATGACTACAGCAATGTTAGGTCCAGGTTATCAATATAATTTTACCAAGCACATATCTGCTTATGTATATGCAGGATATACTATATTTAACGATATAAGATTAAGAGACGCCAGCGGTGATGATGTAAAGAATGTTAATAATAGCAATACTTTCTACTCGAGAGCTGGATTAAAATTTAAAATATAAATGGCAAATATTCTATTAATAGAAGATGAGGCAGCGATAAGACGTGTCTTAGGGAAGATTCTCTCTGAAGAAAATAAAAACTATGTAGTCACTGAAGCCTCAGATGGGCTAGAAGGCATGGAGTTGATTAAAAAAGAAGACTATGACCTAGTTCTTTGCGATATTAAAATGCCTAAAATGGATGGAGTTGAGGTACTCGAAGCCTTGAAAAAAATAAAACCAGAAATCCCTATAATCATGATTTCTGGGCATGGAGATTTAGATACAGCCGTTAATACCATGCGATTAGGAGCCTTTGACTACATATCTAAGCCGCCAGATTTGAATCGTTTATTAAATACCGTGCGCAATGCACTAGACCGTAAAAGTCTAGTGGTAGAAAATAAGCGACTTAAAAAGAAAGTGAGTAAAAACTATGAGATGATTGGTGAGAGCGAGTTGATCGTTATCATTAAAAATATCATAGAAAAAGTAGCTCCTACAGATGCACGCGTTCTCATTACAGGAGGAAATGGTACAGGAAAAGAACTAGTTGCGCACTGGTTGCATGAAAAAAGTCATAGGTCTGCAGCACCTTTTATAGAAGTAAATTGTGCAGCCATTCCTGGAGAACTTATAGAAAGTGAATTATTTGGTCACGTTAAAGGGAGTTTTACAGGAGCAAACAAAGATCGTGCTGGTAAATTTGAGGCGGCAAATGGAGGGACTATTTTCTTAGATGAAATAGGAGATATGAGTCTAAATGCCCAAGCAAAGGTGTTAAGAGCACTCCAAGAAAATAAAATTCAGCGAGTAGGTAGCGATAAAGATATTAAAGTTGATGTACGCATTCTCGCTGCAACTAATAAAGACCTAAAAACTGAAATTACTGAAAACAGATTCAGAGAAGACCTCTATCATAGACTTGCTGTAATTTTAGTAAACGTACCTTCTTTAAATGAAAGAAGAGATGACATTCCTTTACTGATTAATCATTTTGCTCAAAAAATTTCCAAAGAACATGGCGGTTCCACCAAAGAGTTTACAGGAAAAGCAATCTCAAAATTGCAAAACTATGACTGGACTGGGAATATAAGAGAACTGCGCAATGTAGTGGAGCGACTTATAATTCTAGGAGGTGAGAAAATCAGTGAAAAAGATGTAAACGCCTTTGCAAGTAAATAACCAAGTATGATAATTAACCCAGCAGATTATAAAGCTTCAAAGAATTTAAAACTAGGTGAATTAGACTCTAAGCCTAAAGAACGACTTACTAAAAAAGAAGCAAAAAAAGCTCTCGCAAAATCTAGACGCTCTCTAGCAGAGTTCCAAACTAAATTATATGCTCATGATAAGCATGCAGTATTAGTCTGTATTCAAGGAATGGACACTGCAGGAAAAGACAGTTTGGTACGTGAGGTATTTAAAGATTTTAATGTACGTGGAGTAGTGCAGCATAGTTTTAAAGTCCCTACAGAGCTGGAATTATCACATGGGTACTTATGGAGACATTATATTGCATTACCTTCTAAGGGACATTTTGGGATTTTTAATCGTACTCATTATGAAAATGTTTTGGTAACACGAGTACATCCACATTATTTAATGGCCGAAAATTTACCAGGTATCAATAGTGTGGATGATGTAACCCAAGAGTTTTGGGATATGCGATTTGAACAGATTAATAATTTTGAGAAAGAGCTAGCTCAAAATGGGACTTATATTTTTAAATTCTTTTTAAACTTATCTAAGGAGGAACAAAAAAACAGATTGCTACGCAGACTGAATTTGCCAGAAAAGAACTGGAAATTTTCTAGTAGTGATTTAAAAGAACGTAGGTTATGGGATGATTATATGAATTGCTATCAAGAAGCAATCTCTAATACATCTACAGACCACTCACCATGGTATATCATTCCCGCTGATGATAAACCTATGGCTCGGGCAATAGTATGTAGTATCCTATTACAAGAACTAGAATCTCAACAACACATTGTGATGCCACAACTCGATGAGGAGACCTATAGCATGCTAGATGAATATAAAAAGGAGTTAAACAAAGATTAAGCTCAACTTTTCCTGATTATTTTTCTCAATACTCTTAAAAGATAAAACAGGCAGCCTTTTCCCTTAAGCATAGTACTTATCTTTGGCCACTTTAAAAATAGAATGGCTTTACAAGATTATACGAGAGAGTTTGGGAAGAATTTAAAGATAGCTTACCCTATTATGGCAGGGCAAATTGCACACCTCCTAGTGGCATTTGCAGATAATGTTATGGTCGGTAAACTAGGAGATGCTCACCTTGCAGCAGTTTCTTTGGGAAACACGCTCATATTTATAGCACTGAGTATAGGTATAGGTTTTTCATTTGCTATCACACCACTAGTCGCAGAGGCTGATGCTCAAGGTGATGATCAGAAAGTAAAAAGAATATTTCATAACGGCGTTCTTGTTTCCAGTGCAAATGGTGTGCTGCTGTGTCTCTTACTTTTTCTCTCAGAACCCATACTATATTATTTAGATCAACCAGATGAAGTAATTATTCTTGCTATTCCTTATATGAGAATTGTTGCATTGTCTATGATTCCGTTAATGATCTTTCAAGCGATTAAGCAATTCTCTGATGGTCTTTCAAAAACAGTTTTTGCTATGCGCGCAACTATTGCCGCAAACGTGGTTAATATTATCATGAACTACTTATTGATTTATGGTAAGTTTGGATTACCTAGGATGGAAGTAGAAGGTGCGGCTTATGGAACATTAGTTGCAAGAATATTAATGGTGCCCATCTTGATTTTATTGCTTTCGCGAAAAGCGGAAATGAAAAAGTTTTTTGATTCCGTAGAAACTTTTTCAAGACCATTGTTTAAGAAATTGATAAACATTGGCTTTCCTACAGCTTTACAGATGTTCTTTGAAGTAAGTCTCTTTACAGCTGCAATAATATTAAGCGGCGTAATCGGGACTAAAAGTCAGGCAGCAAATCAAATAGCTCTTAACCTATCAGCGATGACCTTTATGGTAGGAGTTGGACTGAGTGTAACCGCTACAATAAGAGTAGGTAATCAATTAGGAAATAATAATATATTAGAATTAAAAAGGATAGCTCGATCTATATTCTTACTCGCGTTTATTCTTAATATAATATTTGCTTTAGCGTTTTACCTCTTTAAAGACTTATTGCCATGGATTTATATTAACGACTATGAAGTAGTGACAATTGCATCTGGTTTACTAGTTGTCGCGGCATTGTTTCAAATAAGCGATGGTCTTCAAGTTGTTTTTTTAGGAGCATTGCGAGGATTACAAGATGTTTGGGTTCCCAGTTTAATATGTTTTGTGTCTTATTGGATTGTAGGTTTTCCTATTTCTTATTACTTAGGGATAATCTTGGACTATGGTGGGCAAGGAATTTGGTTAGGTTTATTATCAGGATTAACCATGTCAAGTATACTAATGTATGCTCGTTATAGATACTTGCTGTCGGATATTGAAAAATAATTTCATTTTTTTCTGTTTTAAATAACTGGTTTTATGCGTTTTGTGGTTTCATGTAAAATAATTTCATTTTTTTTGCAGAATAAATTTGGTTAGAAGAAAAAAACGTGTGTATATTTGCACCCGCTTTGAGAGAGACGCAAGTTAAAAATTAAAGCGATAGTTCTTCAAAAAAGCTG
>NZ_CBFIBE010000070.1:0-4325 GCF_965660805.1 Nonlabens sp. | reverse complement strand
GATATATCAGAACTCCCTAAGTAAAGTCCTGGAAAAGCTGTTCCCAAAGAGCCTCCTTCTTCTGCATTTAATGTGGCATCAACATAATAATCGTTATTGGCATTATTTGCATCGCCTTGCAGATTTGAAAAAGCGTTCCAGCCATAAAATGGTAATGCTTCCCATCCTCCATCGAGATTTAAATGAATTTCTTTTCTAGCACTACTATTTAAATCAGTATAGTTATTAATATAATTAATATCATAACGCGGTAAATAATAATTCAAGCCATCTTTTCCAGTAATCAATTTTTGCAAGCCTGGCCATGCGTTTGTTTGACTTGCTGGAATAGCAGCACGCGATGAATTTGAACCTCTAAATTTTGCAAACACCTCATACACATTTACTCTTCTAATCACATAGTCAGAAGTAAATTCTCTTGCCAAAGAACCCCAAAGGATGTAACTATCTGTTATGATACAATCAGAAATAGTAAAAGATGTAGAAGGGTCAATTGGAAAATACCATACGTCGAAAATTTTTGAGATTTCTGTAAAGCTGATGGAGTGCCAATAGGGATCGTCTTCTTTAGAATCAAACTGGATCCCTTCCCAACCCAAATTTTCTGCAGTAAGCACGATCCTATTATCATAGGTCCCGTTACAAATGAATCTAGAATTACCAGTAAAAGTCATTTTCTTATTATCAGAAAACTTTAAAACAGTCCCAGGTTCTATAGTCAGCACAGCGTTACCAGTAACTGCCACATTATCCACCACTAGGTATTCATAATTAGAAGATAAAGTAGTGTCTGTATTAATGAGGCCACTTAACAGTATAGCATTTTTAACATTAACAACTAGCTCAAGTTCATCAGAAAGGTATTCTTGATTGGGACCAGACCAGGCTCTTAGAACAAATTTGATATCTACATTATTTGCAACATTATTTGAAATACTAATTTTCAGGCTTTCATTTAAATCTTGTAACGATGCATAAGCACTAATAGACCCTATTTGAATTTCATCTTGTAGGATTGTCGCCTTAGACTGATCTTCAAATTGTGCAAATTCAATCCCTACTCGTACATCAGTCGTAGGACCCCAATAATTTTTAATAAGCGGTAAAATCTCTATAGTCTCTGCAGGTTCCCACAGTTCATTATTGTTTTGATTATTTATGGAATCTCTCATCACCGTTGAAACTACAGATAATTGAGGTGTGGGAACAACATCCATAGCCGCTAGAAAGTCCACATTACTCTGCGAGGTATTAATTAAATTTCCAAAAATAATTTCCTTACTATCGCTAGGATTTTCTTGCAGGTATAGTGCCAGTCCGCCGGCAACTAAAGGAGTAGCCATGGAAGTCCCTGTCAAAGAAGCATAACCACCACCAGGCATCGTACTTAGTATTTGAGAACCGGGAGCTTTTACTTCATAATTTAATAAACCAGAGAGTCTAGAGGCAGTAGGCCCATCTTGATCATAATTATCATAAAGACCTACACCGTCTTCTACCCCTAAAACAAAACTGTAAGCACCTGGAAATAAAGGAGCTGAATCTCGACCATCAGGACATTTTCCAGGCCCTATACATATGCCGCTGTTTCCAGCAGCAGCTACTAGAAATGACGTGGCATAAGCATTCTCTAGCGCTAACTTAAGAGTAGCTGACTCTCCGTAACTCCCCAAACTCATATTAATAATGGATGCCCCATTGGAGGCTGCATATTCCACACCAGCAGCAAAATTTGTTGAGTTCCCTGAACCTGTAGATTGTAATACTTTTATATGCATCAACTTTACGTCCCATGCAGCTCCTGCTACTCCTATACCATTATCACCTACGGCTCCTATGATACCACCTACATGTGTTCCATGGCCATTATCGTCTAGAGGAGCATTATCTTGGTTTATAAAATCCCATCCCTGTACATCATCTATATAACCATTACCATCATCATCAAATCCATCTACACCATTCAGCTCTGCCTGATTCACCCATGTATTAGCCGCTAGATCTGGGTGAGTATAATCACCTCCAGTATCTATAATAGCTACTACCTGTGAACCATCTCCTGTAGTGTATTGACTCCATACATCATCTATATTAGTAGTTGTGATATTAGATTGAGATCCATATAATGGATCATTAGGTTGTGTTGCATTACTAACACTAGATAACATATGAGAATCTTCTTTTGTAATAACCTTATCTACTTCAAAATCATCAATATTGAAAATGTAATTAGGCTCTGCATAATCAATGTTAGGATCATTGTTAAGTTGATCAACCAGCGCCAGAATATCTTCCTGTTCATTTGAAGTCGTTATTATAAATACATTTTTCATACTTCTAGGCGGTTCTGGCTGGAATCCATTATTAGGATTTGCTGCTGCTTGGGCAGCATATTGCCTCGCTAGAGTTTTTTGATTTTGAAGGCTAGACTCTATACTATTTCTATGAAACATGACCTGTGTTGAAGCCACTTTATCTTCTACACCCAGAAATTGCCCTAAATTAAAATCGGACTTTGCCTTACCATTTTGCTCATAATAAACTCCAGCATCTACGTGATCTTTCAACTTAACGATAAGTTGACCAGGCTCAAAATTGATCAGATCAGGTTGAACAAAAGTTGACGTTTGAGAAAAACATAAGCCTGGAAGAAAAATAAGGAAAAGTAATATGGACCTCATGGTATTCATTTTTGAAAGATTTTGTTAATATTATTTTGAATACATACTGAAGTTTTTAATCCTCAGTAAGATAAGGTCAAAAATAATGGATCAAAAGAAGAAATCGTGTTCAAATGGTGTTCACTTAAGGCTATCAGATTTACCTTATATAATAAGGAGTGTAGCAGGTTATTTTTTGACGATTTAGTTAACCTTGCGAAAGAATGTTTCCAAATAAACATCGTTAAATCGTTTAAATTTGGCCGTTATCGAGAGTACACGATAGCCTGCTTTGTGACGCTCTTTAATATTTAAATTATCATAAACATGGTATCCTATAATATGATAGAAAATCAAATAATAATCACAAATCGAACCATATTGAATCTTATCAAGGTCTAACTGAGAAAAAAGCCTTTCAGCCTTTTGCTTGTTATCATTTAATAAACAAAAGATAACTTCATTGATATTAATTATAAATATAAATAGATAGGAATGTATATTCTGATCATCCATAATAGTGTCGTAAAATTCAGTCACTATTTCATCAATCATTTTAAATCTTTTAGCAAAAATTAAATGATGTAAAAATTCATGTACATAATTTATAATATACGTGTCCCGCGAGATGCCATTTTTAAATTTATTAAAATAATACCCAACTTTATCGTCATCACCAGATTCACTGTAATAAAGTATTTGATAACCATAATATCGTCCTTTAAGGATATCAGGCAAAGTATCTAAACTTTCTCTAGGTATTTGAAAAGAATCGATCTTTTGTTTATTTAAAAAGCTTTTTAAATTTAAAATTAATTCTAAAAATATTTTCTCTTCAAACTTACATTTATCTAAATCTACTCTACTCAACATAGTTCCATAGCGCTTATTTATATTCAAAATATCTATATAGATATAAACAACATATGTTTTAAAACCTTCAATCGATAATAATCGATCAATGATGGTATTGAATAATAAAGTAGGTAATGAATTTAAAAATACAACTACTAGGTATGAAAACTTCATCAAAAAACTATTTCTATGATCCTTTTGAACCAATAATTTATTGTATGAGTCATCAAGTAATTGTTCTACATAGTTCCATTTTTTAAGCAATACTGCATTTTCAAATAACGAAACGAAGAAATAAACATGACCTGTATTAAGATATACAAACTCGATAAAATTTAAATCACCCATACTCAAAGAATCCTTAGACTTCAAGCGTTGGAATTTTTCATCTAAGTATAATTGCTCAAATCTATTTTTATAGGTAACATAATCTAGAAATGTCTTATAACCCAAAAACATAGACAGAGCGTTTAATGTTTTTTGATTGGGTTTACGATTTGGTATAAGTCCCCAAAAACGTCTTATAGTACTTAAGCTTAAATCGTAAATATGATTCTCTAAAAGTAGATCATTTAAAACTTTGGCTTCTGTTGTAGATAAAATTTTAAATCCTATTTCCCTTTCAATGTCTATTTTAAGTTTTTCCTGAAATACATCCATAAGCTTTAATTAAAAGTAAAACAATAAAAGACCTACTATAACGTGAGTTCGACCTAAGACATTCCAATATTAGGTAGCATATTTTGGATTTTCACTGATGGTTTGGAATCTAAAAAAGAATAAGCTGTAAGGCCAGCGATTAAATTTCCT
>NZ_CBFIBE010000069.1:244-4766 GCF_965660805.1 Nonlabens sp. | reverse complement strand
GAGTTTGTGAGTTTGTGAGTTTGTGAGTTTGTGAGTTTGTGAGTTTGTGAGTTTGTGAGTTTGTGAGTTAAAAGAAACAAAATGTCAGTTTGAGCGATAGTCGAGAACGATTTATTCTATACAAAACTTATTTAATCCAACAGCTCAAAATCCCGACTTAAGTCGGCGTAAATAAAGAGAACGCCTCAAGGCGACTGGTTATATTCACAGCGGCAGAATTCATTCCGCCATATGAAACGTACTGATGTTATGTAAATGAATTAAAATAAGCTTAGATTTTTATAACAAAAAGATTCCACATCAAGTGCAGAATGACAAGAAAAAAATAAGAAATTGGCAAAACACAAAAAACATAAATCATCACACAAGGGAAGCGACAAAGGCGTTACTGCCAAAAAACACCTGGGACAACATTTCCTTAAGGATGAAAGTGTCGCTCTTAGAATAGCTGATGTGTTATCCTATGAAGGTTATGACCAAATATTAGAAATAGGTCCAGGAACTGGTGTGCTTACTAAACATGTAATTAGAAAAAACATGAAAGTTACCGCACTAGAACTGGATAGTGAATCAGTGATATATTTAAAACATAGTTTCCCGATAGAACACGCTAAGATTGTAAATCCTAACACCTTTCAAGTCATAGAAGCAGATTTCTTAAAAAAGGATTTGAAGGACATTTATGGTGATCAACCATTTGCCATTATTGGAAACTTCCCATATAATATAAGTACGCAAATTGTTTTTAAAACCATAGAAAACAGAACGCAGATTCCTGAATTTGGCGGGATGTTTCAAAAAGAAGTTGCACAACGCATTTGTGCGCCGCACGGCTCTAAAACCTATGGTATTCTATCTGTTCTAGCACAAGCCTATTATGAAGCAAATTATGTGTTTACTGTAGGTCCAGAGGTTTTTAATCCACCACCACGAGTAGATAGTGGAGTTTTATTTTTAAAACGTAGAGATAATTATGATAATCTCACTTGCTCCTACTCTATTTTAAGACAAGTGGTGAAACAAGCCTTTCAACAACGTCGCAAAACCTTAAGAAATTCTTTAAAAACCATGAATCTACCTGATGAGATGCGTGAAAAAGAAATCTTTAGTCTAAGACCAGAGCAAATAAGTGTAGATGCTTTTGTGGAGCTAGCTACTGAGATTGAGAAACTTTAAAGTTTTAAGCCTGACAGCAAGTTTAATTTCAAGTTCGGTTTCAATTTCTATTACCACTATATTTGCACTAAGCACTTAACTCATGCAGTTTAATATCACTAAGGATTTTCTAGAAGAAATTATCACGCTCATAGAACGTGATGACAGTGCGCGTCTTGAACATATTCTAGAAGAATTGCACTTTGCAGATATTGCAGAAATTATCGATGAGCTCAATCTAGAGCAAGCCGTTTACATCGTTAAGCTGCTAGATTCTGAAAAAACGAGTGAAGCTCTTATGGAGCTCGATGAGGACCAGCGGGACAGAGTTCTTAACGCTCTATCACCTAAGGAAATAGCAGACGAGCTCGATGAAATGGATACTGATGACGCCGCAGATATTCTTAACGACCTTCCAGATAACATCGCAAAAGAAGTTATCTCTGCAATAGAAGACTCTCAGCATGCAGAGGATATCGTGGACTTACTGCGCTATGAAGAAAATAGTGCTGGTGGATTAATGGCTAAGGAGCTCGTAAAAGTAAATGAAAACTGGACCGTAACAGGTTGTGTGAGTGAAATGCGTGCTCAAGCAGAAAATGTAACTAGAGTACACTCCATTTATGTGGTAGATAATAACGATAAATTAAAAGGACGTTTATCTCTTAAAGATTTACTCACTAGCTCAGAAACCACTCCTATTAAAGAGGTTTGCAAACCTAAAGTGGACTATGTTACCGTAAACACCACTGGTGAAGAAGTAGCACGTATTATGCGTAAATATGACCTCGAGGCCATTCCCGTAGTAGATGAACTAGACAGGCTGGTAGGACGTGTCACCATAGATGATATCGTAGATTTTATTACTGAAGAGGCAGAAAAAGACTACCAGCTCGCCAGTGGTATCTCTCAAGATGTTGAGGCAAATGACAGCATCTGGGACCTGACCAAAGCACGATTACCATGGCTAGTACTAGGACTAGTAGGTGGAATAGGTGCTGCAGCGATTATGGGTGGATTTGAACACCTTATTAAAGAATATGCAGTACTATTTCTATTCACACCACTTATTGCTGCGATGGCAGGAAATGTAGGCGTTCAGTCCAGTGCGATTATCGTTCAAGGTATTGCAAATGATGATTTAAAAGGTAGTATAGGGAATCGATTGATTAAAGAAATGCTTCTTGCCATGCTTAATGGTGTGATTCTCGGCATTTTGTTATTTGCATACACCTATTTTGCTGAGCGTGAATTTTTAACCTCGCTCGCCATTTCAGTATCGCTTTTTGCAGTCATCATTGTTGCTGGTCTAGTAGGAACCTTTGTTCCTCTTGCCCTACATAAAAGAGGTATAGATCCAGCACTAGCCACCGGCCCGTTTATTACTACGAGTAATGATATTTTTGGAATTTTAATATACTTCATTATTGCCAGGGCGATTATAGGAATTTAGGAAAAGGTTATCTTTATTAATCTCGCTTTCGCGAAAGCGTAACACACAAACTCACTGCATGAAAGCTGCCAGCGCTAAAGAACTCAAAGACGAACTTAAATATAAGGACGAAAAAGAGCTCCTAGAAATTGTGCTGCGGTTGTCTCGTTTTAAAAAAGAAAACAAAGAACTACTTACTTATTTATTATTTGAATCGCATCACGAAGACGATTATATAGATGCCATAAAAGCGCATATAGACGAGCAATTCTTAAATATCAACACACGTAACATTTACTACGCAAAAAAAGGAGTACGTAAAATTTTAAAAGAAGCTAAAAAATATATACGCTATTCAGGTCATAAAGAAACAGAGGTTTCTGTATTGATTCATTTTTGTAAACTGTTACAGGAGTTTCAACCCTATTATTCCCAGAGTAAGGTGCTTAGGGATATTCATGAACGACAGATCGTGCTCATAAAAGTACGTATAAGCACACTACATGAAGATTTACAGTACGATTATAAGCAGGAACTAAATATGATAGATTACTAGGTAAAACTGAAATCGAACTCGAAAAGAAATAAAGCAACACCTAATCAAAAAAGGTCTTCTCATCAGGATTTGAAAAGTTGAAACAATGTTATTTTAAGATCATATTTTTATAAAAACCCTATTTTTAAACTATGAAAGTACTTCACCTAGATGCAAATCATGATGTTCTTGCTGAGATGCTGGAAGCGGCTGGTTTTCAAAATCATCACGATTACAATTCTCCCAAAGAAGATATTTTAAAAACCATTGCAAACTATGATGGCCTTATCGTGCGCAGCAGGTTCCCTATAGATGAACCTTTTCTTAAAGCCGCAAAAAACTTGAAATTTATAGGTCGTGTAGGTGCTGGGTTAGAGAATATAGATCTAGAAGTTGCTCAACGTCTTAATATAGCTTGCTATAACGCGCCAGAAGGTAATCGCAATGCGGTAGGTGAGCATGCGCTAGGGATGTTATTATCACTTTTTAACCACATGAATCGAGCAGACCAGCAGGTACGTAATGGAATATGGCTGCGAGAAGAAAATCGCGGCCTGGAACTAGAAGGGAAAACCGTAGGATTAATAGGTTATGGGAACATGGGTAAATCCTTTGCTAGAAAACTCTCTGGATTTGATTGTGCCGTTATTTTTCACGATCTTAAAGATGGATTGAGTGATGAGAATGCACGCCAGGTTTCTTTAAAAGAACTACAAGAAAAAAGTGATGTCTTAAGTTTACACACGCCACAAACACCGCTTACCATGAACATGGTAGACAAGGAGTTTATTGCTGCTTTTAAAAAGCCTTTTTACCTGATCAATACAGCGAGAGGAAAATCTGTGGTTACGGCAGATCTAGTAGAGGCACTAGAATCTAAAAAAATACTAGGAGCTGGGCTAGATGTGCTAGAATATGAAAAAAGTTCTTTTACATCACTATTTGATACCGATATGCCTCTAGCTTTTAAAAAACTCTTAAAAATGGATAACATAATTTTAAGTCCGCATGTAGCTGGATGGACCGTTGAGTCTAAGTTCAAACTCGCAGAGGTTATTGCTATTAAAATTATTAAAAATCATAAACCATGAAAGCAAAAGTCACAGGAATAGGCGGTATATTTTTTACCTGTAAAGATGTTGCAACCACAAAAGCATGGTATGAAAAACATCTAGGTTTACCTGTAGATGATTATGGGTGTACATTTTTTCAGGCAAATGATGTGGAATTAAACCCTAAAGCTAGCCAGCAATGGAGTCCTTTTAAAAGTGATACGACCTATTTTAATCCAGACGATCAGGAGTTTATGATTAATTACAGAGTAGATGACTTAGTACGTCTACTCAAACAATTGAGCAATGCTGGAGTAGAAATAGCAGGAGAAATACAAGAGTTTGATT
>NZ_CBFIBE010000069.1:0-234 GCF_965660805.1 Nonlabens sp. | reverse complement strand
AGAATTATGTGAACCAGCAAAAGAGTATTTATTTGAAAAATAGATTAAATTCGGTCTCTTTTAAAAACCAATCGATATGAGTACAGAAGGACATGATAGTACAAAGGAAGGCTACGACAGCGCAAAGAAAGCTGCAAGTGAAGCCTTTGAAGACGCAAAAGAAGCAGCTACAGATGCTGCCAATGACTTCAAAAAAGAATACCAAGAATTTAACCAAAATGGTGAAAATAAAAG
>NZ_CBFIBE010000068.1:0-5038 GCF_965660805.1 Nonlabens sp. | reverse complement strand
TAACGGTAACCAGAACAGTGAACGTAGTCGATACTGGCCTGCCAGTAATCACCTTATTGGGAATCGACCCAGTGACGATAGAAGTAGGAGGCACCTATACCGATGCAGGCGCAACAGCCACAGATAACTATGATGGAGACCTTACTTCCAGTATTGTAGTTAGTGGAAGTGTAGATGTTAATACGTTAGGCGTTTACACCTTGAGTTATGATGTTACAGACTCTAGTAGCAATGCAGCTGTAACAGTAACCAGAACAGTGAACGTAGTCGATAACTTATCAGTTAATGATGTTAGTTCAATTGAATTAATTGTGTATCCAAACCCTACATCATCTAATTGGAATCTTAAGTCAAATATTTCAATAAGTTCTATTCAAATATTTGATTTTCTTGGGAGACAAGTATATTCTATGTGCACTAATCAAGCCGAGGTTTTTATTTCTACAGAAGATATACCCAGTGGTTCATATTTTCTAATAGTCAATCGGAGAGCGCATTTTAATGTAGTAAAATATTAAGAATGCGGCGCACAATTATTTTGAAGTGATTATGTGAAAAAGTTCAGTTTTACAGCATGAACTATGTTAGTAAAATAAAATAGTGCCGTTACAGAGCTTAAGCAGCCATACAAAAGGTTTTGAATGTAAAAGTATAATCTAGCTAATTAATTAAAAATGACAACAAGAGAAAAAATATTAGAATTAGTAGCGGATATGGAGCAAACAGATAATCAACTCACAGATAAATTATTGAGTTTATATAGTGTTAGCAAACGTTTTAATCTACCTAACTTTTTTATGGGAGTTATAGTTGGCTTAATACTTGGATTGGTATTGTTATACTTTGCTTTTTAAATGTTTGCTAACGTAGTTTTTATAATTCAATATTTGATGCTTTCTTATCATTTGTACTATTTTTAATCTTACTATTCTTCTTTGTACAAATCCAAATTCTGATTTAATATTCATGAACTTATATGCTCAAATGGCTTTAAATCTATGATCAGTTGGTTAGAGAAATTTTTCTGAGCGCGCTACTAAGCAAAAACTGATTCAGAAATGAGTCGGTTTTTTCATGCAGTTGTTTTGATTATGTAATCAAGGAGCTAAACCGTGGCTATCTTCTAGTAAAACTTCACAGAAATGTGAACTATTTTTTCTTTTTGTATAACCTACCTTTGTAGTCCAAAATAATCAAATGGATATAACCATCACAGAATTTATAGGATATGCAGCAAGCGCTGTATTACTTTTCTCTTTTACACGCAAGGACTTAAAAAAGTTGCGCTGGTTCAACTCGCTAGGTTGTCTGCTTTTTGTGGGTTATGGTTTCCTGCTGGATAGTATTCCTGTAATGATTACAAATCTTGCCATTATTGCTATAAATGCATATTACCTATTTTTTCAAAGGCAAGATGACGTTGAGAATCATTTAGATTCTTAATGATGTGCTCTAGTTTTTTATACCCATTCATCATTTTAAAAACAAATTGGTATGATGCAAGTGAGTGTGATTTTAATAACACTCCTTAGATGGAGTATATGGATGTAGTAATCCATCAATAATGACCTTATATATTAAGATGTCTCGCCTGTTTAGGTGAGGCATTTTTATTTAATACCAAATTGAATTTATGAAGCCTCAATAAATAGGTTCTTTTTCGCTTACTTTTCACTTGAAATTATTTCCGTAGCTACGGCTATGCAAAGATTTTCAGCTTCAATTAAGCAAAAAATAATTCAATTTATTTTAATGACATTATAAACACAAATGGGTATAAACCAGAAATAATTCGTTTAAAACGAACTATAATTTTGCTAAATTGATATATTTATGCTAAATTATTATAGTTATGAGAATTTGTCCTAGTTGTTCATCTGAAAATCAGATTAAAAGCGGTGTAGTAAATGGACGCCAGCGGTATAAGTGTAAGGATTGTAATTACTATTTTACCGTAGATAAAATGGGTAAAAAGATAGATGATTACTATGTAAATAAAGCTTTGCAACTTTATTTAGAAGGGTTGACTTATAGAGAGATAGAACGTATTTTAGGGATATCGCATGTAAGTATTCTCAATTGGGTAAAAAAGTACAACATTAAAAGGCCGAGCAATACAAAATACCATCCTACCTATAAGATTTTAAATGCCACAGAGCTAGGTGAGTACTTTTCAAATTCTCAAAATATTAAAGGAGCAGGAGCCGTAGTTACGGAGCTAGGTGATAAGTTTATGTTGATTCAGTGGGAGCGATTTAAGGATTAAAACTATATATATTACCACTTAACTATATTAAATTTTTATTAACATAAGTTTTTGTTGAGGTTAGCAGTGCGTTTGAGGGATATTCTCTCGACATTTAACCAACCTTAATTACAAGATCTTATGAAAATCAAGTATTCCTTTTTACTTTCATTTTTCTTCCTAGCCACTAGTTTAGGATTTTCCCAAGGCTCTACAGAGTACACCGGTGGAATGAAGGTAAAACTTAATGAAGACGGCTCTAAATACTTCCGTATTATATCGTGGGCACAGTTCTGGGCACAACATTCAGATAATGAAACGCTTAATAGTTTCGGTAATGAAGAAAGCGATTTAAACTTTTCCATGCGTAGGGCTCGTGTGTTAATGTATGCTCAAGTCAGTAAGAAATTTTTAATTCTTACCCATTTTGGACTTAATAGTCAAAATGCTGGTAATATGAGTCCTACTGGTCAGAGCTCGCAATCACAATTGTTCTTTCACGATGTCTGGGGACAGTGGGCATTTAATGATAACCATGCTGTAGGTGGTGGTTTACACTACTGGAATGGTATTTCTAGAGCAAATAACCAGAGTACACTTAACATGCTTACACTAGATAATAACCGCCAGAGTTGGGCAACAATAGGTCTTAGTGACCAGTTTGCACGTCATATGGGTGTTTATTTTAAAGGAAAGTTTGATCGATTACAGTATAGAGTTGCTATTAATGAAGCCTTAAATAATGGACTAGACTTAAATGGTGTGCCAGCAGTAGAGGATGCGACCTATAACGGTCGAGCTGTTTTAGGCGGTGCAGATGCAGGTAAGAATTACGCAGGTTATTTTGACTATCATTTCTTAGATCAAGAAAGTAACTTTTTACCATATAAAGTAGGTTCTTATCTAGGAGGAAAAAAAGTATTCAATGTAGGAGCAGGTTTTTTCTATCATCCTAATGGTTCTGTATCTCTTAATAACTCAGGAGAATTTCAAGGAGAAGATGTGGCCATATTTTCTGTAGACGCATTTTATGATGCGCCTATGGGTGAAAACGGAAGTGCCATTACTGCTTATGCACAATTCCAAAGCAATGACTATGGAACTAATTTTACCCTAGGACAGACCTATGAAACAGGCTCTATGTTCTATACACATGTAGGTTATTTGTTACCTGGGCAGTCAGATAAAATGATTAAAATCCAGCCTTATGTTTCTTATAACAATCGCAGTATTGATGCGATAGATGATAACGCGAGTCGCTTAGGGATAGGTGGAAACCTTTACTTCAGTGGTCATCATTCTAAATTATCATTGGAATATTCTAACCAAAAATATGGCAACCTAGACGCAGTAGGGACTGTGACTGTTCAAGCCATGATTTACCTATAAACCTAAAAACAATTAATTATGTCAAATAAAAAATCTAATGCTACAGCCTACTGGAAAGAGAATATAAAATACCTCTTCATTTTACTGGGTATCTGGTTTGTCGTTTCATACGGTGCTGGAATTTTATTTAAAGATGCACTGGACGAGTTCCGTCTGGGTGGTTTCAAACTAGGTTTCTGGTTTGCACAACAAGGCTCTATTTACGTGTTTGTAGTACTCATTTTTGTCTACGTACGTATCATGAATAAGCTGGATAAAAAGTACGGCTACGACGAGAAATAAAGTAACCTTAAACTTAAAAATAAATTTAAACATAAGCAGTACGCTTTGTGTTGTTACGCTTTCGCGAAAGAGTAATCAAAACAACTCAATACTTAATAACTAACCAACTGTGTGTAACAGCATAGTGAACTAAAAAGAATAATTATGGATGTTCAAATGTGGACTTATATACTCGTAGGAGTAACCTTTGCCCTTTATATAGGGATTGCGATATGGAGCCGTGCGGGTTCTACTAAAGAATTTTATGTAGCCGGTGGTGGCGTTTCTCCACTAGCAAATGGTATGGCAACTGCTGCTGACTGGATGAGTGCGGCGTCATTTATCTCTATGGCGGGAATCATAGCTTTTGCGGGATATGATGGATCTGTTTATCTTATGGGATGGACTGGAGGATATGTGTTACTTGCCTTATTACTAGCGCCGTACTTAAGAAAGTTTGGAAAATTTACGGTACCTGATTTCATAGGTGATCGTTATTATTCAAAAACAGCACGACTGGTAGCTGTATTCTGTGCCTTACTGGTTTCATTTACTTATGTAGCTGGTCAGATGCGTGGTGTAGGACTGGTTTTTTCTAGATTCCTAGAAGTAGAAATTGATACTGGTGTTATTATAGGAATGATCATCGTTTTATTCTATGCCGTGCTCGGTGGAATGAAAGGTATCACCTATACTCAAGTTGCACAATATTGTGTTTTGATTTTTGCCTTTACGGTTCCTGCTATTTTTATCTCGATTCAAATGACGGGTAATCCTATTCCACAATTAGGAATGGGAAGCACACTGGCTGATGGTTCAGGAACTTATTTACTGGATAAATTAGATGGTTTGAGTACAGACCTTGGTTTTGCCGCTTATACAGATGGTTCTAAATCTATGATTGATGTATTTGCCATTACACTAGCCTTGATGGTAGGAACCGCTGGTTTACCTCACGTAATTGTACGTTTCTTTACGGTAAAAAGAGTGAAAGATGCTCGTAAAAGTGCTGGATGGGCTTTATTATTAATTGCTATTTTATATACCATGGCACCAGCCGTATCTGTATTTGCTAAAACTAATATGATCGACAGTGTAGTAGGTAAATCTTATGCAGATCAACCAGAATGGTTAAAGAACTAT
>NZ_CBFIBE010000067.1:0-5270 GCF_965660805.1 Nonlabens sp. | reverse complement strand
TGAAAAAAGAAAACCGAAAATAGATCATTTCAACGTGCGTGGATTCTTTGATTTATACTGTACACAAGGTCCTTCTACTACTAGCATATTTAAGGAGTTAAAAGAAACTCATTCCCATTTTAATGTTATAGAAACTGGCTGGTCTAAAGTAGATCCTTTATTCCCTATTGAACAGCCTGTTAAGAACTCTAAACCTAGAATTATTCTAGCCTCAACTTTTTCTGTAAGGCTAAGTATGGCTTTAAATCATGACTTTTTTGAAGAAATTAAAAAGTTATCACTGACTGGCGCTTATCATTTTGACATGGTGCTGCACCCTAAACTGGATAAAAGCGTTGTAGAAAAATGGAAAGGATTAGAAAACGATCATTTCACCTACCACGATACCACTTCTTTTATTCCTATAATGAAGTCTGCAGACATGATGATCTGTGATACTACATCGGTTTTACAAGAATTTGGTCTTTTAGAAAAACCTATAGTCACCTTTAGGCATCGTGTACCTAGAGAGCATCATATCAATATTACTGATGTAAGTGAATTAGAGAAATCTATCACAACAGCACTAACACGTCCTGATCACCTCATAGCATCACTTAAACAATTTAATGCACAACTGCATCCTTATAAAGACGGTAACTCTAGCGCCAGAGTTATAGATGCCTGTATCGATCAACTGCACGACACTAAAACTACACTAAAAAAGAAGCCTCTTAACTTAATTAGAAAATTTAAGATAAGACATAAACTCAACTATTTTACACTTAAAGGCTATAATAAGCCCTTCAGACTGCCTAACTGGAATGACCGCAAACCAGTAACTGCCATCCTACCAGTAGGTAACGAATTACATAATATAGAAGGTGTCATAGACACGGTTTCTTTTGCAGATGAAATACTGGTTGTGGACAGTATGAGTACTGACGGCACTTATGAGGTGGCAAAAAGTAAAAATGTACGCCTCATAAGGAGAGCTTATGAGCATAGCTCTTCACAAAAAAACTTTGCAATACCTCAAGCTACTCACGAGTGGATTATCCTAGTAGATGCTGACGAGCGCATCACTAACAGACTTAAAGATGAGATTTTAACTAGACTCATAGATCCTGGTAAAGATGGTCATGTAGCCTACTGGATAGGACGTCTCAATCATTTTATGAACAGAAGAGTTCATTTTAGCGGCATGCGCAATGATAAGGTGATACGCCTTTTTATGCGTGATAAATGTAGGTATGAAAATAAAATGGTACATGCTGAAATCATAGCAGATGGTAAAGTAGGGTGGCTCCAGAACAAATTTTATCATAACACCTATCGTGGCATAGAACTATTTATAGAAAAATTAAATAGATATGCCAGCTGGCAAGCACGCGATTATCATAAAACCACAGGTCCATTAACACCTTATCATTTTGTAATTAAACCTATTTACGGGTTCTTAAAACATTACTTCCTTCAGCTAGGGTTCTTAGATGGTGTCGTAGGTCTTACCATTGCCTACCTGCGCAGTTATGTGATTTATATGCGATATATAAAGTTGTGGTTGTATCGTAATGAGATGAAATAAAGAACTTATCAGCGGCGTGTTACTAGCCGCCATTTTTCTTTACATATTAACGATTTAAATACTTCTTTTTCAATCTTTTTTTTCTGGTAAATTTGTCTTGAAATTTTTGAGCATAATACCACATTTGATCCGTAGTATCTTTGGAGTTACGCTTTCGCGAAAGCTGACTATATTCATCACCCATAATTTCAAAAGGCCATTTTTCTGGTGATAATCGGGCAAAGTTAAGCATACGATCTTCCCAAGGGATATCGTAAAACTTCATTCTATTGAGGTCCACCACAGCAAATTCATAACCAGTAGCGGTTTTAGTAATTAATGTATTCCCTAGAGAATTATCCATAAAATAGATACCACATTCATGCATATGATATAAAAACCTAGTATAAGATCTTAAGATATTTTCCTTATCAGTAACAGAATCATCTTGAATTAACTCTCTAAAGGTAAAATCTACGTCCAGTTGTTTACTAATATAAAAACTAGCACCTAGACCTAGACCTTTAAACTCTTCAAAATAAGCAATAGGTTGTGGTGTGCCCACATTATGATCCAGTAATCGCTGCGCAAATTCAAAACTACGCTGTGCCTTAGATTTTCTAAAAAAACGATAAACTACCCTATTCAATAAGTTAGGAACTTTAAACCTTTTAAAATTATAACGATCACCGTCTATCGTTATAACCTTTACAGTATTACGACGGTCTTGTAATACAGTACCTAGATTGTTAAAATCATTTATGACTTCTAGAATCTTAGGCTTTAAATAACTATAGGAATTATGAAACCTTTCTTGCATGGCTCAAAACTACAAGAAGTAAATGAATACAGCATATTTCAACTAGTTTTTATTTTTAGAAGTTTTATTTCATAAACATCAATCTAGTTGAGATACTATATTCTACCAGCAGCACATAATGAGAAATGTGTCTAATTCATAACTACATAAATTGTAATTTTGCAACACACTAATACCACGGTGAACCTTAAAGAATATAACACCTATGCCACGCAGCGATCGCGAGAGAAACAGAAGAGATCAAGTAAGAGGACGCGCTTCTAAAAAGAAAAAAGAAGATAGAGTCATCTTACCTATAGAAGATGTTAGAGAAGCAGTAAGCGCACTTAAAAAAGGAAAAACTATTCTCTACCCTACAGACACCATTTATGCCATAGGATGTGACGCTACTAATTATGACGCGGTAGAAGAAGTTTACAAGATTAAAGAACGTGACCCTTCTCAATCTTTTATCATCTTAGTGGACAGCTTTGACATGCTGGATCGCTATATTGAGGAAGTTCCAGATATGGCATGGCAAGTGTTAAAGCTTAATAAAAAACCACTCACCATAGTTTATGATCGTCCTAAAGCAATAGCTGAAAACCTTGTAAAAGAAGATAATACACTTGCTATAAGAGTAACTAATGATCCTGTATGCCGTGCCATAATTAAAGGCTTGAGAAAACCTATAGTTTCTACTAGTGCTAATTTAAGCGGAGAAAATCCTCCTGTAGGCTTTATAGACATCAGTGAAGCATTAAAAGATCGTGTAGATCATGTTTTAGATTTACCACTAGCCAAAACCAATGTCCCACCATCTTCCATTATTAAAATATCAAATGATGGTACTATGAAAATATTGAGAAAATAACATCATGCACCAAGGGAAATTTATAGATGCAATCGCACATCCTGTTTTTAAAACCATAAGTAAAGCTGCTGCTGCACTAAATGTAGAGGCATATGTTATAGGTGGTTTTGTTAGAGATTATTTTTTAGATCGAGGCGATCAACAAGATATAGACATCGTAGCTGTGGGCAGTGGTATAGAACTCGCTCAAAAAGTTGCAGAATTATTACCGCAAAGCACAAAAGTATCTGTCTTTAAAACTTATGGAACGGCCATGGTAAAGACTGATGATTTTGAGCTAGAATTTGTAGGAGCTCGCAAAGAAAGTTATACTCGTGATAGCCGTAACCCCATAGTAGAAGACGGATCGCTAGAAGATGATCAAAACAGAAGAGACTTCACCATTAACGCTATGGCTTTTGCTTTACATCCTGAATCATTCGGCAGCTTACTAGATCCCTTTAATGGGATGCAAGATCTTGAAAAAAAGATCATTAAAACACCATTAGAACCTGATGTGACCTATAGCGATGATCCTTTACGCATGATGCGTGCCGTGCGATTTGCGGCACAACTTAACTTTAAGATAGACGATGAATCTTTTCAAAGTATAAAACGTAATGCAGAGCGTATAAAAATTATCACTAATGAACGTATCGTTACAGAGCTGCATAAAATAATGCTATGTGCAACACCATCACAGGGTTTTCTATTACTAGAAAAAACAGGACTACTACCCTATTTTCTACCTGAATTAACTGATTTAAAAGGTATAGAAGAAGTAGAAGGTCAAACGCACAAAGATAATTTTTACCATACCCTAGAAGTAGTAGATAATATTTCTAGAAATACAGAAAACCTATGGCTGCGATGGGCGGCACTACTCCATGACATAGGTAAAGCACCTACTAAAAGATTTAGTAAAAAAGTGGGCTGGACCTTTCACGGTCATGAATTTAAAGGTTCTAAAATGGTCTACCATCTTTTCAAGCGGTTAAAAATGCCCTTAAATGACAAGATGAAATTTGTCCAAAAAATGGTACGTATGTCCTCTAGACCTATCGCCGTCATAGATGAGACTGCTACTGACAGTGCGGTGCGCAGGCTAGTTCACGACGCTGGTGATCATATTGAAGATTTAATGACTTTATGTGAGGCAGACATCACCACAAAAAACCCTAAAAGGTTTAAGAAATACCACAATAATTTCCAGAAAGTACGCGATAAAATAGTAGAGGTAGAAGAACGAGATCATGTGCGCAATTTCCAGCCACCTGTTAGTGGTGAGGAAATCATGAAAACCTTTAATCTCAAACCATGCCGTGAGATAGGACAGATTAAAGCCGCCATTAAAGACTCCATTCTAGATGGTGTGATTCCTAATGAGTATGAGGCTGCCCGTGAATTCATGCTTAAAAAAGGAAAGGAACTAGGTCTACAAACTACTGGTTAAAAGACTTTTACAAGACTACAAAAGTGCTAAATTCATGTGAAAAGTTTTTAATACCCTAAGGATCTTTCGTACATTTAAGATACAAAATACAGTATCATGGGAACCTTTATTAAAGTCACATATATCATCATACTATTATGCACCACTACTGCACTAGGCCAGGCAACAGTTGCTACCACTGCTCCTATAGTTAACCTTAACCGTAGTATAAATTTCACACCTAGCTATAATGCTTATAAACTACATTCCATATCACGGTCTGTGCTGTTAACAACTAACACATTACCCTTAACGCAAACAGCGATTCAAAAAAATAAAATTAATTTCTCTACGCTTCCCGTAATAACAACAAACAGTCAGTTCCCTACGGTTTATAACAGCAATAAAGAGCCATTTCTACAATTTGGCAATTATGATTGGGAATACCAGAATATGAAAGTTAACAATGCTGCTTTTTATGAAGCTACAAATAATACGATTCTAAGCTCAGGTTATTTTGATGGAGGCTATTGCCCACCACGATTGTAAATAGTAATACGCTTTCGCGAAAGCGTATGAACCATATCATTTTCACAAAAAAACTACCTATTTTAATCAATCACTATTTCATTACATTAGT
>NZ_CBFIBE010000066.1:0-6167 GCF_965660805.1 Nonlabens sp. | reverse complement strand
AACTTAGAAACGCTGGAAGTATCAAAACCGCTGGAACTGGTAAAAGCAAATAAGTCTAAAAATATCGCTTATTTAGACGCCCAAAAAGTACCTTTTCCATTAACCTTGCGCAGCTGGAAACAAGGTGATCGCATACAACCATTAGGCATGAAAGGAACTAAGTTAGTAAGTGATGTGCTAACTGATAGCAAAGTTTCTTTCACAGCTAAAGAAAAAATAGTAGTATTGACACTAGATGAAGAAATATTATGGATTGTAGGAATACGTTCCAGTAATCTTTATAAAGTAACTTCATCCACTAAAACATTAATCAAACTAACTTATAATACCTTATGAGAATTCTTTTTATAGCTTTAATAGCACTCATGAGCCTTCAACTTACTGCTCAAGTTGAGGACCCAACGGAATGGACTACTAGTGTTCAAAAAATATCTGATACAGAATATATTTTAATTACTGATGTCTCTATAAAACCAGGATGGCATTTATATTCTCAAGCAAAAGGAGAGAAAGATGAAGGTCCATTACCTACAGAGTTTAGCTTTTTTGATACAGACCAGTATGATTTGATAGGTGTTAATAAAGAAAAAGGTTCTTATGCAGACTATGAAAAAGTCTGGGAAATGGATGTGTATCATTTTGGTAATTATGCGCATTTTGAGCAAAAGGTAAAGCTCAAAAATCCAGAACTTACATACATTCCTGCTGAGGCTTATTTTATGGTCTGTGATGATACACAGTGTTTACCACCATCTCCAGAACCTTTAATTTTTAAGTTAGATGATCAAGTAGATGTAGTACCAGATGATATCATTAATGCTTTTTATGATGCTGGTGTAGCACCTGTAACCGCTCAAGGCCCAGCTGCCAGTACCATTAAAAAAAAAGGAGATAAGCACGAGAAGAAGGATCTAGGAGAAGAAGACGAGGAAGAAGAAAAAGATAAGAGTCTGTGGATTGTGTTTTTTCTTTCATTTTTAGGAGGATTTGCTGCTTTGTTAACGCCTTGCATGTTTCCCATGATTCCTTTAACGGTAAGTTTCTTTACTAAGCAAAGTCAGAATAGGGTACAAGGGATACGTAACGCTATTTTATATGGGGTTTTTATAATTGCCATCTATGTTCTGTTAGGATCTGCTATTGTTGCTATATTTGGTATAGAAGCGCTTAATGAGCTTTCTACTAGTGTCACCTTTAATATTGCCTTTTTTGTAATTCTCATTGTTTTTGCCTTGTCCTTTTTGGGAGCCTTTGAAATTACGTTACCACAATCATGGGCAAACAGTGCCGATAAGCAATCGAATCGAGGAGGAATTATTGGGATCTTTTTTATGGCGCTGGCGCTGGCTATTATTTCTTTTTCTTGCACAGGTCCTATAGTAGGTTCTATATTATTTGAATCATCTAGTAAAGGTGGAATTGCACCTATAATAGGTATGTTAGGATTCTCTACAGCCATCGCACTGCCATTTGCCTTATTTGCAATATTCCCGGGATGGATGAATAGTTTGCCTAAATCTGGTGGCTGGTTAAATACCGTAAAAGTGTTCTTAGGGTTCTTAGAGCTGGCATTTGCTTTTAAATTTCTTTCTAATGCAGACCTTGTAATGCAATGGGGTTTACTTACCAGAGAAGTGTTTTTAGTGATATGGGTAGCTATTTTTGGTACTATGGCTTTATATCTATTTGGGAAAATTAAATTACCACACGATGGACCAGAGACTCAAATTTCTGTAGGTAGGTTGTTGATTGGTATTTTTTCTTTATGTTTTGCGATTTATCTATTACCAGGAATATGGGGCGCTCCGTTAAAAATAATTAGTGGTTTTCCACCACCTATGAAGTATAGTGAATCTCCTTATGGAGTAGGTTATACAAAGTCTTCAGGTTTTACCAGTAATACAGAGACTTTAAAATTGCCAGAAGGCGCAGAGCTAGGGGAATATGATATCATCACTTTTCATGATTATGAAGCTGGACTCGCTTATGCAAAGAAAATAGGCAAGCCAGCACTAGTAGATTTTACAGGTCATGCTTGTGTAAATTGTAGAAGAATGGAGCAACTGGTTTGGGGAGAGCAAGAGGTGCTATCCATACTGAAAGGCGATGTGGTAATGATATCTTTATATGTGGATGAAAAGAAAAAGTTGCCTAAAGAAGAACATTATATGAGTGATGTAACGGGTAAAATGGTCAGAACCACAGGGAATAAATGGTCAGAATTACAAATTAAAAACTATCAGATTAACGCACAGCCCTATTATGCTATAATAGGTTCAGATGGAGCAGATTTGATCAAACCAGTAGGTTACACACCAGATGCTGACGAATTTGAAGAATGGTTGAAATCTGGGATTAAAAAGTATAAGTAACTTATGGTGTTGTTTTGTCCGTTCAACTCAAAATCCACAAAGTGTCAAAAGCCATCTTTTTCAGATGGCTTTTTTTATGAGCTGTTATGAATTAGCGCCTAGCTAACAATTGTACATTATAATAATTATGGAACTTATGATGAGTTTATGAGCAATCCTTCTCATTATTATGGTAAATGTTTAATATGGTTTAAATCTAGTCCATATAAATGTTCCGGTTCTAGGAGGTAAAAAAGCTTGATTGTCCTTTGAAAGTATATCTACGATAGGTAGAATAATTGTGATGAATTTGGTTTCATATCCATGTAGATGTTGTAAACACAATTTAATAGAATGAATACTGATTCGTCTTGAATAAAACGTATTTATAGAGGTTAAGGGATTAAAATAACTGATTTTAGGCATCCTAAAGCTGTATGATTCCATTAATACGGATTTTCAGCTTCATCTAAGCAAAAAACAATTCCATTTATTTTAACGACACTATAAACATAAATTGGTATAAATCATTTTCTGTAGTCTAGCTAACATTGAAAATGATCATTGTTAATTAGAGAGCATAAAAAAAGGGTCGCGATTCGCGACCCTTTTTTAAATAATATTTCGTTAAGAATTAGTTCACCTTAAAAGTAACTCTTCTTACTAATTGTCTTGCCTCTTCAGATTCCTTTTTAACCGATGCATCTTCGCCATTACCTTTATGTGATAATCTAGAAGCATCTATTCCAGAAGCGATTAATACATCATAAACCACCTTAGCACGACGCTCAGAAAGGTTTTTGTTGAACTCTGGAGTTCCGAGCTCATCTGAATAACCCGTAAGAGTTGCCGTAGCGCTTGGGTTATTGTTCATATAAGTTACTATGGTATTAATGGATTCTAGAGAATATAGTGCTGGCTTAGTGCTGCTGTATAGGAAGTACACATTTACATAGCCTTCATTGATTAATTTCTTAATCACACCGTTTTGACTAGTACCATCCATTCCGTTGGAACCTGGTGTAAAGTTAGATAAGTCATTTTTAGACGCATAACGCATATCAAGTGCACTTTCTAAATCATCTGGAATACCATTTTTATTCATATCAAGAGCACGACCATTTTTATCTACACGTACACCACTTTCTGTAGTGTTGTCACGATCTAGATAATTAGGTACACCATCTTTATCATCATCAGCATATTCTTTTGCCATTTGATCCATTTGAGCCATTAACTCATCGATTTTTTCTTCTGCGTCAAAAATATGCCAGTCAGCATGAGTATCTCCTTTACCCAAATAGATATTTAAACCGAAAGAAGCATTAATTACTAATCCGTTAAAACCTCTTGTTCCAGTTCTAGAAAGACCATCAAGTGTGATGTCCTGCATTGCATGACCTAAAACAGAAAAATCTGCAAATAAAGCCATGTTATTAGTTAAACGATATTGAGGGGTTATACCAGCTTGAAGGTTCACCATCCATTCTTCTGATTTTAATACAGCATCTGTACCTTTAAAATAAGAAGCACCTAAACCAGCGTGAAGAAGAAGACCTAGTCTGTCATGAAGTTTGTTCAAGCCCATGATGTGACCAGCATTAACTACACCTTCTAGAGTTGTTCTGAAATATCTGGTATCAAATTCAATACTGTTTTTATCATTAGTGAAACTGTTAAAACCGAAGTCAGCATTGAATCCAAATTTTTCATTTACCATATACCTTACGCCTATATCTCCTTGAAATAAGGAAGGTGTATTAGCAAATGCTCCATTAGAGAACGGTCTCGTAGGTTTAGAAATACCAGCTCCTAAGTCTATAGACCACTTGTTATAACCCGTTGTAGCATCTACTTGATCTTGTGCTGCTTGTTCTTGTCCTACAGCCATTAAACTGCATAATACCAAAGAAAATGTAATAATTTTTTTCATAATTTTTTTCTTGTGTTTAATTTGCAAATATATAATTTATGTGTGTAAAAGTTTCGTCTATGGACCTTTTTTAATAAAAGCGTTGTTTTTAAGTTTTTTCCCATAAATTTACCACGTGAAGAGTTTTTTAATTAGAACATTCGATAAAGACAAGTGAGAAGTTTACCTTTTCAATAACCTTGTATATTGTTTGAATCTTTCTTTCAAGGTCCCTTATTAAAAGAATTCTAGTTAATTTTGTAGAACCAAAATTTTAGTATGATTGTTAAAAATATTTGCTGCATTGGTGCAGGATATGTAGGTGGCCCTACCATGACGATGATCGCTGCAAAATGTCCCGAAATCCAAGTGAACGTTGTTGATATTAATGAAAAACGTATTGCTTTATGGAATGATCCTAACGTGGATAACATTCCTATCTACGAGCCTGGATTGTCAGACTTAGTAGCACAAACTAGAGGTGTGAACTTACATTTCTCAACTCAGGTGGATGAGGCGATTCACGCTGCAGATATGATTTTTATTTCTGTCAATACGCCTACAAAAACCTATGGAGTAGGTAAAGGAATGGCAGCAGATCTTAAATATATAGAGCTTTGCGCCAGACAAATAGCGTCAGTAGCTACTAGTGATAAAATAATTGTAGAAAAATCTACATTACCAGTTAGAACGGCAGAAGCCTTGAGAAGTATTTTAGATAATACTGGTAATGGTGTTCATTTTGATATTCTATCTAATCCAGAGTTTTTGGCAGAAGGATCTGCTGTTT
This sequence comes from Nonlabens sp., assembly GCF_965660805.1. Lineage (GTDB taxonomy): Bacteria > Bacteroidota > Bacteroidia > Flavobacteriales > Flavobacteriaceae > Nonlabens. The sequence continues at coordinate 1,114 of NZ_CBFIBE010000066.1, read as the reverse complement.
CAGATTTGTTGAATCCAGATCGTGTTTTAATAGGAGGAGAAGATACAGAAAGAGGTAAAAAAGCGCAACAGGCCTTAGTGGATATTTATGCCAATTGGGTGCCAAAAGATCAAATTTTAACCACAAATGTGTGGTCTTCAGAGCTTTCTAAGCTCACGGCAAATGCTTTTTTAGCGCAACGAGTAAGTAGTATCAATGCGCTATCAGAGCTTTGTGAAGTAACTGAGGCAGACATCAGTGAGGTAGCAAGAGCTATAGGAACCGATTCTAGGATCGGTCCAAAGTTTTTAAAAGCCTCTGTAGGTTTTGGTGGATCCTGTTTTCAGAAAGATATACTGAACTTGGTTTATATAGCTCAAACCTATGGATTACAAGAAGTGGCAGACTACTGGGAACAAGTGATTATCATGAACGATCATCAAAAACGTAGATTTGCCAAGAAAATAGTCAAAACTCTTTTTAACACGGTTTCAGGCAAAAAAATAGCAATTTTCGGTTGGGCTTTCAAAAAAGACACAAATGATACAAGAGAGTCTGCTGCTATCTATGTGGCAGATTATTTGTTAAATGAGCAGGCAGAGATTGTGGTGTACGATCCTAAAGTTACGGCCCAGCAAATTTATAACGATCTAGATTACTTAGGGACCAGATCTAGTGAAGAAAACAGAAGGCTTTTAAAAGTGGTTGAAACACCATTAGACGCTGTTGAAAATGCGCATACAACAGCAATTCTTACAGAGTGGAATGAATTCATAGATTACGACTGGAAAGAAATCTATGACCTCATGCTAAAGCCAGCATTTTTATTTGATGGTCGTATGATTTTAGATCACGAGCAATTAAAAAGCATAGGTTTTGAAGTCTATACCATAGGTAGAGGCTGATCCCGAACTCACTTTGGCAGGTTCTAAACTTAGTAAAATGAGACCCATGAATAATTTAGAGAAGGGACTGTATTTATAAATCCTATAAGGGCGACTTTAGGGGTTCAGTAAATCATTTGGCCTTGTGGTAAAAGAGTAACAAGGACCACAACCAGCAGTAAAAACAGCAACAGCTGAAGAAAATTAAACTTAGAAAAGAATACATAATTACGGGAGAAAGCAGGCAGATG
>NZ_CBFIBE010000065.1:0-6382 GCF_965660805.1 Nonlabens sp. | reverse complement strand
AATTGAATATTTGCCAAAAATCATTAAAACCGTCTCCATTTGGGGTAAAGAATTTATCATAATAGAGTAAATAAAGCTTTTTACTTTGCACATTTTCTCCACAAATCAAATCTCTGACATAAACCTGATAATCTTCTAGAGGAAGGTTAGTGAATTTATTAGATCTTTGAAAGTTTATATTGTCTAAGGAATATTCATACTCTCCTGACCTTTGCATTATTACTTCAATTGAGTTATTTCTTATAGACCAGTCTGTTACTTTTATACTCTCTATGATTGGCAACGGTAATATATCTACATTTATCTCAATTGTAGATTCACAAGTAAAATCTATAAAGTCTTTTATCACTGTAAGAGTATAAGTTCCAACATTGCTAACCGTAATTTCTTGTGCATTACTTCCTGTACTCCATTCATAATTAATAAAGTCATTTGGTGCTCTGATAGTTAAATCAGAATCATTGCATAAAAATTGTTCAGTTTCTATGTCAATACTAAAGAATTCTGGGGTGACAATATCGAAATTAAAAATATCAAAGCACTGAAAATTAATTTTATTCTCTAAACGCACCCAAATTGTTTGGGTTCCGATTATTGGAGTATAGTCGTTTATATTATTGTCTCTTTTAAGCGCATCTTGTTCGTTTAGGTAGTAGGACACGGCAAATATGGATGAATCCAAATTACCTAAAATTTCATTATTCATATTGATAAAAAAAATTGTGGTGTCTTCTAGACAGTAATATAGATTTTCTATCGGACTAGCAATTGGAGTGTCATAAATAATAATATCTTTAGAGTCTGAAAAAGTAGGGATACCAGATAAATTTCTAGCCTGTACTGATACTGTGTAGGTACCTGGTGAACTATAAATGTGTTCTACCGTGTCTCCTATTGCAGTAGTTCCATCTCCTAAATCCCATTCATATGTGTTGATTCCAGTACTGTTTCCGTATCTTAATTGAGTGGTTTCTCCTAAGCATATGTTTAAAAAAGATATGCCCTCTGGTCGTTCTGGTAAAAGAAACGTTGGCAAATCTAAAAGATTGCTTCCTCTGGAGAAGGAAAAAGCATTTACCTGATAATTACAGCCAATTCCTATAAGATTTGGATTGTTAATTGCTCCGAGGAAAGAGGTTCCTCTATTACTTACATAAATCTTACCATTTGGACCTCTTTTGATATACGGAAATGTTAAGCCAGTTTGGACAAAGGGAGTTAAATTAAAAAAACTAGGTATAAGATTTATATTATTTAAATCATATTGCCTTATACCTTCAGTCATGTGACTTACATAAACTACCTTGCTATTTGTAGAAAATTCAACTGATGTAAATTCGGTAGGCTGAAGCTTTTCTCCTGGTTGATTAGGAGCTGGCGGGTCTTGATAAAATTTAGTAAGCTTTCCCGTAAGATTGTTAAAATTAAGAAATGACACCATTCCTAAGCTTGGGAATGTGGCGACAAGTACCTTGTTGTCTGGAGAAATCTCCATAGAACCAATATCGTTACTGAATCGATCAGCAAAACGTAATCCACCTAAAGAGGTAACTGGATTGGTAGATATTCCATTTGGTGAAATAAGAAAAGATTGAAAACTGGAGGAGCTTTGACAGATAAGCCAAATATCTCTTCCATTTTTATGTTGCGCCGTAGTCATTTGGTTTCCCGCGGTTGGTAAAAGTATTGTGTGAGCACTTTCTAAAATGATATCACCCATTCCATTATCTAGAGACATGTCTACCACCACATAAGTCAACCTTTTAGAAGTTCCATCTCTAACGGTAACAAAAACATAGTATTGATTAGGGTTTCCAGGATTGCGAGTTACGACTTGCTGCGATTCCCATATAGCATATTTATCCGTAGCACTATTAGGCATGTTTTGATGAAGTCTATTTCTAAAAATTCTACCGTCAGTATAAAATAGTAAGTTTCCATTTTCATCATTGGCTACAGCTATATTGTCTGGTCCCTCTATTTGACCAAAAACGATCTGTCTTTCTATATTGTTGTCGCTAAGGCTAGATAAATTATTTCCATTGAAAGTCACACCTGCAAACATCCCAAAATACCAGTTGTTTCGTTCCCCTTGGCTTAAAACTACAAATGGAATAAAAAAAAATAAAGTTAGAAAAGTTATATTCTTTATACTTTCTTTCACTGTAAAATTAGTTTTAGTATTTGGACTTGAAATTTAATTTTTTAAATAGAATTCTCTTAACTCTTTGCAAGATGGTGAAAAGAATCTTAAATTATTAATTTATTAAAAAAAAGTAAATAATAAAGCCAAGATGGCTTTAAAGATTTTATTTTGACCTTAAAAAAAGATGAAAAATGAGATTTAAGAGCTGTTTCCCAGCGCTCTACATGCTTACCATCAACGCGGTCTCGCTGTCAAAACCAGTCGACCCCATAACGCTATCGCGTAATTACCAATTTTTAAAATTCTAAACTCAAACTTAAACTTAAACTTAAACTCAAACTTAAACTTAAACTTTTAAATAATCGAGAACAAATATAACCATCTGTCAGATTTTAGAATCAAAAAAACTATGCCAAACTAGAAACATAAAAAAGTTAACCATAAGATGATGCACAGATTTAAGTTTCTGTATTAGATTTTAAAAGCAATTAGATGCCTTATCTTTAAAGTAGTCTAAAAGAAACACTAGTACACAAATGAAATTTGAATTATGATTCCTTAATAATTATTTCATGGGTTCCATAGAGGAACTTTTAACTATTGAATCAGGTAGGGCAGCTCCAGAACCTTTAGTTAAGTACCTTTTTAAAACACCACCACGCACTTTATTTACGTCAAATTCTATGACAAATGCCTTAGGATCTATTGTTTCTATTAAATTGAGTGTTTTATTAATATCTATGCGGTTCACAACTGTTTGTATAATGTTGATTTCCTTATTAATACCACTACTTCCATAACCACTAGCTCCTTTATAAATAGTCATTCCCACACCTAGGTCGTAGGCGATCGCATCTGTAATTTCTTTAGATTTTTGTGAGACGATCGTGAGACCTATAAAATTTTCCAAACCTTGAATAAACAGATCGATCACCTTTGCGGTAACTAAATAAGCAAGAATAGAATACATGGCTATCTCTACAGATACGACATAAGCCGTAATACTAAATAAAATAACATTAAAAGCTATAATAGTCTTACCTATACTAATACCGTATTTATTAAGTACAAATAATCCTAGTAACTCTGAGCCATCCAGTACCGCACCATTACGTATCGTGACACCTATTCCAGCACCTAAAAACATTCCTCCAAAAATTGAAATCAATAATTTATCATCAGTAATTATGGGAAAGGTTTCTAGACTTATAGAAAGAGCCAGTAAAGCAATCGCAATAATAGATTTAATAACGATTCTTTTTGAAACCGTAAACATCCCTACTATAATAAAAGGCACACTCAGTACTATTAAAAGTATAGAAATATCCCAGCCAGTTTGCTGACTCAATAAAATAGCAATACCAGTCACGCCACCATCTAGGAAATTATTAGGTAATAAAAAGGCCTTAAGACCTATACTAGCTAGAAAAATGCCTATGGCAATCTGGCTGTATTCCCTTATATAATTGATTAACTTTTGTTTATGTTTCAAGCTTATAAGAATTAAGGGATTAAAGATACTACAAGTATGAGTACTCTGGTTTTATAACGGTTGTTAAAAAACAACTCGATTTAGTTATCTTGCTGTTTTTTAAAATCAGCCCATGAAATTTGCCATTATAAGAGAGAGAAAGAATCCGCCAGATAGGAGAGTAGTGTTTACTCCAGAGCAGTTAAATCGTTTAAATACCGCTTTCGCGAAAGCGGAATTCACAGTAGAAAGTTCTCCTATAAGAGTTTTTAGTGACGCACAATATCTTGCTCAAGGAATTACAGTCTCAGAAGATATCAGCGATGCTGATGTAATGATAGGTGTAAAAGAGGTGCCTAAAGAAGCACTCATAGCTCATAAAAAGTACTTTTTCTTCTCGCATACTATTAAAAAGCAGCCTTATAATAGAGAACTGTTACGAGAAATTTTAAATAAAAAAATCGAATTATACGATCACGAGACCATCGTTAAGAAAAATGGCGCGCGATTAATCGGTTTTGGAAGATATGCAGGAATCGTAGGTGCTTATAACGGTTTTAGAGCATTAGGGTTAAGAGATGGACTGTTTGAACTGCCTAAGGTAGAGAGCTTGCCTGATTATAAAGCCCTTAAAAATGAACTCAAACGCATTAAAGGCGACCTTCCAGCTATAAATGTAGTAATGACAGGATCCGGTAAAGTCGCCGGCGGTATTAAAGAAATACTAGATGAGTTAGAGATTCATTCCATTGAATCTAATGAATATTTGCAACTCAACAGTTCTAATAGTGTACAAGCAGTTTATACACAGCTAGATGTTACAGATTATTATACAGGTAAAGACGGTTATAAACCCACAAAAACAGAGTGTTATCATAATCCAGAGCTATTAAAAAGTGATTTTATGAAGTATGCTAAAGTCACTGACATGCTCATTACTGGACATTTCTATGGTAACAAAGCTCCTTATTTTTTTACGAGAGAGGACATGAAATCACCAGACTTTAACATCAACCTAGTGGCCGATGTGAGTTGTGATATCGATGGACCCATAGCCTGTACCATAAGACCTAGCACTATTGCAGACCCTATTTATGGTTATGATCCTGCTACAGAGACTGAAGTGGATTTTAAAACTCCTGGCGCAATAACCGTTATGGCGGTAGATAATTTACCTTGTGAATTACCTAAGGATGCTAGTGAAGGCTTCGGCGAGATGTTTGAAAAACACGTGATTCCAGCATTTTTTAATGGAGATAAAAACGGAATTTTAGAACGTGCTCGCATGACGACCAGTGAAGGAACCTTAACAGAACACTATTCTTATCTACAAGATTTTGTGGATGGTAAAGATTAAAATAATTGTAAAATGAGGTATTCTTTAAAGAGCTTAAAGTCAGTATTTATGGTTTTGGTATTAATGTCTGTAGGCGTCATGAATGCCCAGTTTAATCCAACCCTATTAGGTAATGCTATCGCACAAGGAAACGATTGTTTTCAGGTAACAGCTAATTTGAATAATCAATCGGGAGCAATTTGGTCTCCATTACAGATAGATATGCTTAATAATTTTATTATTGAGTTTAGAATCTATTTAGGAAATAATGATGCTAATGGTGCTGATGGTCTGACCTTTGTTTTAAAGAATCGCGTTGATGCGCTAATCGGTAATTTAGGCGGTGGAATGGGCTATGAAAATATTCCTAATTCATTTGCGGTGGAGTTTGATACGTGGCAAAATGCAAATTTAGGTGATCCGACTTTTGATCATATTGCTATGGTTTCTAATGGTGTTAATGATCATCTCTCTGTTCAAAATCTTGCTGGTCCTATAGTTGCTTCTACAACTTCTAATAACGTAGAAGATGGGCAGGAGCATGATGTGCGCATAGAATGGAATGCATCAGCACTGACCATGGATGTTTATTTTGATTGCTCTTTAAGGCTTAGTTATACTGGAGATTTAATAAATCAAGTGTTTCAAGGTAGAAACCTGAATTACTTTGGATTTACAGGTTCTACTGGTGGAGCAAGAAATTTACAGCGAGTTTGTTTTGATTATATTTCTTTCACCGATTTGTTAAGTCTAGATGATATCGCAATTTGTTTAGGTGAAAGCGCTAATAATATAGACGCTAGTATACCAGGTTCCACGGCCTACAGCTGGACGCCCGCCACAGGTGTGAGTAATCCTAATATAGCAAACCCTACCTTTTCACCCACAGTAACAACTACTTATACAGTTAATATTACCAATGGCTGTGGTAATAATATTCAAGAAGACGTAACCATTATCGTAGGCCCAGCACCTATTGCAAATCAGGTAGCTGATTTATCAGTCTGTGATGATGTTTCAAATGATGGAATAATAAATTACGATTTAACACAACTAGATGCTACCGTTTTAGGGGCTCAAGACCCTACAATGTTTGTCGTTTCTTACCATTCTTCACAAGCAGATGCTGATGCAAGAATTAATCCTTTATCGAGTCCTTATATGAACACTCAGATTTGTGAACGCGTTTATGCTCGTATTGAATCTATCACCAGTAATGCATGTTATAATACTACAGATTTTGAACTTTGTGTAAGTGTACAACCTGTCGCAAATACCGCAACAGAGTACAGACTTTGTGATGACTTAACAAATGATGGCACAGCATTATTTGACCTAACTACTAAAGATGCAGAAGTATTAGGAACACAAAACCCGGCTGACTTTAACATTGAATATTTCACCTCACAAGCTGATGCTGATCTAGGAT
>NZ_CBFIBE010000064.1:0-6793 GCF_965660805.1 Nonlabens sp. | reverse complement strand
ATCGTTTTTTCAATTGGGTTTATACATCTTCTTTGCCTAAAATTTTAAAATGGCCTTTACTGGGTATAGGAGTTTTAAAGTTGAAAGCCGTTGAGGTTCTCACAGGTATTACTCTTCCTTATAGTGCAACGATTGGCGAAGGTTTTTATATAGGTCACCATTCTGGAATCATAATTAATGCAAATGCCGTAATCGGTAAGAATTGTAATATTTCACAAGGTGTAACCATAGGAGTAAGCGGTCGTGGTGAACATCGTGGCGTTCCCATTATAGGAGATCAGGTTTATATAGGAGCAAATGCAACTATAGCTGGTAAAATAACTATAGGCGATAATGCCGTTATAGGAGCAAATAGTCTGGTGGTAAAAGATGTAGAAAAAGCAACTACAGTAGTAGGTGTTCCAGCCATTAAAGTAAGTGATAACGATTCAGCCGACTATATTTTATGAGACTTCTCATCATTTCAGACGCACCTGTATTAACTCGTAACGGTAAAAAAGAGGCCTACGCACCTTACGTCAGGGAAATGGATTTGTGGATGAAATATGTGGATCACACGACTTTTATTTGCCCTACAATTTACCATAAACCGCTGTTAACGCAATCGTTTGCAAAACAAGATTTCACTGTAAATTCCCTTAGAAGACTGGAGTTTCATGCTTTTTTTAATGCTATCTGGTCTCTATGTAATATTCCTTACCAGTTTGTTATGTTGTGTCTCGCTTTCGCGAAAGCGGATCACATCCATCTACGTTGCCCAGGGAATCTAGCCTTACTAGCTTGTATCGCACAGATGTTTTTTCCTAGTAAAACAAAAAGCGCAAAATATGCAGGGAATTGGGATCCTAAAGCAACTCAACCACTTGCATACCGCTTGCAAAAAAAAATACTATCCAATGAACGATGGACAAAGAACATTAAAGTGTTAGTCTATGGGCAATGGCCTAACCAAAGCAACAACATCATACCTTTTTTTACCGCTTCATACCATGAAAAAGACAAAAAGCCCATCATAGAACGAAATTACACAGGAGCATTAAAAGCGGTTTATGTAGGTACTTTAAGCGACAATAAACGACCGCTACAAGTGCTAGAAATGGTTCATGAACTGCGTAAATCAGAAATAGATATCAGTTTAGACCTCTATGGAGATGGACCATTAAAGGAAACTGTGATCAAACGGATCAAGGAATTAGACATGACTAGCGGTGTTACCGTGCATGGAAATCAACCGTTAGAAGTAGTGACACAGGCGTATAAAACAGCACATTTCTCTTTCTTGTTATCAAAAAGTGAAGGCTGGCCCAAGGCCGTTGCAGAGGCCATGTTCTGGGGCTGTATTCCCATAGCAAGTAAAGTAAGCTGCGTTCCGTGGATGCTTGGATTTGAAAACTTCCAAATTCCAAATCCCAAATCCCAAATTCCAAACGATAGTAGAACGAGCAATGCTAGTTCGAGTTCGAGTTCGAGTTCAATTTTAAAAGAAACCTACCCTTTAGGGTTAGGGAAAGGTTTCGGTAATGTCAGCTCGAGCACAGTCGAGAACGATTTTATGGAACATCCAGCTCTTGAGAATAAGTCACGAGGAATATTAATCGACGACTTATCAAGAGCTACAGCAACAATACAGGTATATTTACAAGAACCAGATCAGCTAGATGAGATGTCACAACAAGCGTCTAAGTGGTCGCAGCAATATACTTTAGATGAATTTGAAAAAGCGATACAGGAATTATTAAAAGATAGTAGTTCATGAGAGTTATCCAGATCATAGACAGTCTCGATGCTGGTGGAGCAGAGCGTATGGCGGTTCAAATAGCAAACGAGTTGCTGGCTGCTGGACATGAGTCTCATTTGTGTACTACCAGAAGAGAAGGATCTTTAAGACCTACAATAGATGAAAAAGTAGGTTATATTTTTTTAGAAAAAAAAGGCAAACTAGGCATAAAAGCCATGACTAAGCTCAAGACTTATGTGGTTAAAAATAATATTGAAATTATTCACGCTCATAGCACTTCTTTCTTTACCGCTACTGTAATTAAATGGTGGTTGCCATCTATTAAACTAGTCTGGCATGATCACTATGGTAATGCAGAGGCAGTAGCAGATCGTAACGCCAGAGTTTTAAAAAAATGTTCGCGTTTTTTTAACGGAATCATAAGTGTTAATGAAACCCTTAAAACATGGGCACAGGAGCAATTGAAATCAGTATCAGTAATTTATTTGCGCAACTTTGTTTCTATTCAAAAGGATCAGCAACTTCATGTAGCACTACCTGGAATAGAAGGGAAACGTATCGTTCATCTAGCAAACTTAAGACCTCAAAAAGATCACTTCACTTTACTTAAAGCCTTTAAAATAGTTCAAAAAAGCTATCCCGATTGGTCATTACTGCTCGTGGGAAAAGATTTTGAAGATGATTATTCTAGAAATATAGAAAGTACTATTCAAGAAGAAAATCTTTATAATCATGTTCATTTATTAGGCTCGAGAAGTGATACTGCCGCTATACTTTGTAATACTGATATAGCTGTTTTATCATCCATATCTGAAGGGTTACCTGTGGCTTTACTAGAGTATGGAATGGCTCGATTGCCAGTAATCGCCACAGAAGTAGGAGCTTGTAAAGAAGTGCTTGCTGGTCATGGGATTACAGTTGCACCGGCTCATACTAATGAACTTGCTGCTGCCATAATTGATTACATTGAAAATCCTAACCAAGCAAAAATGATGGCAGCATCGTTTCAAAACCATGTAATCACTACCTTTGGAGCTCATTCTTACATAAAAGAACTAGAGAAGTTTTATAGTACGCTTTAATGATTCAATTTGAGAAGTTACCATATCCGTTGCTCATAGCTGGTCATATTATACTGACCATCTTCATGATTGCGCTTCCATTTTTGATTCCTTTATTTTTTTATGCTGCTATCTGTTATTTTGGATTGCGAGTGCTGCTTCAAAAAGACACCGGTCAGGAGGCTCTTCTAGCTTGTGCTTACCTGGTAACTTTAGAGGTGTTTTTAAGAATGAATAGTGCGCTAATCTTCTATGAGTTCATGAAGTATCTCGTGATTATTTTTATGGTTCTAGGAATTGTGATGCGCGGTTTTTCTTTAAAATCTATTCCTTACGTTTTTTACTTATTACTGCTGGTTCCCAGTATAGTTATCGCTGCTGGAAACATACCTATAGGTGAGAGCCTGCGCAAAGCGGTTGCCTTTAATCTAAGTGGACCAGTGACATTAGGTATAACCGCTATTTATTGTTACCAGAGACCTATTAAGAGCGCACGATTAGATCAAATTTTAAAACTAGCCGTAGGTCCTATAGTCATGACTACGACTTATTTATTTCTAGTTACACCTGATATTAGAGACGTGGTTACTAATACCGCTTCAAACTTTGCCACTTCTGGAGGTTATGGTCCTAATCAAGTAGCTACCGTATTAGGAATAGGGATGTTTATCACCTTTGTCAGGTTTTTAAGAGTTAAAAATCTATGGATTAATGTATTAGATATTACGCTCTTTTTAGCCATGACTTATCGAGCTTGGGTAACTTTTTCACGTGGTGGAGTTTATACCGCATTTTTAATGATTATTGCGGTAATCGGGACCTTATTTCTATTAAAACGTAGCGAGTTTAAAGTATCGTTTATTCCTAAACTAGCAGTGATAGCCGTAGGGTTAATAATGGCATGGGGTTTTACTTCTTTAGTTACAAATGGACTCATCGATAAACGGTATGCAAATGAAGATGCTGCTGGTAGGGCAAAAGATGATTTATCAACGGGTAGAGTTGAATTAATTTCTATTGAACTAGAGGCCTTTTTTGAAAACCCTATCGCTGGAATAGGTGCTGGACAGGTAAAATATTACAGAGCTCAGAAGGATGGAATTATTGCAGCTTCACATAACGAAACCAGTAGGTTGTTATCAGAGCATGGTTCCATTGGCATCTTTTCTTTATTTGTTCTGGTTTTTACGCCGTTGTTTTTCAGACTTTTTCATCGAGGGAATATTTATTTTTATGCGTTTTTAATTTTCTGGATCGCTACCATTAATCACAGTGCTATGAGAATCGCTGCACCTGCCTTTTTTTATGGAATGGCGTTACTTTATGTAAAAACACCTAATAAGGTTAAGAAATTAAAACCAGCTACTGCACAACAACCTAAACTTGTATCTACGTGAGCAAGAATATCCTCTATATAGGAAATAAACTTGCCGGTAAAGGTCGTACAGTCACTACCATAGACGCACTAGGTCCTTTACTACAGCAAGAAGGTTTTCACTTGCGTTATGCCTCTTCCATTCAGAATGTAAGTGCTCGATTATTACATATGATGAGAGCGATTTTTCTTAATAGAAAATGGGCTAACTATGTGCTTATTGATACCTATAGCACACGTAATTTTTGGTATGCTATAATCATCGGTAGGTTGTGTAAGTTGTTGCATATTAATTATATACCTATTTTGCATGGTGGTAATCTTCCCGAACGATTGGTGAAGAATCCTAATGCATTAAAGACATTTATAGAAAACGCATATCGGGTTGTGAGTCCCAGTGATTATTTGATAGACGCTTTCGCGAAAGCGGGATTTCAACAACTGATCAACATCCCAAATCATATCGATTTAAACCAGTATTCATTTAAACCGCGTACAGTTTTACGACCCAAAATTTTATGGGTAAGGTCCTTTGCTGAGATTTATAATCCAGAAATGGCACTTGAAATACTAGAACATTTAGCCGTAGATTATCCAGATGCAAAATTATGTATGATAGGACCCGATAAGGATGGAGCTATGAAAAGCTGTGTTTCTATAGCAGTACAAAAGCATCTTAACGTGGAGTTTACGGGTTTACTGGATAAAACAGACTGGATCGAAATGAGTCAAGAATATGATGTTTTTATTAATACTTCTCATTTTGATAATTTACCCGTAAGCCTCATAGAAGTTATGGCCTTAGGGTTACCTGTAATATCAACAAATGTGGGTGGTATACCTTATTTAATTGATCATGGAGTTAACGGGTTTTTAGTGAAACCAAATCAGGCACTGGAAGCGGCGCAATGGATAAGGTCTCTCGTAGGGCAAGATGTAGATGTTAAATCGGTGGTACAAAACGCTAGAGGTGATGCTGAAAAATTTGCCTGGCATAAAGTAAAGCAGTCTTGGTTGCAATTATTAAAAGGGTAACCTTATCTTTATAATTCTTAAAGGAAACCATGTCCCAGTCAGGATCCATACACTTTGAAATATCAGAGCGCAAAGTTTTATTGCGTGTAATAGATGTGGTAGTAGTTTTAGCTGCGCTACATGTAGTGGGGACAATCTTTGACTTTGACTACTTTAAGATTAACGAGGAGCACTGGTTATGGATTGTTGTTTTAGGAGTTTACTTGTTGTTTTTTGCTACTGTTTTTGAGTTATATCATTTACAGAGGGCAAGTCGTATAGCAGCTACTTTAAGAGGAGTAGTATTTACCAGCTCTGTGACATCATTGGTTTATTTATTAACGCCATTCTTCACACCATCGCTACCAGAGAATAGATTACAAATTCTATATTTCTATCTGGCTATAGCTTTATCACTTTTAATATGGCGTGCCTTATATATTAAGCTTTTTTCTAGTTCGCGATTTTATAAAAACATCTTGATTATAGCCGATGCTGATGATGCAGATCAAGTGGCAGAAACTCTTCAAGAGGCAGATCCTAATTATAGAATAACCGGCTACATTAATACTGATAAAGAATTACACATAGGCCACGATGATCGTTTCCAGGTACTCACCATTGAAGAGGCAAAAGAACGGTTAGAAAGTCAAGTAGTAAGTGAGATTGTTATCGCATCTTCTCATGTAGAAGGTATTACCACGCAGCTTTACGACTGGTTGATTGAACTGGTAGAAAATGGCTTTTCAGTTAGAGAATATAGTCAGGTTTATGAAGAGATTACAGATCGTGTTCCTGTTCAAAATGTAGGTAAGGATTTTTATAAATATTTTCCATTTGCTAGAAGTAATCAAAATAAACTTTACTTAGTAAGTCATAGGTTTTTTGATGTCATTTTTTCGATAATCGGTTTAGGTATTGGAATGGTATTGATTCCATTTATTTTTTTAGGAAACTTGATAGGGAATAGAGGTCCATTATTTTATCAGCAAGTACGAGTAGGGAAGAATCGTAAATCCTTCCAGATTTTTAAATTCCGTACGATGATTAAAAATGCTGAGGCTAGCGGTGCTCAGTTTGCTTCAAAGAATGACAGCCGCATTACTTCATTTGGAAAATTTTTAAGAAAGTCCAGACTTGATGAATTTCCACAGTTTTATAATATCCTTATGGGCGAAATGTCCATTATAGGACCACGACCAGAACGACCTGTTTTTGTAAAAGAACTTTCGCAAAAAATACCGTTTTATGAGACTAGACATGTTGTGAAACCTGGACTTACAGGATGGGCTCAAGTAAAGACTAAGTATGGAGAAACTGAAGCAGATAGCCTAAAAAAATTACAATACGACCTTTATTATATTAAACATCGTAGTGTTTTTCTAGATTTTAGAATTGTTGTAAAAACCTTGAGTACCATCGTGTTTTTTAAAGGTCAGTAGTAGAAACTGAAACTAGGTCTGCTAGTATTTACCAGCATGGGTATATATAGAATCATTCTATAGACTTGTTCAATTTATACCAATTAATGTTTCTAATGCCGTATTCTTAATTTGAATTATTTTTTGACTAGATGATAAAGAAAATTAAAGCATAGCCTAAGCT
>NZ_CBFIBE010000063.1:0-7134 GCF_965660805.1 Nonlabens sp. | reverse complement strand
CAACCTCCAAATTGGGTTTTACCATAATCTTTCATGGCTTGTCTTATTTCTTCCTGTGTATTCATAACAAAAGGGCCATGTTGTGCTACGGGTTCACCTATAGGCTTGCCTTCAAGAATTAAAAAGTAAGCCTCTTGGTTTCCGTTTTGAATCTCGATGTCGGCACCTGCTTCAAGCTCAATGACGTGATTATTTGCAATGGTTTTCTCATCAATTTTGATGGTGTCTCCTTTGTAAAAGAACATAGATCTGTTTGCATCCTCTGACGTTTTAGGTAAGATCCATTTAGCATTTGCATTCATTTTTACGGTATAAACGCCCACAGCATTTGCTGGGTTTGACGCCCAAGAATCAGGTGTTGCTTCAAGAGCATTTGTATCATTAATACGACCTGCAATAACCTGTATGGTGGTACTATTTCCTGAATCATCTTTGTGGTGAATCACCGGAACATCTTCCTTCCAAAGCATTTTAAAATGTGGATCTACCATTTTAGATACCTTAGGAAGATTGAGCCAAATCTGAAAGATCTCCAATGGATTTCCTTTTTCTTGATCGAGTAAAGGAAACATTTCTGAGTGCTGTATTCCTTTTCCTGCTGTCATCCATTGCACGTCGCCAGCCATAAACCGGCCTGCTGCGCCTAAGGAGTCAGAGTGGTCTACCACACCTTCTTTGTTAATGGTAATGGTTTCAAAACCTCTATGCGGGTGATACGGAAAACCAGGAATACTTGAACCATGATACATTCTCCATCCGTCTTTCAGGGTGAAATCGCTTCCTACGTTTCTTCCTTTGAGTTGCTCAAATTCTACACCCATATTTGCATCACCAATGGGATATTCATCTCTATGATAAGCGCAGAATAAAAATGGGTCTTGTGTTTGCCAAGGAAACCCTAACGGTTTAGTGTTTTTTATGATAGTTTTTTTCATTTGTATGGTGTTTAATAACAATTTACATTCCTAATGTCGCATATAATTCGTTTCTTTTTCTCCTATATTTCAAAATAAAATAAAACCGTAGCTGGGGCTATGCTTTAATTTTCTTTATCATCTAGTCAAAAAAATAATTAAAATTAAGAATAGGGCATTAGAAACATAAATTGGTATAAGAAACCAAAAGTTTTTGAACTCAAGGTTTCAATTTCTGAAAGTTAAAAAATCATTTTGATCAATTTACTTCTTTTTGATTGTTTTCTGTTTCAAAAAAAGCGAACTGCTATTCAGGTGTTTATGTTCCTGGTTTTCCTATTTATAATGCGGGACTATTGCTTTTTGTATTACATACTTATTAGCTTTTAAACAAGGCAATGTATGATTCTTTGTTGTTAAAGAATAGAAATACATTCATGGCAAGCGCAACAAAAGCTCCACCAATTCCGGCAATATCTAAGAATAAATGGAACAAGAAGGCATTGAGTAAAATTG
Organism: Nonlabens sp.; assembly: GCF_965660805.1. Lineage (GTDB taxonomy): Bacteria > Bacteroidota > Bacteroidia > Flavobacteriales > Flavobacteriaceae > Nonlabens. Next base: position 5,704 of record NZ_CBFIBE010000063.1, on the reverse strand, counting down.
GGAAAATGACTATGAGTGCAAGCGCTTGGAATTTGTTAACGAGTAATAGGATACCTACTACTACTTCTACTACAGCTACTATAGTCATAAGGTAACCGCTTTTTACGAGTGCTCCCATAAACTCACCAGCTGCTTCTGGTAATGGAGGCATGGGCATAAATTGAAGAAATTTGTTGAGTCCGAAAAGGACTAACATTAAACCTAATAGAATCCTGATAATTAATTGTACTTTTTTCATTTGTCTAAAATTTTAAATTTTTACAAAATTCGGTACTAATCAGGTGCTGTGCATTCATGTAGATGAAGAAATGAATTTATTTTGGGCTCGCAAGTTTCTTTCTTATGGTGCTTAGCGTTTGCGGCATGATGCCTAAATAGGAGGCTATCATTTTTTGAGGTACACGGTTAGGTAATTCGGGATAGGTTTCTAAAAAGTATTGATATCTATCAGCCGCTGTAGCGCCCATTAACATTAAAACTCTGCGCTGTAATCGTCCTATACGACGGTATAACGTTTGAGCGTTTTCAGCAAGTTGTTCATTATCTAATTGAGTATTAAATAAACAATCTTTTTCAAAAGCTATGACTTCTGAATCTTCAATACATTCTATAAATAATTGTGCTGGTTGCTGGTACTGTATGGCTTCTAGATCACCAATAATCCAATTCTCTGGAGCAAACATATAAATGTGTTCTTTTCCATTATTATCTATAAGGTAGCTTTTTAAAAGCCCTTTTTTAACATAGATCGGAACTGTTTTTAAATCTCCAGCACTTTGAATAATAGAACCTTTCTTAAAAGATCTTTGTTTAGCTTTAGGTGCCGACTTTAATATATCTTGAATATTCTTCATTAATTTTTAAGGCAGAAAAAGTATTAAATTTATTGATTTACTTTTTATATAAGTTGTTTTTAACATATTTCTAAAAATATTATGAACCAGCTACTTTCTTACTTAAAAGAAACCTCCCATTTGCCAGTTCGCTAGAACTAGAAGATTAAAGTAATAAAAAAGGCCCCAGAATCTAATGAATGAATCTACAAGCCTAGAATTATAGTGTCTCAAATTAATGAAGAAAAGTGTTGTTTTTTACCTCAGTTCTTTGTTGGCTTTAGTTTTTTCACTTAACTAACTTTCCTTTTCAGTTAATTCTAATTTAGTCTTTCTATAGAATTTTGGACATTTCTCGTTAGTATATCAATATTTTCCGATTTACCTTTTACTTCGTATTTGACATCATTTTTACGATCGGAATTTTTCAAAAGAATTACTGCTATAGAAATATCTTGTTCGGGATCATTCTGCTCAAACATTTCTTCAATGGAATTCCAGTCAAATTTTTTCAATTCCTCTTTGCTCTCACCCTTAATTTCGAAGTTTGTGAAATTTGTTGCGCTATTTTCATCAGTTTTGATAAAGATTGAGAACGTAGTAAGTATTACTACAAATAAAATAACTGTTGAGATTAAAATGTTTTTTGTTTTCATATTTTTCTCCTTTTTTGTTTTAAATTAAAGCCAATGGCAAAGGTATAAGGCGAGTGAGGCGTTTTAGCTGGTACTCGCTTTATCTTTGGGTATTAAATAGTCTGAGTAAAAATACAGAATTTTTCTTACATCACAGTCTCGCCATAAGCCTTTAAAACGTCTTATTTGCTTTTTATTTTGTTCTTGCCAGTTGTCTCGCGTGGGCGTAAAATGAACTAAGTACACCATTCCCATGAGTCAAGAGGTTTTACACCTTTGCTGTTAACAGTAGCAACAGCTTGTGGTTCTTCTCACACTTAGACCGTTGGAAAATAAATTATGATCTTATTTAAGATTCCCATCTCAACCCTAACTTCCCATTCTTAAAATCCAGTAGAGGTGAAGGAAACATCTCTTGAAGTGTGGAGGACTGGATAAAATCTTCTTTAGACTGGTGAGTAATTTTTAGTTTATGAATTGCGATGACTTCATCGGCCAGTGCTAGGGCAATAGATAATTCGTGACTAGAAAAAATGATGCACTTGTTATGTTTATGGCAGTAATCGCGTAATTTGAGCAGTATTTCAGCCTTGTGGTGTACGTCTAGGTGGCTGGTAGGTTCATCCATGAGTATGTAAGGAGTATCTTGAACCATTGCACGGGCTATCAGTACTCTTTGTAATTGCCCATCACTGAGCGTGGAAAGTCTACGGGAACGCAATTTTATAATGTCTAAATCTTCCATAATGGCATCTACCACATCATGATCTGCTGCAGTGAGCTGTCCTATAAAATTTGTGTAAGGTGCACGGCTCAAATACAATATTTCTTCCACCTTTAAAAATTGGCTAAACTCTTTAGTAGTAGATACTATTGCTATAGTTTTAGACCTATTTAAGTTGCTAATTTTATTATAATTAACATCATTTAGTTGAACCTTACCTTTAATAATATGTTGTTGTGCCGCGATGGTACGTAGTAGGGTAGATTTACCAGAACCATTTGCACCTATTAGGGTTATGAATTTTGCTTTCGCGAAAGCGAGAATACCAGCATGCTCTGCTATAACACAGTGTCCATATCCTATCTGTATGTCGTGCAGCTGTATCATTAAAAGTGTAGGTTACGTTTTCTTAAAATAAGCCAAATTACCACTGGTGCACCTAGTAATGAAGTGACGGCATTAATGGGTAAGGAATAGTTTGAAAACGGTAGTTGTGAAATTATATCGCAACACAATAAGAGTGCAGCACCTAGTAACATAGCGGTAGGTATTAATATCTTATGATTTACCGTAGGTAATAATAAACGTGCTAGGTGCGGCACAGCTAGTCCTATAAAAGCTATAGGACCTGCATAAGCGGTGATACTGCCTGCGAGTAAACTGGTTATGATGATGATGATCCAGCGAGTGGATTTTATATTTATTCCTAGGCTGCGTGCATAAGTCTCGCCCAGTAACAAGGCGTTCAGCGGTTTTATAATAGTAATGACTAGTATCATGGAAATCAAAAATATAACTAACAAAATACTAATATCTCTCCAGTCTAAATTACTTAAACTACCTAGTGACCAAAACACATACCTCTTCAACTCATCACTAGAGCTGAAATAGGAAAGGATTCCTACTACTGCGCTGCTCAAACTACCTACCATTAATCCTACGATGAGCAATCCCATGGTATCTTTAATACGTAAGGACATGAGTATGATTAAAAGCATAACCAGTATACTACCTATCACACTTGCTGTTACTAATCCTAAACCTGAAACTGCCGTGATTCCTAATATAGTAACGCCCATAACCACCAGCGCTACACCTAATCCAGCACCAGATGATATCCCGAGAACAAATGGTCCCGCCAGCGGATTCCTAAAAAGAGTTTGCATAAGCAGTCCCGCCATAGATAGTCCTGCACCAGTTAAAATAGCCATGATAGCGCGTGGTAAGCGCAGTTGGGTAATAATATAATTTTCTGAAGCGTTTAAGTTGGATCCTGTTAATACTTCCCAAATCTCACCTGGAGTTATAAAAACGGTTCCCAAGCTAACATCGACTATGAAGAGTAGGATGACAGCTATGATGAGAAAGATGAGGACTTTATTTTTCAATCTATAAGAGGTTTAAAAAAATATAGTTCATGATCAGGTAAGCTGTTTTTATGTAATATTTTAACCAGATCTTTAAGTACTAGGTCTGGACGCATGGAGGCTTCTTCATAATAAGTAATACCGCCACGAGCTCCTTTATTTAAGGCAAAGGTATAGACCTTTTTATTTTGAAAGGCCTCAAACTGGCTGTAAGTGTTGTTATCTGCTTGCATGGCTGCATAGCTAGTGTACTGTCCTGGAGCGATCCATACAGCAGCATTTTGAGCATCAGTAAGCACACGTTCTATATTATAGGATAGGGATCCAGTTCCTGTGGTGTTGCTGTAAATATAATCGCCATGAGCATCGGCTATGATTTTACCTTGCCAGGAATTTCCATAAGGTAAATACCATACATCTTTCCAGGTAGCGCCAGCAATAACTGTAGGTTTTTCTAAACTTTGCGCTATTTTCTTAGTTTCTATATAGGATTGCTCTATGTTTTTAAAAATATGATTAGCTTCTTTTTCTTTACCATATAACAGTCCAAAAAGCTTGATCCACTCTGCTTTTCCTAACGGATGTTCTTCTGTCCAGTCGCCGTTATAAATTACTGGTATTCCAGCTTTTTCAATTTGTTTATAAACCGGATTGTCTCCATCGATTCCAAAACCCATAATGGCATCGGGCTGCATGGTGATTACTTTTTCTACACTTATGGTTTGGTTCTGACCTAAATCTTCAATCTTTCCATTATCTATGAGTGCTCTCACACTGCTATCGCTTACATAATCAGTTCCAGGAAAGGCTATAATTGAGGACTGTTCTTTAAGCAATACTACAGGTGGAATGTGTGTTGTAGAACTTAAAATGATTTGATTTACAGGAATTTGTATTACATGAGTAGCATCTGGATCAGGAAGGCGATCATGAGTTTTGGCACGTTGTAATTTGAATGAATACTGCTTCTCAGCATCTGGCCATGGGTTATTAATGGTTACGTAATAACCTGTTTGAGTGGTTTGAATTGAAAAACCTTTGGCATACTTTATTTCAGTTTCTAGATATATCTCACTAGTTAATTTATCAGCTATGGTGGGCTGTTTCGTTTCCTTTTGCTTACAGCCTGAGAGGATCACTAAACAGATAAAAAGAAGAGATATGTTTTTCATAGCGCCTCAAAAATACCATTATTAGCTTACATTTGGGTCGTGAAATTGGTTTCTGTCATGGAGGTTGTTTTGAGCACGCTTTCGCGAAAGCGTAATTACCTCAAGTATAACAACTATACATAACAGAATTAAAAGGGAATCTAGTGTAATTCTAGAACTGTTCCCGCAACTGTAAAGTTCATTAAAGATTTCTATCCATAGCCACTGAGTATAAAGCTTGGGAAGGCGATAGAAATGAACAAGTCAGGAGACCTGCCAGCTTACACACATAATTAGTTAATCTTCGGGATAAAGGTTGCGAGTTTTTTAAAGCATGAATAAGGTAGGTTTCTTTATGGAATCTCACCTTATTATTTTATGGCTTGAATCATTCCTTTTCCCGTATTAAAATCATTTTCATGAACAAAAAAGTCATCGCTATAAGCGCAATGATGGTAGCAGTCGTGTCGGGAATTGCACAGGTGGACTCTACCGCAACAAAGTTAGATCAGGTACTCATAAGTGCTGATTCTAAGTTTGAACTTAAAAGAAAAGATAGTGGTAAACCCGTTATTAAAATCACTAGAGCAGACATAGAGGCGCAAGCTGCTGCCAGTCTAGCAGATTTACTGAACCTGTATGCTGGTATAGAAATGAATGGCGCGCGCAGTAATGCTGGTCAGAACCTAGGTTATTTTATACGTGGTGGTAGCTCGCGACAGGTTTCATTTTTAATAGATGGTGCGCAAGTCAGTGATGCGAGTAACATAAGTAACGAGTTTGATATCAGACTCGTGGATGTCAATCAAATCGATGAAATTGAAATTCTTAAAGGAGCTGCCAGTACCTTATATGGCGCTAACGCCTCTACAGCAGTTGTAAATATTAAATTGCGTAAAAACCCAAAAGCTGGAGTGCGTGTTACCGTTTCGTCTTTTATAGGGACTAATAAAAGTGTGGAACAGGCTAATAATGGTCCCGACGAATTTAATAA
>NZ_CBFIBE010000062.1:0-7137 GCF_965660805.1 Nonlabens sp. | reverse complement strand
CATGCATGCCTAAACCAGAAGGTTGGGTAGAGCGTCCACCACGCGAGCGCAATGATCGTGGTCGTGGTAGAGATGACCGTCGTGGCGGTGGCCGTCGTGATGACCGTCGTAGAGATGATCGTCCACGTCGTGATAATGATAGTGATTCTAAATCTGAAGAATAACAAACCGCATTTCGAGTACCTTGATGCTCGCAAATGTTTATAAATTCAAAATGCCTCTTGAGATTCAAGAGGCATTTTTTTATATAAATAACTAATTTATGCACTAGGGTTTTTATGTCCGTCCATATTTTTATCAAAAATACGAACTCCAATATATGGGATAATAAACGACAATATACTTAAGACTTTAAGCCAGACAAGTTCACTTTGAATGAATAACCCATAAATAACAAGAAACAGACCACTAGCTAAAAAAATAATTTTTACAATTATTTTAGGTTTAAGAATAAAAGGTAAAATTAGATATGCAAAACCTACAAACGCACATATTGAATAAATCATTGCTACCAAATTTTTATGTCATATAGTAAATAAACTCACCAACCATTATAGCTGCTCCAAATGGACCTGCAAATATGGTAATAATTTTTTTCGCGGCCTTTAAAGCTGCACTTCTAAAAGCAGCGGCGGCGGCATCTACAGCTGCGCTAGCTGCAACCTCACCAACATAAAGTGTACCAAGAGCTTCACCTGCTTGTACTAATGCTGTAATTCCAACTACCTCGAGTAAGCAATCCACGAAGGCACTTTCCGTAGCATTTTCATAGCTTCCACCAGCAACAATTCCTGTACCAAGATAAAATAAATCCAAATCACCTTCTGAACCGACTTCTAATAACAAATCACTTTCCTCAACACCTAGATTTGTATAGATTACTTTAGTCTGATTAATTATCTGTTGTTTAATTAATTCATTTGAAGGAACATCAAAAAATGTTTGTTCATTATTATGATTTTGATATGCTAAACTCAAACCTTCAGTTAATTCTTTCAAATTATTTAGTTGAGATAATCTAGTTTCTATATCCGGTAGAATAATAGGTTCTCCCGCATTTTTAAAATTTGATTGATCATCACTATTTCGTATGGTAGACAACTCATCAGGACTACAAGAATTTAAAACTAAACAAAGTCCGAAAAATAAAAACGGTAAAAATTTAAAATGTTTTTTCATTATAAAAATATTAAAGTTAATGCCTACTCTTATCGATTTTCAGCTTTCCTCGTTTTAGGGGATTTTTATTTAGACTTGCAAATCTTTTGTAAATCAAAAAAAAACGTGTACAAGCAAGTTTTTAAGAGTTGCTTAATAGGATTTTTTGAAATCTTTAACTCGTTTTAGATGTTTTGTTTAAGATTTAAATAAGTACTTTATTCCTATAAATAAACAGTTTGTCTTACATATCATCCATAAACTCTTTATATTAGATTCAAGGATAACTCAGGTAGTTTTTAATTCTGCGAGCAGCTTCAAAAACCCTAAATTTGCATAACCACAAAAAAATCAAAAATGCCTAACCTAATCGCCCCATCAGTACTCGCCGCAGATTTTGCTAACCTACAACGTGATGTAGAAATGATCAATCAATCAGATGCAGACTGGTTTCATATAGACATTATGGATGGTGTTTTTGTTCCTAATATTTCTTTTGGGATGCCGGTTTTAAGAGATATCGCAAAGCACGCGACCAAAACTATTGATTGTCATTTAATGATTGTCGATCCAGATCGTTATGTAAAGACGTTTGCAGATTTAGGTTGTGATATTCTTACCGTACATTATGAAGCGTGTACACATCTACATAGAACCCTGCAACTCATAAAATCACACGGTATGAAAGCTGGCGTAGCGTTGAATCCACATACGAGTGTAGATTTACTTAAAGATACCATTCAAGATATTGATATGGTATGTTTAATGAGTGTGAATCCTGGTTTTGGTGGGCAAAGCTTTATTGAAAACACTTACGATAAAGTAAGCCAACTCAAAGAAATAATCGACCAAAAAGGTTGTGAAACGCTCATTGAAATTGATGGTGGCGTTACTAATAAAAATGCAAAACAATTAGTAGATGCTGGTGCTGACGTATTAGTAGCTGGTAGTTATGTGTTTAAATCAGATGATCCTACGGCTACTGTCAAAGATTTAAGAGCGATGGTGAACTGATAGTGTAGTCAGCAGTTATTTAGTCCACAGTTTACAGCTTGAGCATATTGCGAGTGAGATACGAGCCTGGCAAACTTGTTTAAGTATTTTAATGCTACATTAGTTGGTAAACTTTCTGTTAATAGTGCCAGTTTGATTTTCGTTTTGATTTTATTTTTTACTACTCAACAACTCCATCAAATCAGGATCTTGCCCTAATAACACTGCCTCACTATTAATACGACCTTCTAACGGTCCATTTTCAAGTTTCAATACACCACGCGGACATACAGCACTACAAATACCACATCCTACACAACTGGAACGTATGATATTTTCACCTTTTTGAGCATAGGAGCGCACGTCTATTCCCATCTCGCAATAGGTAGAACAGTTACCACAAGAAATACACTGACCACCATTTGTGGTAATTCTAAATTTTGAAAACAATCGTTGTTGCATTCCTAGAATTGCTGCCATAGGACATCCAAAACGACACCAGGCACGATTCCCTAGAATAGGATAAAAACCCGTTCCTATCACACCAGAAAATATAGAGCCTATTAAAAATCCATAGGTAGATCTTACTGTGTAATGTTTAAAGAAAAATAAGGACTCTGTTCCTGCCATGAAATGAATCGCGATAAATGCTAGAATGATCATTAGAAAACCTATCGCACCATATTTAGCATCTTGCTGTAATTCATCTCTTTTAAAAATCCAGATTAAGGCAAATAATACAGTTAAAAACACCGCTGTTCCTATTAAGAAACTTGTCGCTGTTAACCAGTATGTGCCATCATTTCCTAAATACGAGTGGATCACTCCTACCGTGGAAATCACCGCAAAAACCAATACCGTATGAATTAACCAGCGTTCTATGTTCCATGCTTTAGTTGATTTATCTGATAATTGTCTAAAAGCATCTCCAGCAGTCTCGGCGAGTCCACCACAACCACAAACCCAACTACAGTACCATCGTTTACCATATTTGTAAGTAAGTATAGGTGTAATCACAAAAATAGATGCGATCCCAAAGAGTAACATCGTCAATCCTAGACTACCGTTTGCTAATAGTTGATCTATATTCCATTGATCAAATAAGTAATAATTTAATGGCCATACATTCTTAAGATCGTAGTACGGTAGGTCTTTAGTTGCATTCAATCCAGCCATAATCTCTGGAATAAAAAAGGCAAAAGCCGTCTGAAAAAACATCACGCTTCCCGTGCGTATCACTTCATAACTGTTATGACGGTATTTCCAGATAAATTTGATACCAAAACTCAATATCGCAACGGTATATAAAGTTCCATAAACAAACCACTGACTGGCTGGTTTTCCTTTTAACAGGTATGATAATGGATCAAATAAACCTATTAAGCCGCTGTTAGCGGCACCATCGCTGGCTTGACCTAAGGTTGCAGGAAAGAAATACAACACGATATAGAATGAGGTCAGAAATATGGCTAGTATCCAACCCCAAAATCCGCGACTGGAAAGGTCCTTAAACCATACACCATCGTTTTTAATGCCACCTTGTTTGTGGCCGTATTGCGCTTTCGCGAAAGCGATAACACCACCAAATATCAGAATTAAAGAAGCTGTAAGCCAGTAACCAGCACCTGGTAAATGGATGTTGAAAAATGCCAAAACCAAAATAAATAAGCCTAGCATTCCTATGGCACTAGCAATTTTTTCAGGTTTAGATAGTGCTTTAGGCGGTTCTCCTGTTAAGGACATGTTGCGTTGATAGACACTCATAGTGCTATAGTTTTTCAGATATAAAATCTGTGTTAGTTGTTGATTTGATTAAGCGGTAGCGTGTTGGGTAGATCGAAAATTCTTTAAAATCTCTTTGAACGGTCTGTCAAAAAACTCAGGATTAAAGCAGGCCTTTTTTAAATTTTTCATCACTTCATCTACTGTTTTCTCCTCTGTCAACCATTGATCAAAAATCTCGTGCTTCATCCTAATTCCAAAGGTGTTGATCCCAATAAATTTTCTAGTAGCGATGTCATATTCCACGGTGACTGCTCTCACGCCATCTTCATGTTCCCAATTAAAATGTGCGTGACCTTCTTTAGGTGTACTCCATACCCAACCGTAAGTCTGGTATTCTATATCAAAGAATTTTGCACTATTGAACCAGTGACCTGGGTTCCATGTTGTAGGATTTCCACATAAGGTTTGCGCCAGCACTTCACCCATCATACGACCGGTGTACCAGACGGCTTCAATAGGTTTACGCTCACCTACTGGCTCGCGTTGCTGTGCACAGTCACCTATGGCATATACATTTTTAACGCTAGTTTCTAGATAACGATCTACTAGAATGCCGCGTTGCAATTCTATTCCAGAATTTTCTAGAAATGAAATTTGCGGTGTTACACCAGCGCATAAGCCTACAAAATCACATGGAATGGTTTCTCCATTTTTAGTAATAATGGCTTTTACTTTCCCGGAATCATCTGGAATGATTTCGGCCATTTCTTCTTCTTCACGTAAATCGATGTGATGTGAACGTACATGTTTAGATATTAAATCAGCATTTGATCTAGGCAACACACCACTCCAGAACCCTTTTTCACGGATTAAAAAAGTTACAGGAATTTGTCGCGATGCCATCATCTCTGCCAGCTCTACTCCTATTAATCCGCCACCTATAATGACGGCTCTTTTACATACTTTATTATTAGGTGCTGTGATTTCTAGCTGTTCTAGGTCTTGTTTAGAAACCAGTCCTTGCACACCTTCTAGATCTTGTCCTGGCCAGCCAAATTTATTTGGGATACTTCCTGTTGCCAGAATAAGCTTATCATAAACAATATCACGACCCGAGTTTAAATGCACTTTTTTAGCTGCTGTTTCTACGGTATGTACATAGTCATGAACGAGTTCGATACGGTTTTTTGCCCAGAAATCATTTTCATACGGTTGTGTGTGCTCAAATTTCATGTGTCTCATATAGACATACATCAATGCGGTCCTAGAGAAGAAGAATTCAGACTCGGCACTAATGATGGTAATGCGGTTATCAGACAATTTACGGATATGTCGTGCCGCAGTAACTCCTGCAATTCCATTTCCTATGATGACTATATGATCCATATCGATTTGTTGAATAAATAGGTGACAAATTAATGAATAGTTATCTCAATTCTTGTTATATATTTAACTAATTAGATAATCGATAGTTCCCGAATTAACAATTAATTGAGTGTAGTACACTTGTAAGTGGTAGTGTAATTGCTATAGTTTAAGTAACTTTATAAAAAATATGGTTATGAGTACGGAAGAATTAAAAGAAGCGATTAAAACAAGTATTGAAGGTATTGAAGATTTGAATTTTCTGGAAGCTTTAAAATCAATAATAGAGAAAAGGCAACAGAATTCTCAAAATGCTTACACTACTGAAAATATAGACCTACATGTGGAGCAAATCATGAAAGACAATCATGAGTTGCTTAAAAGGTTAGCTCAATGATAACGATTCAGCAGGCATTAAGAATTCATGAATTACAAATTAAAATTCATGGTGGTGCTTCAGGAATAAGAGATTTTGCACTTTTAGAAGCTGCAATGGCGAGACCATTTTCAACCTTTGATGGAATAGATTTATACCCTACATCTGTAGAAAAAGCAGCAGCAATTTTAGAAAGTATTTTGCTGAATCATCCTTTTGTGGATGGAAATAAAAGAACAGGTTATGTTTTAATGGAATTAATACTTAGGCTGGACGGACTTATGGTAGTACTAGACCTTGAAACACAATATACATTCACCATACAAGTCGCTGAAGGCAAATTAAACATAGATCAAATCACCAAATGGTTAAACGATCATGTAACTCCATTTGCTCCATAATATGTTCAGATTTATATGCTACTTCATTTCATTATTATGGATACTTTGTTCCTGTAACAACTCATCAAAAAATCTTGCTGTCAATGATATGGATAGTGAGCATAATATCTTAAACTCTGAAAAAATCAACGGCATCACACTAGTTGCAACGCATAATCCCATAGACTCCACTGCCATCACGCCTATTGTGAATTTTAATGCAAATCATGCCGTAATTGTTCCTTATGCCTGGATGAAAGCTCTGGATGAACCACAGGTCCATTATGATGAAGTACGCGGCGATTGGGGCGAGAAACCACATGGCGTTAAAAAAACTATAGCGTTAATGAAAGCGCAACAACTAGACATTCTTATTAAACCTCAACTATGGATAGGGCACGGTGATTATACCGGTAATATTCATTTAACAACAGAAGAAGACTGGAAAACCCTAGAGAATAGTTACACAAATTACATCATGCGATTTGTAACCATAGCCGCACAAGAAAATGTAGCGATGTTTTGTGTAGGTACTGAGCTGGATTCTTTTGTGAAATTGCGTCCTGAATTTTGGGATCAGTTGATTAAAAATATACGCGAGGTTTATAAAGGCAAACTTACCTATGCAGCAAATTGGGATAATTATGACGATGTTCAGTTCTGGGAACAACTCGATTATATAGGTGTAGATGCTTACTTTCCTGTAAGTGAAGAAAAAACGCCATTACTTGCAACAGTAAAAGAGTCGTGGAAAAAATGGAAGGTTGATTTGAGCACGCTTTCGCGAAAGCATAATAAAAAAATCCTATTTACTGAATACGGCTACATCAGTGCAGATTATGCAGGTAAGAAACCATGGAAAAATGCCGCAGAAAATCATGAAGTGAATGAAAAAGCACAGGCCGTTTTACTACAAGGTTTATATGAATCCCTATGGAATGAAGAATGGATGGCTGGTGGTTTTATATGGAAATATCATGCAGAAGATAGTAGATGGCACGGTTTTGAAAAACGATTTACACCTCAGGATAAACTGGCACAAGACGTGATTACTAGGTTTTATGGAATGAGGAATGAGGAATGAGGAATGAGGAATGAGGAATGAGGAATGAGGAATGAGGAATGAGGAATGAGGAATGA
>NZ_CBFIBE010000061.1:0-7796 GCF_965660805.1 Nonlabens sp. | reverse complement strand
TATAAAACCCTTGGGAGAATTCTCGTTTGAAATGGGGAAAAAGCAAATACAAGCCATAACAGTAAATTCCAAAGCATATAGGCGTTATGATATAATTGACGAGCATGCGCATTTTGTAATATTTTTTCAAATAACTTTTATAGGCTTTATAATCTAGTGCTACTAATTGTTGTGCTTTACGCATTTTAGAATACCACTCAATGACGATACGCACCAGCATGGCCGTGATCATTAATAACAATCCTAAACTGAAAGTGTTGAAATTTTGAGGCAAGTAAATGATCGCATAAATAGTTATAATTATCAATGTAAGTGACATTATAATCATTCCTATTCGTTGACTGTTACGTTGTTTAGTGGCGAGCGAAATGATCTCCTTCGAATTTGTTAACGGATTATTATCATTTTCTTTATTCCATATTTTAGTTAATATATCATTTTCCATTGGTGATGCATTTTAAAAGTGATTTTCTAATTCGGCTGAGTCGTGTTCTTAACGTGCCGTGTTGTAATCCTACGGTATCAGCAATCGTTTCTTGAGGTATTTCTTCAAGCTCTAGTAGGATTAAAGTTTTATTTTGATGATTTAGTTGATCGATACAGGCATACATCTTTTGAATGTTTTGGTCTTTGTTTTCATCTATATCTTTGAAATCTTCCATTAGAACTTCCTTTAATGGAACGGTCTTTTTGGTTTTACGCAAATCGCTCAGACAGGTGTTCACCGCAATTCGATAAATCCAAGTACTTATCGATGATCGCTGTTGGAACGATTTTCTATGATTCCAGATTTTAATAAAGGTTTGCTGGTGCCATTCTTGAGCTATCTCATTATTTCCAGATGCATATCCTAGGCATAATCGATATACCTTATCAGAATGTTGCTGGTAGAGTGTGTCAAAATCTTTTTCTATATCCATTAATCGTTACTTAAAACCTCCTTCAATCGATCCATGAACCATTCTGGCTGATCCAGCATAATAAAGTGAGCTGCGTCTGTAGCCATAATGAGATTATAATTTTCAAGATTCTCATATTGCTTTTTATAAGTCTGTGTGGCCATTGCAGCTCCATAAGGTTGATCTGCGGCAATAATAGTAACTGGAATAGTGATCATTTTCAAGTTTTCTCGCATATCTAATTTAAGATAATCTGTATAACCATATACATAAGTTTTACGGTCAGCTTGTAGCATCCATGCTTTAATTTGTTGCTGAGCTTCCTTATTCAAACTCATTCCCATAGACATTCCTACCGCCATTTGCTCAAAATTCTCATCACTCATCTCTAGCTGCTGTTTGTTATAAGGACTATCATAAGAGAGATTATCGGGATTAAAATCAGGAAACATTAATGCTCCTGTTGCTGGTAGTGCATCTACAATAACCAGCTGACTTATCCTAGAATTTTCTCTACTGGCTAACCAAGTCGCCACGGTACCGCCTAAACTGTGTCCTACGACCGTTACATTTTTTAAATCCTGCTCTATCAAATACGTTTCTAATGATTCATTTATTTGTGGCAACCAGGGAAAAGAAATAGGTTCTTTTCCTCCAAAACCTGCTAAGGTAACTACATGACATTCATAGGTCTTATCAAGTTCCTTTACCACTGGATTCCAAACCTCACCAGGAACGGTAAATCCAGGAATGAATAGAACAGGTTGTCCCTTACCAGATACCGCTACGTGAATAGGTTCCGCTGAGTTTGAGTTTGAAGCAAATGTTGCGTTAGAAAAGCAAATAAGAATAAATAAAGTGAATACATTTTTCATGATTTCTGTTTTAAAGTTTCCCTTTAGATGCAGAACTCAGAAAATGTTACATGGTATTTCTAAAAAAAATGGGAATTTAATTTTGAGCATTAAAAAAGCCCTTCATCTCTGAAGGGCTTTTGTTTATCGCTCCATTACTGGAAGATTTCCGCCTAAGCGGAAATTTGTGCTTAATTTTCTAATGCCTCAGCACCACCTACGATTTCTAAGATCTCGTTAGTAATAGCTGCTTGACGTGCTTTGTTATAAGTTAATTTTAACTGATCTCTAAGCTCAGTAGCGTTATCTGTTGCCTTGTGCATAGCTGTCATACGAGCACCGTGCTCACTAGCCCATGAATCACGTACTCCTTTATACAATTGAGTTTTTAAAGACTTAGGGATTAACTCTTCTATAATTTCCTCTTTAGAAGGCTCAAAAATGTAATCTAACTCTTTTTGCTCTTCTAGTGCCGCTTCATCCTTTGCCACTGGTTTTAATGGTAAGAAATCTTCAGTCATAACGATTTGTGTAGCTGCGTTTTTAAAACTGTTATAAACTAAAACAATCCTATCATACTCACCAGTTACAAATAGCTCCATTAACTCCTCAGCAATAGTAGCTACGTTTTCAAAAGAGATGTCGTCAAATAAATCGCTCTTATTTGCAATTACATTATCAGTTTTCTTTCCAAAGTCGTTTGCTTTTTTACCTATAGTCATATAAGAAACAGCAACACCTTTTAAATCTTCTTGATTCAAACGAATCAACTCTTTAATGATATTTGAGTTAAAAGCTCCGGCTAGACCACGATTAGAAGTTATTGCCACTACAAGCGCTTTTTTCACTTCTCTCTGTTCAGCAAATTTACTACCTGCTTCACCTTCCATGGTAGCGCTTAGACTTTGTAAAATCTCTGTAAGCTTATCAGAATAAGGGCGCATCGCTGTAATAGCATCTTGTGCTTTTTTCAACTTTGCCGCACTCACCATTTTCATCGCAGAGGTGATCTGCATGGTAGATGATACTGATGATATTCTGTTTCTTATTTCTTTTAAATTGGCCATGATTTACTTATGACTTATGACTTAAGAGTTATGTAGCGGTGAGCTATGAGTTTTTTATAATGGTGACAAGCATTCTCATAATCTCATCCACTTCTTTTAATAGTTCCTTTGGAACCGTTTTTATCTCCAAATCTATTAATTCTAACCAGTACTCCGTTTCATCTGCTTCTTTGAGAGAAATACCAAGTTTATTTTTAAAATCCTTTGTGCTAACACCTCGCTGCGCCTCTCTAACATTAGCTCCAATAGAAGTGCCGCTTTTCAATAACTGTCTAGCAATCTCGTAATGTCTTTCCTCTTTTAAAATCATCGTAAATCTTACAATCGCACGAGCAAATTCAAAAGTTCTATTTCTTATTACGCTATCTTCTAAACCCATTGAGCATATTCTTAAGTCTGAACTCATAAGTCATAAGTCTTTACACTCATTACTCTGAACTCATCACTTAATTAATAACGACTAGAAAGATCTTTTGCAACTGCTGTAAGTGTATCGATCACTTCATCAGTTAATTTTCCAGCTTTAAGAGTGTCTAGAGTACCTCTATGCTTAGCATTAAGTAGCTCTATATAATCTCTTTCAAATTCTTTTACTTTCTCTACAGGAACGTTTTTCAATAAGTTCTTAGAACCTGCATAGATAATAGCAATCTGATCTTCAACTGTGTAAGGATCATTCTCTGACTGCTTTAAGATCTCAACGTTTCTTCTACCTTTTTCAATAACTCCTAGAGTGGTTGCATCTAAATCAGAACCGAATTTAGCAAACGCTTCTAATTCACGGAAAGCCGCCTGGTCTAACTTTAACGTACCAGATACTTTCTTCATAGACTTGATCTGAGCAGATCCACCTACACGAGATACAGAAATACCTACGTTAATGGCTGGACGTACACCAGAGTTGAATAAATCACCATCAAGGAAAATCTGTCCGTCTGTAATGGAAATTACGTTAGTAGGAATATATGCAGATACATCACCTGCTTGAGTTTCAATGATAGGAAGAGCCGTAAGAGATCCACCACCTTTAACGATAGGTTTTAAACTATCTGGTAAGTCATTCATGGTTTTTGCGATTTCATCATCGGCAATAACCTTTGCTGCGCGCTCTACTAATCTTGAGTGCAAGAAGAATACATCTCCAGGATATGCCTCACGTCCTGGTGGACGACGTAACAATAAAGAGATCTCACGGTAAGCAACGGCTTGCTTAGATAAATCATCATAAATGATAAGTGCAGGACGACCTGTATCACGGAAATACTCACCTATAGATGCTCCAGCAAATGGTGCATAAACCTGCATTGCTGCTGGGTCAGATGCATTTGCTGCTACGATTGTTGTATAAGCTAGTGCTCCTTTTTCTTCAAGTACTTTTGCAATGTTTGCTACTGTAGAGGCTTTTTGACCTATGGCTACATAGATACAATATACAGGCTCACCAGCATCGTAGAATTCTTTTTGATTAAGAATAGTATCAATACAAACAGTAGTTTTACCAGTCTGACGGTCACCGATTACAAGCTCACGCTGTCCACGACCTACAGGAATCATCGCATCAACAGATTTAATTCCAGTTTGAAGCGGCTCAGTTACCGGCTGACGAAAAACAACTCCAGGAGCCTTGCGCTCCAGTGGCATTTCATAAAGGTCTCCTTCTATAGCACCTTTACCGTCGATAGGCTCACCAAGTGTATTTACTACACGACCTACTATACCTTCACCTACTTTAAGAGATGCGATACGTTGAGTACGTTTTACAGTATCACCTTCGGCAATACCAGTAGATGGTCCTAAGAGAACCACACCTACATTATCTTCTTCTAGGTTCAGAACGATACCTTCAATTCCAGATGCAAATGCAACTAGTTCTCCATATTGAGCGTTAGAAAGACCGTAAACACGTGCGATACCATCACCTACTGTAAGTACGGTTCCCACTTCATCAAGTGACGCTGTTGCGTCAAAACCTGATAATTGTTGCTTAAGTATTGCAGATACTTCTGCTGGATTTACTTCTGCCATGTTCTTGTTTTTATTCTTATCAATTAGGTCTTTATGACCTTATATTTATTATTAAATACGCTTTCGCGAAAGCGAAAAATCAAAAACTCCTTTACTAATTACTAGCAAAGGTTCTTTTTAATTCCCCTAATTTATTTGCAACACTAGCATTAATCTCTTGATCACCTACTCTAAGAATAAATCCTCCTACGATAGATGGGTCGATTTTTTTCTCTAGTGTAATTTCTTTTCCTGCTAAATCTTTAGCCTTAGCTAGTACTTTTTTCTCTAAATCTGCGGTGATTTCAACTGCCGTAGTTACGGTAGCAATCTCACGTTTGTTCATTTCTTCAAAAAGCAATACATACTTAGTAGCGACATCCATTAAAATGTCAGTACGTTTATTATCTACTAAGAGATCAAATGATCCCATAGTAATAGTGCCTGCATCTTTAAAAACTTGTTGCAAGGCACCACGTTTTTGTTCAGACTTTACTAATGGACTGCTCATGAAGTCACTTAATTCTTTATTACTATGGATAGTAACAAGAATGTTTTTCATTTCTTCATTTACGGCAACTGCCTCATTCTTATCTATGGCTAGACTAAGAATAGCTTTTGCGTATCGGGATGCAGCTCTAGATAGTTTCATGTTCTTAGATATTTGCTTCGGCTAGTAATTGCTCGATAAGTGCGTGTTGCGCATCTTTTTCAGAAAGTTCCTTGCGTGTCACTTTCTCAGCGATGTCTACAGATAGACTAGCTACTTGAGATTTTATATCAGCAAGTGCTGCTTTCTTTTCTGCTTCTATTGCTTCTTGAGCTTGCGCAATAATCTTATCTGCTTTTTCTTGAGCTTGACCAGATGCATCTGAAATCATTTTTTCTTTAATCTCACGCGCTTCTTTAAGCATTTCATCTCTTTGAGCACGAGCCTCTTGAGCAGCAGCTTGATTAGATGCTTCTAGGTTTGCCATTTCTATTTTTGCGTTCTCAGCGGCAGCAAGTGCATCAGCAATTCCTTCTTCCCTTTCAGAGAGAGCATTTAAAATAGGTTTCCATGCAAATTTTCTCATCAACACAATTAAGATAATAAGAATAAATGCTTGCATGAAAAACAAGCCTGGCGAAAAATCATTGATTAAATCTAACATAATAAAATGTTGTTGTGTTTAAAATTTAATAGTTAAACAGTTCTCACAACCAACCGTTACGAGAACTGTTTGTTTTTTTTGAACTCTTATTAGTTTTTACCTAATAAAAGAGCTCCAAATGCAAGTCCTTCAAGAAGTGCACCGATAATAATCATTGCAGTCTGGATCTTTCCAGCCGCTTCAGGTTGACGAGCAATAGCTTCCATCGCTTTTCCACCTATTTGACCAAGACCGATACCACCACCGATAACGATAAGACCTGCACCAATTAAATTATACGCTGTTTCCATAATAATGGGTATTAAAAATTAAACAAAAAATTAAACAAAACGTTCTCTAACTTCATCGATATCATCCTCAGCAGCTCCATGATGCTCATCATGATCATGCTCTGCAACTGCCATCCCTATAAATAGGGCAGATAACATCGTAAAGATAAATGCCTGTAAAAAGGCTACTAATAATTCTATAACTGAAAGGAATAACGTCAAGAATACAGATAACCCTGTAGAACCTACGACTCCAAACTGTGCTTTTAAAGTAATCATTAAAGCTACAAGACCCATGACAACTACGTGTCCAGCTGTAATGTTTGCAAAAAGACGTACTAATAAAGAAAATGGCTTAGTAAGCAATCCTATTAACTCAATAGGAATCAATGCTATTTTCATTAAGACAGGAACACCTGGCATCCAAAAAATATGCATCCAATAATCTTTATTACCACTAAATTGAACTATAAAAAATGTAAATAGCGCAAGACATACAGTCACAGCAATCTGTCCTGTAATATTGAATCCTAATGGAGTTAACCCTAAAAGGTTAGCTATCCATATTAAGAAAAATACCGTAAGCAAATAACCCATGTATTTTCTATATTTTTTCTCACCAATATTAGGTCTAGCGATCTCATCTCTGACATAGAGGACTAGCGGCTCTAAAACACGACCGAATCCAGTTGGGATGCTTTTAGTTTTATACTGCTTTGCTAGGCCACCAAAAACTAACAACATTAACAATCCTATTATTATAAGTCCAAAAACAGATTTAGTAACAGACATATCAAACACTCTATGAGCATTTGTAGGGTGATGATCTGCATCAAAGTTAATACTGGTAGCACCGTTATCTAATTCGTAAATCTTACTATGTAATTTTGTGAATGTAGCCTCTCCTTTATTTACTAAAACCTTACCACTATCATCATGGTGAAATTCTGAAGACATAAAAAACTTAGGGCCGTCTGTGGACCATAGAATCACTGGAAGTGGAAAACCTATATGCTTTCTTTCACCAGAATCATTTGTATAAGAGAATAAATGAAAATCATGAGAATCTTTTAAATGGTGATCTATATATGAATCGATTTCTGCCTTAGTATTAATCTTACCTCCATCAGATTCGATCTCCTTATCATAGGCATAATCACCCATTTGATCTTGTGCTTGTGCCGCTGCAGAAGCTATAAAAATCAAAGCAATAAAAGCTGTTTTTAAATACGCTCTATACATGTAAATCACCTTAAAAAGTTAGGTCTCTTAATTCGGGTGCAAATGTATGACAAAAAAACGTGTGAAAAGCGTGCTTTTAAAAGTTAATTTTTTACACTTTTAATTATAGTCAATCATTTCTTATTAAGCCACTTAATAACTATAGTGGCTTCTAAAAATAGAAAAATAAAATAAGGAATTAAAAAACCTAGAACCTCAACTCTAGACAAGCTAGGCCCAGTTATCAATTCTGGAAACAGAATTAATACTATTCCAAATTTTATAAAAACAAGTGCTAGAAAGGCAAACCCCAACTTATCTGGCACTA
>NZ_CBFIBE010000060.1:0-8836 GCF_965660805.1 Nonlabens sp. | reverse complement strand
CGAATAAGACGTTTTAAAGGCTTATTGTGAGGCTGTGATGTAAGAAAAATTCTGTATTTTTACTCAAACAATTTAACAACCAAAAATAAAGCGAGTACCAGCTAAAACGCCTCACTCGCCTTATACCTTTGCCGTTGGCAGCAAGCTAAAAACGACCATGAGACAAATAACCTACATATTGACTTTCTTGATTTTAACGAGTTGCGGTCAATCAAATTCTGACAAGGAATCTAAAAATAAAATTTCAGCCGAATCCGACACAATCAAGGTGGAATCTAAATATGACACCACAAAATCGGACTTGAAACAAAACTCAACCGAACAGACTGAGATTATTAATCAAGATTTGAGTTATGAATTTAAAGATGCAACCATATTCAAACTGACGGACACAATAAACGCGGACTTTAACGGAGACGGAAATACTGACCAAGTAATTTTCAAAAAAGAAAATGAAAATTCAGGAATTATTATAACTCACGGAAAAACTAATCAGAAAATCAAAATTGGCTTCGGAGAGCCTTTTGCTCACTTGACGGAATTTAATTGGGTTGACTATTGGGGACTTGTAAATGACTCTAAATCTTATGAAATCGTTATTGAAGACGCTGAAATTATAGAAGACAGAGAAGTCAATCTTGAGAATCCATCAATTGTCGTTAGAAAAGAAGAAGTTGGTGGTGGACTAATAACATTTAAGGACGGAAAATACATTTGGATTCATCAAGCCGACTGAAAATAAAAAAGCCAGCTGCCAACATCGGCTATAGCAAATGCGGGTTTAGTGCTTAAAGATGAAGTTATTACAACTAAACAAAATCACGGTAGGCGGACAAGAAAGCGGTTTCAAAATCCCGCACTTGCCATAGCCAGAGCCGTTGTGCCCAATTAAAAAATCCCGCCTCGTAATATAATTTAGATTGAATGATTGTATCTTTGATACTATCAAATGATAGTATCACGGATGAAACCACCTTACGAAATAACATCTTCTATTTTAAAATTAATAACTTCCATTTCAGAGAAAATAGGAGAAGTAAATGCTAATTTATTAAACAAGCCTTCACCTAAATTAAGAAAACAAAATAGAATTAAAACCATTCATTCTTCTTTAAAAATTGAAGGAAACACACTTACAGAAGCACAAATAACAGCACTTCTTGAAAACAAAAGAGTTATTGGTCCTAAAAAAGATGTTCTTGAAGTTTTAAATGCAATTAAAATTTATGAAAATTTAAAAGATTACAATCCTTCAAATGAAAAATCCTTTTTAAAAGCACATAAAAACTTAATGGAAGGTTTAGTTGAAAAACCTGGAAAATATAGAAATCAGAGTGTAGGAATTGTAAAAGGCTCAAAAGTTGAGCATTTAGCACCACCTTTTGGAAATGTGCCACACTTAATGAAAGACCTATTTGAATATTTGAAAAAGTCTGATGAAATTGAGTTAATTAAAAGTTGTGTTTTCCATTACGAGATAGAGTTTATACATCCATTTTTGGATGGAAATGGCAGAATGGGAAGATTATGGCAAACTTTAATTTTAATGGAAAAATATCCAATCTTTGAATTTTTGCCTTTTGAAACTTTAATCAGTAATGACCAAGGCAACTATTATAAAGCTTTGGCTGAAAGTGATAAATCTGGAAAATCAACTAAGTTTATTGAATATATGCTTAACGTTATTGACATTTCAATAAGTGAATTATTAAACTTTAATAATCGGACGTTAAATGAAAAAGATAGATTAGAGTATTATGTTTCATTAAATAAAACTGAATTTACAAGGAAAGATTATATGGATATTTTTAAAGACATTTCTTCTGCAACAGCAAGTAGAGATTTAAAAAAAGGAGTGGAATTAGATTTATTTGAAAAAAAAGGAGAAAAAAATAAGACAATCTATCGTTTAAAATAACTGCTTTAATCTAAGAACTGAGGTAAAAAACAACACTTTTCTTCATTAATTTGAGACACTATAATTCTAAGCTCGTAGATTCATGAATTAGATTCTGGAGCCTTTTTTATTACTATAATCTTCTAGTTATCGAGGCAACACTGAAACGTGAGTTTCATCATAAGGCCTGCCCGATGTTGCGATAGCAAAACATTGTTTCAGGAGTTTATTTACTACCGCTATTAATAATCGATTTTACTCTTTCCTTTGTAGACCATTTGTCCTTATAGCAGTAACATACCGTCCTTATTCCCTCCATTTGAAGCACCTATCTAGCTCGTGCGGCATGGAGCGCTCTCTTTCTTAATTCCTAGTTTCATTAAAATAGTTTCTAGCAAGCACCACTTTGTAAAAGCAGACTGGATTAAGTTCACACCTATGAATACCGTAAACCACATCCAGTTGGGATGGACATAAACGGTAAGTACGACACTAAGTAATACCATAAAACCTACGATAATTCTGAAATATGTATTTAGCATTTTAGTAATTTTTAAGTTTATATTTTTAAAGTTTTTGTCTCTCTCCTAACTCAGCACAGCAACTTTTTTTTTAAATTCAAATTCAAGAACAGAACTATTCTTTGTGATTTTTACGTTCGATCATATAATACACTAGCGGCACTACTAGTAAGGTTAATACCGTAGAGACTATAGTTCCACCCATCAGGGAAATCGCTAGTCCTTGGAAAATTGGGTCAAAAAGGATCACAAAAGCTCCTATCACCACTGTTCCTGCAGTTAACAAAATAGGTGTGGTACGCACTGCTCCAGCTTCTATAGCAGCTTGTTTAAGCGGTACACCTTCATCTGTTCTTAAGTTAATAAAGTCTATAAGCAACACCGAGTTCCGGACCATAATTCCTGCCAATGCTATCATCCCGATAAAAGATGTTGCTGTAAAGAACGCACCCATAATCCAGTGACCTATAATAATCCCAATTAATGATAACGGTATAGCTACCATCATTACCACAGGTGCTTTAAAGTTCTGGAACCATCCTACGATCAAGATATAAATCAAAATAATAGCTCCTAAAAAGGCGATTCCTAAATCTCTAAATACCTCTAGTGTGATTTGCCATTCTCCATCCCATTTTACAGTATAATCATCTTCATAATCTGGTTGTCCTAGATACATTTCGTTGATGGTATATCCTTCTGGCATCGGTATAGCCTTTAGTTTTTCTTCCATTCCTAAAATGGCATACGCTGGACTTTCTAGCTCACCAGCCATATCTGCCATGACATAGACCACACGTTTTTGATTCTTGCGGTAAATACTTTTGGCACTTGTCGTTTCTGTAATTTCCACCACATCAGCAATAGGAATCATGGTTCCTTGTGATGAGGCTACTTGCAGTTGTGCAATATCCTGAATGGTCGATTTTTCTTTTTCATCCAGTGCAAGTACAAGTCCTATTTGCTGTACCGCATCTTCATCATATAAAGTCGTAATAGGTCGATTTGCCAGTGCTAGGTTCATCGCGTGGGCAATTTGCTGTGGTGCGATACCATACAGCATTGCTTTTTCTTTATTAATGGTAAACTGATATTCCTTCTGGTCAGCTTCTACCATCCAGTCGATGTCTACCACATCGTCTGTGTTATGTAAAATTTGCTGTACTTGGTCTGCGACTGCGATTTGCTGGTCATAATCTGGTCCATAAACCTCAGCAACTATGGTAGAAAGTACTGGTGGTCCTGGCGGCACCTCTACCAGTTTTACATTGGCATTATACTTAGCAGCGATTTTCTGAATATCTGGTCGCAATAAACTTGCGATATCGTGACTTTGTGCGGTACGTTCTCCTTTATCGATCAGATTCACTTGAATATCGGCCATATTGCTTCCACCACGTAGGTCATAATGACGTACTAAACCGTTAAAAGTAATAGGTGCAGATGTCCCTATGTAATTCTGATAATTCACTACTTCTGGTCGTGTGGATAGGTACTGTGCTATTTCTTGTGCGACCACTCCTGTGCGTTCCAGCGTGGTTCCTTCTGGCATATCGATCACCACTTGGAATTCATTTTTGTTATCAAACGGCAACATTTTTACAGCTACCGAATTGGTGAAAAATAATCCCATTGTAGCGAGTAACACCACAAAGGTTCCTGTAAGAAACAACCATCTTTTAGCCGTGCTCTCCATTAACGGTCGCTCTAACTTATTGTACAGTCTGTATATGAAGGTTTCTTCTAGTGTTTTTTCCGCTTTCGCGAAAGCGTTATCTTCAACATCTTTACTACCTTTTTTATCCTTTTCTCTCAAGAAAATATATCCCAAATAAGGTGTAATGGTCAGCGCAACAAAGAGTGATAAAATCATCGCTATGGATGCTCCAATAGGCATAGGCGCCATATAAGGACCCATTAAGCCAGAGACAAATGCCATAGGTAAAACTGAGGCGATTACGGTAAAGGTCGCAAGAATGGTAGGGTTTCCTACCTCGTTAATCGCAAAAAGTGCGGCGTCTTTAAACGGCAATCGTTTCATCTTGAAATGCCGGTGCATATTCTCGGCTATAATGATGGAATCATCCACGACGATACCGGTTACAAAAACCAAAGCAAATAGCGTAATTCTATTCAAGGTGTAATCCAGCATGTAATAACTCAACAAGGTAAGCGCAAAGGTGATAGGAACCGATAAAAACACGACCAGTCCACCACGCCAGCCCATGGCTAGCATCACTACAAAAGTTACCGCAATGATAGAACCTATAAGGTGTAATAGTAACTCTGATACTTTATGAGACGCGGTTTCTCCATAATTTCTGGTCACCTCAACGTGTACATCATCTGGGATCAAGGTCTTGCGTAGGTGTTCTACTTTGGCAATAATCACATCGGCTATTTTCATAGCATCAGCTCCTTTTCTTTTTGCGACAGAAAGCGTTACGGCTGGATATTCTGATGGAAAAGCGGTGCTTTTTTCGCTACCGCTTCCAAAACCTAAACTCACATAACTTTGCGGTACTTCTGGACCATCAATAATTTGAGCTACTTGCTTTAAATAAATAGGCTGATTTTGTTGTACACCTACTACGAGATTTTCAACATCGTTAACACTGGCAAGGAAATTTCCTGTGTTCACGATAAATTCGGTATCGTTAGTATCAAAAGTTCCTGCGTTAAGTTGCGCATTATTTGCCTGAATCATTTTAGAAACCGACATAAAATCCAGACCGCTTGCGGCAAGTTTGTTTTTATCGAGTACCACGCGCAACTGTCGCTCACGACCACCTATTTTATGGGTAATCGCCACATCGTTCACCTTTTTAATTTCGGCCTCTAGCTCTAGTGCCATCTGGCTCAACTGGTAATCATCATAATTTTCACTCCATAGTGTGAGTCCTAGCATAGGCACATCATCTATGGCACGAGTTTTTACCAGTGGCATGGTTACGCCAGCCGGCATCTGGTCCATGTGTTTGTTAATCTCGTTGTATAATTTTACAAAGGAGCGTTCAATATCCTCGCCTACATAAAACTGTACAATCACCATTCCTTGCTCTTTCATCGAGGTAGAATACACATATTCCACACCTTTTATATTAGAAATGAGTTGCTCGAGTGGCTTGATCACACGCGATTCTACTTCTGTAGGGCTTGCACCAGGATATCCTACGAAAATATCGGCCATAGGCACATCTATTTGTGGTTCTTCCTCACGCGGAATTAAAAACGAGCTATACACACCTATGACCATAAAAACGATCATTAAAAGCACCGTAAGCTTTGAATTCATAAAGACTTTGGCAACTTTACCAGCTATTCCTTCTTTCATTTTCCTATCCCTAACTCTTTCTAAAGGAAAGAGAATTTTATGGGTGATTTTTAATTAATAATTATATTATTTTGGGCGTTTTAACAGGCTATCCGCTACAATCTTTTTGAAGCTCTTTTCGCGAAAGCAAAAACATCTTAAAAAAGGATTTCCACTACTACCTGCCGGCAGTTCCTTAACGCGCACTTTACTTTTTTACTTTTTAATATCGTTACAGAAGAGATTACATAAACCTTGTCCCTTCACTAACAATTATTATTCACTCTTAGTGGCTTCCTTCCCTTTGGGAAGGATTGAGGATGGGCTTACTTTTGCACCGTTAAACAATTTGCCATCTGCATTGATAATGTATTGCTCGCTAGCATTGAGACCAGATAACACCTCTACTTGATTTCCCACCGTTTTGCCCAGTCGCAACCAGCGTAACAAAGCCGTATTGCTCTGACTTATGGTGTAAACTCCACTCAATTGACCTTGGGTGACTAGTGCTGAGGTAGGAATAAGAACAGTTTGCGTAGCGCTCTTTTTCTCTACAGGAAAGGCCACCGTGGCAAACATTCCAGATTTAACAGCCACATCAGTTTTATCCAGCGTGATTTTTACTAAATATTGTCCGCCAGTCTGTGCAGCCGATGGGCTTAGCTCTGTAACGGTTCCCGAAACCGTTGCATTGATAGATGCGATTGTAACTTCTACTTTACTATTATTTTTAATCGCAGAAATCTCTGTCTCTGGAATCCTAGCCAATACTTCAAAATTCCCAGGCGACTCTATGCTAATCAATGGTTGTCCAGGATTTGCCATAGCACCTTTTTTCACATTTTTACTGGTTACCACACCGCTAAAAGGTGCGGTGATATTTGTGTAAGCAAACTGAGCGTTGATTTCATTTTTCATTTGTTGAGCCGCTTCTAGTCGTGCTTTAGCCATATTAAAATGGGCAGTCATATCATCCAGTTCTTTTTGTGAGGCACTATTATCTGCAAATAGATTTTTAAAACGATTATAATCTTTTTGAGCATTGTTAAACGCTGCGGTTGCTTCTGTAATGCCTGCGTTCACTTGGGCAAGCTTGGCTTGTAAATCCGTATTATTGATGGCAACGAGTAGTTGTCCTTGACGAACTTTATCGCCTACGTTTACATTAACTTTTTCTACAAATCCCATCATACGGGTGCTTAACTGGGCACTATTTACAGCTTGAACTTTTCCACTTGCGGTTAAAAAAGGACTGTTTGTGTTATCCATCACCGCTTGCACAGTTACGGGAATAGCAAGAGTATTATCGACGGTGGCTTTAGGTTCTTTTTCGCCACAACTTATGGTAGTTAGAGTAACGCTAAAAAGAGTTATGATATAGAAATATTTTTTCATTGTATTCATTATTAAAATTGAGGTCTCGATTTCCTTCGACCTAAAAATATAAGGTTGGTGTTATTCTGTTTTAGTGAGATAATTTAAGTAAGCCTGAGCATAATTGAACTCAAAAATGGTTTGGTAATATTCCAGTTCCTTTTGAGACACTTGCGTTTCTGCATTTAATAAATCTGAGGTTTTTTCTAGTCCTTCTTTAAACCTATTAGTGCGTATGCGTAAGGCTTCTTTAGATTGTGAAAGTGCTAGTTCTGAAAGTTTTAATTTATTCTCTGCATCAGTAAGCATGCGCTGGGCTTTGTTTAATTCCAGCTGACTTTGGGAAACATACTGTTCATATTCTTGTTTTGACTTTTCAAGACTGGCTTTACTTTTTTGATATTGCCCGATGCGTTGTGAGCCTTTAAAAATATCCCAACTCAGTTGTGCGCCTACTACATATCCATTGGCACTGGCTTGAAAAAGATTTTCATCATACAACTCATAACTTCCAAAAGCATTGAGTCGCGGTAAAAAACTCATCTTATCTGCCTTATTTGCTGCTTCATAAGCTGTGGTGGCTAGTTGCATCGCTTGAATATCGGCCCTATTTTCTGAAAGGCTGATCGCTTTTGCTGCGATTGTATTTAAGCTTAAACTATCACTAGGTTGATACACCACAAAATCTTTGTCATTCATTAGAAATGACAAGTAATTAGAAGCATTATGAACATTGCTTTTTGCGGTTTGCAGTTGGTTTTGTACTTCATTGACGCGTACCTCTACATTGAGCAAATCGGCTTGTTGTAGGTAGCCTTGCTTTAATCTGTTTTGAGCCAGTTGTAAATTTGCTTGCGCCGCTTGTGTGGCTTTTTCTAAAACAGATACTGCTTTATAAGCCAGCTGTAATTGCATATAAGCTTTATCTACCTCAAATGTGAGGTAGTCTTGCGTGCGTTGCGATTTTAAAGACATCGCTTCCATAGAAGCACGTGCTGCCTTGCGTTTAAAAATACCGTCCACATTAATAAGTGGTTGTTGCACCTCTACAACAGTAGCAAAGTTTTGAACCTGGTCTGGATTATTTAATAAATTAGGATTAAAATCGTTTTGCGTTAAAATCCCTTGATTCAATTTAGACCCAAAAGCCATCAACGGATTTGTAGTTACAATTCCCGTATGACTTGCTGTAATATTGGGTAAAAACACCGCTCTGGTTTGCTGGTAATCTGCCTTGGCCTCTAGGAATTCTTGTTCTGATATTTTAAGTGCATTGTTATTTTCATTGACTTGAGCAATAACATCTGCCTTTGAAATAGGCGTAGTTTGTTGAGCAAGTCCCTGCGTAAAAACAGCGATACAGCTTAAGATAACAACTATGTTTTTCTTCATCGTAATTAATTGTGAGTACAAAAATCGTTGTTAATGACGATGAAGATGGTAACATAGGTTACGCAAGGTTAAAAAATCACCAACCGAATGATGGGACTCCTTATTTTAATACCTTTATATGGCTAGACCCAAAGATCACTTTACGGGAAGAAATTAGCAACGCCAGTAATAAAGAATACATCACTGACTGGTTTTAAAACAGGACACTCATGTTTTTATAGCGTAAACTATTTTACACGCTACACCACTAGGAACTAGAGATTTTTTATTCCACTAACTTTAGGATCTCTCCCATAGAGGCAAGCTTTGCTTCTATTTTTCCTGTTTTATCAATTAAAT
>NZ_CBFIBE010000059.1:0-9820 GCF_965660805.1 Nonlabens sp. | reverse complement strand
AAACTCACAAACTCACAAACTCACAAACTCACAAACTCACAAACTCACAAACTCATAAAATCCCTATCTTTAAACTTTAAAACTAGACCATGAAAAGAATCCTTATAATTCTTACCGCAGCCGTTCTCATAGCCAGCTGTGGAACACAAAAAAAAGTAGCAAAACTTGAAAAAACGGCCGAGACTATGTCTCAAATATTGCCAGGAATTAAAATTCCTAAAGCAAGCGCTTCTCAAATATTAAATGATGTTACTTACTTGGCCAGTGATGAGTTAGAAGGACGTGATACAGGATCAGAAGGGATTCTTACCGCTGCAAAATATTTGCAAAATAGACTTCATGAAATAGGACTCCAGCCTTACAGGGATGATTTCTTTGATAATTTTCAGGCTCAAGGTGAAAAAGCGTTTAACATCGTAGGGATGCTGCCAGGAACAGATGGTGTTTTAAAAAATGAGGTTGTAGTTATAGGTGCGCACTATGATCATATCGGTTTTATGAAAGCCGTCGCTGGAGACAGTATTGCAAATGGTGCAAATGATAATGCAACGGGAACAGCAAGCGTTCTCGCTATTGCTGAATCCCTTAAGGCTATCGATTTTAATAGAAGGACTGTAGTTTTTGCCTTATTCTCTGCTGAGGAAAAAGGACTTATCGGGTCTAAACATCTTGCAAAACGCATGAAAGCCGAAAAGGAAAATGTAGTTGCCATGATCAACTTTGAAATGACAGGAACACCTATGGTGGAGTCTGAGTATATTGCTTATTTAACCGGTTATGACAAGTCTAACATGGGAGCAGTTTTTAATAAAGCAAATCCCAGCAGATTAGTTACAGGTAAACTTGAGGCAGCTGCCGAAATGAATTTGTTTATGAGATCAGATAATTTCCCGTTTTACGAGGAATTTGAAATCCCAGCTCAAACCTTTTGCACCTTTGACTTCACAAATTTTGATCATTATCACCAGCCTGGAGATGAAGTTTCTCAAATAGACTCGCGTCATATGGCTGCTGTGGTAGACGCTATTATGCCTGGAATTATGAAAGTTGTAAACGATGAACGTCTTAAAGTAATGGGAAATGAGTAAAAACATAGTCATAACAGGAACCAGTCGTGGTATAGGATTTGAACTCGCAAAGCAATTTGCTAGCGCTGGACATCAGGTCATCACGCTTGCGCGAAAAACCGATTCCATTCAAGCTTTAGGATTAAACAACATCACGGCTCTCTCATGTGATCTTGCCAGTGAGGAAAGTGTTTCTAAAACTGCTACAACAATTATAGATACATGGAATGCTATCGACATCGTAATTCATAATGCAGGAATGTTAGTAAACAAAGCTTTTGAAGAATTAACAGCTCAAGATTTTCAAAACTGTTATGCGGTAAATGTTTTTGGAGTAGCATCACTAACACAAAAGTTATTACCAGCACTTCGCAAAGAATCTCACGTCATAGCTATAAGCTCTATGGGCGGTATTCAAGGCAGCGCAAAATTCCCTGGACTTGCGGCATATTCTAGTGCCAAAGGAGCCGTAATCACCCTTTTTGAACTCCTCGCGGAGGAATACAAAGAAAACGGTCCATCATTCAACACACTAGCCCTAGGCGCCGTACAAACCGAAATGCTAGAAGAAGCTTTTCCAGGTTATAAAGCACCACTAACAGCACAAGAAATGGCGGCTTACATCATGAACTTTGCTTTAACCGGAAATAAGTTCTATAACGGTAAGGTGTTGCAAGTGAGTGCGAGTACTCCGTAAGAAACTGAATTTGAACTCGAACTCAAAACCGAAATAAGTTCTATAACGTCATTACGTGTCATTACCATATCTCGACTTTCGCTCGATATTGCATTTAAGTTATGAAGAGAAATGACTATTGAATTCCAGTTCGAGCGGTAGTCGAGAATAGTTTCAGATCTTAAAACCTCATTACCGCATCAACAAATTCCCAAATCAATCCACTGCAACAACCTTAATTCCATCCTTAACTTGAGCCGCAACAGCTCTAGCGGTATTTATGTCTTGATCCACCACAGTAACATGTCCCATTTTTCTAAAAGGTCTCGTTTGTTTTTTTCCATAGATATGTGGTGTCACACCTGGCATGGCTAGAATGTCTTCTATACCGTCATAAACTACGTTTCCAGTATGACCTTCTTCTCCTACTAGGTTAACCATTACTGCGGCAACGGTACTGTCAGTGTTCCCGAGTGGTAAATCTAATACACAACGTATATGCTGTTCAAACTGGTCCGTTACAGATCCTTCTATAGAATAATGACCAGAATTATGAGGTCTAGGAGCCACCTCGTTAACGAGAATATCTCCGTTTTTAGTTAAAAATAGTTCTACCGCAAGTAAGCCTACGTGGTTATAAGCTGCACTTACTTCTAGAGCAATAGCACGAGCTTTTTCAGAAATAGTACTATCGATACGTGCTGGGCATATCACATATTCCACCTGATTAGCTTCGGGATGGAATTCCATTTCTACGACAGGATAAGTTTTCATCTCGCCACTAGCATTACGAGCTACGATTACAGCGAGTTCCATTTCAAAATCGACCATATCTTCATAGATACATTCCACCTGAGGTAAATGTGCTAGGTCACTTTCTTGACGTATTACTTTAACACCTTTACCGTCGTATCCACCTTCAGCACTTTTCCATATAAACGGATAGTTTTTTCCATGGTTGATTACAGGTGTTTTATGAATTTGAAAAGGAGCTGTCGGGATATGATGATCGAGATAAAACTGTTTTTGGACCGCTTTATTTCTAATCAAGTTCAACACTCGAGCACTGGGAGAAACAGCTATTCCCATATCTTCCAGTTCTTGTAAGGCTTGTACGTTTACGTTTTCAATTTCTATAGTAAGAACATCTACCTGCTTACCAAACTCCATTACCGCCTCAGAATCCATAATATCGCCTTCAAAGAAAACTGTGCAGCCTTCAAACGCTGGCGCAGTATCATTTTTATCCATCACGTAAGTGGCGATATCCCATTTACGAGTCGTGTATAACATCATTTTGCCTAGCTGGCCGCCGCCCAGAATGCCTAGCGTAAAGTCTGAAGAAAATAGTGGTATGCTCATACCGCAAAAATAAACTTAAACTTAAACCTAAACTTAAATTGAAGAATGAAAAATAGAACTTGAATCTGAACTTGAACTCGAACTTGAATTAAAAAAAGAAAAAAAAGCCTCGCAGAGGTTTCTCCTCCTTTAGAGAAGACGGAAGATGAGGTAACAGCAATTGAACTCTAACTCGTAATGAATTTCAAAAGAATGAATCTAAATTTTTCCCTTTAATGAAATGTCTGCAGAATAATAGGCCAGCCCAGGAGCTAAACAAAATTTGCCTAACTAATTATTTAAAATCACATCGTTGAACTCAAAAAAATATTTTACAACAAACAACAAACAACAAACAACAAACAACAAACCAACTCGCATACTCAAATACTCACAAACTCAACAACTAAATGTTATCTTTGCATTAAAATCAACTTACAGTGATTCAAATTCACGATCTCTATTTTAAACCATTTTTAACTACTACCCAGATTAGTGACGCTGTAGATAATCTCGCGTATCAGATCAACCGTGATTTGGCTCATAAAAAACCTGTCTTCCTTGGAATTTTAAATGGCAGTTACATGGTCATGGCAGACTTAACTCGCAAGTTTGAGCATGATTGTGAGATTGCTTTTTTGCGTGCCTCAAGTTATGAAGGAACTTCCTCAACTGGAGCACTTGTGGAGAGTCTTCAGGTAGATATGGATCTTGCAGGTAGAACGGTCGTTATTGTAGAAGATATAGTAGATACAGGATTGACGGTGGACACGCTTTCGCGAAAGCTACAACAACACAACCCAGCTGCCCTGCACATAGCGACACTTTTTTTAAAGCCCGAAGTATATAATCGAGCGCTGAAAATAGATTATGTAGGGCTTAATATTGAAAACAAATTTGTCGTGGGATACGGCATGGATTATAATAACCTAGGGCGCAATTTGCCCGAACTTTATGTACAAACTCAACGCATGAAAAACATCGTATTATTCGGTCCACCAGGTGCCGGAAAAGGAACCCAAGCAGAACGATTAAAAGAAAAATATGGACTGGTTCACATCTCTACAGGAGACGTGTTCCGTTACAATATTAAAAACGGAACTGAATTAGGAACACTAGCAAAATCCTTTATCGATAAAGGACAGTTAGTTCCAGATACGGTAACGATAGATATGTTAAGAGCTGAGGTAGAGAAAACACCAGATGCAAATGGGTTCATTTTTGACGGTTTCCCACGTACTAATGCACAGGCAGAAGCACTGGATGAATTGCTATCCAGCATGGATACCACTGTTGCAGGAATGGTAGCGCTAGAAGTAGATGATGAAGTACTTGTAGAACGATTACTAGAAAGAGGAAAAGCCAGCGGTAGAGCAGATGATGCCAATGAAGGCGTGATAAGAGATCGTATCTCTGTTTATTACAAACAAACAGCACCACTTAAAGATTACTACGCAGCTCAAGATAAATATCATGGAGTAGATGGAGTAGGAGCACTGGACGAGATCACAGAAAGATTGAGCGTAGAGTTTGATAAGCTTTAAGAACTCGAACTCGAAATTAAATTAAAACAATGATGCGAGGACTAAGGTTCTCCAAGTCCGTTTTATATAAGAAAGCCTAACAGAAAAAGCAGGTCGAGAACGGTTGTAATATTTCAGAAATAAAAAACCGTTAACCATTAACAGATAACAAAAACACAATGACCGAAGGAAATTTTGTAGACTATACTAAAGTACATCTTGAGTCAGGTCGCGGCGGTAAAGGAAGCACGCACTTGCACAGGGAAAAGTACATCGATAAAGGTGGTCCAGATGGTGGAGATGGTGGTCGTGGTGGTCATATAATCTTGAGAGGAAATAAAAATTTATGGACACTCTATCACTTTAAATATAAACGTCACTTTAAATCTGCTCAAGGTGGTAATGGGGCAAAACAGCGCCGCACAGGAGAAGATGGAGGAGATATTTACATAGACCTACCGTTAGGAACGGTTGTTAAAGATTCTGAAACAGGTCAAGTGATTTATGAAATGCTAGAAGATGGAGCAGAGCATATTATTTGTCAAGGAGGAAAAGGTGGTCGTGGAAACTGGCACTTTAAAAGTTCTACCAGACAAACACCTCGTTATGCACAACAAGGAATGGAAGGCGAGTCTCTAGACGTGGTTTTTGAAATGAAGGTACTTGCTGATGTAGGTCTAGTAGGTTTCCCTAACGCTGGAAAATCCACACTACTTTCTGTCATCACAAGTGCTAAACCTAAGATTGCTAACTACGAGTTCACCACCTTGAAACCTAATCTAGGAATCGTAGAATACCGTGATTTTAAATCATTTGTTATTGCTGATATCCCAGGAATCATAGAAGGCGCCGCAGATGGTAAAGGACTTGGACATCGTTTCTTGAGACATATCGAGCGCAATTCTACATTATTATTCCTCATCCCAGCAGATGCTGATGATATCAGTGCTGAGTATGATGTCCTATTGAACGAGCTTAAAAAGTATAATCCAGAATTGCTAGATAAAAACAGGTTTGTCTGTATTTCAAAAGCAGACATGCTGGACGAAGAGCTTATGGAAGAAATGCGTGAAATGCTAGATGATCAAGGCGCTTTTAACGGTGCACCATACATGTTTATTTCCTCATTATCACAATACCACATGCAAGAATTAAAAGACCGCTTGTGGGCGATGTTGAATGAGTAGATGTTATTGAATGAATTAAATTTAAAACACCTCAAAGGTTTGTAAAATCTTTGGGGTGTTTTTTTATTGGTTGTCAGGTGTTACTTTTTAATAGTGATTATAAATCCTTTCAGGCAATTAAGTTTAAGTTAGATTATAGTTCATGATATTAATATAAAAGATAAGGCTGTCGCATTTGATCATAGGCTTTGAGGTCTTCTTGCCACGTGCCTCGTATCTCATCGGCAGTCATTCCGGCTTCTATTTGTTCTTGAAGTTTCTCGGTTCCTGCTAGTTTTGTAAAAAAGGAGTTGAAAAAGTTTCTTTTAGAAGGCGCTTTTGCGAAAGCGTCTACTAGAAAGTCTAATTTTAATTGATCCAACTTAGGGTGTTTTCTCAAATCTACACCGAAACATTTCTTCCCATTATGCAAGGGTCGTTTTGCTCCTTCATTAGGAGTAGGCGTGAAAGAGAATTGCTGGTATTTTGCTAATTGTGGTGCGCCATAAACTTGAAACTGCATGGAAGTACCACGACCTACACTGATATCTGTTCCTTCAAAAAAGCACAAGCTAGGGTAAAGGTTAATCGCCTGGTCATTAGGTAAATTAGGTGATGGTTTTATAGGGATAGCATAAGGATCTGTACGATTGTAATTATGCATTTTAACCACCATTAAGTCACATTTTAAGCCATATGCTAGCCAGCGCTCGCCGTTAATCATTTGCGCATATTCACCTATGGTCATGCCGTGAACTACCGGTACGGGATGCATGCCCACAAAACTTTTATGAGCAGGTTCTAGAATAGGACCGTCTATATAATGGCCATTAGGATTAGGTCTGTCTAGAATGATTACTTTTTTTTCTAATCGAGAACAAGCCTCCATTACATAATGTAAGGTAGAAATGTAAGTGTAAAATCGTGCGCCTACATCTTGAATATCAAAGATGATTATATCCACATCGGCTAGTTGTTCTTCAGTAGGTTTTTTGTTAGCACCGTATAGTGAAATAATCGGTAATCCTGTTTTAGAATCTATGCCATCTTTTATGGTGGCGCCAGCATCGGCCGTACCACGGAAACCGTGCTCTGGTGCAAATACTTTTTTTACCTGTACTCCACGACTTAGTAACGTGTCTACTAAATGCGTGTATGTTACTACTTCAGGCTCATCCCAGGTTGTTTTATTAGTATTTACATTAGATCGTACCACACTGGTTTGATTACCTACTACCGCTACATTGCGGCCTTTAAACAAGCCTATCCATTGTTGAATATTATCTGCGGCGGGAACGGGTTGATTATTTACCGCTATAGTAGATTTAATAACTCTAGGTTTAATGTTTGTGTCAGATACTTTTTTAGTTTTGGCGGCCGTTTTATTTTTATGATTGATCTTTGCATCACAGGAAATCATAGTTAAAGCGATGGCTAATATGGTATATTTGAAAAACATAAAAGAATAAGTGAATTTAGAATATTTCATAGCAAAAAGAGTACAAAGTAGTACAGCTTATAAAAATAGCGTAAGTGCACCGATTATTAAAATTGCAATTGCAGCAATCGCTATAGGTATAATAGTCATGTTAATAGCTATTGCCACTGGTGTAGGACTGCAAAAAAAGATAAAAGAAAAAGTAAGTGCCTTTAATGGGCACGTGAGTGTTTCCCTTTATGACCGCAATAATTCTATTACAACGGTAAAACCTATCTCCTTACATCAGGATTTTTATCCTGATTTTAAATCTGTTCCAGAGGTAGAACATGTGCAGGCTGTTGCTACTTTAGGAGGCATGATTAGAACCGAAACCGATTTTGAAGGAATTATTCTTAAAGGTGTAGGTGCAGATTATGATTGGTCTTTTTTTAAAGACTTTTTAGTAGAAGGAAAACTGCCCACAATTAAGAGTGACAAGACTTCAAGAGAAATTCTCATTTCAGATGATATTGCTCGTAGGTTACAATTAAAAGTAGGTGATAAAGCACGAACTTACTTTATTAAACCAGATGCTTCTACTAGTGCAAATCCTTCTATACCTCGCGCTTTTATGATCTCTGGAATATATGATAGTGGTCTAGAAGAGTATGATACTAAATTCATTATAGGTGACTTGAGGCATATTCAAAAAATCAATAAATGGAAACCAGATCAAGTAGGGAAATTTGAGGTTTTTATTAGTGACTTTGATAGTCTTGATGAGATAGGGAATAAAATATGGCGTGATATAGATTCACAATTAATGAGTCAGACTATTAAGCAAGAATACCCTAATATTTTTTCTTGGTTAGCCTTATTAGATGGTAACATTTATATCATTATAGCCGTTATTCTTATTGTAGGGATTATTAACATGATCACCGCTTTACTCGTTTTAATACTAGACCGCACACGCATGATAGGGATTTTAAAATCTATAGGAGCTAGCAACTGGTTAGTGCGCAAGATATTTTTATATAACGCTATGAGTTTAATACTGCAGGGATTAGTTATAGGAAATGTAATAGGGCTCGCGCTACTAGGAATCCAGTATTTCTTTAGTCCACTGGTGCTAGACCCTAGCACCTATTACGTCACTGAGATGCCAGTTTATTTATCACTAGGGCATCTTGTATTACTCAATGTAGGTACGTTTGTGATTTGTCTATTGGTTTTAATAATTCCATCATTTATTGTAAGTAAAATATCACCGGTTAAGGCGATGCGATTTGAGTAATAACTTTCTTTAAAGGTAGTTTGAGCATGTTGTTTACGCTTTCGCGAAATCGTAAATCCCATCAATTAACAAATCAATAATGAGATGGAGCTACTAGAACTTATCTAAAACATTATTTTTGCAGCACAAATAAGCACATGGAATACGCAGAAAATATATTAGGCACGATAGGAAATACACCACTTGTGAAGATGAATAAGCTCGTGGAAGATATTCCTGCTCTAGTACTCGCAAAATATGAAACATTTAATCCAGGAAACTCAGTAAAAGACCGAATGGGATTAAAAATGATTGAAGATGCTGAGGCTGATGGAAGATTACAACCAGGCGGAACAATCATAGAAGGAACCAGCGGTAATACTGGAATGGGACTTGCTCTAGCAGCGATCATGAAAGGTTATAAACTTATTTGTGTTCTTGCAAATAAGCAGTCTAAAGAAAAAATGGATATCCTGCGTGCGGTAGGAGCTGAGGTTCATGTATGTCCTACTAATGTAGAACCAGATGATCCTCAGTCTTATTACTCTACTAGTAAAAGGTTAAGTGAAGAAATTCCTAATTCCTGGTATGTGAATCAGTATGATAATCCGTCTAACTGTAAAGCGCATTATGAAAGTACAGGTCCAGAAATATGGAAACAAACCGAAGGTAAGGTGACACACTTTGTAGTAGGTGTAGGAACTGGAGGAACTATATCTGGAGTAGGGAGTTATTTAAAACTTCAAAATCCTAACGTTAAGGTTTGGGGAATTGACACCTATGGTTCTGTCTTTAAAAAATACCACGAGACTGGAGTTTTTGATGAGAACGAGATTCATTCTTATGTCACAGAAGGAATAGGTGAAGATATTTTACCACTCAACGTGCGATTTGAAGTGATTGACGGTTTTACTAAAGTCACAGATAGAGACGCTGCGGTATATACCAGAAGGCTGGCAAAGGAAGAAGGAATGTTTTTAGGAAACAGTGCTGGCGCTGCCATAAAAGGATTGAAACAAATCCACAAAGAGCATGGTTTTACTAAAGATGATGTGGTAGTGATTCTATTCCATGACCATGGTAGCCGTTATGTAGGTAAGTTTTTTAACGATGAGTGGATGCTAGAAAAAGGATATATTAATGAAGATGGTTCTTATCCTGAGGATGAGAAATAGTTTTTCTCAGTTAATGATATAGTAAAAATGCCAAGAATGTTTCTTGGCATTTTTGTTTTGAGCATCTTCAAGTTGAATTGGTGTAAAATATTTGTCGATTTCAAAGTCTTTTGTCATTTGTCTTTAAGCGTAGCGGTCGTTTGAGCTTTTTAAGATAGAATTATTATCTTTAGTTT
>NZ_CBFIBE010000058.1:0-10444 GCF_965660805.1 Nonlabens sp. | reverse complement strand
ATGTGTATGGGATTCGCTTTCGCGAAAGCGTTTACCACATCACTCAACTCCTCAGGTTTAGAGAAGTCAGCGACAAGGTAATCGTGATTTTGATCATGAGAACTGTCCAGTGTAGTGAGAACATCTTTCAATTTATCTTCATTGCGAGCAAGTAAAATAACTCGTGCTCCAGCGCTAGCAAATTGTTGTGCCGTGGCTTTTCCTATTCCTGCGCTACTACCGCAAACCAGTGCAGTCTTATTCTTTAATTGTATCTCCATGCCGCTAAGATAAGGATTTGACGAAATTGCAGGAAATTAAAAATAACCTTACATCCCAGTACGGATCGCCTCAACAGGATCTAGTCGCGCCGCAGCAATTGCTGGAATAATTCCCGCTATGAGTCCTACTAGTGCGCTCACGCTACATCCCAGTAAAACATTATAACTGGAAAGTATAAACACAAAATCTTCTGAAAAAGCATTTGCGAGAATGGTTCCTATCCAGACAAAGAATAACCCAAAAATTCCTCCAAAAAGGGATAGGATAATAGCTTCAAATAAGAACTGAAATAAGATAAAACTGTTTTTAGCGCCCAGAGATTTTTGAATTCCTATTAGGTTGGTACGTTCTTTCACACTCACAAACATGATGTTTGCGATCCCAAAACCACCTACGAGCATAGAAAATCCAGAAATGATTATTCCTATAAAAGTGAGTGTGCTGGTTACTTGATCTAGGAAATCTGCAAAACCTTTTAATGGGTTGATAAAGAAAGTGCTGAGTTGGTCGTTTTTTAAACCACGATAGTTGCGCAGTTTTTGTTCAAGAGTTGCGATAAACTCATCTTGATCCACGCCTTTTTTAGGTTTAAGAATAAGCGCTGTTGTTTTATATTTATTATTGTCGCCATAAATTTTTCTCACAAAATTCACTGGTATATATGCGCTTTCATCCTTAGAAGGACCCATGGACATTCCAGTACCTTCTTTACTCATTACTCCTATAATGGTAAATTTATTTCCATATAAACGCACTCGTTTACCTATAGGGTTTGTGTTTTTAAATAAATTCTGTGCCACTTCATACCCTATAACAGCAACAGGAGAACCGCTATTTGCCTCGCTTTCACTAAAAAAACGACCTTCATTCAGTTTTATGTTTTCCAGGTCGTAAAACTCACTTGTTCCTGGAACGATGTTAACTCCAGTTGCTATTTTATCTTCAAACTTGATGCTTTCAGGAGCTGAGAACATGGTGTATGTAATAGCATCTATGTCTGTCATACTGCGTTTGAGCATTTGAAACTCGTCATAGGAAACGTTAGGGAAGTTTTCATACTGGTAACGTTCTAGTTCTGTAGGGCCAAAGGATATTTTTAATACATAAATAGTAGAAATATCTAGGGAACTCAATCCATCTGTAATTTCTCGTTCTAAAGAATCTACCGCTGCAAGAATACCTATTATAGAAAATATGCCTATGGTAACTCCTAGTAAAGAAAGAAATGTGCGCAGTAAATTAGTGCTCAAGGCACTCCAGGCAAATGAAAAACTTTCTTTTAAAAGACTTAAATAAATAAGCATTATTGATAATGGTTTTATGAAGGGTTAAAGTTAGCTTATCTCATTGGACTATGATGTTGTAGAAATGTTACAGATTTTTAACAGTTTAAAAGTATGTAGTTGTTAAACAATGGTTCAAAACAATACTGGTTTTGATACGTGATGGATGTAGAGAAGCCGCTACAATCTATTACTTTTACATCTTACTTTTTAAGCATTTCACAACATGAGCAACATCACCGCAAAATCTGCCTTAATATCTGTGTTTCATAAAGATGGTTTAGAGCCTATCGTTCATAAAATGAACGAGCTAGGGATTACTATTTATTCTACAGGTGGCACAGAAAAATTTATTAATGATTTAGGGATTCCTGTAATTCCAGTAGAAAATGTAACTTCTTATCCGTC
This sequence comes from Nonlabens sp., assembly GCF_965660805.1. Taxonomy (GTDB): domain Bacteria; phylum Bacteroidota; class Bacteroidia; order Flavobacteriales; family Flavobacteriaceae; genus Nonlabens. The sequence goes on along the minus strand of NZ_CBFIBE010000058.1, from coordinate 8,492 downwards.
TATTCTAGGTGGTCGTGTAAAGACCTTACACCCTAAAGTTTTTGGAGGTATTTTAAATCGTCGTGATCATGAAGGTGATGTGGCGCAACTGGCCGAATTTGATATTCCACAAATAGACATCGTGATTGTAGATCTGTACCCGTTTGAGAAAACCGTGGCAAGTGGTGCTTCAGAACAAGATATTATTGAAAAAATAGACATCGGTGGGATTTCTTTAATACGCGCTGCCGCAAAGAATTATAAGGATACTCTTTGTGTATCTACTATGGATGATTATGCAAAATTATTAAATGTGCTAGCAGAAGGTGGCGGAACAACTACGGCTGCACAACGTAAAGAGTTTGCGGCTACAGCCTTTGATATTTCTTCTCATTATGACAGTGCGATTTATAACTACTTTGCTGGTGATGCGGTGGATAAATCCCTTAAATTAAGTGAACAACACGTAATGCCATTGCGCTATGGAGAGAATCCACACCAGCGTGGATGGTTCTATGGAGATTTTAACAGTATGTTTACTAAACTACATGGTAAAGCGCTTTCTTACAACAACTTACTAGATGTAGATGCTGCTGTGAACTTAATGAGTGAGTTTGTAAACGATGCACCTACTTTTGCGATTTTTAAACATAATAATGCTTGTGGTGTTGCCCAGCGCGATACGATTCATCAGGCTTATGTAGATGCGCTTGCTGGTGATCCTGTGTCTGCTTTTGGAGGAATTTTAATTTCAAATGTAGCAATTGATGTGGCGACTGCTCAGGAGATCCATAAGTTGTTCTGTGAAGTAGTGATTGCTCCATCATTTGATCCAGCGGCACTGGAGATATTAAAAGGTAAGAAGAATAGAATCATGTTAGAGCTTGTGGGAGATGCGCTTTCGCGAAACCTGCCTGCCGGCAGGCAGGGCGGCATGCCAAATAAAGTAGAAGTAAGAGCAAGCTTAAATGGTTATTTAGTTCAAGATGCTAACTTGAAAACCGATGCTAAAGAAGATTTAAAAACAGCAACAGAATTAGAGCCTACCAGTGCACAAATAGAGGATTTATTATTTGCCTCAAAATTGTGTAAACATACTAAGTCTAACACGATCGTTCTTGCAAAAAACAAGCAGTTGTGCGCCAGTGGAACTGGTCAAACCTCTCGTGTAGATGCTTTAAATCAAGCAATTCATAAAGCTCAATCTTTTAAATTTCAACTCGATGGAGCGGTTATGGCCAGTGATGCATTTTTCCCTTTCCCAGATTGTGTAGAAATTGCAGACCATGCTGGAATTAAAGCTGTAATACAGCCAGGAGGATCTATAAAGGATGAATTATCGATAGATTATTGCAATAAAAATGAAATTGCGATGGTTTTCACGGGAACAAGACACTTTAAACACTAAGAATTGTCTTAGCTTTGTAAAGCTCAAGTAATTAACCATTTTTTCCTTTTTTAATCTTATGGGATTTTTTGATTTTCTAACTGAAGATATTGCTATAGACCTAGGTACGGCAAATACTCTTATAGTTCACAACGGTAAAGTAGTTGTGGATAGTCCATCTATTGTAGCACGTGATCGTATTACCGGTAAAATTATAGCGGTAGGTAAAGAGGCCGCGTTGATGCAAGGTAAAACGCATGAAAACATTAAGACCATAAGGCCACTTAAAGATGGAGTAATTGCAGATTTTGATGCCAGTGAGAAGATGATCTCTATGTTTATAAAAGAGATTCCAGCTTTAAAGAAAAAATTATTTGCTCCTTCATTACGCATGGTGATTTGTATTCCATCAGGTATAACTGAGGTAGAAATGCGAGCGGTTAAGGATAGTGCTGAGCGTGTGAATGGTAAAGAAGTATATCTTATCCATGAACCTATGGCCGCGGCGATAGGGATAGGTGTAGATATCATGCAACCTAAGGGAAATATGATCGTGGATATAGGTGGTGGAACTACTGAAATCGCGGTAATTGCTCTAGGAGGAATAGTTTGTGACCGATCTGTGAAAATTGCAGGAGACGTTTTTACTAATGATATTGTTTACTACATGCGCACACAACATAATCTTTATGTAGGAGAGCGCACTGCTGAAAAAATTAAAATTCAAATAGGAGCTGCGACTGAAGATTTAGAAGTGCCACCAGAAGAAATGAATGTTCAAGGTCGTGATTTACTTACTGGTAAACCTAAAGAGGTTAAAATAGGCTATCGTGAGATAGCTAAGGCTCTAGATAAATCTATTTTGCGTGTGGAAGATGCGGTCATGGAAACCTTATCACAAACTCCACCAGAACTCGCTGCCGATATTTATAATACAGGTATTTATCTAGCCGGTGGTGGTTCTATGCTACGTGGTCTGGATAAACGTCTTTCTCAAAAAACTGATTTACCTGTATACATAGCCGAAGATCCATTGAGAGCAGTAGTGAGAGGTACAGGACTTACCCTTAAAAATATAGAGCGATTTAAAAGTGTACTAGAAAAATAATAGTTTTACATGCAGCAAATTATCAATTTTCTGATCAAGTACAGAAACTTGTTGCTCTATATGAGCTTAATGACTTTAGCTCTTGTTTTTACTATTCAATCGCATAGTTACCATTACAATGCCTTTGTGCATTCTACAGGGAATATTACAGGTTCTTTTCTCAGCACTCGTAATCATATTTATGATTACTTAAACCTCGCTGATGAAAATGAACGATTACGAAAAGAAAATGCACTATTGCGCATGAAAAGCCTTAGCACGGGAGATACGTTGCTGGGTGATGAAACCACTTTTCTTTTTTCTGAGGATGTTCCATACCGTGTTTTTCCAGCTCGAGTTATTAAAAATGATTATTCAAAAAGAGATAATTTTTTAACTCTAGATATAGGAAGTGAACAAGGTGTGAAAGAAGATATGGGTGTAATTACTACAGATGGGATTGTGGGAATTATAGATATTTCAAATAAGCGATTTTCACGTGTTATTTCTATTCTTAACTCAGAGATATCTTTAAATGCTCAAATAAAGGGAAGTAATATTATAGGCTCTTTAACATGGGATGGAAAAGATCCCTATATAATGTCATTAGTAGATGTTCCTAGACTAGCTCAGGTTACTAAGGGTGATACAATCATTACAGGAAGACAGAGCACAACTTTCCCACCTGATGTTTTAATAGGGACTATTAAAAGCGCACAACTAGTTGAAAATGGCAGTCGTTATCAAATAGAGGTTACTTTATTTAATGATATGACAGATTTAGGAACGGCTTACGTGATTAAAAACCGAGACAAAAAAGCGCTTACTATCATAGACACTTTAACGGTAAGAAACGATGAATAACGTTTTGTTCCATAATATGTTGCGGTTTATAGGGCTACTGCTATTACAAATATTTGTAATGGATCAAGTTTATTTTCTAGGCTATATATGTCCTTTAGTTTATATGTTATTTATAGTCTTATATCCTGTAGAAAATAATCGTTGGTCGTTTTTATTAATCGCTTTTATGCTTGGAGTGATCGTAGATACTTTTCAAGATACTGGTGGAGCTCATGCGGCGGCGGCTGTAACATTAGCCTTTTTTAGACCAGTATTATTAAAACTCGTTTATGGGCAAGGTTATCTTACTAAGAATTTGAAAATAATTAAATCTCCTATAGATCGGTTTCTATTGTTGCTCGCTCTGGCTGTTTTATTGCATCATTTAGTATTGTTTTTACTTGTTTATTTTAACCTGAGTCAGATACTTCAAGTATTGCAAATGACGTTATATACAGGTATATCTACTTTATTTGTAGCTGTTGTTTTGTTTGTGTTATTTGGATTGCGTGGTAGATCATGAAAAAATTTCTTCTCCTTTTTTTAGTTTCGGTAGTAGGACTTACTTTATTGGGTAGGGTATTTTATTTACAGATTTTAAATGGAGATACGTACCGGTTAAAATCAGAATTAAATGCAGTAAAAACAGTTTACGATATTCCAGAGCGCGGTTTTATTTATGATCGAGATGGAGATCTCATGGTGGCAAATCAAGTGGCTTATGATATCATGCTTATTCCTAAGGAACTTAAGAAATTTGATACCTTACAATTGTGCGCACTATTAAGGATGGATAAGTCCAGATTACTGTCTCAAATTAAAGATGCTAAAAATTGGTCTTGGCAAAAGGGTAGTGTCATTATTCCACAATTAACTCAAGAAGAATATGCGCCTATTCAAGAAAAACTGCGCAAATTTCCTGGTTTTTATGCTCAAAAACGTTCTTTACGTAAATATCAGGTAACTCATAGCGCTAGTGTTTTAGGATACATTAGAGAAGTAAGCCCAAGGACCATTCAAAAAGATTCTCGTTACCATTTAGGAGATTTAGCTGGTAAGAATGGAATAGAGCTTCAATATGAAGATGAATTGCGCGGTAAAAAAGGAGTGAAGCACTTTATTAGAGATCGCTATGGTCGTGCTCTGGAATCTTATGAAAATGGAAAGTATGATACTATACCTCAATCAGGCAAAGACCTAACGGTTACTTTAGATAATGACTTACAGGCTTATGCAGAGTTGTTAATGAGTAACAAACGTGGTGGAATAGTGGCTATTGAACCTAAAACGGGTGAGATATTAACTCTAGTCACAGCACCTTATTATGATCCTGCATTATTGATGGGAAGAGATCGATCTAAGAACTCTGTATTAATTTTTAATGACACTATTAAAAAACCTGGGGTGAACAGAGCGCTACAAGCAGATTATGTACCAGGTTCACCGTTTAAAATTATTAACGCCTTAATAGGTCTTGAAGAAGGCGTTATTACCACAACGGAACGTCTAACATGTAGACACGGTTATGATTATGGTGGGAAAAAGCGCATGAAGTGCCATGCTCATAAATCACCACTTGCTTTAAGCACGGGTATTGCTGAGTCTTGTAATGCTTATTTTGCACAAGTTTACAGACGTATTATTGAGAAAGGTGATACTCCAGAAGCTGGAATGGATAACTGGCATAAGCATGTTACTAGCTTTGGTCTAGGTAATTATTTAGGTTACGATTTACCTGTCGGAAAAAAAGGATTAATCCCAGATGGTAAATATTATTCTGATCGATATGATTTCAACTGGCGAGCGGTAACTACTATTTCAAACGCTATAGGACAAGGCGAGGTGATTACCACGCCTATTCAACTGGCCAATATGACTGCTGCTATAGCAAACCGCGGTTATTTTTACAGACCACATGTTATAAAAGCCATAGATGGTGTTCCTATAGATAATCCTGATTACACGGTAAAGAATTATACAACAGTAGCGTCAAAACACTTTGAACCAGTAATTGATGGAATGACAGCGGTATATAAAACAGGTACGGCAAAACATGCTCAAATCCCAGGCATAGAAATATGTGGTAAAACAGGAACCGTAGAGAATTTCATGAAGATAGATGGTAAGCGCACACAGCTTACTGATCATTCTGTTTTTATAGCTTTTGCACCTAAGGATGATCCACAAATTGCTATAGCCGTTTTTGTAGAAAATGGATACTGGGGTTCTCGTTATGCGGCAAAAATCGCAAGTCTCCTGATCGAAAAGCATATTAAAGGAGAAATATCCCGTAAGGATCTAGAACAGTACCTACTCACTCATAGTTTAGAATATGAGTATGCAAAACCATACAGCGGTAAACCATTTGAGATTAACCCTAGAGTAGATCAAGGGTTAATACAATCTCAAATAGTTCCAGGACAAGAATCTAATCAGCTTAAACCGTAATATGGCAATAGGAAATAAGCAAAGGTTTGACCTGTACACAATTCTTATTTATGCCGCCTTAGTTTTTATAGGGTGGATCAGCATATATTCAGCTGCGCCAGTAGTGGAGTATGGGAGCATTTTTGATATGGATGAGTTGTTTGGAAAACAAATGATCTGGATTGCGCTGGCTGTAGTTATCATTATTTTTTTACTAGCCATGGACGTTAAGTTTTTTGAACGTTTCGGTAGTGTGATTTACATTATTTCACTTTTGTCATTATTAGGTTTGTTTGTTTTTGGTAAAGAGATTAATGGAGCAAAATCATGGTATTCACTAGGGACTATGACTCTACAACCTAGTGAATTTGCTAAAGCCGCCACCGCACTCGCCGTAGCAAAGTATTTAAGCGGTATTCATATTTCTCTTAAAAACACACGTGATTTATTGATCACCGGATTCATCATCGCATTACCAGCGCTTATCATTATTCCACAACCAGATCCAGGTAGCGCACTCGTTTATGGAGCTTTTTTCTTTGCCTTGCATAGAGAAGGATTGTCACTTTGGTACCTTAGTTTAGTACTAGTAGCGATAGGTTTATTTCTGGGGACTCTTTTAATAGGTAGCTGGTGGATTACGCTTATTATTATGGTCGGTATGGCTTTGATATATATGCTTTCGCGAAAGCAAAGACACAAAAACCGATTGCCTAAACCTAGAAAAGTACTTTATATAATACTTGCTGGATTATGTGTGCTGTATTCATTATCAACAAATTATATATTCAATAACTTGCTAGAAGACCGACATAGAAACCGCATAGATATAGTACTGGGAAGAGTAGAAGATAATCAAGGTGTAGGGTACAATATTAATCAGAGTGTTATTGCGGTAGGTAGTGGTGGTTTTACAGGAAAAGGATTGCTGCAAGGAACTCAAACGCAAGGAGGATTTGTACCAGAACAGGAGACCGATTTTATTTTTAGCGCGATAGGAGAAGAATGGGGTTTTATGGGTGCATCACTTGTGATTATCTTATTTATAAGTCTTATTTATAGACTCATTCTTATGGCAGAACGGCAACGCAACCAGTTTGCTCGTATCTATGGATACTGCGTTGCAGGTATATTTTTTATTCACTTTTTTATAAATATAGGAATGGTCTTAGGGTTGCTTCCTACCGTAGGGATTCCGTTGCCGTTTATGAGTTATGGAGGTAGTGGTTTATGGGGCTTTACGATACTGCTGTTCATCTTTGTAAAACTAGATGGTCATAGAATGAGTTATGAGCATTAGGATATGAAGTATTTAAAGGCACTTGTTCATATTTTAATCGTAGTCGTTTTAACGCTGGTTACTCAAGTAGGTGGTGTGGTGTGGATCGCTGTTTTTGGATTCTTTAAAACCCGTAAGTCGTTATGGAATAAAAGAAAACGATTAGTTGTGTTTGTGGTCACTTATGTTTTGGTAATTTTTACGGTAGTTCCCTTAACAGCGTCATTAGGTAACAGAATGATGTTGCCTATTTTTCATGAACATATTCAACCTCATAATTTGGGATACGTCTTGCTATGTAGAAATTACGTGAGTGTAGAGTTACATGAAACACTTGAATCTATCGCTATAAACTTGTCGCAACCAGTAAACGGAGAAATAAGTATTACTTATTTAGACGCTGGTTTCCCATTTATAAACGGTTTTCCTTTACTACCGCATTTAAGTCATAATGATGGTCGTAAAATAGACATTGCTTTTATATATAACAATGAGGACCAACAACTAGATAATTCTAATCCTAGCCTTACTGGATATGGTGTTTATGTAGAGCCTGAAAACGGCATTAATCCAATGCTGTCGCAGTGTGAAGATGCTGGTTACTGGCAATATGGTTATTCTAAGTATTTTGGTCTGGTGACAAATTCATCAATTACCATAAATCCAGAATTCACCAAGTATTTGATTAAAGAAATCTTAACAGAACAGCGCACGCAAAAGTTATTTATAGAACCACATTTGATTCCTAGATTTGAATTAGATCAATTACAGCAATATCAACGATCTAAAATCAGATTTCATGGATGCCATGCCGTGAGGCATGATGATCATATTCATTTTCAGATTCATTAAGTTATGATGAATCATAAGACAAACACTATAGGGTTTTGAGATTGTTAATGCTAATGTCGTTTTTAAATTGATCTGAGAATGTGCCTTAATTATAAAACACCTAATTTTACTCACTACAAAAAATTCTTTCAAGAGAGCTTGTTAAGAATAAAATAATAATTACTCACTAGCTTATATTAAGGCTACTCATATCTCTACTATTCATGAATAAATATACGATTCTTTTTGTGCTTTATTTAGTTGTTTCGTGCAAACCAATAAAGTTACACCAACCTATTACAAGCCCTACAGAAATACAGCAAAGTACAGATAAAAAAGACCTAAAAAACTGGCATTTTAAAGATATCGAGCTAGATACTATTCCAGGTATAAGTTTAACTAGAGCCTATGATAGTTTGCTAATTACAAAGAAATCTAGGCAAGTTATTGTCGCTGTTATAGATAGTGAAACTGATATGAATCATGCAGCATTATCAGATTATATCTGGATTAACAATAAAGAGATCCCAAACAACCATATTGATGATGATGATAATGGATATAATGATGACATACATGGCTGGAATTATTTAGGTAATTCAAAAGGTCAAAATAATAAATATGTCAATTTTGAATCTACCAGAATTCTTAAAAAATTG
>NZ_CBFIBE010000057.1:0-10814 GCF_965660805.1 Nonlabens sp. | reverse complement strand
TTTCTGGTGATAAATACATGCCAAAATTATTTTGATAATGAATATTATGTACGTCAGGTTTTCTGACTTCACATTAAAGACTCGTTCTTTAATGCGGCTGCAAAGATACACTTTTAATCGTATCTACGTTTTAATGCAGGTTTTTTTATAAAAAAAGCCAGTAGCTTGATAGGTACAGGCTCTTAATATGGAATGAAATGTTTTTAAACGATTGGAACCTCACGATTCAATATCAAGTTCAAATACAAATTCACTTTTTCTTTCAACTCATGTCTCGGAACGATAAAGTCTAGGAATCCTTTTTCTAACAAGAACTCTGCTGTTTGGAAACCTTCTGGTAATTCTTTACCAGTAGTATCTCTTACGACACGTGGTCCTGCAAAGGCGATTAATGCGCCTGGTTCTCCTATGTTAATATCTCCTAACATGGCAAATGATGCTGTAGTTCCACCAGTGGTAGGATCTGTACATAGTGATATGTAAGGTATTCCAGCATCGGCCAGTTGGGCTAGTTTAGAGCTTGTTTTTGCAAGTTGCATAAGGGATAATGCGGCTTCCATCATACGAGCACCACCAGACTTAGAGATGATCATAAATGGAATGTTGTTTTTTAAAGAATGGTCTGCAGCACGAGCTATTTTTTCTCCTACCACACTTCCCATAGATCCTCCTATAAAGGCAAAATCCATACACGCTACTACCAGATCATGTCCAGCACTTTTACCTACAGCGGTTCTAACGGCATCTGTAAGACCTGATTTCTTTTTAGCATCTTCTAAACGGTCTACATATTTTTTAGAGTCCTCAAATTTTAATGGGTCTTTAGAGGTCATGTTTGCATTGAGTTCTTCGTACTTATTATCATCAAAAAGGATTTCAAAATACTCATTACTTCCTATACGTACGTGATAACCATCTTCAGGGCTCACATAGAAGTTGTTTTTTAACTGCTCTGCATCTACTATTTTACCCGTAGGGGATTTATACCATAGACCTTTAGGAGTGTCTTTTTTTGCCTCAGTAGGCGTTGTAATTCCTTTTTTATCTCTTTTAAACCAAGCCATGCTATTGTAGTTGTCTGTTGTTAGTTAACTGTTATTAGTTAACGGTTGATTTTTAATTAATTAATAGTAATCAATGTAATTTTGAACTTAAACTTAAACTTAAACTTAAACTTAAACTTAAACTTAAACTTAAACTTAAACTTAAACTTATTACAGTGTATTAATGTTATTTAAGTCTTCAAACGCTGCTTTTAAACGAGCTTTAAAACTTTCTTCACCTACGCGCAACCATTTACGAGGATCATAGTATTTTTTATTAGGCGAGTCTGCCCCAGTAGGATTTCCTATTTGAGATAATAAGAAGTCATTATTATCATCCATGTAAGTTTTGATACCGTTTGCAAATGCCCACTGAAGATCTGTGTCAATGTTCATTTTAATAACACCATACCCTATGGCTTCTCTTATTTCTTCAAGTGTAGATCCTGATCCACCGTGGAATACAAAGTCTATATGATTTTGTTCAACTCCATATTTTTGAGTGATAAACTCCTGGGAGTTTTTTAAGATTTTAGGAGTTAATTTTACGTTACCAGGCTTATAAACACCATGTACATTACCGAAGGCTGCTGCAATGGTAAAACGGTCACTTACTTTTTTTAGTTCTTCATAAGCATAAGCTACTTCTTCAGGTTGCGTGTATAGTTTAGACTCATCTACATCGCTGTTATCTACGCCATCTTCCTCACCACCAGTTATTCCTAGCTCAATTTCTAGGGTCATGTCCATTTTAGACATACGTTCTAGATATCTTTTACAAATCTCTATATTTTCTTCAAGTGGTTCTTCACTAAGGTCTATCATGTGTGATGAGAATAGTGATTTCCCGCTTTCGCGAAAGCGTGTTTCACTAGCATCTAGAAGTCCATCAATCCAAGGTAGTAGTTTTTTAGCACAGTGGTCTGTATGAAGAATTACTGTTGCGCCATAAGCCTCAGCCAGTCTGTGTACGTGTTCTGCACCAGCGATACCACCTAGTATAGCGGCGCGCTGTCCATCATTATTTAATCCTTTACCAGCGTTAAATACTGATCCACCATTAGAGTACTGAATGATCACTGGTGAGTTCAACTCTGCAGCTGTTTCCATTACGGCATTTACGGTGTTAGTTCCTACTACATTTACCGCAGGTAGTGCATAGCCATTAGCTTTGGCATGATTAAATATTTCTTGAACTTGGTTACCTGTGGCAACTCCTGGTTTTATATTATGTTTCATAGTTTTTCTTAAAAAGATAAGTTACAAAAGTAAGGAAAATATAGGCTCGATATAAAACCTATTTAGAATGGGTAGTTGATACCTACATTAAATACTGCTTTGGGGATTTTAATTTCTTTAAACCATCTACGGCCTTCTTTTAGAGCTGGATTAAAAGTTTTAAATCCTGTGTCGAATCTTAAAACGAAAAACCCAAAGTCGTATCTAATTCCAAATCCAGAGCCTACAGCAATGGTGGCGAGGTCTCTTATTCCTTTAAATTGTGCATCTGGGTTTTCTTCATTATCGAGTACGTTCCAGATGTTTCCAGCATCTACAAAAAGTGCACCTTTAAAACTTCCAGCAATGCTGAACCTGTATTCACCGTTAAAAGCAATTTTCATATTTGCCTCGTTAAAATCGTTAATTCCACCAGTGCTTCCTGGTCCTAGCTCATAAGCTTGCCATGCACGATTATCATTAGGTCCACCACCAAAGAATGATCTCACAAAAGGGATATTTTCTGAATTTCCATAGGGTATGGCTATTCCACCAAAAACTCTAACGGCAAACACATTATTATTAAATAGTTGCCAGTGCTTTATAAAATCGAGTTCTGTTTTTACGTATTGTGTGTATTCTACTCCAAAGGCGGTTCTTTTACCATCACCATTTTTAGGCTCGCCTAACAATGATGTAATTCCAGCGAGCGTGTTTCCTGCAGACTCGATACGGGCACTAAAAATGGAATAATCATCATCATAAAGTCCTTTTTGAGTGTTTTTAACCCAGTTGTAGCTAGATGATACGATCAGGTTGTTTTGAGTAAGGCGATCTCTACGTTCTTCAATATTGCGTACTGTTTCTCTTTGTAATTCACTAGTGGTGATGGTTCCATTTAAAACGTCTCTGGTGAAAAGAGAAGTTCCTGAAGGGATACTTAAGTTATTACTATCGTTTAAATAAATGGGGTTGTTAATGTTTAACTCTGTAGCAATATTATTGAGACTACTATAGGTGCTGTTATAAACGTTATAAAAATCTGCTTGATCTAGATTGCGCACGTATTGCGCGTTAATTAAATCAAATCTACTATTGTTATTAGGTTGAGGCTTCCATCTATAACTAAATATACTATTGAAACTGGTTTTATCTAACCCTATATTAGTTTGACTCAAGAATCCTATGGACAGGTTTGTGGTAGGAGACATGTGTTTAGGGATCACTTTTTCTGTTTTTACAGGAAAAAATAATCGAGGAAAACTCAATCGAGCATCAGCTCCATATTCTTGAAGGTCAAAAAACCTACTGTCGCCTGTTGTTCCTGAGGCACTAGCACCTATACTACCTCTAAAGTTGATGTCTAGCAGTTCACTTCCTCTAAATAAGTTCCTTATAAGGAGTGAGCTGTTAAGACCTATTCCTAGTGCTTGAATATTGCTATGAGTGGTTTCGGCAGTGTTTTTAAGAAAGAATTTTTTCTTTGAAGTTAGTAGAATATTTGCAATTAAACCTACTCCTGTAGGATCTGTTGGGTCTGGTTCTAATCTTATAGATGGTGTGTAAAAACTATTTAACTCAGTAATCCTATTAAAGGTACGGTCACGGTCTATGTCTTTATAAACATCTCCTTCATGAAAGAAAATTGCATCTGCAAGTACGTTATTACGGTATTTGAGTTTACCATGCCTTATAATATTTAAATCCTTATAGCGAGTAGTGTCTGGAACATTGTTCACCAGACTTTCTTGATAATCTGGATAGACATTTATTTTACTGATTTTATGAATGAGAAATGGTTTTTCAATGATGGAGTCGGCCACTTTTATTTCTCGATCACCTATAAGTAGGGCAATATTTGCTTTATAATTAGAGTTCACGGTATCACCTTCAAACTGTATAAACTCCTTTTCCATGTAATAAACACCATTATTACGGAAAAGTTTCATCAATCGATCGCGTTCAGCATTAAAATCTGGTGTGTAATACTGTTCTCCCGTTACGATGAGTTGATTTTTAAGGTTTGCTCGGTATAAGGAGTCTACAAGAGGTGATGTGATGCGAGATGTAATGCTGCCTACCTTATAAGCTTTATGTTTTTTAACCGAGTAAATGACTTCGGCTCTTTGTTCTTTTTTACTATTGATAATCTTGTGAGATACCTCAGTGTTAAACCATCCTTGATTCCAGTACCACTGTCTTAAACGCTCTTTAGATTTTGCAATATCTTCATCTTCAATGATGGCAGGCTCCTGTCCAGTTCTCTTGATCCATTGGTTAAAACCTACCAGGCTTTGGCCCAGTTGAATGGTTTGTTTTTCAGAGAGTAATTTATTGCGTCGTTCTAATTTTTTAGGATTTTCCTGTATCCATTTGAGGTAGATGGAGTCTCTATGAGGTCTTGCTAAGTTATAAAAATGCAGTCCTAATGGAATGGTGAATAAACGGCTATTAGGTTGTTGTACCAGTAGAGTATTAACTCTAGGGTCTTTAGGGTTAGTACTATCTACTTTAATGGTGTTATTTACCAGTAGTTTTTTACCTTTAGGAACACGTTTTACAGCATTACATGAGGTAAGCACTATGATAAGCGTGATAATTAAACCTATTTGTGCAAGTAGACTCGTTTTCTTCATAAGTGGTCATCAAAAATACAATTATAAATGGTTACAAAAAGCAGATTAAAGCTTATCAAAAGTCTCTCTCGTAAAAAGAACAGGAATGATCACCAGCTTTTCCTTGTAGAAGGCTATAAGTCTATTCAAGAACTATCTCAAACTAGTTTGAAATGTCAACAAATTCTAGTTGCTGAAGGTCATCATGCACTCGATTCTTTCTCTCCAGATATCGTTTCTAAAAAAGATATGGCAGGTATTTCTACTTTAAAAACGCCTCCAGGTTACCTTGCAGTATTTGAGATGCCTGTAAAAAAAGAAATAAAAACAGATGGACTCATTCTAGCTCTAGATGATGTGAAAGATCCTGGTAACCTTGGAACGATAATAAGGTTATGCGACTGGTTTCATATATCTCAAATTTTATGTTCACTAGAAACAGTAGATGTGTTTAATCCTAAATGCGTTCAGGCTTCAATGGCTTCACTAGGAAGAGTTCAAGTGGATTATGTAGATTTAGAAAAACACTTAGTAGATTCTTCACTTACCGTTTTTCCCACAGCTATGCAGGGCACATCTATTTATGACATAGACCTACCAGCTAGTGGTATTATTGTAATGGGTAATGAGAGTGCTGGGATCTCACCAGAAATTATTTCTTTAGGAACTCAAATAAGCATACCACAATATGGAACACAGCGAGATACAGAAAGTTTAAATGTAGCGATGGCTACAGCGGTAATACTAGGAGAATGGAAACGTTCTACTGAAATGTAAAATTCAAGAAAATTCCTCTAGATAGCATACTGGAAATATTACCGGTGTATGGGCTGCTAGGATCAGCATCTCTTACCAGCTCATCATTTATGGCAAACACGCCTCTAATAGAAGGAGTAAACTTGAAGTAGTACAAGTAAAAGTCAATCCCAAAACCAAGTTCATAATTGAATACATTAGTCACCTGTCTAAACTGACCTTCACTATTATCTATAGGGCTTTCTTCTTTACTAGAAAGATTGCGAGACCACGAGGCACCACCTATTACAAAAGGTTTCCAGTTGTTTAATCGTTTAGTTGAGAATTTAACAAGTAATGGAACGTTAATATAAGTTGAGGTTACTTCTCTTAGAAAATCACCAGGCATGGTAAAGGATGGATCTTCAAAGTTTAAAGTTCTAGTCACAAAACTAATTCCTGGTTCTAGCCTTAGATTAATGTAGTTATTAATCTTTACATCACCTACAAGCCCTACATTAAAACCCATAGAAGTTTCTACAAAAATATCTTCAGTAACCTCATCGTAGTCAAATTTATAGTCATAAGAATTAAGCCCTAGGTAATAACCCCAAGTGAATCTTTTCTCATCAATCTGACCTAGTCCACCGGTGGCATCATTTGCTATTTTCTCCTTAATGTATTGTGCGCCCGCTATTTGAAAACCTAAAAATAGGCTTAAAAGTATAAGAATTGACCTCATATTATTATTTAATTGCTCTGTAAATGGTAGATGCACCCTGAAATTGTAAAAAGTGTTGTATATCATTAAACCCTACTTTCTTTAAAATATTGTTGAAACGTTCTCCATAAGGAAACGCTTTGGCGCTTTTTTGAAGATAGCCATAAGCTGTTTTGTCCTTTGAAAATAATTTTCCTATGGTAGGAACTACCACCTTAGAAAACACATAATAACCTTGTTTAAAAGGGAATTTAGATGGGATACTGGTCTCTAGGATTACCAGAATACCTTGCGGCTTGAGCACTCGTCTTATCTCAGATAGACCTTTTTCAAGATTTTCAAAATTACGCACACCATAAGAAACGGTCACAGCATCTATACTATCGTCTTTAAAAGGTAGATTTTCAGAATCTCCCAGTACCATTTCTATGCGATCATCTAGGGCTTCATCTTTTACTTTAAGCTTTCCTACTTCTAGCATACCGCTAGAGATATCTAACCCTATTAATTTAGACGCCTTAGTTTTTTGAGCCATTTGAATAACTAGATCTCCAGTACCAGTGGCGATATCCATGATTGTATCTGGGTTTGTAGCAGCGACCATCTCTACCACATTTGCCCTCCATTTCTGATCCAGTCCTAGTGATATCATGCGATTGAGACCATCATATTCACCACTAATAGTGTCAAACATTTTAGTCACTTGCTCCTTTTTACTACTGTCTTCTCCTTTGTACGGTTTAACTTCTTGAGCCACTTTTTATTATTTATTGCAAAGATAAGGTAGTGCGATGAGCTTTGTGTAATTACGCTTTCGCGAAAGCAAAATATTAACAACACTCCACTAAAAACAGTCATATATAGTTGTAATTTAAAGCTTTCCAGTATCTTTGAAACATAGATTAGATTTTTATGAAGATCATTATCGCAGGAGCTGGTGAGGTAGGATTTCATCTTGCAAAGCTGCTTTCTTTTGAGTCGCAAAATATTACTTTAATAGATCCAGTTAAAGAAAACCTGCACTATGCAGATACACATCTTGATATCAGAGCATTAAGAGGTGATGCAACATCTATTAAGATATTGCAAGAGGCACATATTCACGAGGCAGAATTAGTGATTTCTGTGACCAGTAGTGAAACTACAAATATTACGGTGTGTGTTCTTGCTAAACAACTAGGTGCAAAACGTACTATCGCCCGTATTACTAACACTGAATTTTTAGATTTTCAAAATGAAATAGGTTTTCAGCAATTTGGTATCGATGAATTAATTTCTCCAGAGGCACTTGCCAGTAAAGAAATAGAATTGCTTTTAAACCAGAGTGCTTTTAATGATAGTTATGAATTTGAAGAAGGTGCGCTCACCATGGTAGGTGTGAGCTTGCAACGCACCGCTCAGTTTGTGGGTAAAACGGTTCAAGAAGCAGGTGAGATTTTCCCAGAAATCCATTTTATGCCCATAGCTATACAGCGTTTTGGGACTCAATATACTTTAATACCTCGTGGAGATACACAGTTTAAAGAAGGTGATCAAGTCTATTTCATTACCACAAGTGATGGAGTAGCTGAGCTCTATAAACTCACGGGTAAAACTAAGCAAATCATGAAAAATGTCATGATCTTAGGAGGTAGTAATATAGGGAAACAAACAGCTCAACACCTATCTGCAAATGGTGTAAATGTAAAACTAATAGAGCAAGACGCAGAAAAAGCATTTGACCTGGCCGATGAGCTTTCTAATACACTAGTCATAAATGGAGATGGTCGTAACGTAGAGCTTTTACAAGAAGAAAGTATTCATGAAATGGATGCCTTTATAGCCGTAACGGGAAATAGTGAGACTAATATTTTATCCTGTTTAATGGCAAGATCTAAGAGTGTGAATAAGACCATTTCACTAGTAGAAAATATGGATTACTTCCAGCTTTCTCACAGTATAGGAATAGATACACTGATTAATAAAAAACTACTTGCCGCAAATAACATTTTTAGATTTATAAGAAAAGGAGATGTAGTTGCGATGACTAAGCTTAATAATATGAATGCAGAATTACTGGAGTTCATAGTAAAACCGGGCAGTCCTATTTGTGATAAATTTATTAAAGATGTTGAGGTTCCTCGTAGCGCCATAGTAGGTGGAGTGATACGTAATGGTGTAGGTAATATAGTTTTAGGGAGTTTTAAAGTGCAAGCAGGAGATCGTGTAGTAGTATGTTCTTTACCACGTTCTATTAGTAAAGTAGAAAAGCTATTTCTATAAATGACTAAACTTAATTATAAAATAATTGCTCACATAATGGGATTACTGTTGTTATTCAACGGTGGTTTTATGCTGGTATGTGCTGTAGTGAGCGCCATTTATCAAGAGAATGAAGGTTATGCTATTCTAGCAGCAAGCGGTGTAGCCGTACTGCTAGGAGCTGTTATTATGTTTTTAACACGTAACCATGTTAAAGTACTTAATAAAAAAGAAGGTTATCTTATTGTGACCTTAGGGTGGTTAATTATGGGATTTGCTGGAACTATGCCTTACATTTTTACAGGTGCCATTACTAATTATACCGATGCTTTTTTTGAAACCATGAGCGGTTTTACAACTACCGGAGCAAGTATCATGAATGATATAGAGGCTATGCCTAGGGGAATACTTTTCTGGCGCAGTCTTACACACTGGATCGGTGGGATGGGAATTATCGTTCTTGCTGTTGCTATTTTACCATTATTAGGGATAGGAGGTATGCAACTCTTTGCTGCAGAGGCTCCAGGTCCTAGCGCAGATAAGCTACATCCTCGTATAACAGATACTGCAAAACGGTTGTGGTTAATTTATGTAGGTTTCACTGCGATAGAGGCAGTGCTTTTACGTATAGCAGGTATGGGCTGGTTTGATGCTGTGAACCATGCCTTGAGTACACTTTCTACAGGAGGCTTTTCTACTAAAAACGCAAGTGTCGCTTATTGGAATGATACACCTATGATTCAATGGATCATCATTGTTTTTATGTTTATTGCTGGAACTAATTTTGTACTGAGTTATTTTGCCTTTAAGGGTAGATTCAGTAAAATAATTAGAGATACAGAGTTTAAATGGTATTCTAGTTTTGTGCTAGGTTTTAGCCTCATTGCAGGAATTCTTATTTATTTTCAAGCAGATGTAAGTTTATCCACTATAGATCATCCCATGGTATGGGGAGAGTTTGAAAGTGGTTTGCGACATGCGAGTTTTCAAGTACTAGCAATTATAACCACCACAGGATTTGTAAGTGCTGACTATACCTTATGGACTCCTTTTTTAACCATTATGTTTTTTGGGTTGTTCTTCTTAGGTGGCAGTGCTGGATCGACTTCTGGTGGAGTAAAAGTTATGCGTCACATTATATTAATACGTAATGGTGTTATGGAGTTTAAACGTACACTGCATCCTAATGCTATTTTACCAGTAAGGTATAACGGTAAGGCATTGCAGAGCGGTATTGTATTTAACATTCTTGGGTTCTTTATTCTTTATATGCTATCCTTTATTGTAGGAGCAACAGTTCTTGCTGCTTTAGGATTAGATTTTGAAACCGCTATAGGTGGTGCATTGAGTTCACTAGGTAATGTAGGGCCAGCTTTCGGTTCCTTATCACCTGTAGATAATTTTGCTGGATTACCAGTACTAGGAAAATGGTGGTGTGCCTTTTTAATGTTAATAGGCAGGCTAGAGCTGTTTACTGTTTTGATATTATTAACGCCTTTCTTTTGGAGGAATAGGTAAGGTGTAACACTTTTGTATAAATTGACCATTAATAGAATTAAGTCATCACATAAATCAATCACAGAATAAGAGTTATATTTGTTAGGAATGTAAACCGTAAGTCATGGATTTAGAAGCACGTAAATATCAGTTTATACAAGAACTTTTTAAAATTGATAAAGAGCAAGTAATGACAGCTCTGGAACGTGTTTTAAAAAGAGAAAAGGAAGAGCAAGAAGATATTACCTTAGCTCATAAAAAAGAATTAGATCATCGCTTAACTGCTTATAAGGAAAATCCAGATAATGTTCTAGATTGGGAAGATGTAAAGTCTGACTGGTAATGGATTATACAATTAAGCTTCTTCCAGTTGCACTTCAAGATTTAAAGGAGGCTAAAAAATGGTATAGTGAGAAAAGTGCACAATTAGCTTTAGATTTTAAGCAAGAGGTTAACAGGGAAATTGATTATATCAAGCAATACCCAGAACATTATCAACTTAGATATAAGGAGTTGCGTCAGTCTTTAGTAACTCGTTTTCCCTATGCTATTTTCTATTTAGTCGAAGAAGACCTCAATCAAGTAATAATATTTGGTGTTTTACACACGAGTAGAAATCCAGAAATAATAAGGAAAAGAGTCTAGATGTTATGGTGCTTGATCGCTAGTAGATAATTTTGCTGGATTACCAGTACTAGGAAAATGGTGGTGTGCCTTTTTAATGTTAATAGGCAGGCTAGAGCT
>NZ_CBFIBE010000056.1:0-11027 GCF_965660805.1 Nonlabens sp. | reverse complement strand
GTATGGGTATTTTAAGATCTGCACTGCTTACCAGTGTTCCAGTTTTCTCGCCAGTCGCATAGCTGTATTTATCAATAGTCTGCGTGCGGTCGCGATTATAATTGAGAATGATGTATTCTTTACCGTTGTTTAAAGATTCCAGAGACTGCAATCCAGCGGTACGAAAAGTACCTGTATATATATCTTCTACGGTAATGTTTTGCTGGGCAATCATCACTGAACCGGTCAGTAAAAACAGCACCATAAATAGACTTTTCTTAATCATGTAATAACAAAATAGGTTAAAGTATCAATTATACAGAAAAAAAAGGAAAAATCAGTTCGTTTATGCTATTATGATTCAACAGTCATTAAGACTCGTAATTGTATCTTTGTTCCTTAAATATTTTTTCATGGATGCACCTGTGATAGGTTTTTCAAAACTGTCTAAAAAAGAAAAAGTTAACTGGCTGGTTGATACTTATTTTAATAGTGACGCTGCAGCTCAAAATCTCATAACACGTTACTGGAATGAGGATGCAAAACTGCAAGAATTACACGACGGTTTTAGTGAAAACACGATAACTAACTACTATTTGCCTTTCGGTCTGGCGCCTAATTTTCTCATTGACGACCATTTAGTCACCATTCCTATGGCCATTGAGGAGAGCTCTGTGGTGGCTGCTGCCAGTAAAGCGGCTAAGTTTTGGTTAACTCGTGGTGGTTTTAAAACAAGTATTAAGTCGACCATAAAATCGGGTCAGGTACATATTATGTATCACGGTGCGAGTAGTGAGATGGAGGCGTTTTACGCTTTCGCGAAAGCGTATTTATTACAATCCATCGAGTCCATAAATGCTAGTATGAAAAAACGTGGTGGTGGCTTGCTAGATATAGAACTGGTGAACAAGACCAGTGCTCTGGATGGCTATTACCAGTTACATGCGACTTTTGAGACTAAAGATGCCATGGGAGCAAATTTTATCAACACGACACTGGAACAACTGGCCAGCAGCTTAAGAGAAAAAGCAAGTCAATTTGATGGTTTTTCAAGCGATGCGCCCGAAGTTATTATGAGTATATTGAGTAACTATGTGCCACAGTGTTTGGTAAACGTGTCGGTTTCTTGTAAAATTGACGAGATAGGAACTATTAATGGAGTAAGCGGTGCAAATTTTGCTCGTAAATTTACTCGCGCGGTAGATATCGCAACCGTAGAGCCGTATCGAGCGGTGACCCATAATAAAGGAATCATGAATGGTATAGATGCGGTGGTGATTGCGACCGGAAATGATTTTAGAGCAGTAGAGGCAGGCGTGCATGCTTATGCTGCGCGTGATGGCCAGTATAGAAGTTTAACGCGTGCTAGAGTAGAGAACGACATCTTTACCTTTGAAGCAGATTTTCCACTAGCCCTAGGAACTGTAGGTGGATTAACATCACTACATCCACTTTCTAAACTTGCGATGCAAATTTTAGGTAACCCTAGCGCGCAAGATTTAATGAAAGTAACTGCGGTTGCTGGACTGGCTCAAAACTTTGCAGCTTTACATTCACTGGTGACTACAGGAATTCAAGCCGGTCATATGAAAATGCACTTAGTAAACATGCTGGAGCAAATAGGGGCAAACGACACCGAAAAAGCACAACTCAAAAAAGCGTTTACCGATAAAACACCTAGTTTCTCTGGATTGCGTGAAGCGCTGGAATTAATGAGGGATAAATAGCGACGCATTTCCCTAAGGGCTGACTTAAGTATGCCCTTAGGGAAGAATAAAACATATAATCTATAAATTGACTAAACAAACTACACTAAAATTCACAGCTCACGGCAAGTTTCTTATCACGGGAGAATATGCAGTGCTGGATAATGTTCCTGCGCTTGCCATTCCTTTAAAGTTAAATCAGTATCTAGAAATTAGCTCTCGAGAAGATGATTTCTTTTCATGGAAAAGCTATGATGCAGATGGTAGCTTATGGTTTGAAACTAGATTGAGTTTGGAATTGCTTTTTAATGTAAAGCCCGTCAAAATAGATGATGATATCGCTGCTAAACTCATTGAGATCTTGCAGAAAGCGATAGAACTTCATCCCAACGCAATAGAAATCATCGCTCATGGATTTGATGCGGTTACGACACTGGATTTTAATCGTAAGTATGGTATGGGAACCAGTTCCACACTTATTTCTTTAATAGCGCAATGGCTGGAATGTGATGCATATGAGTTACAGTTTGCTTGTTTCGGCGGTAGTGGTTATGATATTGCTTGTGCCACCGCTGGTACTGCTCTGGTTTATAATTATAATAATGCACAACCTGCTGTAGAGTTCTTGAACTGGATTCCAGCGATAAAACAGTCTATTTTTTTTGTGTATCAAAATAGAAAACAAAACAGTCGCGATTCCATAGCTCAATTTAATGCAAACCTCATAACCGCTGAATTGCGAGCAGAGCTTAGCGCCATGCCACAACGATTTATAGCATCTTCAAATGATCTTGAAGCGTTTCATAAAACCGTACAGAGACATGAAGCAATCATATCGAGCTTAATAGGTGTACAGCCTGTTCAAGAGTATCTATTTCCAGACTACTCTGGTGTGATTAAAAGTTTAGGCGGTTGGGGTGGTGATTTTATGATGTGTACTGGTGGAAAAGACGAGCGTAACTACTTTAAGAATTGTGGTTATGAAGTGATCCTAGAATGGGATGAGGTGATACTTTGAACCTGAACTAAAAGCTAGACGTTCATTTTACTTATAGTTTTCTTATTACACAAAAAACGCCGCTCATTGAGCGGCGTTTTTTATAATATATAATAACTAGTTTCTAGTAGAAAGTAGCTCTGTTATCTGTAATCTCTACAGATTTTTTTAATGCTTCTACGAGTTTAGAAGTCGCTTGATTTGCGGTACGTTGTGCTACTTGATTTGCGTCAGAACCGTAGTTTCCTAAATCTGGTGCGTTTTCTACAGCAGTAACCTTTAATACAAACACTCCTTTTTCTCCTGCGATAGGCTTAGAGGTAGCTCCTTGCTCTAGTCCAAAAGCTGCGCCCACCACTTTAGGCTCTTCACCAACACCTGGAATAGTAGGGCTCTTGCGATTAACAGCCGTGGCTGCTCTAGGAGAAACTCCTTGTGCAGTTGCGATGTCATTAACCTCAGTTGCAGTGATCTTATCCATGATCATTTGTGCCTTTTTCTTATTGCGTAAAATAGGTGTTACTGTTGCGCTAGCCTCTTCAGTAGACATTACACCAGCTTCAGACTTTCTGGTTAGTTGAACGATTACATAACCTTCAGGAGTTTCAAAACGTTCTGTTTCTCCTACATCTGTAGTTTCTTTAAATGCCCATTGAACTATGGAGCGATTTCTTTGTAAACCAGGTAGGTTTTCATCCATCGCCTTAAGGTTCTTTACGGGTTTTACATCTAGCGTATATTCTTTTGCTACATCAACAAAATTTTTGTCTGCTGCACCTTGCTGGAATTTTTGAGCGTTTGTGAAGAGTTTCTTTCCAGTTCTCTTAGAAGCTTCTACTTTCTTTGCAACTGTTGCTATTTTAACAGCTTCTGTAGGTGCTTTGGCATCCTGAATGTAAATAATGTGATACCCAAAAGAACTTTCAGAAATCCCTACAGTTCCCTTATCGTTTTCAAATAAGAATTTAGAGAATCCTGGAGCAAAGTTTTTTGCGTTACCAGAGTAAACAACCCATCCTATATCTTCACCTTTTGCGATTTCAGTGTTTTTATTAAAGTAGTCCCATTTGGCATTAAATTTACTAGAACTCTGTCCTATAGTGGCAAAAATACTGTCAGCTACTTTTTCTGCTTCTTCTTTAGTACGTGTTGCAGTAGAACGTGATGCACCAGCATAAGCTACAAGAATATGTTTAGTTTGAACACTATCCATAATCATTTTCTTGTCCTCTAGACGAGAGATTTTCATGTACTCTCCATCTTCATAAGGTCCATAAGTTGCTCCTTTTTCTAGCGCAGCTATAGGTTGAGCTGTTGCAGCGATCTTAGAGGTTAAGATAAAAGAGTCATCATAAGGTAGGTCAGATTGTGCGTTTACAAAGGTTTCAACATCTGTTACTGAGTTAAGGCCTTCGTACTTTTCAGTTCTGTTAGTGTTTTCACTAAACTCTTCATAAGAGTTAAGAAGTTTAGTCATATCCTCCTTCATGGCTTGCTTATCTTCCATAGAGGCTTTGTCTTCAAAAAGCACATATTGGATATCGCGTTGCGCATCAGCCTTATATTTTTCTTTGTTCTTTGAGATATAATCTGCGATTTCAGACTTTGAAACTTCTACAAGTGAGTCTGCTATGCTCGTGTAAGGAATGTTTACAAAAGTAAAGCTGCGGTTATCATTTGCAAGACGGTATTCCATCTCACCAGCTGCTTGAGTTCCTATGATTCCAGATTTCAATAAGTTGAAAAACTGAGTTTGTTTAGCTTGGTCTGCGGCGTTATCTACATCTTGCAACCATAACTGATAACGTTCTGGTTGATTATTCTTCAAATCAGCAACAAATGTGTTCATTTTAATTTCAGAAAACTCACCATTTTCATCTTGAAAAATAGGAGAGTTTGCATACATCTTCTGGATTTGATTTTTTACGGCTTCATCAGACACGTCTATACCAGCTTCATTAATTTGCATTCTTAAAACGGCATCTCTTACCTCTGCATTCCATACGCTGTTTACCGCTTGCACGGTAGATGTTCCTGCGCCACGTTGTTGCATAGTGGCCTCAACTCTACGTCCAAAAGCCTCTCTGTCTAATTCTGTATCGCCTACAGAGCCTAGTGAGGAACCTTTTGCAGCGCCGCTAGACGTTAACAAACCTTGAATGATAAATGCAAATAATGCAAGTGCAATTACTAGAATAAGGATTAATCCTTGAGATCTAATTTTACCTAATATGGCCATCGTAAATGGATTTAATTTTAAAGTGACGGCGAAAATAGTGTTTTCCCTCTAATTATTAAAGCTAAAAGTGTGCTTTATAAGACTTGAGAGTTATAGAATTACGCTTTCGCGAAAGCGGATCAAGAATAATCTTTAAGGGTAAGTGCTTATTCTAAATCTAAGATCTCCATCTGAACCAGGTCAATCTTGTTATTAGAGGTTTCTAGAATAGTGAATTTATAGTGTTCTATGGTCACGATATCTCCTTCCATAGGGATACCTTCTGTCTCAAAAACGATGAGTCCACCTAGGGTTTCATATTGCTCGTTATCAGGTAGATCCAGTTTGTAGTTTTCATTAATGCTGTCTACTTCTAAACGAGCGCTAAATTTAAATGTGGTCGCACTAAGTTGTGTGTCTATTAAGGTGTCAGAATCATGTTCATCTTCAATCTCTCCAAAGAGTTCTTCTACAATATCTTCAACGGTGATAAGTCCTGAGGTTCCTCCATATTCATCGAGTACTATAGCGATGCTTTTACGTCTTTTCATGAGTTTATTTAGAACGTCTTTTGCAAGCATAGTTTCTGGAACATTAATAACGCTGCGCGTGATACTTTTTATGTTTTGTGGTGTTTTAAAAAGGTCAAAACTGTGTACATAACCCGTAATGTCATCTATAGTTTCCTGGTGTATTAAAATCTTAGATAAACCGGTGCTCACAAATTTTTTATTGAGTTCTTTTATATCTATGTCTTGTTGTACTGAAATCATCTCAGTACGAGGTACCATAACCTCACGAGCTTTTACTGCCGAAAAGTCTAGTGCGTTCTGGAAAATTTGAATTTCAGTGTCTACTTCATCTTGTTCTTGTGCGCTTTCCATTTGCTCTGTAATGTAGTTTCCTAGCTCGATTTTTGAAAAAGAGAGCTGTACGTTATCGCCATCTGATTTAAAAAATATGCGCAGGAAAAAGTCTGAGATCTGAATACATATCCAGGAGATAGGGTAGAATAGGAGGTAAAATAGGTATGCTGGTACCGCAAAGAACTTGAGGAGCTCGTTTGCATAAATTTGAAAAAATACTTTAGGTAAAAACTCTGCTGTGAGTAGGATCACTAATGTAGAAATAACGGTTTGAACCACTAGTTCAAAACTGGTAGATAGTTCTAAGTAAGGTTGTATGAGCTGATCTGTGATAAGGTCACCCATGTATAGTCCATAGATCACTAAGGCGATACTATTACCTATGAGCATGGATATGATAAACTTAGACGGGTAAGCGGTAAGGTTGCTTAACACACGACCTATAAAGTCTTCCTGGCGTTTTTCTAATTCTATATGAATCTTATTTGAAGACACATAAGCGATTTCCATACCAGAGAAAAAGGCGCTGAGAACCAGCATGGTGATAATAATGAGCAGCGCTGTTATCATTATTTTATGTCATCTTTTTTATGACTGTTATCAAATTTACTGATATATTTTCTTCTAAAGAAAAACATGAAAAGTACTAGTGCTGCCATAGCCCATAATAGGTAGGCAGTATTAGGAGCGTCACTGTATTCATAGAAACCTCTCACGAGAAAAAAACCTGCAAATAAAATGTAGGCGTACTGAAAATACTTAAAGAATTTTGTCATTTTTTTAATGGTGTTCTATAGAATTGATCATTGTTGTTGCGCACTATGGTTTCTTCTAGGTCTTCATTTGCGTCCAGCATCTTTCCTGTAGTGGTAGCGTTTTTAAGATGGGTTTGAAACGGCTGGTCTGTAAAAATCCATTGTGCTTTCTGGTCCCAGTATAGTTGCTTACCGTTAAAAGTGTTTCCATCGTGGTTTACTATGGTTACATTTCCTATCAAATCTACTAAATCTGATTCACTATACATAATAGCATAATCTGCTGTGATATTAGTTTCTAAAAGGCTATCGTTTTTTTGCTCATAAACTATTACATGGATTCCGTCTGGAAATTCTGTGTATGGGTAAATGTCATTTGAAAAATCCAGCATCGTTTCTCCCATTAATTTTACTTTAATAGTTCCACTATCTGTGTGTTTTAAGATCATTTCCTTTACTTCGGCTATGGGCTCATTTGATGCTATTTGCATTTTTTGAATAGCCTTAAGATTATCATCACAGGATAAAACACAAATCACGGCCATGGCCGTGATTGTTACTTTTAATATGTGAAATATAGGTTTTATCATTATGGTATTCTTACAGAATCACCTACCCAGCAATTGAATCTAATCGTATCTCCTGAGTTGTATTCTTTGTTCATAAAGATATCATTTTTCTGTGGAGCACGACCTCTATAGCTGGCTGCTGTTTGAGCGGCTCTAGATTTAATACTTGCATCTACTCTTCCTGCTTTATCTGCATAACGAGCGGCGAGCCAGTTTACAGCTCTTTTTTCAAATGGTGTGGCTCCACAGCTATTGGCGCTATTTGCGATAAGATTAGCGATTTTAAGGAATGGTGTCCCGAAAGAAGGTTTAGCCGCATTTGATGCTAGGTATTCTCTTTTTGCAGTTCCATACTGACCTTTACTTTTAGCGATTTCAGCTTTTTTGTAATGGATCTTAGATTGTGTGTCCTTATCAGCTCCTAAAGAGATGGCTTGATCCCAGTACTGAAACTTCTCAGAAGTAGTCGTTGCAATGTTTCCAAGTCCATATGCTGTTTTCCAGCTAGGCTTTAATACATGTAAGGCTTTTACAGATCTTACATAAAGAGGAGCGTCTGTGCAGTCTTTACTTTGTAATCTTCTTAGAACGTTTCCTAACCATTTCTCATCACTTTGCTTTTCATTAAAGTCTTGTTCATAAAGTGGGATGAGTTTATCACAGTCTGCCAGTTGACCTAGAGTACCGTTTACACTTTTCATCACTATGTTATAGTTCTTTAAGTTTTTCTCTTGATAAGTGATTTTCATCTCTTCTGCTTCTGTTAAAGAACCATCAGTCTCTTTTTTATCCATTAATTCTTGAATAATGGTAGATCTTTCATCTTGTACTTGCTCTATTCTTTCTGTTAAAGCGTCATAGGTGTCAAATAATTTTTGAAGGTCTATTTTCTTGTCTTTATATTCTTTTTCTGCTAGTTTAAAGTAGGTGATCATTCCATTAGGATCTGTAAAATTTTCTGGATCTTTGGTAAACACATCTTCAAGCATTAAATATTGCTCAGTTTGCTCACCTTGCCCATATTTATACATTTTACTTGCAAGTTTTACTTTTTTCTTGCTCACGTTTACCGCTTCAGGGAATAAGTTAATTTCTCCATTCAGCATGTCTATAAGTCCTTGAACATTATCTTCTTTTACACCTATTTTCTTTCTTAAACGGTGCGAGTAGATAATTTCACCATATTGATAAATAGCGGCACTAGCTTTAGGGCATTTGTCTAGAAGTGGCTCTAATTGCTTAAGGGCTTCGTCATAGTTTTTTGCTTTTGCATTTTCAGCAAATATGCTTAACATGACGTTACAATCTCCTGCTTCTTGCGCTTTCGCGAAAGCGATACTGATAACAGCTATTAATGTTAAAAAAGTAGTTTTAAGGTTCATAATCGTTACTTTATTGTTCTTAATTATATTTTCTTTTTTGGAACCACTTATCATTAAGTGATAATCCAAGCGAGACACTAAAGAAGTTTTCTTTAATTAAACCACTAGTAGTCGTTCCACGCTGTCCATATTCAAATCCGATATTTGCATTTGAAAAGGCGCTAGTCTGTCCCACCGGGATACCCATTCCAAAAGATATGCCAAACTCAGTGATGTCTTCTCCATTTAGTTGTAAGCCTGTTTCTTCAAAACGTACTCCAGCGCGATAAGTAGCTCTACTCCAGTAGTTTGATATACTGTTGTAATTAGGGATGAAATATCCTCCTAGTTTATAGGAAGAGGCGTCTGTAAAAGTCGCGTTTGCCGGTGTAAATGTTCTGTTTGTTGTGCTGCTGGTTCCTTGTAAGGTGTACTCTGCGGCTGCAAACCATTTTAAACGTTCACCAAGGCCAAGACCTACAGTTAGTTCGGATGGTAATTTGAACTTTTCACGTGGTGCATCAAATTCTGTTGAAGAAACAAGGGTTTCTGAATCACCTACAAAGGTTATCGTGGATAGTGTTCTAAAATTATCTGCTGTTATATTGCTCTCTGGAGTGAATGTAGCACTTGCTTGTAGTTCATACTTTTCATTCAATATGGTGTTATAGTGTACTCCAAAATTATAAGAAACACCGCTAAAATCTGTTTCGTTAAACTCATTAGTACCGAACTGTACTCCTGCAAGAGCTACACTTGAAGAGTTTGTTTCTTCTCCAAAGTTGTAGCGTACTTCACCACCTATGTTTAAGCCTTCAATAGGTTGATATCCAAAACCAAAATAAGCTCTGTTTAAACTTCCTTCACCTTCAAAGTTTGTGTAAATATCTTCTGTAATAGTACCTAAGCGATACCCGACGGATTTAAATGGGATTAAACCGAAACCAAATCCAGCTTTTGAACTTACTGGTATTCCTACACTTACATATTCAATGGTTGTGTTATCATAAGTTTCTTGTTCTGCAGCTGTTTCTGCCCAGGTTTCTGTGTGCACAGCGCCTACGGTATAAGTTGTTAATCTTAGGTTTCCATAAGAGGCAGGATTACGCAAGTTCACGTGAATACTGTCGCTATAAACTCGTATTCCACCCATGCTGCGATTCTCTATGGTGCCTTTAAATGTTTGCTGTCCTAGACCGAAGAAGGAGTAAGGAGACGAAGTACGCTGTTGTGCAAGTCCTGTAAAGCAAGTGCATGCTACTAAAACGATTAAAATACTTCTGATCATATTTCTTTATTAAAATGGTATAAATAATAGATGCCGTAGAGCATCAAAAAAGGCGTGGCAAAGAAACGGCTTTTTAGTTGAGTTGACAACACTTGAGCGTCTCCACCTGTTATAAAAATGTTGATGTGTTTGTTTTTCTTTTTATACTGATTGATACATCCTTTTATTTCTTGTGATAATCCATTCACAACACCGCTATGTATACTGGTTTCTGTGGTGTTTCCTATGAATTCATCTGTATCTTGTGGAGTTAATAACGGCAAGTTTGCTGTAAAATTATGCAGTGATTCATAACGTAATCTTAAACCAGGGGAAATGGCTCCTCCATGATAGTTGTTCCCTGAGTCTATATAATCATAGGTCACACAAGTTCCTGCGTCTATAATAAGTGCTGCCTGGTCTTTTTGCTGTTGAGCTATAGCGCCACTTACTAGGGCGATGCGATCATTTCCTAAGCTTTCTGATTGATATAAATTAGTGAAAGGAAGTTTTACGTGCTGGTTAATTATAAAAACAGGTACTATTTTTTGTAGCTCCTGTAATATTTTATTCTCAAAATGCCCGACTTGACACAGGGCAGCTTCTTTTATTTCAGGGAATTCTCCTAAAAGTTTTTTAGTAGTTGCTACTAGCTGTTGTTCATCTGTTCTGTAGTGCTGTAATACCTGGTAATTATCTACCGCAGCAATTTTAATAGATGTGTTGCCTATGTCTATAACGAGAATCATATAACTCTAATGGTGTGGAATACTGGATTCGAACCAGCGACCTTTACGATGTCAACGTAACGCTCTAAACCAACTGAGCTAATTCCACGCTTTTAAGTGGCTAAATATAAACTGACTTTATGAGTTATAAGTTATAGAAAACAAAAAAACGTTTTTATAAAGGAATGACTAATTGTTAGTCACTGTTTGTGCTAAAGATTATAGCTGTTTTTTTAAACAATAAAAGCCCTGCGTTAACAGGGCTTTTTAAAGTGGTACCTCCAGGAATCGAACCAGGGACACATGGATTTTCAGTCCATTGCTCTACCAACTGAGCTAAGGTACCTTTTGCTCTAAAGCGGTGGCAAATTTACATAAATATATTTTTGAGGAAAGCTTTTGAGGCATTTTTTTCTTAAAAACTTCGATTTATTTTCATTAGTGTCCGATTTAAGTTTTATCAATACTTTAAAACCTACTCATAGCATTGCTTCATACGATTTTTCAAATAATACCAATTTATGTTTCTAATGCCGTATTATTAATTTGAATTATTTTTTGACTAGATGATAAAGAAAATT
>NZ_CBFIBE010000055.1:0-11080 GCF_965660805.1 Nonlabens sp. | reverse complement strand
ATTCAAACTCCTTAATAAAGTCTTTCGTCTTTAGTCTATCAGCGACAGCGATCTTTTGTCTTAGTCGGACACGACTAATTTCATTATTAAAAGTGGTTTAATTGTTGTTTTTGGTATTAGATCGCAGTATACCTCAAGACCTTAAGTTGTGGTAAAACACATCATATTTCCTATCTTTATAAAATGAAAATCAGACTGTTTTTAACAAGTATATTAACCCTAGCCAGCTGGAGTAGCTTAGCTCAATTCGACCGTGGTTATGACCTAGAACAGTTTAACCTCTTTATCATACCACCACATGAAATTAATGTAAAACTGAGTTTTAAAAGTGAGCACTTGCGTAATGATCCACGAGCTTTTTCTGCCACTCCTGGTAGAGAATCCATAGACATGATGAAGATTTATAGAGAATCTCAATCTTTAGAACATAAAGAATACACACCGCATATTGTGGCTCATTTTGAAAATAAGAGACAGGAACGTAAACAACAAACCAGGCTTTCTAGACCAGCCAGTTTAAGCATACAGAATCCTTATTATAGTAACACTAACTTTGCCTGGCAACAAATGCGTCGCCAGAGCTATTTTAACCAATTATACAGACCTATTTACCGATATTAAATGATTAATAAACAAGAAATCACAGACCGCTTCATCAGTTACATCACCATAGACACAGAATCTGATCCAGCAAGCGACACCACACCTAGCACAGAAAAACAATGGGATCTAGCTCGTAAATTACATCAAGAGCTTATAGACATGGGAATGAGTGATGTAAGCATAGATAAAAATGCTTATGTAATGGCTACATTACCTTCAAATGTGGAGCATGATGTTCCTGTAATAGGCTTTATATCACACTTTGACAGCACACCTGACTTTACAGGAAAAGACATTAAACCACAAATCATTCATGATTATGATGGTGGAGATATTCCCCTAAAAGGAAGTGACTTAATTTTAACACCAGATTATTTTGAATCTTTAAAACAGTATAAAGGCCAGACCATTATCACTACAGATGGTACCACACTACTCGCCGCAGATGATAAAGCAGGTATTACTGAAATCATGACAGCCATAAAAGTCTTGATTGAAAATCCATCTATAAAACATGGTACCATAAAAGTAGGCTTTACACCAGATGAAGAAATAGGTCGTGGTGCACATAAATTTGATGTTAAAAAATTTGGCGCTGACTGGGCATATACTATGGATGGTAGCCAGATAGGCGAATTAGAATATGAGAATTTTAATGCGGCAGGTGCTGTAGTGACTTTTCATGGAAAAATAGTTCATCCAGGTTATGCAAAAGGTAAAATGATCAACTCTATGTACATAGCTCAAGAGTTCATAGAGTCCTTACCTAGAATGGAAACGCCAGAACACACTGAAGGTTACCAGGGCTTTTTTCACTTACATAATATGAAAGGTGCTGTAGAAAAGACAGAACTACATTATATAATAAGAGATCACGATAGAGAGCATTTTGAAGCACGCAAAGAAGTAATGAATAAACTAGTGGCCGACTTAAACGCTCAATATGATCGTGAAGCTATTTCTATAGAAATTAAAGATCAATATTTTAACATGCGTGAGAAGGTAGAGCCAGTAATGCACATAGTAGACGTTGCAGAAAAGGCGATGCGCGAACTAGGAATAGAACCACTGATCAAACCTATACGTGGTGGAACAGACGGATCACAACTCAGTTACATGGGGTTACCATGTCCTAATATTTTTGCAGGTGGTCATAACTTCCATGGACCTTATGAATATGTCCCAGTAGAAAGCATGATAAAAGCCACTGAAGTGATTATTAAAATAGCAGAACTTGTTGCTCAAAGAGATTAATAATTATGGGATTACTTTAAAAGCTCTAGCACTTTACATATTAAGTGCTAGCATGGCTCAAGGTAAAACCCTTACCTATACTCAAGAATAGCAAGAAAAATAAATAGCACTGAAAAAAGCACGAGGTAAGCCTGGATGTTACAGCAACACTCGCCATTTCCGCTATCATTGCTAGGTATGAATATGTATTAGGACGTTAAAATTTCCACATAAAAAAAGCCCTTGATTTCTCAAGGGCTTTTAATTATAAAGTTGCGCTTCTTAATTTTCTTTAACTGGCGCTACAAGCTTTTTAGAAAGCTCTGTAGATATAGCTGATCTTTCAAAAGTGATTTTTCCAGCACCTGTTTCAACTTGAACAGTACCTTTATCTGCACTAATTTGAGTTACTTTACCGTGAATACCACTAGACATAATAACCTTATCACCTATTTTAAGAGATTCTGCAAACTCCTTTTCTTCTTTGCGACGTTTAGACTGCGGTCTTATAATGAGGAAGTAAAAAACTACCGCCATTAGTAAGATCGGTCCATACTGCATGAGCATTTCTTGATTCATCAATTATGCGTTTGGAGTAGCTGGCTTAGCTTTAGGTGTAACAAATCCTTTGATACGGATAGACTCTGTACCACTCTCAGTATTAGCCTTTATAGTTACCGTTTTAGTCTGATTATTAGGCTTTCCATTTGTATTAAACTTTACAAGCATAGAACCTTCAGCTCCTGGAGCGATAGGCTCCTTAGACCATGTAGGAACAGTACAACCACATGAACCTTTTGCATTTACAACGATAAGTGGTGCATTACCCGTGTTTTTAAAAGTGTACTCGTGCTCAACTACAGTACCTTCATTTACAGTACCAAAATCAAATTCAGTCTCTGTAAAAGTCATTACTGGAAAATCTCCAACAACGGCCTCACGCTCTGCAGCGGCAGTTAAGTTTGCTTCATCAATCGTTGCAGCAGCTTTTTCATTACAGCTTGTAATTGCCATTGTAGCTATTGCAGCTACCATTAAAACTAATTTTTTCATAGAATAAAATTTATAATGTTTTTATAAGAGAACAGCAAATGTAACTAAAATAAGCAATTACATCAAGACAGCACCTGATTTATTAACAGCTTTTTAAAGATAAAACTTATAGCTAATTATTTAACAACTACATTAAACCACGACCTGATTTATGGAGTATTCCTTCTTTATCAAATTCTTTGGCTAGACTATCTAGTATTCCATTAATAAAATAGCTGCTCTTAGGAGTAGAGTAGTCTTTTGATATCTCTAAGTATTCATTTAAACTTACCTTAACAGGAATACTATTAAAATTCAAAAACTCACATTGTGCCATCATGATTAAAACTAAATCGATTTGTGCAATACGATCTTGTTCCCAGTTAGGTGTTTTACCTTCTATACGCTTTAAAAGCTCTTCACTATTAAGAACAGTTTTTCTGAACAGGTCCATGGTAAACTTCACATCATCTTCATCTTTAATAAGCTCAGGAAGAGTAATATCTTTACCAGGCTTTACCTTGCGCAAAAACATGATCATCGCACTATTAACCAGTGGATAGTCATCTGTCCAGGTTATGTTTTCATCTTCTAGATAATCTAGCAACTCATCACTAGGAGCAATAATATCTGTATATAATTGAGTGAGGAACTTTAGATCTGCCTTAAGTGATTTATCAGGTTCACTCATATAGACCACATATAATTTGCTTTCTACAATCTGGTTGTAAAGATTCTCTACATATTTAGCATGTAGGTGCCATGGTTTTAGCTTTCGATTTTTAAGGGCATCTACCAGTACCTGGCTGTTGCGCAGCCTGGTAAGTATTTTATTATCTATAAAATTACGGGCTGGATTTAAATCTGAGTCTGTGGCAAGATGACGTTGTGTTCCTTTTACCACTCGATCTTCGGCTAGTTTATGCACCTCAACAAGTAGTTGTACCATGTATAAAAACAGCACATAAGTTTGCGTCATACTTTGGTTTAAGAAGCTTTCCAGCTCTTTAATTTCTGCTTTTTCTTGCTTTTGAAAGGCAAAAATAGCTTGCATCACTTTGATACGTAGTTGACGACGGTTAAGCATAAGAACGATTTTTTAAGTATACGCTTTCGCGAAAGCGCTATTAAAATAAATGTGTAGTCTTTTAAGACTTTTAATAAAAAGGCAAAGTTACTGTAATAAAAGTAACTTACCCACGATTTTCTTGACGACGTGCATCTATACGAGCCTGAGCAATTTGCAAGGCGGCTGTATGGGTAGTCACTCCATTTTCTTGAGCTTTATTTAATATCTCAATAGTTGTGGTGTAAATATTCTCTGTTTTACGCATGATTTCTGAGCGGTCGTAACCTTCTAGCTCTGCATAAACATTAATAATTCCACCAGCATTAATTAAAAAATCTGGTGCATAAACGATGCCTCGTTGCTGTAATAAAGTGCCGTGCTTAACTTCATCAGCAAGTTGATTATTTGCAGCACCAGCTATTACAGTTGCTTGTAACTTCTGGATGGTGTTATCATTAATAGTAGCTCCTAGCGCACATGGTGCATAGATATCCATTTTCTCTGCGTGAAGATCTGCACCAGTGTATATTTTTGCTCCATACTTAGCGCTGACCTCTGTTAAACGTTCTTGATTGATATCGGCTATATGGACTTGAGCACCTTCTTGCGTTAAATATTCTACAAGTGTTTCTCCTACATGACCTATTCCTTCTACATAAACCACTTTATCTTCAAGCACATCGCTGCCATATTTAAATTGCGCTGCAGCTTTCATTCCCATAAACACACCATAAGCAGTGATGGGTGATGGATTTCCAGCACCACCTTTTTCTTGAGATATCCCAGTCACATAAGGGGTCACCTCGCGCACGGTATCCATGTCTTCAGTGTCCATACCTACATCTTCGGCAGTGATATATTTACCACTTAAAGAATGTACAAACTCACCAAAACGACGCATCATTTCTGGTGTTTTTTGAGTTTTGGCATCTCCTATAATTACTGCTTTTCCTCCTCCTAGGTTCAAGCCTGTGATAGCACTTTTATAGGTCATACCTCTAGAAAGACGCAGTGCATCATTTAAGGCTGCCCATTCATTATCATACTGCCACATTCTAGTACCTCCTAGCGCTGGACCTAAAACAGTATTATGTATTCCTATGATGGCTTTTAATCCTGTATCTTTGTCATTACAGAAAACCACTTGCTCGTGATCATCAAATGACAACTGACCGAAAACTGGATCCTGGTTTATTATTTTTTCTAAAGTAGTGTACTGAGACATGTAATTATTTTAAAAAGGCTCTTTATAGATGTATCCAAAAAGCTGGCAAAAATAACTTCATTTTAGCAACTTAACAATAAGACTGACCTAAATTCGTCCTCAGAACTTAGAAAGAAGATTCTTAACAGGAATTTCACCCGATATGAAGGAACTTAAAAAGCTTAATAAACTCTTTTTCAAATATAAATGGCAGCTTATAGGCGGCTTTATAGTAACCATTATAGCCCGCGTTTTATCTATATTCCTACCTAAGTATATAGGTAAAACCATTAATTTATTAAACGATTGGGGTGATGGTACGATCACTGATAAATCCTTTATTAACGATAAATTATTAGAGTATATAGCTATTATTCTAGGCGCTACCTTACTATCTGCAGCATTAACCTTTGTAATGCGCCAGCTTATTATAGTAGTATCTAGACATTTAGAATATGATCTTAAAAATATTATTTATAACCAGTACCAAAGATTATCCTTAGGGTTTTATAAACAAAACCGCACTGGAGATTTAATGAACCGCATCAGTGAAGATGTTTCTAAAGTACGCATGTACATGGGACCAGCTTTAATGTATAGTGTAAATATGATCACGCTATTTATAGTGGTTATTCCCGTAATGATAGAGACCGCTCCTACTCTAGCTATTTACACGATAATCCCTTTACCATTTCTATCAGTAGCGATCTATTTAGTAAGTCGTGAGATTCAAAAGCGTTCTAAACTGGTTCAAGAACAATTATCTAGCCTCAATAGTATTGCACAAGAATCTTTTAGTGGTATTTCTGTAATTAAGGCTTATAATCTGGGAAAACAGATGAATGATCAGTTTACTGCGGTCGCAAATGATAGTAAAGAAAAGAATGTAGATCTAGCAAGAATACAGGCCTTATTCTTTCCATTAATGGTACTCCTTATAGGTCTCAGTAACATTCTTGTTTTATACATAGGCGGACAGCAAGCTGCCGATGGTATTATAGAGGTAGGAACTATACCAGAATTTCTTATTTATGTAAACATGCTTACCTGGCCAGTTGCAGTGGTAGGTTGGGTTACTAATATGATTCAACAAGCAGTTGCCTCTCAAAAACGTATTAATGAATTCCTAGATATAGAACCTGCAATTCAAAACTTAGTAGAAACGCACACACCAGTTAAAGGAACGATAAAGTTTGATCATGTCAACTTTATATATGATGACACAAACATACATGCGCTTAAAGATGTAAGTTTTGAGATAGAAGCTGGTAAAACACTAGCTATTTTAGGTAAAACAGGCAGCGGTAAATCTACCATTCTAGAACTAATAGGTAGATTATATGATATAGATAATGGACTCATAAGTGTAGACGGAACTCCTATAAAAGAATTAAACCTAGATAATTTAAGACAGTCTATAGGTTATGTGCCTCAAGATGCGTTCTTATTCTCAGATACGATAAAAAGTAATATCGCCTTTGGTAAAAAAGAGGCCAGTGAAGAAGAAATAATAATGGCTGCAAAAAACGCTGTGGTTCATAAAAATATAGCAGCGTTTACAAAAGGCTATGAAACTATCTTAGGTGAACGTGGTATTACCTTAAGCGGTGGTCAGAAACAACGCGTTTCCATAGCACGTGCTATTATTAAAAAGCCGCAAATATTACTGTTTGACGACTGTTTAAGCGCAGTTGATACTGAAACTGAAGAAAAAATATTAAATAACTTAAAGAAAATTACTGAAAACACGACAACCGTAATCGTGAGTCACCGAGTAAGCAGCGCTAAAAATGCAGACCATATTATCGTACTAGATGAAGGCCGTATCGTAGAACACGGCACTCATGACAGCCTAGTTAATGATCAGGGCTATTATGCAGAACTCTATTCTAATCAAATGCTGGAAGAAGATCTACTTTAAACTAAAGTGTTTAAACACATCCATAAATTGATCTCCATTATTTCTGATAAAAAAACCTACATCACTTTTGTTGTTAACATTTTTTTATATTTTTGAAAACATTCATAACTTGAAACAAGATAATGGCCGATAGAGATTATAAAGACCAGGAAGATATTTTTTCAAAAGTAGTAAGAGCAGGAAGACGCACTTATTTCTTTGATGTAAGGTCCACTAAAGCAGATGACTACTACCTTACGATTACAGAAAGTAAAAAATTCACTAACGATGATGGTAGTTTTCACTTTAAAAAACATAAAATCTACTTGTACAAAGAAGACTTTGCTGAGTTTGAAAGCACCCTTGCAGAAATGACTCAGTACATCATAAAAGAAAAAGGTGATGAAGTCATTTCTGAAAGACACCAGGCAGACTATGACCCAGCTGCTCATGCTCCTAAAGAAACTCCTACCTCATCTGATAATGAAGAATCTAAGAAAAGTTTTACTGACATAAGTTTTGATGACATCTAGAAACTAGCATAAATATTTCTTAAAGCCTTTCTAACCGAAAGGCTTTTTTTATTTTTAAACATTAAGCACGATTTTATGAATAAAGCAATTATGATAGTGGTGTTTTTCGCTTTCGCGAAAGCGTTAACTGCACAATCACTAGTAGAACCTACTCTGGATTATTACCTACCTACAAACGTTACTTATAACAGTGAAATCTCTACACCGCAAGAAATACTGGGTTATGTCCCAGGGAAATGGCACGTCACGCACGATAAGTTAACCGAATATATGCGTGTTCTAGCCAGTGAGTCTGACCGCATCACCATAGAAAATCGTGGTACCACCTATGAAGGAAGACCACTTATATTACTTACCATCACGTCACCTCAAAATCACAAGAATATTGAAAACATTAAGTCTGATCACATGGCGCTGTCTGACGGTAAAGATTTATCCACAGCAAACATGCCTATCGTGGTATACCAAGGTTTTTCTATTCACGGTAATGAGCCTAGTGGTTCAAACGCGGCACTGCTTCTCGCCTATCATCTAGCGGCGGCTCAAGGTTCTGAAATAAACGAACTATTAAAAAATACGGTGATCCTTTTTGACCCAAGTTTTAATCCCGATGGACTGCAGCGATTTGCTGGATGGGTGAACCAGCATAAAAGTAAAAACGTAAATCCAGACTCCTACGATCGTGAGTATGATGAAGTATGGCCTGGTGGGCGCACCAATCATTACTGGTTTGATATGAATCGAGACTGGCTACCCGTTCAATTGCCAGAATCGCAAGCACGTATTGAGACTTTTCATGAATGGATGCCTAATATTTTAACAGACCACCATGAAATGGGAACCAATGCCACGTTCTTTTTTCAGCCTGGGATTCCATCGAGAACGCACCCGTTGACACCAGCGATGAACCAGCAATTGACTAAAGAAATAGGAAATTATCATGCCGCAGAACTCGATAAAATAGGATCGCTTTATTATACAGAAGAAAGTTATGACGACTTTTATTATGGTAAAGGATCTACTTTTCCAGATATTAATGGATCTATAGGAATTCTATTTGAGCAAGCCAGTTCACGAGGTCACGCACAAAATTCTGATAATGGCATACTGACCTTTCCTTTTACCATACGCAATCAATTTACAGCAGGAATTTCCACACTTAAAGCAGCTGTAAACATGCGAGAAGAAATATTAAACTACCATAAGAAATTCTATGTTGATGCGCGCAAAGAAGCTGATAGCAGTGCGATCATCTTCGGAGATCATACCGACGCTGGAAGAACTGATGCACTAGCCGAGATTTTGATGAGACATAAGATAGAAGTTAGATCCCTGAAAAACGACGTCACTAAAAACGGTAAGACTTATAAAAAAGGCTATGCTTACATCGTTCCAAAAAATCAAAAGAACTCCAGATTAATCAACGCCATGTTTGAAAAGCGCACTAATTTTCAAGACAGTTTGTTTTATGACATAAGTGCGTGGACTTTCCCACTAGCCTTTGATATGGATTATGATGAAGATGCTAGTGTGAGTGATGGAATTACTTATGACAAGTCAATAAAAAAATCGACTCCTACCATTATTACTTCAAATTATGCATACCTAATGCCATGGAACGAATTTTACACTCCTAAAGCTTTAAACCAATTGTTCTCAGAAGGAATAAGAGCAAAGGTAGCTATGGAACAATTCTCTATCGACGGTAAGGACTATGACTATGGAACGATCTTAATTCCGGTTCAAAACCAAAAAATGAATGGTTCTCAAATCGCTCATTTTTTAAAGCAAATTCAATCAGAAACTGGAATAAGGATAGAAAGTGTTAACTCAGGCCTCACCTCAGGAATTGACCTAGGATCACGCCAGTTCAGAGCGTTAAAACAACCTAAAATCGCTTTACTCATAGGCGATGGGATTAATCCTTATGATGCTGGTGAGATCTGGCATTTAATGGACCAGCGTTATGATATTATGGTGACTAAGATTGATGTAAATGACATTAACCGTAAAGATTTATCTCGATATAATACCATCATCGTACCCAGCACCTATGGTAGTCCAGAAAATGAAGTTGTAGACCAGCTCAAAGAATGGACACGAGCCGGTGGAACTCTTATAGGTTATCGCAGTGCCTTGCGATGGATGAGCAGTTCTAAACTCTTACCACTTACATTTAAAAGCACCGACAATCCAGCCGAAAACATCAGCTTTGAGCAACGTTCTGATTTTTATGGTGCGCAAAATATAGGTGGAGCCATTTTTGAAACTAAACTGGATCGTTCCCATCCTATCGCTTTTGGTTATAAAGATGACCAGTTACCCATGTTTAGAAACACCAGTCTATTCATAGAACCACATAACGATTCTTTTAGAAACCCTATAAAATATACAGACAGCCCATTAATGAGTGGTTATATATCTGATAAAAATCTAGAGGCCTTAAAAAACACGGTACCATTTCAGCATCAAAATTATGGCCGTGGCGATGTGATCGGTTTTACTGATAACACGCAGTTTAGAGCCTTTTGGTATGGTACTAATAAACTGTTGATGAACGCTATTTTCTTTGCTAAGGAGATGTAGCTTTAAACTGTGAATTTAAAATCTAGGATATAGTTATTCCATTCGACTATACACTTATTGACAACAATTTACTGAATATTAATATTTTACAAATTTAGCATCCGTCATCTTCATCATAAAAAAATGCTAACATATAGTACCTTTAAAAAAACTTTAAAGGCACTATCTTTAGGAGAATGTTTGGTAATTCGCTTTCGCAAAAGCGTAACAAAAACATGATTTCTACTACTTATAATAAAAAATATGGCACTTACACCTTCTGCAATGTTGCCCTTAAACACTAAGGCACCGCAATTTGAACTGATAGACACCACTACTGATGATCTTACTACTTTTCAAGATGTGAAAGGTAAATTAGGAACGGTGGTTATGTTTATTTGTAATCACTGTCCATTTGTAATTCATGTGAATGAAGAAATCGTAAGGGTTGCCAATGACTATAGAGTTCTCGGCTTTGGGTTTGTAGCAATATCAAGTAATGACGTAGAGAAATATCCTCAAGATGGTCCAGAATTAATGTGCAAAACAGCCGAAAAAAACGATTATACGTTCCCCTATCTATATGACAGTACTCAAGAAGTAGCTCGAGCTTATGACGCTACTTGTACGCCTGATTTTTATCTTTTTGACAGTGAAGATTATCTGGTGTATCGTGGCCAACTGGATGATTCCAGACCTGGAAATGGTATTCCTTTAACGGGTCGTTCCCTACGTGAAGCGATGGATGCGATAATGGGAAATAAAAAAGTACCTGCTTCGCAAAAACCTAGCATGGGTTGTGGGATTAAATGGAAGTAGTTGTTAGTCTTTTAGGTATGAGGTGTGAGGTATGAGAAAAATGAAAATTTAAGTTTAAGTTTAAGTTTAAGTTTAAAAATCGAGAAACATTATACCAAAAGCAACAATTAAAATAGACTAAA
>NZ_CBFIBE010000054.1:0-11717 GCF_965660805.1 Nonlabens sp. | reverse complement strand
GCTTGAAATAACCATAAGTTTTATAAGTACTAAAATCTGTTCCTACGGCATAGTCTTGTGAAACTCTTATGGTGTTACATCCTACGAAAAGTATGACCGCTGCAATTAATAAGGTAGCTTTTTTAATCATGGCTTTTGATTTTTAGTACGCTTCTGCGAAAGCGTAACAACTACACCTTCACAAAAAAGTGATGAATATTATTTTATTAAATCGTCACTTACCTCATTAGGAATCGTGACTTGCAGTTGCGGATTTAATTCCATGGCTCTT
The DNA here is from genome assembly GCF_965660805.1 of Nonlabens sp. Taxonomy (GTDB): domain Bacteria; phylum Bacteroidota; class Bacteroidia; order Flavobacteriales; family Flavobacteriaceae; genus Nonlabens. The sequence continues at coordinate 11,446 of NZ_CBFIBE010000054.1, read as the reverse complement.
TGGATGGCAAAAACAGCATTTTCATTTCTCGCCCAGTTGCGTCGAGCAATACCGTTATTTACATCCCAAAACAACATGGATTCCAGTCGCTGTTCTGCTTCTATACTACCATCAATAAGCATGCCGAAACCACCATTAATAACCTCGCCCCAGCCTACACCACCACCATTGTGAATGGAAACCCAAGTAGCTCCTCTAAAACTATCTCCTATTACGTTTTGTATAGCCATGTCTGCTGTAAAGCGTGAGCCATCATAAATGTTTGAAGTTTCTCGGTAAGGAGAATCTGTCCCAGAGACGTCGTGGTGATCACGCCCTAGGATTACTGGCCCTATAGTTCCAGCAGCGATAGCTTTATTAAATGCTCTTGCTATTTCTATACGTCCTTGAGCATCGGCATAGAGAATGCGGGCTTGTGAACCTACTACCAGTTTGTTTTCTTGAGCTCCTTTAATCCATTTTATATTATCCTGCATTTGTTGTTGTATGCGATCTGGAGCATCTTGAGATAATCTTTCTAGAGCAGCAGTAGCAATATCATCTGTTTTTTGTAAATCTGCTGGATCGTTTGAAGCGCAAACCCATCTAAATGGACCAAAACCATAATCAAAACACATAGGTCCCATAATATCTTGCACATAAGAAGGATAACGGAATTCTCGATCCGTCCCAGCAATATCAGCAGCGGCTCTGCTAGATTCTAGTAGGAAAGCATTACCATAGTCAAAGAAATAAGTTCCTTTTTCAGTATGTTTATTTATAGCAGCGACGTGTCTACGTAAAGAACGTTGTACTTCTTTTTTAAACTCTTCAGGATGATTACTCATCATCTCATTAGATTCTTCAAAAGATAAATCTACTGGGTAATAGCCACCGGCCCATGGATTATGCAAACTTGTTTGATCGCTACCTATAGAAACTTCAATTTGTGCGTCATAAAGGGCTTCCCATACATGAACTATGTTGCCTTCATAGGCAATGGAGATCGTTTCTTTATTTGATTGTGCTTGCTGAACTCTTTCAACAAGATCTTTGGTATTTTTAATAACTACATCTACCCAACCTTGTGAGTGGCGCGTGTGAACCGCTTTAGGATTCATCTCTGCACAAATGGTAATACAACCAGCAATGTTACCGGCTTTAGGCTGTGCGCCGCTCATTCCTCCTAAACCTGAGGTCACAAATATATTTCCTGTAGGGTCTTTTTTAATTTTTCTAAAAGCATTCAGTACTGTAATAGTAGTTCCATGAACAATTCCTTGCGGACCTATGTACATGTAAGAACCTGCCGTCATTTGACCATATTGCGTAACGCCTAGGGCATTAAATTTTTCCCAGTCGTCAGGTTGAGAATAATTAGGAATCATCATACCATTAGTAACTACACATCGTGGTGCACCTTTATGTGAGGGAAATAGTCCCATAGGGTGACCACTATACATAGCAAGGGTTTGCTCATCAGTCATCTCACTTAAATACTTCATGGTTAGTAAATATTGTGCCCAATTAGAGAACACACCACCATTACCACCGTAAGTAATTAATTCATGTGGATGCTGTGCAACAGCATGATCCAGGTTATTCTGAATCATTAACATGATCGCTGCAGCCTGTTTAGATCGATGTGGATAATCTTCAATATCACGTGCTTTAATTTCATAATCAGGCATGAAACGGTACATGTAAATGCGCCCATATTGCTCAAGTTCTTCTTTAAATTCTGGTAAGAGCACTTCGTGATGTTTAGGGTCGAAGTATCTCAATGCATTACGCAATGCTAGATTTTCTTCCTCTTTAGTTAAAATCTTTTTACGCTTAGGTGCGTGATTTACATTTGAATTATAAACATGCGGAGCTGGTAATGAATCTGGTATTCCTTGTCTTATGCTTTCGCGAAAGCGTGCTAAAGAAGAGTCTACGGCTGTATCGATCATACTTTTTTTTTAATAGTGTCTGAGGACTTATCATAACCGTAAGGGCAATGGCGACAACCGCTTTTACAACAATAGCCACGTTTTAAATGATATTGTTCTGTAAAGCAACGGTAGCCTTGCTCAGTGAGGTAATAATCACCTTCTTCTACAGGAATGATTTTTTTCATTGGCATAAAAATACGACACTGTTTACAGTCTATCAACCCAATAAATTTAAAAACATAAATAGAGTTAATATATTACATCTGTCCTGTCTGACTACGGTATTATACCAATTGATTATTTATACCAATTTACATTCCTAATGTCGCATATAATTCGTTTCTTTTTCGCCTATGATTCAAATTAAGAATACGCGGTATTAGAAACATACATTGGCATTAAATACCGTATATAAAAAACAATTTAGTGTAGGACACCAATGACATTAAACGAATAGCGACCTAATAATCCTAAACAAAGAATCTGTGCATATATGGTAACTAAAAACAGAAGGTGAAATTAAGGTGCTTCATCACTAGGAGATATAGAGCTCAATTTTATTGATAAAATAATTTCTCGCAAAACATATTATCCACTGTATTTGATAAATATGCTACAACTTCAAAAAAAGAATTACTTATAGTATGTTAGATAGTGGAAGTATTCTTTCATTTAAAAAAAACACCACTATGTGTTTACTTAAAAACACTATTTCTCTGGATCAAAAGTGGTTACATATTTTTTTCAGGTAAGATCTCAATTTAAAAAAGGAATTATAAATAATAAATAAAGCCTACATTGAACCACCATATAAAATCATAGGAGCGGTTATTAACATTATTAGGACTTAATCCATCTACATAATTACTATCATAATAATGCCAAGCACTAGACACAAGTATATCGCTCAAACTATTTAATTTATATCTAAAACCTATATCTCCTACTAAAGCAAATGTACTTCCTTGAGAAGTATCTATACGATCTAGAAACGTAGGGTATGTGGTAACCGGACTATTTAACGGTCCTAGAGCAGAAGTAGCCTCAGGTCTATAATCTACATAGTGGGCACCTATTCCTAGGTAAGGTGCAAACTTAGATTGTCCTCCTTGAAAACCCCGGATACTCCATGGATACCATTCTAAGTGGGTTCCTAACTCAAGCACTTTAGCTCTACCTTCCATAGAGCGTAATTGTAAACCTGCAAGACTTGGCTTGTCTGCAAGATCACTTAAATGATTAAGAGTAGTAACGTGATATGATAGCTGATTTCTAATCTTAAAATGATCGTTCCAGTAGGAATCCTCTGTATAACACAAGCAATCTGCTCGGTAAGCAAAGTTGATATAATGAACAATACCTATCCCAGTACCTACATTACCACTATTAGTATACCAGTCTAAGCGCTCTCCATAATCTGACTGAAACGCAACTGGCCCAGCGATCACACCTATCTCATGAGAAAAACTTAACTGCGCTTGAGCGACTGAAACAACGCAAAACAAAGCAATAAAAAATCCAGAAAGACGTAGGGTATTCATCATGATTTAACATTTGTAAAGCGACAAATATAACAAAATGTCTGAGCTATACAGAATATTACGCAGAATGAAAAAGGGCATAAACACACTTTTTTCTTATAAACTTCAATAAATCAGACTCATCCCATCCCATTTCTGGTGTAACCCTTTACTAATCCTTAAACTATTTTAGACAGGAAATTTAATTGAGGTTGATGGAGAACTAGGTTTTGTAAAAGAAATATCTGTTTTTGTGACGTTTATGGATCTTGTTAACATAACCCTTATTTTACTTAACCCCAGCATTCTCAATAATCATCGCATAACCTTGTCCTACACCTACACACATGGTAATTAAAGCATATTTTTTACCAGTCATTTGCAATTCTAATGCAGCACTGTAAGCAATGCGTGTTCCTGTAACACCTAGTGGATGTCCTATAGCGATAGAACCACCATTAGGGTTTATACGAGGATCATCATCTGCAAGTCCCCAAGATCTAGTGCAAGCTAGTGCTTGTGATGCAAATGCTTCGTTCAATTCTATTACATCCATGTCGCCCATAGTAAGACCAGCTTTTTTTAAGGCTTTATTACTTGCCTTTACCGGACCTATTCCCATAATACGAGGCTCTACGCCTACCACAGCACTACTGACTACTCTCGCAATAGGTTTCAAATCATACTTTTTAACAGCATCTTCACTTGCAATAATAGTTGCCGCAGCTCCATCATTTAAACCACTTGAATTTCCTGCGGTTACTGAGCCACCTTCTTTTTTAAAAGCTGGACGCAGTTTTGCTAGGATTTCTTTTGTGGTCGTAGGTTTTATGAATTCGTCATCTTTAAAAATGATAGGATCTTTTTTACGTTGTGGAATTTCAACGGCTATAATTTCTTTAGCCAGTCTTCCCGATTTTTGGGCTGCTGCAGCTTTCTGTTGTGACCATGCGGCAAATGCGTCTTGATCTTCACGAGAAATACCGAATTTCTCTACAAGATTTTCGGCCGTGTTTCCCATTCCATCTACACCATACATTTCGGCCATTTTATGGTTCACAAATCGCCAGCCAAAACTAGAATCATACATCTTAGAATCTGTCCCAAAAGCACTGCTAGGTTTTGCAATCACTAGTGGTCCACGAGTCATGTTCTCTACCCCACCAGAAATAAACACATCGCCATCACCAGTTTGTATCGCTCGATGCGCATGAACGATTGCGCTCAATCCAGAGCTACATAATCTGTTTACCGTTTCACCGGGAACAGTTACTGGCAAACCAGCGAGCAATCCTGCCATGCGCGCGACATTACGATTATCTTCTCCTGCTTGATTAGCACAGCCCATAATAACATCTGCATAGGCGTCTTTTGGAATAGTAGGGTTTCTTTCTACAACCGTTTTTATAACCTGTGCGGCTAGATCGTCTGGACGTACTTTTGACAGTGTTCCTTTGTAGTTTCCTATAGGTGTTCTTGCGCCATCGATGATGTAGGTGTTCATTATATAGTGGATTAGTGGATTAGTGGATTAGTGGATTAGTGGATTAGTGGATTAGTGGATTAAAGTGTTCTATTTCTAACATACTTTCTTAAGGATGATCACATTTTTGTTAATTCAGTTATCAACTTACGTTTCTGTTCATTTTGCTCAAAATTTATGTAGGATCGTTTCGTGTTTTTTTACTGCATACTACGCATTCATTAGCACTGTAAATAGCTATGTTTATATGCTTTATAAACTGAGCGTCACTTCCTGGATATCCTTCAGCAATAGTAAGAGCAATTGAATCAGCAGCGCGCCTAAACTGACTTGATAACGCATATAATTCTTCTCTTAGAAACTGTTTAATTTGTGATTGAACGTGCTCTCCAAAATCAATAGATTTTGAATAAACATCTAACTTCTCAAAAGAAAAATGATAACTACTAATCATCTTTCAAAAATAACATATCTATTCTATTATTCTCATTCTCACACAAACTCATCTTCTAACTTATTCCCAATCTTTACCAGTCCTATAAACCACACCTTTAAAAAGCGCCACCAACTCATCTCCTTTTTTCACCTCAACGATGTTGAAACCTACTGTAGTTTTGGTTTTGTCTAGAGTACATTCGGCAGTGATATGATCACCTTCTTCTAGAGCTTCTATATGATTGATACTGGTTTCTATAGACACAGCAAATTTACCATGCGTGTTTGATGAGAATCCAAAAGCGGTATCTGCCAGTGAGTATGTAATGCCGCCATGAGCTTTCCCCATGCTATTGAGCATCTCAGGCCTTATAGTCATACCTAATTTTACTCGACCTATTTCTACAGAAATTATCTCGATCCCTAACCAAGTGGAATACGGATCGAGTGAGAGCATTTTATGTGGGATTTGCTTTCCGTCCATTACAGTTCAAATTGAATTCCTGCCGCCTTCATCTTACGCAATATCGGCGAGCAGCGGTATCTATCTTCTCTGTATAACTCATACATCGCATCGAGCCCATTTACGCACCAGTTGATTCCTTTTTCATTTGCCCAAGCGAGTAATCCTTTGGGATAATTTACACCTTTAGTCATCGCGCTGTCTATTCCTTGCGCGGTTGCGATGTTTAAAAACAGTGCGTCAGCAGCTTCGTTAATGAGCATGATGAGCACTCGATCTTGAATTTCTTTTATGAGTTCTGGTGATTTTTCTGGAGACGCTTTCGCGAAAGCGTGTTCACTATCCACATTTCCATAATCATAGAAACCACGACCAGACTTGCGTCCTAACCAGCCAGCCTCTACCAGTCGTTTTTGAGTCAGTGATGGTTTGTATCGTGGATCAAAATAGAAAGCTGTGAAAACAGTCTCAGTCACCACATAATTTACATCGTGACCTATGTAATCCATTAATTCAAAGGGTCCCATTTTAAAACCTAGTACTTTTAAGGCATAATCTATGGTGGCAAAACTGGCGATTCCTTCTTCATAAATACGCAGCGACTCACTATAAAATGGTCGCGCCACACGATTTACAATAAAACCTGGTGTATCCTTTGCTACGGCAACAACTTTATTCCAGTTTTCAATAGTAGCAACGCAAGTATCAGTAACATCTTGTGCTGTTTGAACCGCAGGAATCACCTCAACCAGTTTCATTAACGGCGCTGGATTAAAAAAGTGAATTCCTATACAACGTTCTGGTTTTTCAAGTGATGCCGCTATACTCGCAATGCTTAAACTAGAAGTATTTGAAGCAATGATACAGCTATCAGAAACATAAGATTCTAGTTCTTGAAACACCTTTTTCTTAATATCCAGATTCTCTACGATCGCTTCAATGGTTAAATCAGAACTAGACAGCTCTTTTAGAGAACTTACATAAGTGATATGAGATTGAATACGTGTTTTTTCTTTAGCGTCTATTCTACCTTTTTCAATGAGTCTATTTAATATCTTTTCTAGTGCTGTTTTTGCTTTATCCAGTTGCTCTTGATTTAGATCAAATAATTTTACCTGACAACCTGCTGTAGCAGCTACTTGAGCGATACCGCTGCCCATAGTTCCTGCTCCTATGATTCCTACTTTTAAGATTTTTGATTCTTGACTTGTCATTTTAAAAAAGGGTTCTTAATTATAAAAAAAGTAATGATACGCTATATTCTAGCAAAGATATGGATTTTGAAAGCGGTGTTTTTTAAGATCTTTTATGAAAAAAACTTATCTTGTAATAAATATCTTAGCATTTTTAAAAATCCTATGACTAAAAAGTTACTTACTCCATTTCAAAAGTTTATACAGCTAGAATCTTTAAGTGGGATTCTATTACTCATCGCAACCTTTGTAGCTCTTATATGGGCAAATAGTCCTTATGCTACTGGTTATGAATATTTCTTAAATGTAGAATTTGGTTTTGACTCTGATTTTTTCAACATCAAGAAACCATTGATCTTATGGATTAATGATGGCTTAATGGCTATTTTCTTTTTCCTTATAGGATTAGAGGTGAAGCGAGAACTACTGGTAGGAGAGCTTAATACTGTTAAAAAAGCATTATTTCCCCTTTTTGGTGCTATAGGTGGTATGAGTGTACCTGTTATACTCTTTTTTATACTGAATGATAATCCTGAGACAGATCGTGCCTGGGGAATCCCTATGGCTACTGATATTGCTTTTTCTCTTGCCATTTTAAAAGCATTAGGTAAAAGAGTTCCACTAGCCTTAAAAGTATTTCTCACCGCATTTGCTATTGTAGATGATATAGGAGCTGTGCTGGTCATTGCTATATTTTACTCTAACTCATTAGAGGTAGACTTATTGCTTTACGGTCTGTTAGTAATAGGTGCGATTAGTTTTTTCTCCTTAAAAGTTTATTATTCTAAGTATATCAACATATTTGTAGGAATCATAGCTTGGCTGCTGTTTTTAAAAGCCGGTGTTCACCCTACCTTAGCAGGAATATTAATGGCATTTGCCGTTCCCATGCATCGCAAGATTAGAGGTTCTGGTTTTATAGAACAATTAAAAGAATTATCAGAAAAAATAAGCCTTAACGCAAAACCAGCAGCAGTGCTACTCACTCCTAAGCAAATTGAGAATATCGACCAGTTAGAAGACCTCACTGAAAAGTATCAATCTCCTTTACAGCACACAGAAAATAGGTTGCACGATTGGGTAGCTTATTTTATAATTCCCATTTTTGCACTTGCAAACGCAGGAGTAGCTCTATCCAGTGATGTTCCACTGGAATGGACGCTGGTTATGAATCTAGCTATTTGTCTAGTTCTAGGAAACAGTATAGGAATAACTACTATTGTTCTTACTGCCATGAAACTGAAATGGGTTACCGCTCCAGCTTCTATAAGAAGAATCCACATTATAGGCGCCTCATTTATTGCAGGAGTAGGTTTTACTATGTCCATTTTCATAGCAACACTTGCGTTTATAGAAACACCTCAATATGTCGATAGCGCAAAGGTAGGTATCCTTATAGGTAGTTTAATAAGTGGTATCATTGGGGCTTCCATACTTTACATAGCCGGAACTAAAAATGAAACCGATGCAGAGATTGTAGGCGAGTAGGTTTTAATTCCCTTTCACTCTTTCCCATATTGTAGTTAAAACAAACATGGCATCCATGCTTGTTTTTTCTGTTTCTATGGCTTTCATTCCATCTTCATGTTCTATGAGCTTGTATTTAAAAACAAACTCTGGCTCAGCCTTTCTCTTAGGAATCAACCCAAAACGTAAATCATTATAATAGAGACTCTCATTTTCTTGAGATAACAAATACCAGTTTTGGGAGATCTCTTTCAACCTTTTAAAGTCCTGTTGCGACGCAGGTTTTAATGTTTGTTCAAGCAAGGTATTTTTAGGATAGGACACAAACTTTATAGGCTTAGTGTCAAAAAAAGAATAATCTCCTATTAAATAAGCACTATCAGTCTCCACGTTACAATTCCATAAAATGGTGTTCATGGGCGAAGGTCTGGTTGATAGTCTTTTATAAGCAACTTGATCAGAATCTAAAGCCCTTGTAAACTCTTGAGTACTTATGGTTTTAAAAGCTAGAGTAAGTAATAAGTAACTGGTACTTATCACCAGTCCAGCCTGGTTTACACGCCATCTCAAAACTGAATTTCTCTTCAAAAACATAACCCATATCACACAAATTAAAAATGGAACTGTATACAATGGGTCTATGACAAAAATCGAGTTTAAGGCAATTCTAGTATCAAATGGCCATAATAATTGTGTTCCCCATGTAGTGAATGCATCTAGGACAGGATGTGTAAAAAGGCCCAAAAAAAACAACCACGACCATGCGCGCCAGCCCAGCGCATATTTTTTTTCTGTCTTATTTACAAGCCAACCTAAAACTGGTGCAAACATTACACAAAAAACTATAGAGTGACTGAAACCTCTATGAAACTCAGTCGCAGTAATAGTGTCAGTAAAGAGTTTTGCGAGTACGTCCAGATCTGGAATAGTGCCAGCAATAGCACCATACATAATTGCTTTATTCCCTATTTTTTTTCCTAGAACGGCCTCTCCTACTGCTGCGCCTAAAACGATTTGTGTTAAACTATCCAATGATTATTTACCTTTAAAAACAGGTTTACGTTTTTCCATAAATGAGGCTACACCTTCAGCATAATCCTCTGTGGCAGCACTCTCTATTTGCAGTTTACTTTCTAGTGCTAGTTGTTCTTCTACAGTGTTATAATAGGATTGATTTAGTGCTTTTTTAGTATTTGCAAGAGCTACTGTAGGTAAAGCTGCTAGTTTTTGAGATGTCGCTTTTGCTACAGCGTGAAACTCATTATCTGGTACGGCTTTATAAATCATTCCCATTTGATCTGCTTCAGGAGCTGTAATTTTATCGGCCAGCATCATGGTGGCACTTGCTTTCCCAAAACCGATCAATCGTGGTAAAAAGAACGTTCCAGCACTATCTGGAATCAAACCTATTTTACTAAAAGCTTGTATGAACGCAGCACTTTCTGCAGCGATAACCACGTCACAAGCTAGAGCAATATTTGCACCAGCACCAGCGGCAACGCCGTTTACTGCTGCAACGACAGGTTTTTCAAGGTTTCTTATTTTTAAAACTATAGGATTATAGTGCTCATCTAGAATGGCTTTAAATCCTGGGTTTAATGCTGGATCTGTAATTTCTTGAATATCCTGACCAGCACAAAAAGCTTTTCCTTCACCAGTAATCAGCACGGATCGCACCTCATTATTACTAGCACATTGATCTAGCGCATCCTGCATGGCATGAGCCATTTCCTTGTTGAAGGAATTAAAAACTTTAGGTCTATTTAATGTTATTGTGGCAACTCCTTGATCGATTTGTAATAAGATAGAATCTGACATATTAGTGTTTTAAAAAACCGTCTTGAACAAGCTCAGACTGACATTCTTTTATTTATAGCTGGTGGTAAAGTTAATGGTTGTTACGCTTTCGCGAAAGCGAGATGACCACACATATGATATTTAAAATTAAAGTAGAAATTACGAAAAAAACTACATAAATTGCTGTAAATTCATCAAAAAGGTTAAAATCATGAAAATAGTAAACTTTATATTCTCCTTATTGTGCTGTTGTATCATGAGTGCTCAACTAGATTTTGACATGGATGTTTCTAGTGGACCTATAGGTGGCTATGCTGATGTAACCTATACCATCACTAACCTATCACCTACTGACACTTATACTAATGTAACGATTACTCATCCAGACGCATTAATTCCTAGCATAGTTTTAAGTCCGTCAACATTGGGTCCAGGAATACAAGTCACACAAACAGGTCGTATCGCGATCTCTGGTGATCATTATAACGCTATAGGACTGTTTATTACACAAGCAAGCCTTACCGCCATGATTAATGGAACGATGATTACTGAACTTTCTGATGGTAATGACTCGCAAGGTAATCGTGTAGATGACGGTGATTCAGTTTATTTTGGCTCTGAATCTCCTAGTTACGGCGTGATCTATATAGATAATGATGTGAATGGACAGTATGATCCAGCAATAGATAGTGCGATTCCTAATGTATCTATAAATTTATATGATAATGCTGGGAATACAGATGTAATCTATACAAATGAAAAAGGCTGGTGGTATTTTGACAATTCATTTCTAATGAATAACTCTAATACAGGCAGCTTTTATGATTATGGGGCTATTATAGACGTTAACTCTTTTCCTAACCCTACAAATTCATATCAACTAGTAGATGGAGTATCACCATTTGTCCCTAATGGAACTTTTGCTTTTAATTTTAGAATGAGCCATGGTTACTCTGATGGACCAGGAAATTTGGGATATCTAGAAGCATCTGCATATCTAGACGTGAATGCAAATGGTCAGCGAGATGCTAGCGAGATCAACATGCCCTACACAAGTTTTGAATTTATTGCAGATAATGATCCTAGCACGAGTAGAACGTTCTATCAAGGCACATCAGGAAGTGTTATAAAATCTGATTTGAATCCTGGTGTTCAATTAAATGATGTAAATG
>NZ_CBFIBE010000053.1:0-11931 GCF_965660805.1 Nonlabens sp. | reverse complement strand
TAACATCCATATCTACCACGGTAATGTGGTTAGAGTGGTTTTCTAGTTCTGCTTTTTTAGCTGCGTTTTTCCCTTCGGGATTTCGCATGGTAGCAAATACTTTGTTGCCTTTATCGGCAAAATCTTTGGCAGCTTTAAGGCCAAATCCGCTGCTGCTTCCTGTTATTATTATGTTTTTCATTGTTTATATATTTAAAAGTTAAAAAAAGAGTTCGTTAAAATCCGTCAAACATGCCGTTGTCGTTTGCTAAACCTTCGGTAGGTACCGGTTGAATGACATCCCAATGTTCTACGGCTTTGCCATTTTCCATTCTAAACAAATCGTAAAAGGCATTGGAAGTACCGTTCCATGTGCCTTCGCTTACGGTTAATACAAAATTTCCTTCGCCTATTACTTTGTGAATGGTATTGTATTGGAACATATTGTTGATTGAGGTGAGATAAGCTACTGCGTCTTGTATACCTACTAAACCATTATCAATACCAGGATTATGCTGTATATAATCTTCGGCAATATAATTGGTAATATTAGTTGGATTTTGCCCCATTAACACATCTTGTATAATGTTTACTGCTAATGTTTTATTTGCTGTAGTTTGATCTAAATCTGTAATGGTAGTAGCACCGTCAACCATGGTATTACCGTTTACTGTATTGCTTTCCCATGGTTGTATCGCATCCCAATGTTCGGCTATTTTGCCATTTTCATCAAAGCGAATAATGTCAAAGGTTACTACGGTATCTGCTCCAAAAGGTGCCGCGTTTGTCCAAAGATTATGCATGGCGATAAAATTGCCGTCTTCGATCATTCTTTGATTTTCTACCGTTGTTCCGTTTGGTTCTAACACAGTAGTTACCACTTGTGCAAAAGCAGCTCTTCCTGTGGGAAGAAAAGGATTGTGTTGTATGTAATCTTCTGTGACTAACGCTTCTATTGTGGATACATTTCGGGTATTTACCGCCTCTAAAAAAGCCGCTGCCTTTTCTTTTTGTGTAGGCTCATTTGCAGTATTGTCATCATCGTTATTACATGAAGTAAAGGCAAATAATAAACTGAAGCCTAAAATTGATTTGAATAAGATATTTTTCATTGTTATAAATTCTATTGTTTTACGTAATTGTTGCGTTAGGGATTGCAACGGCATCCTTTTTTACTTTTTAGAAGAAAAAGGAAAAAAGATACAGTGGAAAGCCCGACCGATGGCACTTTCCTTTAAAAAAGTGCCATCGGTAACGCCCATATTATTGTGTTCATTTTAAAATCCGAACATGCCGTTATCATTCGCCAATCCTTCGGTAGGAATTTCTTGAATGACGTCCCAATGCTCCACTATTTTACCATTTTCCATTCGGAACAAGTCGTAAAATGCGTGTTTTTTGCCTCCATTCCATTCGCCTTCGCTGATGGTTAAAACAAAGTTACCTTCACCCAACACCTTGTGGATTTTGGTGTATTTAAACATGTTGTTTTGAGAAGTGAGATACGCTACTGCTTCTACGATGCCAGTTAAACCATCTTTGATTTGTGGGTTGTGCTGGTGATAGGTTTCGGCACTTATGTATTCAGAAATTTTACTTGGATTTTTACCCATCAAAACATCTTCAATAAGGGAAACTGCCAATTTTTTGTTGGCTTCGGTTTTGTCTAAATCTTTTACTTCTGTAGGACCGTCAATTTGACTTCTACCGCTTGCCGTTTCTTTTACCATGGGTTGTAAACCATCCCAATGCTCAGCTATTTTACCGTCTTTATCAAAACGGTAAATGTCGAATGCTATTAAATTATCACTGCCAAAAGGTGTTGCATTTTTCCAATGATTATGGGTGATTACATAATCGCCATCTGTAAAAACGCGCGCAATTTCGGCTTTTGTTCCTGCTGCTTTTAATTTGGGTAGCATATAGTCAATAATAACTGCTGTACCATTTGGAACAGTTGGGTTATGCTGAATAAGGTCTTCTCGTGTAATTTCCTTTAAAACAGCTTCATTTTGATAGGATAGTGCATCGCTAACAAATGCAATTGCTTTTTCTTTATTGCTCATTTTTACATTTTCAACATGTGTCGTTTGTTCTAGTTTTTCAGTGTTTTCATTTTTTTTAGCTGAATTACAACTTGCTAAAAAGCCCACTGCCACTACTGTGATTATTATTTTTTTCATTTTCTAAATTTAATTAAAACTATTATTACTTGTTTTACGCAAGCAAAATTACAATATTACTTTTAATTTACAAGTAAAAATATAATTTAATTGCTTTTTGCAAGTAAAAAAAATAAAATTTGTACATTTGTTACTTATTAAATAGCAAATAGCATGGAAACAAAATTTAGGTGTAATTGTCCTTTTACTTCGGCATTAGATGTTCTGGGCGATAAGTGGATGCTGGTAATCGTTAAGCAAATGTTGGTGGAAGGAATGAGCACTTTTAAGGACTTTATAGAAAGTGATGAGGCCATTGCTACTAATATATTGAGTACTAAATTGAAACAATTAGAGGCTTTAGGTATTGTACTGAAAACTAAATTGCCTGATAATAAAAAGTCTAATATTTATCTGTTAACTGAAAAAGGCTTGGCTTTAACGCCTGTAATTGGGGAGTTAGGCGCTTGGAGCGATAATCATTTGCGAGAACATCATTCTAGTATCGTGAATGAAGGTGGCATAGAATTACTGCGCAAAGATAAAACGGAGTTTGGAAACTTATTGATAGAAAAATATAGAGATAAGCTGGCTACAACATAATTTATACAAATTTGTTTTAACGGCATTAGAAACACAAATTGGTATTAGAAGATGTGTATCTAAACGCTAGTTGAATAGCGTCTAATTAAAAAGACAAAATCCCACTACTTCCAGGAAAGGTAGAAATTACCGTTACATAATGATATTTAACCTCAATAGAGCCTACTATCAAATTTAAATGGTTGAATGTCTTCAATGAGAATTTGTTCTGATAAAGGATGTGATGGATTGATGAGTATATTATATTCTCCTGGAACTACTACACTAGGTACTCGCAGAGCAAACTGGAAATTATTATTTATAAACTCACTACCTAACAGCTGGGTTTCCTTTAATCTATAATTGCGTATATCTTTTTCTAGTGTTTGAGTGTTCAAATTTGCACCATCGGGCAAGCGTAGCGAGACCATCATCATATCTTGTGGTATGCGGTACAGTCTCAAATGCACATAAACCTCAGCAAACGCAAGAGCGCGATTACTTGCGGTATAGAGCATGTTTTCTCCTTTAACATTCCATCGATTAGAAGCACTCAGAGAAGCTCCATAACCCGATAAGTCCTGAGCATAAGGTAATCTTGCTAGTCTATAAACGATCATGCAAAAATCCCGTGATTAATAGCATGTAACTCATCCATAACTAACTCTTTTCCATAACTATCACGCATTAAATCTATAGGAGGCATATTATTTAAGGCAGGCATAGCCTCTAGACACCAGCCATGAAAATTTTCTTGTGAACCAAAAACCTTAATCCCTAACTCACTCACTTCTATAATTTCTAAAATGCGCTCACTATGAATCACTTTAAAAACATGAACACCTTCTTTAATATAACGCTGTAATGATTTTAAAGAAATGTCTAATAAAACCGCCCATTCTTCATCACTAAAAGGCACCTCTTCTCTTAACTGCATAAATACAGAAAAAGGAACACCACTCCTTATAAATTTTACTTTATCAATAGGAGACTGAAAGCTACGTAAATATTGAACTGCGGCCTCATTTACCTTACTATCCTTACCATCATTAATTTCATACTTTTTCATGACACAGACATTTGTCTACAAATATAAGATATTTTTCTTAATTAAAGTAATGATTTTTAAATGTATCTGATTGGTCCTTTTCATAACGCTTTCGCGAAAGCGGAATAAACACATCCTATAACACAAAAAGCCACCTCGAGTTGAGATGGCTTTTCCACTATCATTCCAATGGATTATACTAAAGCATGATCCATGATTTCCTGAACTACCTCTGGATTCAAAAGTGTACTAGTATCACCTAAGTTCCCAGTATCCTTACTAGCAATTTTCCTTAAAATACGACGCATTATTTTACCGCTACGGGTTTTAGGCAAGCCATTTGTAAACTGAATTTTATCCAGTTTTGCGATAGGTCCTATACGGTCTGTAATCAACTGATTGATTTCTTTGCGCAGGTTATCTTGATTACGATCTTCACCAGTTTCTTTTAAAGTAATATAACCATATAAGGCATTTCCTTTAATATCATGCGGAAAACCTACGATTGCACTTTCAGCTACAGCTGGATGTTCATTAATTGCGTCTTCAATAGGAGCTGTTCCTAGATTATGACCACTTACAATGATCACATCATCCACACGACCAGTGATTCTATAATAACCTACTGCATCACGACGTGCGCCATCACCCGTAAAGTACATGTCTTTATAAGCACTGAAATAGGTATCTCTATAACGTTCGTGATTTCCATAAATCGTGCGTGCCATAGATGGCCATGGGAATTTAATCGTTAATCTACCTTCTACTTGATTTCCTTTTATTTCCTTTCCATGCTCGTCCATTAGTGCTGGCTGGATTCCTGGTAATGGCAAGGTTGCAAAGGTAGGAATAGTAGGAGTAGAATAAGGAATCGGGCTGATCATGATACCGCCAGTTTCTGTTTGCCACCAGGTATCTACAATCGGGCTATTGTTCTTACCTATGTTATCATTATACCAGTGCCATGCTTCTTCATTAATAGGTTCACCTACGGTTCCTAGCACTTTTAAACTGGATAAATCATATTTATTGACAAAATCTATATTTTCTTTGGCTAGTGCTCTAATTGCTGTAGGTGCGGTATAAAACTGGGTGACTTTATGCTTTTCTACAATTTCCCAGAAACGTCCAAAATCTGGATAAGAAGGAACTCCTTCAAACATTACAGTAGTAGCACCATTTGCTAGTGGTCCATAAACGATGTAGCTATGTCCAGTAATCCAACCTATGTCTGCAGTACACCAGTACACATCATTCTCTCGGTACTGGAACACATTTTTAAAACTATAAGCGGCATAAACCATATAACCACCGGTGGTATGCACCATTCCTTTAGGTTTACCAGTAGAACCCGATGTATAGAGAATGAACAAAGGATCTTCAGCATCCATGATGGTTGCTTTGCAAGCCGCATCGGCTGTATCGAGAAGCGGTTGAATCCACATATCTCTTCCTTCTTTCATGGTAACGGCTCCACCAGTTCTATTTACTACTAGATTTGTGGTAACACCAGGACAGTTTTCTAGCGCTTCATCTACTATAGATTTTAAGTCGATGGTCTTTTTACCACGATAACTACCATCACTACAAATCACCATTTTACAATCGGAGTCGTTGATACGAGTAGCTAATGCCGTAGCACTAAAACCAGCAAATACTACTGAATGAATCGCTCCTATTCTCGCACATGCAAGTACTGAAACGGCTAGTTCTGGAATCATAGGTAAATAGATACACACTCGATCTCCCTTTTCTACTCCTTGCGACTTTAAAACGTTTGCAAATTTTGAAACACGTTCATGTAATTCTCTATAACTTATGTGTTGTGCTCCTTCTTTAGGGTCATTAGGCTCAAAAAGAATAGCTGTTTTATCTGCTCGAGTAGCCAGGTGTCTATCGATACAGTTTTCAGTGATATTAAGTTGCGCACCTTCAAACCATTTTACCTCTGGTTTTGAAAAATCCCAGCTTAACACCTTATCCCATTTCTTGCGCCATAGAAAATGTTCCTCTGCGATTTCTTCCCAAAAATTTTCAGGATTGCGTACTGATTTTCTATAAACTTGCCAGTATTCTTCTAGGTGTTTTATGTGATAATTACTCATAATTAATAATTTATTTTATTTATGTATTCCTATGGAGTGTTCTTGATAAACACTTTTTATTTCATCTATAATTAAGACATCGTCTATGGTGGATGGGGTTTTATACTGCTCCTCATCGGCTATATTGCGCAGTAGCTTTCTTAAGGTTTTACCGCTGCGCGTTTTAGGTAATCGTTTTACAACAAGTACACTTTTAAAAGAGGCTACGGCTCCTATTTCCTGTCGTACTTTTTGAACAATTTGATTCTGTATATCGATCATTGAGTGCTCATGATTTGTTTTAAGAACTATAAGACCTAGAGGTTGCTGTCCTTTAAGATCGCAGTGAATACCAAAAACAGCACATTCTGCTACGTCTTTATGACTGGAAACAATTTCTTCCATTTCGGCGGTGGAGAGTCTGTGTCCAGCAACATTTATAATATCATCTACTCTACCCGTAATAAAGACATAACCATCCTCATCTTTATAACCACCATCGCCTGAGAAATAATAACCTGGAAATCTTTCTAAATATCCTTTTTTAAATCGCTCTGTGTTTTCCCAGATATTAAGGAGCGTTCCTGGTGGTAATGGTAATTTTACAGCTATATACCCTTCGGTATTTGCTGGAGTATTCTCGCCTTTTTCATCTAGCACCTGTATATCATAACCGCAAACTGGTTTTCCAGCACTACCAGATTTCACAGGTAACAATTCTACTCCAGTCATATTGGCCAGCATGGGCCAGCCACTTTCTGTTTGCCACCAGTGATCTATAACCGGAACTTTAAGCTGGTCTTGAGTCCATTTTAAAGTTGCAGCATCACAACGCTCACCAGCAAGGAATTGATATTTTAAGGATGATAGATCATATTTCTTAATAAAATCTCCATGAGGATCTTCTTTTTTAATGGCTCTAATAGCAGTAGGCGCTGTGAACATGACATTTACTTTATGTTCACTTATCACTCGCCAAAAGGTACTTGCATCTGGCGTTTTAATGGGTTTTCCTTCAAAAAGAATGGTTGTATTTCTATTAATTAATGGCGCATAAACGATATAACTGTGCCCTACAACCCAGCCTACATCACTCGCTGCCCAGTAGGTTTCTCCTTCATCAACGCCATACACATATTTCATGGAAAACTTTAAAGCTGTTGCATATCCTCCAGTGTCTCTTATGATTCCTTTAGGAGTTCCTGTAGTTCCTGAAGTGTATAAAATATAAGATGGATGTGTAGAAGCTAAGGCTACGGGATCTACAGGGCTAGATTTTTTTACAAGTTCTGAATAATCAATATCATAAGATTTAGATTCAGTTAAAGGAGCATTCTCCCTACTGTAGAGAATCACATTTTCAGGTTTATGATGAGCTGTTTTTATGGCTTGATCTACAAACGGTTTATAAGGAATGATACGTTTAATCTCTACACCATGGGAAGCTGTGATAATCGCTTTAGGTTTACAATCATCTATACGTATAGCTAGTTCATGTGGTGCAAAACCACCGAATACTACAGAATGTGTTACTCCTAATCTTACACAAGCCAGCATGGCATAAATAGCCTGTGGTATCATGGGCATATAAATAAGGCAAGTATCTCCTTTTAACAACCCCAAAGATTGTAATCCACCTGCTAGTTTAGAAACCTCATCCTGCAACTGGTTAAAAGTGATAAATTCTTTAGTGCTCGTAACTGGACTGTCATAGATTATGGCATGTTGTTCTCCATAGCCATCTTTTATGTGTTTATCTATGCACAAATAACTCAGATTCGTCTTCCCATCTTCAAACCACTGATGATAGTCATTTTCATCTTTAGATAAAATATTTGTTGGTTTTTTAAACCATTCTATAGCATGACTTTGTTCTTGCCAGAAACGCTTTGGCGAGTTGATGCTATCTTGGTAAAAAGAGTTGTAATCCATAACTATATTCTTATTAATTGATCCACAGCAGTAATTAACTTTTTTACTGAAAATGGCTTGGTAAAGTACTGGTCTGCACCTAGACTGAGACCTTTTTCTATATCGGCTGCTTTGCTTTTTGCAGATAAGAAAATGACTCTCGCTTTCGCGAAAGCGGGATTTCCCTTTATAACTTTAATCGTTTCATAACCATCTACTTGAGGCATCATCACATCTAGAATAACCAGATCTGGATGCTCGCGCTCCATGATTATCAGTGCCTCACTTCCATCTCTAGCAATGAAGACGTGGTAACCTTGTTTTTGAAACGCATATTCTAGCGACATTACTATGTTAGGTTCATCATCTACTATTAATATCTTCTTCATATTCCTGCTGTTTTTAATTCTACTATAAATCTGGCGCCATTTTTAAAATGAGGATCTACAGTAATAGTTCCATTGTGACTTTCTATAATATGGCGACTTATAGCTAGTCCCATACCGCTACCTATAGGTTTTTTAACGTTTTGATCATTAGACTGATAAAACTTTTCAAAGATGTACTGTATATCTTCTGACGGGATACCTTTCCCGTTATCTTCAAAGGAGATGATCACATTTTGATCCTTTTTTAGGACATCAATTTTAATCACACCTTGTTGCTCGGGAACAAACTTGACACTATTAGAAAGTAAGTTAGTAAAGACCTGTAAAATGCGATCTTCATCATAATACATATTTATAGCTTCTACTTGATTTACTTCTATCTGGATACTTTTTTTAAGCGCAAGTTGATAGATGCCATCTATAGCCTTTGCTATGGTATGTTTTAATTCATGATTTCTTTTATCCATTATTTCCCGGCCGCTAGATAACTTCTCAAGATCTAGAATATTTGTAATGAGCACCGCAAGTCTATCAGCATCATTTGCGATATTGTTGAGGAATTTTTTCTTAAGCTCTTCAGGCATGTCATCAGCATCTGCAAGAACCTCGCTGGCTGCTCTTATGGAAGCGGTAGGTGTTTTAAGTTCATGCGCTACGGTATCTAGGAATTCATCTTTTTGTTTATCCTTTTCTATGAGTGCATTATTAGCATCTTTTAAGCGCTGTGTAACACGTTTAAGATCATAAGATTGCTGTTGCAACTGTTTATTTGCACTTATGGTTTCCTTATTCTCTTCTAATACTTTAAGTACTTCTGGTAAACTCACTGGCTGTTCCTTTACAACCTGTCCTATCATTAATTTAGCACTAGCAGCACCTATAGATCCTGTTAAGATTTTCTCTGAAAAGTTAACCAGTCTAGCATCTGCTTTTTCTTGGTTAGGATCAATATCATATTTACGGTGAAATATATTTAGTGCTCGAGCTGTATTTTTTTCACCTAAAAAACGGATAAGCACTTTTTCTATTTCAGATTTATAAGCCTCACCACGCCATACAAAGGCATTTTCTTCTAATTCACCTATGGTACTAGCATTTACGACAAGCTCTGCATAATTACGTTCTCTATAATCCCCTTTTCTTAATACAGAGAAAATAAGATAGAACATGATATTAAAAACCATAGACCAAAAGAAAGCATGAGTCACCGGTGGCATAAAATCTAAGCCAAATAACGCATAGGGTTTTAATAATGAAATACCATTAGGACCTGCACTAGTAAAAGTACTTCCTTCTACAAACACATCAATTAAAAACGGTAAGGCAAGTGTGTACAAAGTAACTATAGATCCCGCTAAAATCCCCATTTTTGCAGCAGTCGCACTACCACGATTCCAGAATAATCCTATAAAAAATGCCGGTGCTAGTTGAGCAATAATCACAAAAGCAACTAAACCGATACTAAACAATGAAAGCTCTATATTAAAGTTCACATAGAAAAAATAAGCTCCTATAATGAGTATAAAAATAGCAATCCTACGGATGTTCTTAATGGTATGTGCATTAGTCTCTGGATTACTATTATTGAGAACTTTTAAAAAACCGTAAGGGATAATCAGGTTGTTGCTTACCATAGTACTTAGTGCCAGAGCACTTACTACAACCATGGAAATTACAGATGATAATCCACCTAAAAAGACCATCAATCCTAATAGTTTATGACCATGTTCTAATGGTAAGTACAAGGTATAATAATCTGGATTCACATCAGCACTGAGTAGTAACTTTCCAGCCCATGCTATAAAAATCACAAAGACATTAAATAACAGCAAATACAATGGAAAAACCCAACTGGCTTTTTTCAAATGTGCAGTAGATGTGTTTTCAACAACACTTGCTTGAAACTGGCGCGGTAATAGAAATATAGCAAAAAATGATAAGGCTATCATAAAATACCAGTTGATACTGGCTTCCATATTCTCAAAAGTGGCTAATGTTTCAAAACCGTCTAAAGCACTAATCTGATTATAAATATCTGTAGTACCATTAAATAAATAGAACGTAGCATAAATCCCAATGATTAAGAAAAACACCAATTTTAAGACACTTTCTACGGCAACAGTAAACATTAAACCACTACGACGTCTGGACGCATCAGTGGTTTGAGTGCCAAAAAGTGCTGCAAATACCGCCAGTAAAATAGCGATGTAAAACGTACTATCTGTAAATAGCGATGTACTATCAGGACCACTGGATAAAATATCAAAAGTCTCTGAAACAGCTTTAAGCTGTAAGGCTATGTATGGCAATACTGCTACCACACAAATAATGGTAACAATCGCACCTATAGAACGATCATTTCCATAGCGTAGAGAAATAAAATCTGCTATACTAGAAACCTGATACTGTTTAGATAAAACGACAATCCGTTTTAAAACTAAAACCCATAATGGTAAGGCGATCACTGGTCCTAAATAAGTGGTTAAGAAGCTCACACCGCTGGTAGCGGCGATACCTACACTACCATAATAGGTCCACGCACTACAATAAACTGCAAGCGATAAGGCATAAACCCATGGATTGTGTACCCAGCGCGATCTAGACCTACGGTCTGCCCAGATCCCAATCCCAAAAAGCAGGACTAGATAACCTATAATTACTAATATGATGGCGTAATTAGGCATACTTATTAATTACCGTAAATGTTATAATAATACTGATCAACCATACTAGAAATATATAAGCATACAACACAGGTATTCCCAGGACAGCCGAGCTACTATTAAAAATAAAAAGTATCGGGATATTTAGGAAAATAATTAATCCTATGGACAGTATCACTAGTTTTTGTTGATGTCGTTTTTTCATAGCTCTTTTTTCCTGTGGTCATTTACCCATAAAGGAAAAGTATTAGTTGTTTTGAGTTTAATGCATGGTAAGGCACTTTTACTCTATGCATAACTTCACATTTCTCTCTCAAAGTTCTGAATACTTTAGCACATAAAACATGATTTATATCAGCTTTGTAGATGTATTCATTATTTATGAATCTGTACCATTTCGCTTTCGCGAAAGCGAAATTCCCACCACACTTTTAAACAAAACAAGCAGTACTTCAGGGAAAGTACTGCTTGAATTACTTACATAATTAAATTCTATTCATTTTTAGAGTTCTTTCATTGTGTCCAGTTTTACTGGGATAAGATTTCTACCTGTGCAGAAACTTAGTGACCCGTAGCTTCTCCAGCTCCACTAGGAATACGTATATTTTCTACGATATCCTGAACTTCTTGTGGTGGTGGCGATGTGAAATGACATACTACAAGACTTACCACAAAGTTGATGATCATAGCTACGGTACCAAAACCTTCAGGCGAGATACCAAACCACCATTCATCTTTACCAGGTAAAGTATCATCAAACCAGCCTAGCTTATACTTAATCATGTACAATAACATCGTTGCAATACCTACAACCATACCTGCAATAGCTCCTTCTTTATTCATACGTTTATAGAAAATACCTAAAATAATCGCTGGGAAAAATGACGCTGCTGCTAGTCCAAAGGCAAGTGCCACAACCGCAGCCACAAATCCTGGCGGATTGATCCCAAAGTATCCAGCAACACAAACCGCACCTACAGCACTTAAACGAGCTGCTACTAATTCTCCTTTTTCAGAAATATTAGGGTTTACTACTTTCTTAATTAAATCATGAGAAACAGATGATGAGATTACCAGCAATAATCCAGCTGCTGTAGAAAGTGCCGCAGCAAG
>NZ_CBFIBE010000052.1:0-12631 GCF_965660805.1 Nonlabens sp. | reverse complement strand
TGAACACTGAACACTGAACACTGAACACTGAACACTGAACACTGAACACTGAACACTGAACACTGAACACTGAACACCCTACCATCCTTTACTACTCGCAGCAGCCTCTAATCGATTTTCTAGATCATCGGGTAATTGAGCAAAAAAGTCGATGCCTGTTTGTTGTTCGATATCATCTACACTAGTGATGTAGGTATAAATAGAGTCGTCAGATTCCTTATGAGGTATTAAAAAAGCGAGGAGCTTGCCACCATCGTTAGTATTGCGGTACATGATTTTATAAAATGCAGATGGTACGGTGACAAATTCGGTTCCTATCTCATCTTTTGAGTTGTTAAATATAGAACCTGTGATAACGTATAACTCGTCATAACGTTTTGCATAATAACGTGTTTTTTGCTCTAATCTGTTCCATATTCCAGCATTAAACTCATGCTCTTGTGGGCTTATGTTAGAAGTTAAAAACGTTTCTTCATAATCTTTTTTACTAGCGCGACGATCACCAGCAGGAACTAAATGACCACGATCGTAGCCACTTTTTTTATAATTGCGCCAGTGTGCGGCACCCGTTTTTACCATATCATCTATTTCAAAATAGGGTCTTTTATAATCCACATCGCGTATATCGCTAGACTTTAAAATATGTGCCGTCCATTCTGCCTGCTCATGGCGTTCATTATAAGATAGACTGTAAGTAGAGTGGTGAATCACTTGGTTAGTAGAACTAGGTAAAAAGTCCTTGCGGGAAAGCGGCTTAAAACCGTCGGCGTCTTGTTGTTGTGTGGTTTGAAAATCTTCTAGTTCTAGAATGTTTTGAGATTCTTCTTCATTGCGCTGTATCTCATAAAAGTAGAAACATACAGCTATGATAACGAGTACAACTCCATAAATCGTTTTTTTCATAATTTAAGTAGTTTTTACATCTAGTGCATCGCGTAATGCGTTTCCTAGCAGCATAAATGCCATAACCAGTGTCATGATCGCTATGCCGGGAACTAGTGCGAGATAGGCTTTATCTAAAATAATATACTGGTAGTGATCTTTTATCATGCTACCCCAACTAGGCATGGGCGGTTGTGCGCCTATTCCTAAAAAGCTCAAACCACTTTCTATCAGAATAGCTGCAGCAAAATTTGCGGCACTTATCACTATAATAGGCGCCATTATGTTAGGTAAAATATGTCTTGCGATAATTCTAAAATGACTAAAACCTAGTGCCCGTGCTGCGGTGACATATTGGTATTCTTTGGCCACGATCATCTGGCCGCGCACTACACGTGCTACCTCTACCCACATGGTAAGCCCTACGGCAACGAATACGGTAAAAAAGCTTTTTTCTAGTGCTATACTAATCGCAATGACCATTAATAAAGTAGGAATAGACCAGGTAACATTAATCAACCACATAATTACTTGATCCACTACACCGCCAAAATATCCCGCCACAGCACCCAGCGTTATCCCTATTAAAAGAGAAATAAGTACTGCCACAAATCCTATGGAAATACTGATTCGTGTTCCTATCATCATACGGCTCAAGAGGTCACGACCATATTTATCAGTTCCTAGCAGAAAGGTTTTTTGAGTAGTATAGCTTTCGCGAAAGCGAGATAATTCCATCTCACTGATCCCATCCATCTTTACAGGTTGAAAATCTAAGGTGTTTCCATCTACGTCATAAGGTCTGTAGAGAATCGTGCCATTTTCAGTTTTTAAGTCAGCAAAAGGAATTTCTTCAACTTGTGCTTGTTTTCCAGTCCACCAGTCCATGAAATGGGTAGGCTCATTACTAATGGGTAGTTGTAATAAGTTTACTTTAAAACCCGGTGGTTGTGAATGTATGGAAACATGCATTTGATTTGCATACTGTGTATGATCTGGTGCGATGAGGTATGCAAATAGGGCAATAAGTGCATAGATAAGAATCACGCTTAAACTCAAAACGCCCCAAAAATTCCGCTTGAATTTTTGGAGCGCTAGAGTCGTTAATGATGCCGATGTATGAGACATTAATTTTTAAAAGTAGATACTCCTGCGTTTTGAATATGATATACTTTCAAATCTTTGAGTACATTAATTGCTTCGGCAAGATACACATCTTGAGAAAGATTCTCGTGCCAGCGCTCACGCTTTTCGGCCAGTAAACTGTCTTGTTTGATTAATTCTTTTTCATAGTTCACATATTGAAAAGACAGGTCGTTTTTATAATCGTCTAGAGATTCAAATTGCTCTGTCGCTTTTTCTAAACGGTCTAATCGCTCTTTATAAGCTTTAAAATTTAATGGAATAATGTTTTCTTCTCGTTGCTCGCTCATCCATTTTGCGTTTGCATCTATGAGTTTAAAAGTTTCATTTGCATTTATTCTCGCTTGAGATTTTGCAATGGTAGTATTAAAATCTGTGTACTTACCATATGTAGAATAGGTCGCAGCTGGGATTTCATCATAAGGTAACGGGAATTCTTCATCGCGTTCTCCTATTTCTATATAGCTGTAACGATCTGGAGTGATAATGTCACTTTTTACTCCTTGCAGTTGTGTGCTTGCTCCATTAATTCTGTAGAATTTTTGAGTGGTGATTTTTAATGCTCCTAAATCTCCTAAATCACTGTTGCGCACCCATCTGTTTAAATCTTCTACATTTTGAACGGTTCCTTTTCCAAAGGTTTGTTTAGAACCTATAATCACAGCTCTTTCATAATCTTGTAACGCAGCAGCAAGGATTTCAGAGGCACTAGCAGATAGTTCATTAACCATAATTACTAATGGGCCATCCCAGGTAATACTAGGGTCTGTATCCTTTAACGTTTGTGTACTGTTGTTTTTAAGAGCGACTTGAACCACTGGACCTTTTTCTATAAATAGCCCAGCCATTTTTATAACTTCTCTTAAGGATCCACCACCATTATTACGCAAATCGAGAACCAGACCTTCCATGCCTTGTTCTTTTAAACGTTCTATTTCTTTCTTAATATCATCTCCTGCAGCGCGACCATTTCTATTTTGCATATCAAAGTAAAATGAAGGTAAGTTGATGAGGCCATAGTTAATACTGCTTTCAGCATCATTAACAATAACAGACTTTGCAAAGGTTTCTTCTAGTTCTACCACGTCACGAGTTAAAGTGACATCTTCTATTTTACCATCTACACGTTTAAGAGTTAATATTACTTTAGTTCCTTTAGGACCTTTTATTAAATCTACGGCATCGCTTATGCGCATTCCTACTATGCTGGTGGCTATGGTATCATTTTCTTGAGCTACTTTTAGGATCACATCGCCTACTTCTACTTCTTCACTTCTCCAGGCTGGACCGCCTGAAATAATTTCAAGGACCTTTATATAATCCATTTTCTTTTGAAGACGTGCTCCTATACCTTCTAGTTTTCCACTCATGCGAGTGTCAAATCGGTCTTTAGTTTGCGGCGCAAAATAAGTGGTGTGTGGATCAAAGTAATTCATCACGCTATTTAAGTAAAGCGAGAAGTAGTCCAGTCTTTCTATGTCTTCACTTAGGTCAAAGTTCTCTTCCATAGAACGCTTTACTTCAGCGCGTACTTCTTTTTCAATAGCAATTAAACTTTTTTCTTCATAGTCTTTTTTACCTTCTTTAAGTGCTTGTTCTTGCTCGTCTATTTTATCATAATAGCTACCTAGAGCACTTAACTTTAATAGTTTACGCCAGTGCTCTTTTAATTCGCCAGTATTTTTAGAATAAGGAATACTCTCATAATCAGTATTCATTACTTCATCTTTATGGAAGTCAAAAGGCTTTTTAATAACATCACTAAATATGTTTTGAGACTCTTTGCGTCGTTTTTCTAAACGTTCATAGGTAAGTGTAAATAGATCTACTCTACTTTCTCTGATCTGATCGTCTATTAAAAATTCATAAGCGGCAAATTCATCATAATCAGATTGTAAAAAATACCTTTTTGCTGGATCTAAATCATTAATGTAGTTTTTAAACACCTTTTGTGAGAAATCATCGGTAAGATCTGCTGGTGAGTAGTGGTTGCGCTGCAATACGTGGGAAAGAAGATTAACTAAGAGTTCTTCTTTATCCTTGTCGCCAGGATCTATGTCTTTAGTAAAACTACAACTTGCTGTAGCCGCAAAAAGGACTAAAATGGCAATCGCCACGTTATTTTTTATAAAATTCATAACTACTTTCATTTATCTAATCTTGTATTGTAAAAATCGTGCCATATTACAATGCACAATGTATAACAAGAGATTCACTTCTTATAACTAATTTACTTAATTTTAACCTCGATAAAAATTTTATGAAAAATAATAAAAAACCACTTATTCTAGTGACTAATGATGATGGAATCACAGCGCCTGGAATAAGAATGCTTATTGAGATCGCCAGGGAAGTAGGTGATGTAGTCGTTGTTGCACCAGATAGTCCACAAAGCGCTATGGGACATGCTATTACCATTAATGACACGCTTTATGTAAAAGAGTTTAAAAACCATGAGCACGACCATAAAGAATATACCACAAGCGGTACTCCAGTAGATTGCGTTAAAATGGCAAGCCATGAAATTTTAGATCGTAAACCAGATTTGTGCTTGAGTGGTATTAATCATGGAAGTAATAGTGCCATTAATGTAATTTATAGTGGTACCATGAGTGCAGCTATGGAAGCAGGAATAGAAGGCATACCTGCCATAGGTTTTTCACTTTGTGATTATGACCTCGATGCAGATTTTCATGCTGCAAAACCACACGTAAAAATGATCATCGAGAATGTGATTAAAAACGGAATGGCAAAAGGTGTAGTGTTTAATGTAAACATTCCCAAAGCTTCTCGTGAAGAAATTAAAGGTGTAAAAATATGCCGTCAGGCAAATGCTTACTGGGTAGAAGAGTTTGATAAACGTACTAATCCTTATGGTAAAGACTATTACTGGTTAACAGGTAAATTTGTAAACGATGATAAGGGAGAAGATACAGATGAATGGGCACTTGCACATAATTACATTTCTATCGTTCCTACACAATATGATTTAACGGCACACCATTATATAAGCGAACTAAATACTTGGGATTTTGGTAATTAAAATAGTAAAAGGATTTTTTCTAGGAATTATAGCAAACTGTATAGGGATCTATTTATACATCTTCTTTTTTGCACCTTATAGTTTTGAAACCATGATGGAAAGTTCCATAGAAAAAGGATATATAGGTGGATTAATAGGGTTAGGTGCTGTGCTCAATTTGCTCCTCTTTTTCTTTTTCTTAACCACTAAGCTGTTTAAATTTAAGAAAAATGCACAGCCTTATGAAGCACGTGGTGTTTTAATGGCTACCATTCTGGCAGCACTTGCCGTTATGTATTTTGAATTTTAGATTATGAAATATTACATTATAGTAGGTGAAGCGAGCGGTGATTTACACGGTTCAAACCTCATGAAAGCTCTTAAAAAACAAGATGCTGAGGCTCAATTTAGATTTTGGGGTGGCGATTTAATGGAAGCCGTAGGTGGTGAGCAAGTCATGCACTATAAAGAGCGCGCTATCATGGGCTTTACTGAAGTGATTAGAAAACTAGGGACAGCTCTTAAAAACATTAAGTTCTGTAAAGAAGATATAAAAAACTACCAGCCAGATGCACTTATCTTTATGGATTACTCTGGTTTTAACCTGCGCATTGCAAAATGGGCAAAACCGCAAGGCTTTAATACCCATTATTACATTAGTCCACAAGTATGGGCATCTCGAGAAAGTCGTGTAAAAACTATTAAGGCAACTATCAATCACATGTATGTGATATTGCCATTTGTTAAAGGCTTTTATGAGCAAAAACACAACTATCCTGTAGATTTTGTAGGTCATCCCATCATTGATGCTATTCATAGCCATCAACAAGTAGATCATGTAGATTTTTTAAAAGAGTACAACCTCGATGACAGACCTTTAATTGCATTACTGCCAGGTAGTCGCAAACAAGAAATAAGTAAAATGCTAGGTGTGATGTTGCAAATGGTAGATCAGTATCCAGACTATCAGTTCCTTATAGCTGGATCACCAGGTCAGAATGCTTCTTTTTACAAACCCTTTTTAAAAGATAACGTGACTCTGGTTATGAATCGCACCTACGATATTTTGAGCTTGTGTCATGCCGCTCTCGTCACATCAGGAACCGCGACACTTGAAACCGCACTCTTTAAAGTTCCTCAAGTAGTTTGTTATAAAGGCAGCTCGATTTCCTATCGTATTGCCAAAATGATTATCAAACTGGACTACATCTCACTGGTGAATTTAATCATGGATAAAATGGTTGTTACCGAGTTGATTCAAACAGACTTTAATGCCGTTAAGCTTAAAAAAGAGCTGGATCTAATTCTAGATGCTACACAGCGCAACCGCATTTTTGCTCATTATTATGAGTTAGAAAAACGCCTCGGTGGAGTAGGAGCAAGTGATAAAGTGGCTGGTTTAATTATTAAAAATTCTAAGAAGTAGTATGTTGATATTGATTCCGCTTTCGCGAAAGCGTATTTACAAAACCACTTTAAAGAGAACCATCTTAGCCCTTTTTACAATCTTATTGCTAGTGGGAAACGGGTCCTGCAAAAGCTCAAAGCCTAGAGTTGTTACAACTAAAAAAGGTGCCGCAAAACACCGTCCTGGCCGCGTTTACAAACCATCACGCACCGTAAAAACTAGCAAGGATGTAGTGATGTCTACAAATGAAAACACAAGTGCGCTTATTAAAAGTGCCATAAAAGTAGCGCTGAGTTATAAAGGAACTCGCTATAAATATGGTGGTTCTTCTCGCAGCGGTATGGATTGCAGTGGTTTAATCCATGTTTCTTTTAAAGAAGCTGGAAAAAGTGTGCCGCGCACCAGTGCCAGTTTATTTGATGCCGCGCAACTTATAAATTTTAACCAAATTCAAAAAGGAGATTTACTCTTTTTTGCCACAGGTAAGAATAAGTCTAAGGTAAATCATGTAGGTCTAGTCGTTAATAAAACACCTGCTGAGGTCAGTTTTGTACACGCCAGTTCTTCTCGTGGCGTGATGGTTTCTACCATGAATGAAGCCTACTGGTTAAAGGCTTATTTGAGTGCTGGTAGGTTAAAGTAAAACACTGTTATGCTTATCTTTATTAATAATCTTATACCCAACGGTTTCTAAAACCGTTGGGTACTTTATTTTACAGGACGTGTAAGGTTTGCATTACGAGCAGTTTTTGAGTAAATTCATACAATGCAATGGTTAGGATATCCTATTTATAGATTACTTGCGGCTTACCTCATAGGTCTGATGCTCTGCTATTATATGCAATGGGACATCCTTACCACCTTATCTATTACTGGGATATGCTTTATTTTCACATTGATTTCGGTATTCTTTAGTCGTCGTGTGATTTTCTTTAAGTGGATTTATAGTCTTGCTGCTTTGCTTTTCTGTACAGGTATTGCAGCATGGAATGTAGAGATTAGAAATCCTAGTTATCAAAAGGCTCATTTTTCTAATTATATCACTCCAGGTAAGGAGCAGTTCATCACCATAACTTTAAAGGAACAATTACCACCTAATGATTATAACGATCGTTTCTATGCTCAAGTTTCTCAGATTGATGATTCACGTGTTCATGGTAAAGCTCTAGTCCTCTTAAAAAGAAACGACTCTGTTACCTATAAGTTAGGAGATGAACTCGTGGTTTATGATGATGTGAGTAAAGCAAGTGACGCGCGCAATCCTGGAGATTTTAATTATAAGGAATATCTAGAATTGATCGATGTTTATGGCCAGATTTATGTGGATCAAGAGCATATACTTTCAGTAGCTCATTTGAATCATAATTCCACGTGGATTGAGGACTTAAGAGATCGATTAATGAGAGCTCTTGAAGATTCTGGTCTAAAAGAAAAGCCTTTAGGGATTATTCAAGCCTTAGTGTTAGGTCAGCGCAGTAATGTGGACCCATCGATAACGCAAAGTTTTAGAGATGCAGGAGTTATGCATATACTAGCTTTAAGTGGCTTACACGTCGGTATTATTTTATTAATCTTAAGGAGATTAACAAATTGGGTTAAAAGATTCAAATACGGTAACTGGATTCAAAGTGTAGCTATTATTGCCTTTCTGTGGATATTTGCCTTGCTCACGGGTATGTCGCCATCCATAATGAGAGCAGTCACTATGTTCTCTTTTATTGCTATAGGGATGAATGTAAAACGCAAGACTTCTATATTTCACAGTCTAGCTTTATCTGCCTTTTTATTATTGCTTATCAATCCTAAGTTGTTATTTCATGTGGGTTTTCAGTTAAGTTACACCGCGGTTATTGCTATAGTTTTAATACAGCCTATCGTTTATAACATCTTTAAAAGGCCTCGCTGGAAAGCAGTCGATTATTTCTGGCAAATTTTTACGGTAACTCTTGCAGCTCAAATAGGTGTTGCACCGTTAAGCCTTTTTTATTTTCATCAGTTTCCTGGATTATTTTTGTTAGGGAATATGTTGTTGTTGCCGGTATTACCATTAATTATAGGTTTATCTATAGCTTTATTAGTTTTTCTACTTATAGGAATTCAAAGCGGTTGGATTGTTAATATCCTTAATATAAGCCTAGAATGGATTGTTCAAATAGTAGAAACCATAAGTTCCTACGAGCAGTTTATTATTAAGAATGTCTATATAGATAAGACAGAATTAATCTTGATTTATCTGTTTCTTATAGGTCTAGCGCTGTTTTTCTACCGTTCTGTGCGCAAAAGTAGAAGGGAACGAGTGATTATGAAACGACCTGGATATTTTCTACATATGGCCTTAGTAGCTTTAATCTCCTTAGTCTGTTTTGAGTCTTTCAAGATGTTAATACCAGTTAAAAACCGATTCATGGTTATGCATCAAGCCGCCGGAAGTGTGGTTAGTTTAAGTAATAAGGATGAGGTGAAATTACTTATAGATTTTCATGCTATGGATTCTGTGAGATTTCAATCTAGTATAGAACGTATTAAATCTTCAACCATTCATAGAGGGAAAACAATTGAAATAGATTCGTTATCTAATAAAGTTACTTTTAATGGTAGCGACATTATTGTTATCGATGAGTCTGGAATAGTTCCTATACAATCAAAAGCAGCAATTATATTACTATCACATTCTCCAAAAGTACATCTCGATAAAGTGATCACAGCTTTAGAACCACAGATCATCATTTCAGATGGTTCTGACTATCGTAGTTATGTACAGCGATGGAAAGCTACTTGTAAAAAAAGAAATGTTAGGTTTTTGAGTACCTATGAAGAAGGCGCTATTGATCTATCTGACCTTGAAGTTGATATTCAAAATTAGCCTGATAGTCAGCCCATTTTTTGCCCGTATTAATAGATTTATACGTCTCATCTGCCAGCATGGTGATGTAGATTTCTAATTTTTTAGGGCCCATTTTTCCAGGAACAGGATTAATGATACGACCTGTTTCATCAAAGAATACTAGTGTAGGATATTCAAAGATGCGCATAAAACCGGCAAATTCATGTTGTGAGCGATCATTGCGTTTTTTCATAGCATTACTATAAGTGGCACCTTTATAGTTAATGGTTTCGGTACCTTCGGCATCAAATTGTACTGGGTAATAATGCTTATTAATAAAAGCCGCTATTTCAGGCTTTGCAAAGGCATATTTATCCATCCATTTACAGTTGGTACACCACTCTGTATATGCTTTGAGCAATATTTTTTTGGGCTCTTTTTTTTGAGCTGCCAGTGCTTCATCCATGGTCATCCAGTTCACTTGTGCAGTGGTAAACGACCCCATAAATAATAACAATACAACCGTCCATTTCATAAACTTTCTTCTTTTGATCATTCAAGGTTACAAAAAACGCACCGAAATGGTGCGTTTTTTATAAAATATTAAGGGAAAATTGATTACCTGATTCCGTGCATCATTTTTACCAGCAACCTACTGATCGCAAGCATTATAAGGCCAGCAGCTACAGGGATGATTGTAAATATCATGAAAAATGTTGCCATCCCATAATCTTCAACAATAGGGTCGATGTATCTTCCTGTAAGTCCAGCGGCAGTATTTGCTATAAAGTTTGCAACAAACCAAATACCGAACATTAGACCTACTAACTTACCAGGAGAAAGCTTACTTACATAAGATAAACCAACAGGAGAAACACATAGTTCTCCAAGTGTGTGGAATAAATAAGCCACTATTAAAAATATCATGCTTACTGAGGCTGTTTTAGCTCCTAGTGGAATTCCCATAGAACCAAATGCCAAAACTCCAAAACCAATTCCTAGTAGGATAAGACCAATGGCAAACTTCACTGGACCAGAAGGATTTAATTTACTTTCCCATAATTTAGAGAAAAGAGGTGCAAATGCAATAATAAAGAACGAATTCAAAATACCGAACCAAGAGGCTGGAACTTCTGGTGCTGGATCAGTGAATTGTCTGTAAAGCATCCAGACTACAATGGCCCAAATGATAACAAAACTAGCGCCTAATAATAAATTTGATAAACTATATTTTGCAAAAGTTTGTTTGAATAAAAGAGCCAGTACCCAAGTAATAATAATCATAGGGATAACTGTAAGTAAAGTGTTGAATACTTTAAATATTAACGCGCCATTACCTTCTAGTACTCGATCTGTATAATCTGCGGCAAAAATGGTCATAGAACCACCTGCTTGTTCAAATGCCCACCAGAAAAAGATGGTAAAAAACGCTAGAACTCCTATTACTACTAAACGATCAGAAACTACTTTAGAGCTTTTTGCCTCATCTATGGTGTCTTCTATAGCGTCTTCAGCTTCTTCAAGAGCATCTTCCATAGCATCGTCAAAATCCTCTGCGTTTTTAGGGGATAGTCCTATTTTTCCAAATATCTCTTGGGCAAAGTAAAATTGTAGCATCCCTACAAACATAAAAATACCAGCTAGTCCAAAGCCATAATGCCATCCTACAGATTCACCTATGTATCCACAAAGTAGAATGCCTAAAAATGCACCAGCATTAATTCCCATGTAAAAGATCGTATAACCTGCGTCTTTTTCTTTGTCTTCAGTTTTGTATAACTTACCAACCATAGAAGAAATGTTAGGTTTAAACATTCCATTTCCTACAATAAGAAGAATGAGTCCCAAATAGAAAAAAGTATCGCCTATACCTTCTAAAGCCATTGATGCGTGACCTAAAGTCATTAGAAGAGCCCCTATTACCACAGCTTTACGGTAACCCGTTATTTTATCTGCAATGAGTCCTCCAAAAATAGGTGTTACATAAACTAGTCCTGTGTAAAATGCATAAAGCGTTAAAGCATCTGCTCGTTCCCAGCCCCAACCTTCATCTAATACTGATGCAACTAAGAAAAGAACTAATAAGGCTCGCATTCCATAATAAGAGAATCGTTCCCACATTTCTGTAAAGAACAAAACAAAAAGTCCTGATGGATGTCCTAGAACTGTTTTTTGGTTCGTTAGTGAACCACCAAATTTATATTCCATTTGATTTTAATTAAGGTTAGTAATTATTAAAGATTATCGTGAATAAAGTCAGTCATTTTATTAAAAAGGTGGATACGCGTGTAACCACCATAGATCCCATGATTTTTGTCTGGGTAAATCGCCCAGTCAAATTGCTTGTTGGCCTGCACTAGTGCTTCTATCATGCGCATGGTGTTTTGAACATGTACATTATCATCTGCGCTACCGTGAATGAGCAAGTACTTTCCTTTTAATTTGTCAACATGACTTATCGGGCTATTTTCATCATAACCGCTTGGATTTTCTTGCGGTGTGGTCATGTAACGTTCTGTATAAATAGTATCATAAAATCTCCAAGAGGTCACCGGAGCTACTGCTATAGCGGTGCTAAAAGTGTCATTTCCTTGTAGAATACAGTTAGAACTCATAAAACCACCATAAGACCAACCCCATATTCCTATTCTAGAATTATCAATATAATCTAGGGCACCCATTTTTTGAGCAACGGCTATTTGATCTTCTACCTCATATTTACCGAGCTCTTTTTGAGTCACTTTTTTAAAGTCTGCACCTTTGTAGCCAGTTCCACGTCCATCTACACAAATAACTATGTAGCCATCATTTGCCAGCATGCTGTGCCAGTAATCATTTGCACCATACCAGCGATTTGCCACTTGCTGTGATCCAGGACCGCTGTATTGAAACATCAATAACGGATATTCCTTTTTAGGATCAAAATCGGCCGGTTTCATGGTCCACATGTTGAGATCGTTGCCATTAATGTTAATGGTAGAAAACTCTTTTTGTGCAAACTTGTAATTTTTTAATCGGTCTAGTAAACTGCTATTGTTTTGAATTTCGCGTACTTGTTCTCCTTTTTTAGAGGTATGTAACGTATAAACTGGTGGAGTAGTAGCACTAGAGTACGTATTTATAAAATAACCGAAGTCACTACTAAAAGAAGCACTGTTAGAACCTATTTGATCAGACAGTTTTTGTTTCTTTTTACCTTTTAAAGAAATGGAATAAATACCACGATTGATACTACCATCTTCTGTACTTTGGTAAAAGATACGTTTACGATCTGCATCATAACCATAGTAAGAAGTCACATCCCAGTTGCCTTTAGTAATTTGAGTTTGTTCCTTGCCATTTGCATTATAGT
>NZ_CBFIBE010000051.1:0-12682 GCF_965660805.1 Nonlabens sp. | reverse complement strand
CATAGTAGAAGTAATTCAAATCTGCTGGATGTTCTTGAGTTGATTTTTCCCAACTTACTTCATTAGTAATGTAACCGCCTACTCCTACAGCGTTGGGGAATTGCTCATAAGTAGCAACGAGTTTTTCAAAATAATCTTTATTCAGAATCGTATCATCATCTAGAAAAGCAACCACATCTATATCATCACAAACACGCTGGATTCCGTAATTGCGCTGTTTGGTAAGTCCGCGATGTTGTGGTGGGACTTTGAAATATTTTAATTCTGAAAATACTTTTGAGTTTTTAAAACGTTCTCGACTATCGCTCGAACTGGAAGTTGAAGTTGAATATGAATATGAATATGAACTTTCATCCTTTGAACTGACCTCGAAACCTTTCCCTGACCCTAAAGGGTAGGTTTCTTTTGAACTCGAACTTGAACTTGAACTCGAATCAAATAATAATTGCGTGGCATCATCTGTAGAACCGTCGATGATTAAAATTTCATCAGGTATTTTAGTTTGTAGCGATACACTTTCCAATAACCTTGATAAAGGTTCTGGTCGCATATACGTACAAATGATGAGTGCTATTTTCAAGTGAGCAGCGTTTTTAAAGGATCATGTAAATGACAAAAATAAGCATGTCTCACGAGGTAGTTTTCATAAAGCAGGCGATTAGATTTTTGTAAATCGATAAAAGAATCAGAATGGTGCGCCTGATGAAATTCTAGCAAAGCCTTTGAAATGTCTTGATCTACTTGAACCCTACAAATATGAAGATCCCAATCGATAACTTTTTCTAGTGGTAATTGCACATCAGTATCTACTAGCACTGGGATTTTACCTAAGGCTAGTGCTTCATAAAATCGAACCGAAAAATTACCTGCTCCACGTAAACAGAAGGTATAAGGTGAATTATTTAAGTTTTGAAAAAACTCAGTGGTAGTTTGTTCTCGTTGTAGTTCATTTACAGCTCCTGCGCGGTATTTATCACGATAAATAAAATCTGTTTGAATAACAGAATCTAACTCTAATTGCTTGAGATAGGAATACCTTTTTCCAGCCGCATTATAAATGGATTGTGCATCACTTTTATCTTTATTCAATAGTCTTTTAAAGTTCCCTTTTATTGTGGATAATAAAACTCTTAGTGATTCTAGAATGCTAGAATTTGCAAAGCCTGTAAAAGATATTTGAGGTTGATCCTTGTAATCATGAATGTTAAGTGTTAGATCGTTGCGTTCTAACGGGTCATTCATAAAAGCTGGGATCACCATGGTTTGTGAATTATTAGCAGATTTAAAACCTGCATTGCGCCATGTGATGATCGCCTCATCATTAAAGGTAGTTCCATAATCTCCACCTGTATAAACGAGTAGTTTTTTGTTCTGTGCTTTTGCTAGTTCATATAGCTCATTAAACTGGGACAGATATCCTTTTTGAGGAATGGTATAATAATTTATTGGAAAAATAAATGCATCGGCAAGTTCTAGTTGATCTACCAGTTGATAATGATTATGGACAGACTGATGCGCATTTTCGTAATAGTGCAAGTCAAAGAGTAAGGGATGAACCTGTTTTCTATTCCCGGGAATGAGTAATTCTTGACAAGTGTAGAGCTTTATCATAATCTACTGGCCCATTTTTCGCTTTGACTCCAGGCTTTTTTAAACTTCCTGTAATGGATCCAAGGCAGTTTAGTTCCTAAAGCTCCATAAGTTTTAAAAAACTGCACCATCTTATACCCTAGCAATTGTTTATGGGTATAATTCTTCTTGCGGTGATACATGATTTGTGGTGATGGTTTGGGTTGAACCTCATCTTCCTTCCATGGAAAAGCATGTGGTTTTCTAAATCCACCCATGGGAGCTTTGAGATGTAATATCTGAATTTGCGGTGCATAAATCACATCATATCCTGCACGACGTATTTGCATTCCATAATCCACATCTTCGCCATAACCATGTTCTAGTGCCCTATCAAAACTACATTTTTCTAACACCTCTCTATGAATTATGGAACATCCAGACCCGAAGGATTCCCATTGTTTAAAAGCTTGCATCCTTTCTGTTTCACCTTTTTGTAAACAGGCAAATGTGACGCATTTTGCTTTAGATCTATTTATGAGTTCTTCTACTTGAGTTGCGAAACCGTGTTGGATTCTCACATCATCATCAAAGAGTAATACCCAAGTTGCCGTAGTTTCAGCAATCGCAAGGTTTCTGGCATTACATGCTCCTGTTTGATGAATAAATTTATGAATGATTTGAAACGGCCATTTTTCTTTTTCAAGGTAATCTAATTCGGTTATTGAATTTATATCCTCGTTTTGTTCTACGATGATCACTTTTTCAGGTAATACACTTTGAGCTGCTATATCCTTGAGTACATCTTTTAAAAATGATGCTCTTCCCATAGTAGGTATCACCACATCATATAATAACGGTGCTACAGCTTTAGTAACAACAGACTTTTGCAATAGACTGACATCTAGTTTTAACGATCGTTTTTTGTAGAATTGCGCTTTCGCGAAAGCGTATAAAGGAAAACGTTTTTCATACCATACATGGCATAACAATAGTAAAAAAGTCCACCTGCGTTTATAGTGCTGCTTTACAAAACGATATAACAACACGTTACTCAATTCATTCCTACTTTGCGTGCTAGGTAATTGATAATTAAGTATTCCCAATGGACTAGATAGCTTTGCAACAGAGTTGATCCAATAAAAGAAAGATGTATTACCTGATAATTGTTCACTCAACTGATTCACAAGAGCTGAATGAATGCAGACCAATTCATCGCTTTTTATCCAAGTGGGGTACTTATTGTTATTACAAATATTTATAAACGGACTGTCCTCTACGTAGCCTATGGCCTCAAAGCTTTTGGACGATGAAGAAATAATGGTGTACGGATTTATGTATTCCTTAATTTGTTTTTTAAAAAAAGAAGTTTCTATTCCTTTTTTTGAAATCAAAATGGTTTCTTCTGGATGATTTCTAGCTGTTTTTTGAATAGCAAGAATTAATGGCTCATCAAAATATGAAGAGCTTGTAACTTTTTCATTATGGTATTCTAGATGAATCATGAATTAATTACCTGCTTATAAAATGCGGTATTTTTTTCTATAATTTGAGGTTTTGAGAAGTAAGCTTGTAAATGTCTTCGGGCATTTTTACCACATTCTAAAGCAAATTCCCCATCAGTTAACATTCTATCTATAGCATGCATAAAATTTTCTGTATGATCAGGATCAATCATTAAGCCTGTGGTCTCATTGATCATAAGTTCTGGAGCCCAACCTATATTACTAGTTACCAGCGGTTTTTCTAAGGCCATAGCTTCTAACCATGTCATAGGAAAAGCTTCGGCATAACTAGGTAAGCAAACCACTGTTGCTCCATTAATATAAGAGTTTACCTTTTCATAAGGCACTTGATTCAGAAACACCAGTCTATCATGATATTCTGGATCAATTTCTTGTTTGATTAAATCACTGGTCATTATTCCAGTTACCGCATCCTTAACATCTTTACCGAGATATTTGAGGCATACTTTATCATTGGTTTGTGCTAAAAGGTTAAAAGCTTTTGCCAGTGCGATTACTCCTTTTTTTCTAATCACAGAGCCGAAATTAAGAATATAAGGAACTTCACTTATCTGTTCTGTTGGTTTAAAATGCTCTAAGGCTATTAAATTTGGAATGACCGTTATATCAGATGAGAAATTAAAAAGTTCCTTTGTTTTTTGAGCCGTAAATGAACTGACACTGGTGATAGAAATTGCATTTTTAAGCGCCCATTTTTCAAAAAGAAAATTTTTCTTTTTTTGGGATCTATTTTCTAAATGGCAAAAATAAGTATCACTTCCATGCAATCTGATTACCAGCGGTTTTTTTAACTTCATAAAAACCGTGATACCCGTCCAGTCTGGTGCTTCTATAACATCTATGTCTTGTGAGTTGTTATTAATATACTGCTGGATGTACTTTCTATAAAAATAGAAACCGCCTAATTTATAAGACTGCTGTTTTATAAGATGGAATTGAATTCCTTTTTCTACAAAGGTTTGATGTTTCTTTTGTCCATAAATAAACAACGTAACTTGATGACCACTTTCTACCAGAGCAGTAGCAAGGTTTTTAATACTCGTTCCTATTCCTGCGCTATGCGCTACTATTGGATGCGGATACTCTGGTGTGAGATAGGCGATGTGCATTATGAAAGAATTTCTTTTATCCCATCCCAAATACGCTCACTAGCCT
This sequence comes from Nonlabens sp., assembly GCF_965660805.1. Taxonomy (GTDB): domain Bacteria; phylum Bacteroidota; class Bacteroidia; order Flavobacteriales; family Flavobacteriaceae; genus Nonlabens. The sequence continues at coordinate 8,432 of NZ_CBFIBE010000051.1, read as the reverse complement.
TTTCAGGTTGTTCTGGTTTATTAACGATGCCATACCATTTTTGAGTCATAGGCACTGGATCTAAATCACCATCCAGCAATCCTTTAATACCGTCATAAATTTCAGATTTGTTCATCGCCCAAGTGACTGAGGTTTTATAATCTGGCATGGAACGGAAATGAACGTACTTATAATTTTGCCCTATATCACGTATTCCCTTTTTGAGTTGTGGCTGCTCGTAATTAGGGTAAATCGTTGGTTTCCCATGAATCACAAAATCAAAAACCATACTGGAACATATATTCACAACCAGTTCACAGTGATAGCAGGTATTTACTAATAGTGCAAAATCTTCTTTAGTAGGCATGACTTGATTCCATTGTTCTCCCATAGGTTTCCATAAGGGATCTATAGGTGTAATGACATCTTTATATGCTTCTAAAACCGCATCATAACGGCCTGTAAAATCTATGGGGACTTTGCGGTATATGATTGCGACATCGCGCCCTTCTTCTCTCAACTTACGCACTGCAATCGCTGTATCTTCTAGATAATACTGATCCAGCGGTGAGGTCGTTTCATCATCACCAGAGAAACATATATACTTCGTTTGTTCCTTTAAACCATGATGTTCACAAAAACGCTTTCGCTCTAGCAGAATAGAACTATCATAATGCGGTTCAAACTGCGGTGTTCCTGTCACAAAAATTTGTTCCTCTTTGGTTTTAGGATAATATTCTAAGAGCTGCTCTTTCATCAGTTCTGACCATACAAAATAGTAGTCAGTCTCAACAGTAGTCATCCCTTTAGGAAGATTATCCCAACTGTAAATCCAACAAGCCGTTTTAATTCCTAAGTCTTTAGCCGCTAGTAATGGTGCAATGGCTTGTGTGGCTCGTTGTGTGGTACAAAAAACAAGATCTGGTTGATGTTCCTCTAGCTGTGCTTTTAGCTCTTGATAGCGCTTAGTAGATCGCTCTGCGGCATTCATTTGATCCATTAAGGATTGCCAGCCTTTGGGCGTAGTACTAAAAGTCTCATGAATTTTTACAAAGGCACTTTTAAGAATATTCTTTAAGCCATTCCATTTCAACGGAAATCTATACGTAGGATAAACCTTGTCCTTAGTTCGCTTTCGCGAAAGCGCTAATTCTACCCTTTTACGAGCATGACTCAGCACAGGTGTTTTAGGATGAATCTTAGTGCTCGCTATTTTGAGTTCCTTATAACCGAGTTGTTCTTCTAAGGAAAACACCGTATTGTTCCAATAGGTAATATCAAAACCCTGCTGCTCTCCTATTTCTTTGAATTGGGTAAAGGCAAAGTTGCGCAGTCCTACACCATCTGGGAAGAGAATAAATATTTTGGGATTGATTTTCAAAAGTATTTGGAGTTTTAAAAGTGCTAAATTAATGATACGTTTTAAGTTTAAGTTTAAGTTTAAGTTTAAAAATAGCTTTTTCTTAATCATCATTACTAGCGCCGCGTGGCCATCTGTCTTGAGGAAAAAGAGCTGCAGATTACTCAGTCGCTATCGCTTTTCGTAATGACGTTTCATAAGCGTTCCTTAATTTTTCCTATATTTCAACTTATCACGCTGTACCTGTTCTATGGGTAAAATATCTGTGGCTTTATAGTCTAGTGCTTGATGTACAGCTTTTAAATCACGAGCTAGTTTTCTCATTCCTGCTGGTTCTAGTGAGGCACTGTGATCTGTTCCTTTCCAGGTACGGTCTAGGGTATAATGACGTTCTACGACATTTGCTCCTAGTGTATAAGCAGCCACATCTACCGCAATTCCTAAATGGTGCCCTGAGAACCCTATGGTCTTTACTCGGTCGCCATATTTTTGAATCATAGTAGTTATATCAAGTAAACACACGTCTGGAAATGGTACGGGATAGCCTGATGTACAATTGTAAAGCACTAGATCTTTTGCTCTGTTGTGCTTTTCAAAGAATTCTACAAGTTCTTCAACTTCATCCTTAGTAGTCATTCCTGTGGAGCAGTGAATTTCTCCAGTATAGTTTTCACACAACCAGCCTAGCATTTCATAATGGTTGTTACAAGCACTAGGGATTTTAATGAATTCTGGATGTAGCCCTGCAATTTCTTTGGCGCTTGTTAGGTCCCAAACACTCGTGGAATAAGTAATTCCTACTTCTTCACAGTAGGCTTTTAACTCTGCATGCTGGTGGACATCAAATTCTAAGAATTCTCTATGTGCTCCATAAGTATCTCCATAGGAGTTTACAGGATTAGGGTGTGGTGCCTCGTATTGCTCTTTAGTGAGCAACTCAATGTTATGACGCTTTTGAAACTTTACAGCATCTACTTTACAAAAAATAGCAGCTACTTTAATCAGTTCTTTTGCGATTTCCATATCGCCTTTATGGTTTCCACCTATTTCTGCAATGGTGTATGGTTTTTTATAAGGACTCATAACGGTTGTTATATTTTATAATAAATTCAGTCGCCTCACGGATCGCTCCATCGGCGCTATTATTTTGCAGGATCACGTCTGCATGGTTTTTTATGGGTTGTGTGGCGTTTGCAGGAGTAAATGACCAGCCAGCGGCACATATATTTGCCATATCGTTTACATCATCACCTATATAAGCGATGTTAGAAAAGGATAACTTTCTATCAGTTACTATTCTAGAAAGCAAGCTGTATTTATCTTTTACGCCTAGATAAACGTCTTTGATTTTTAGTTTTTTCATTCGGCTGGCGACGATCTGAGAATCCTCAGAGGTCATGACCATGACTTCTACTCCATACTGGCGCAGGATTTCTAATCCCATACCATCACGCATGTCAAATTTTTTCATCATCTCACCATCTGCTCCGTAATAAATACAACCATCTGTAAATACTCCATCTACATCTAGAATGAGATGTGTGATGCGCTCACTTTGTTTCTTTGTTTTTAATCGTGCTGCGAGTAATTCTTCTACGATTTTCCAGTCTGTTAAGGAGTCTATCTCTGTAAGACTGTCCTCAGGCATAGGGACTGTTGCGATATTACCGCTTATTCTGTTTTGGCTTTCGCGTAAAGCGGAATCAGTAGTCACATAACAAGCTCCGTTTTCTATGAGAAGTCCGTCAAAATCTTGTCTTCGTGGTCTTTTGAAGATGTCATAATTCTTAGGCGTACCGTCTGCATGCCAGGTAAATCTATGGCTATTTACAACCGTTAAAGCGCTGTCGTAATTCTTACTATTTGCTACAGCATCTAAACAGTTATTGATGTCCTGGGCTGTGGTGAATGGCGAGGTTGCCTGCAGTAAGCAGAATAAATCAAACTTTAATGCTGAATTATTTACAAATTCCATCATCGCCATTTCAGTACTGGCCGTATCTGTGGCACTGGCGTCGCTACGTTTTACTGCCATGACTTTATCCGTCCAGTGGTATTCTTTTTCTATAAAGTCTAGAATATCTTGGTCATCAGTATAGACATAAACCTGATCGAGCTGTGAGGCGATGGCTTCTCCTAGTACCCAACAAAAAAGTGGGCGACCTAGTAGTTTCTTTTTATTCTTACCAGGAATACCTTTAGAACCGGCGCGTAATGGGATAAATCCTATGGATTTCATAGATATAAAATTGTGGGCAAATTTAGGGAATCCTTTTTATCCTTGTTTAAATATTAACCTTTAATCAATGAATAAGCTTCCCTTACATCTTTAGTTATTTTAACACGATCCAAACTAGGTACTAAATTTTTATCATTTAAACCAACTCCATTCATAAGTAACTCATTATCAAATAAAACAGATACTAAAATGTTATAGATATGGTTAACATCTTCACAATCTTCAATGAGACAGCCGTTTTTTTCATTTTCTATGATCTCAGCAGTAGCTCCACCAGGATTAGACTGAATAGGAAATGCTCCTGCGCAGATAGCCTCAAGCAAGGTATTAGGCATACCATCACTATTTGAGTTACCTATATAAATTAAGCTCTTGCATAATAACTTAATGATTTCTTCATGACTCACCAGTCCTAGTATGGTGACATGTGGTATACTGCTGTTTTTAAATGCAAGAACCTCTGGGTGTTGTGCTCCAAAAACAACAACCTCATAATTGTGTAATTCACCCTTTAATAATTCAAGTGCTTTTAACACAGGAGCAGCTCTACCCGACCTATCCTGATTTCCCTTAACGGCAATGATCTTGCGTTTTTCAAAAGGAACTTTAAATTTCTCAAATTGAGCTATATCAAAACCGCCACCACCAGGAAAAACTCCTAAGTGAGTTCCTTTAAAACCTAATTCATCTGCGATATGTTGATCGCGTTTACAATCTGCAAACATGTAATCTGTTCTGGCCAGTACAGCTTTTATATCTTTTAAATGATCTGGATCATTTTTATAATAAAACAAATCACTACCCCAAGAGGAATAAATCCAAGGAATTCTATTTTGTGACATCACTTGTAAAATAGGAGTTGCACTTAGATAAAGAGCAAAGCTATGCACTAAGTCAGGCTTGATTTCTTGTATTGTTTTTGCAAACGCATCTTCTACCCTAGTATCATATTTATGAACTAAAGCATTAAAAAGTTTGGGAAGTTTATTTTTTAAAAAGGTACGACCACGTCTTTTTAAAAACCCTTTTTTCCATCCCGTGATTTGATTCATCCAGCTCATGGATGGCGCATATCCTTGATCTTTTATATCAAACCAGAAAACTTCATGTCCACTATCCCGCAACTGCTCAGACCAGCGACGGAAGTGAATGGAATTCATGGAAACAAGTAGGATTATCATGGTTTAAGAATTAAATAAATCGTGGATTGCAGCCATGGAAATCTCTTTTTTACTGGGAGTGGTATGATCTTTATTAACAATAGACTCAAGTTCACTGCTAAAATTAGCACTTGTTTTTGAAATAAAATAATTCAACTCGTCATCAATATAGTTTGAATAAAAGTCATAACCTGCTTGATCTATGATAACGTTAGGGATTCCCATTTGATGTGCCTCAAGAAAACAACCTGAAAAATTAGAAACATGCACCACTGATTGAGCAATACTATTAATTAAAGACTGCTGAGCAGGATATTCGATGCGGTAATCATCTTCTGAAATAAATTGATTTAAATAAACTTTTAGTTCTTCAACGCTAAGAATATTTCTAGGATGTAAGCGTAATACCCATAGGTACTTACTTGATGTTATAGCTTTAAACAGTTCATCAGTAAAAAAGTAGGTTAAATTAGCTCTATTCAATACCTGCAACGTATATAATATGTGCGATGGTCGATAAGTAACTTTAGGCAAATTAAATTGTAACCAGGTATTACCTAAAGCAACGGCTCTACCATTTAGATGCCATGAGTTAATATTTGCAGCTGAAGGCTCATCCCAACACCAGTAATGCGTAGGCATTGTATTAAAACCTAATTTTGGTGTTTTTAACCATGACGTATACGCCATATGGACACCAGTTTGTGGGCCGTGTTGAAAATCTGCGCTAGGAATACCTAGTTGACCTGCTGCAAAAATTGCCGCTGCTGTATCCTCATAGCCATAATAACTAGCAATGACTAGATGTTTTAGATTAGCTTTCTGAAAAATAGTTTTAAACCAAATAGATTTACGATACACCTTATCTGTCCAATTATTCCAGTAGGATTTAGAACAGTCTAAATCACCATTATTCCAAGGCTCATTATTCAATTCATCAACAAAGTTTTCAAATAATGGCAATACTGCAATGGACTTAGAAGCTTGAACTGGGTCGCCTCTAAAAATTTTAGAAAACTTTAAACCACGCCTCAGTACTGGTAAAGAAAAGGATTGTGACTTATTTTGAACATTTGCAGGCATCTGGTCTATTTCAAGATGCAAGAAATTCAGATCAGGTTGAATCATTATGATAGGGTCAAAAAACCTATTCAGTAACGTGTTTTTATAAGAAACGCGGTGCATTTTCAGACCCATAAAAACGGTATCCACCTTATTAAGTTTTAAAATAAAATTGCGGTAGGTAAAAAATGCCTTTATGTAATTGAGCCATTTATTGCCAAAAGTAGTCTGCTCCTTTTGTGGAGTCGTTTTAACCACATCCTTTTTGATTTGATCATCACTATGTAATAAATAGAAATACAATTTAAACCTCATATTAGGCCAGATATGTATTCCATTAATCATCCATTGATCTACTGGATAATGACGTTCATAATTAAGAATGATTTCTTTAATTACTTGATGATTCATGAATGTAAATCTATAGTTAGTAAGATTTTATCATGATTAAAGTGGTAGCGATATGCGCAATTTCTATGCTGAGATATGATCCATTCTAATATTAAATTATTTGCTTCTTCTAGGGATAAGGCGCTATACTTTTCAGGTTGTTTAACCGCTTTTAATTTTTCCTTTAAGGTCTTTTCTTTTATAGAAACTTCTATAGCATAACATCCAGATGTTTCAGAAAGTGAACACAACATCGCTTTCAATTCACTTTTTAAAGTAGATACGGTGATTAGCTTTGGATCACTTAGGGTAGTGAGGTTTGTAATTTGTCCTTTTTCAAAGTTTTGATTTGCCTTAATACGTTTTAATAGCTTGGTCTGTTTTAAGTACTCTTGATTCACACGTTCTAGACCAGTATGTAATGGAGCAGTAGCGTTTAAACGACGATATGCTTTTTCATGCCATTGATGTTTGAAGAGGACTTCGCTTTCGCGAAAGCGTACCTTGTACCCAGCATTTCTCAATCGCACATGTACATCAGTATCCTCGCTGCCCCAACCGTGGTAAAACTCATCAAAACCATTAATTGATTTCAAATGTGCTGTAGGCAACACGGTGATTCCTGTTGCTTCTGAATCGGTTTGAAATTTTATTTGATAGTCATCAAAGGATTTTTCTAAAGCGCTTTCTTGTTGCGTCATGATACCTACCGTAAAGTACACCGATTCTTGTTTAGAAAAAGATTTTAAATGATTTTCAATAAATTGTGGATGCCAGATCATGTCCATATCGGATACCATAATATGGGAAGTTTCACAATTTTTAAGCACCCTATTAATACATCGCGATTTATTCCATAATTGACCTTGAGTAGGACAAAGAATAAGTTCAATATTTTTATACCTGTTGACAAGAGCTTGCAGTTCTTTGCAGTAAGTCACATCACTTCCATAATCTACGATAGTGACCTCAACCTGATCAGTGACTTGATGATGTATCGAATCCAAAGAATTTTTTACCGTTTTTAAATCACGATTTCTATTAGGTATGACTACGGCGAGTTGTTCCATAATTATTTTAGATAATGATCTTTATAAATAGATGGTACTTTAAATCTATTTAATGCGTAGTTATAGTAGCGCTTCTTAAAAAGTAGTTTCTTCAATAGTTGAAACTTTAAAAGGTAACGTAGCGGTCTTTTCTTTAATTTTTTATAGACTGGAAAACTGCAAGTACTGGTTTCATTTAAATCTAGATTGCTTAATTCTTTATCCATCCATGACTCCCATATATTTCCTAAGTGATACGCATAGTTTTTATAACAAGATAATCTATAGCCATCATTTTTAATGGTCGGAATATCAAGATATATAGCTTCAGAATTTCCACTTAATAAAAACTGGGATGGTTCTTGTGGTGCAAATAACAACACATCTCTTTTATACGTGGTACAAAAATGACTGCACCCAACAATCGCTTTTACATCTCCTTTTGTTAAGGTAAGTATAGTGTTTTTTTGTTGTTCATTTAGATAAGACCAACCTATACTATTTGCAAATTTTTCTAATGCCGCAGGATCTCCTGGAGTTTCAAATTTAACTTTACCATTCCATAGGTTCTCTAACCAAATGTTTGATGTAAATTGATTAAAGGTTTTAAATACAGGTACTGGAGCTACAGCTGTTGCTCTTGGAAAATCCTTGAATACTTGAGACACCTCTTTTTCCCAGTTGTTGAGAAACATAACGTCTCCATCAGTAATAGTAAGATAGGGTTCATCACTAGCGCCTATGACACGTCTTAGACTATTTACTTTGCCTAATTGCTCTGTTTCTAGAAGTAATTCATCTATTAAACCTTCATTTTGTAAACTGACTAGTTTTTCATGAATTGTAGATGAACAGCCGTTAGCAATAACACTTACTGGAGTTGAATTGCTAGTTGTTTTTTTAAGGCTAGAAACACAGGCATTAAATATTTTAAAAGCATCTTTATAATAATCTTCTTCATGAGGAATGTATAAAGGGATAATAACTCGATGTTGATTCTTATCACTTTCATACTTTTTATCATGAGTATCGCTGCGGCTATTACGCATTTAGACTTACTTTTTGATATGGTTTAATAACCGTTTAATCCCATCTTCTAGCGATACGAGATCTCTATTAAGAACCTTTTTCATTTTAGAAATATCTGGTTGCCTGCGTGTCATATCTCCTTCTTTTAGTGCTGGTAGATGAAT
>NZ_CBFIBE010000050.1:0-12696 GCF_965660805.1 Nonlabens sp. | reverse complement strand
ATTAACATTAAATCAATAAAAACAACAAAATGGACAATTTTACAATTATCAACTTACAAGCCATAACAGGCACGATAGCAATTATTTTAGGTTTCAAATATTGGATTCAACCTAAAGTAGCCAAACTCTACATCAAAGAAGCGCTTTTACCATTTGTATTCCTAAACACCTTTAGATATTTGGGTTTATCATTTATGGCAAAAGAGCAATTTTATGACGGCTTTCCTACTGAATTTTTAACCACAGTAGGACTTTTAGATTTTTCAACAGCCATTTTAGCAATCATAGCCGCCATTGCTTTGAAAAACAAATGGAGTTTTGCCATTCCATTGGTTTGGATTTTCAATATCGTAGGGTTTGGAGATTTGATTACCGCTTTTCCTCAATTTTTCGGTTTAGAGCTTTACAATCATAGCCTTGGCTTTATTTGGTTATTATTTATAACCTACGGTTTGGTCACTTTTTTAAGTCATATCTACATTTTTATACGACTTTTCAAAAACCTTAAAAAGAATTAAAATGAACATTAAAACATCGACAATCCTACTTGTCATATTGAGCCTTTTTCAATTCAATAAAGCAAAGGTTCAAGACGTATATTCAGGGAAGAAAACTAAAAATGAAAAGGATATTTCGGCAGGTTTTCCTTTTGAATCTAAATTCATAAATTTAGGAACGGACACCGTACACTATGTGGAATCGGGAGAAGGCGACCCAATTTTACTATTACATGGGTTACCTGCTAATGCGTATTTATGGTGAAATATTATTCCTAATATAGACAGTAACAAGAAAGTAATTGCGCTCGATTTTCTAGGTTTTGGTAAATCCAGTTTTCCAATAGACCGAAACGTTTCAGTAGAAGTGCAGTATAAAATGCTGACTGATTTCATTGAAGCGAAGCAGCTTAAAAATGTTACCCTTTTTATTCAAGACCTTGGTTCTATTGTTGGTATGCTCTATGCGATTAGAGCGCCTCAAAATGTAAAAGCAATGGCACTTTTTGAAGCACCGTTTATGCCAGCGGAAGTTATGTATAACCAATTGCCTTTTAGTTTTAAAGCATTTATGCGAATAACACGAACTCAAAAAGGAAACGAAAAATGGATGGTAAAACGAAATTTTGCAGGTAAAAAATTAGCGGTGAACTTTTGTACAGGCAGAAAATTGCCAAAGGAAGCCTATAAATATTATACAGAACCTTGGGACGAAAAAGAAAGACGCTATGCCATTACTAATGGTCCTGACCCAGCAGTCTTATCCTATACCAAAGGCAAAGGAGAAAGCGAATTTGCTACATTGTTAGACACGATTTCCAACGGAATGAAGGAAACACAAATCCCAATCTTATACTTCTATGCAAAAAAAGGGTTGGTAAATAGAAAAAAGGCAGTTGAATATGCCAAAGAAAATTTTAAGAATGCAACCTATATTTATCTAGGAAAAGGGAAACACTTTTTAACAGAAAGTCACCCAAAACAAATGAGTCAAAAGTTCAATGAGTGGTATGGAGCTCTACAATAAATAAATAAAAATTACAGGAAAAATGGTGTGAAAATAACGGTTCAAGTTTGCACTTGAACCGTTTCTATATTTAAAATATACGTATTAATAATAAAAGGCTATTTTTTCTTTTTCTTCACCATCCATTTTGTAGCTAGCGCCATAAAAGTACCAAAAACTAAGGTACTAAACACAAACTTTACCTCGTGAAATGGCAAATCGCTAGCATAGTCAAAAGCCGCCATAATACCAGCATAAGTCAAACCAGAAATGAGTCCTAGACCTATTCTGTTTTTCCACAGAATCTTTGATGGCTCGTTGTTCATACTATAAATCTTCGGCACTGGCGATCATCTCTGCGATGTCTAGCACTTCTACTTTTCCTTCTTTTTCGGCAGCTTTAATACCGTCGCTCATCATGGTATTACAAAACGGACAAGCTGCTGCAATCACCTCAGCACCAGTATCGAGTGCTTCATCAGTGCGTTCTATATTAATATCCTTATTACCTGGTTCTGGTTCTTTAAACATTTGTGCGCCACCAGCACCACAACATAAACCGTTGCGCTTACTGCGTTTCATTTCTACCAGCGCGGCATCAAGTTTTTCTATAAGATCGCGTGGTGCTTCATAGATCTCATTTGCTCTGCCTAGATAACATGGATCGTGATAAGTGATTTTTTTACCTTTAAATTTCCCGCCAGATATGGTCAACTTTTCATTTGCAATTAAATCTTTAAGGAATGATGTGTGGTGAATGACTTCATAGTTACCACCTAGTTCTGGATATTCATTTTTTAAAGTATTAAAGCAGTGCGGACAGGCTGTTACGATTTTCTTGATCTCATAACCATTTAGAACTTCTATGTTCATCATGGCTTGCATTTGAAACAAAAACTCATTTCCTGCTCTTTTTGCAGGATCGCCTGTACAACTTTCTTCAGCTCCTAGAACGGCAAACTCTACGCCTGCTTTGTTTAAGAGCTTTACAAATGCTTTGGTGATTTTCTTAGAACGGTCGTCAAAACTTCCACTACATCCTACCCAAAACAATACTTCTGGAGTTTTGCCTTGAGCTATAAACTCAGCCGCAGTAGGTACTTTTATCAATTCACTCATAGTTTTTCTCATTATGAATTCCATATATAGAATTCAGAAATTAAATAATTCATTAAAACCATATCTCGACTTTCGCTCGATATTGATTTTTGAATTTTGCTTAGCTTAAAATCTAATTACTTAGACTTCAATTTATTTAATTACGCTTTCGCGAAAGCAGAAAAAATCCTGCTTTATTACTTCTTAAATACTTCTATAGTCACTTCTTCTTCAACAAGATGGGTAAATTTCCCTTTATATCGAGTGGCACGTACCATGTGATTATCGATCCAGTGGTAGTTACCACCACGTGGTTTTCCCATTAACAAACTGTGGTACTTAAAACCGTGTTTATTCAACCAGTTTTCTGTTACCTCGCGATGTTCCTCTGTGCGTGATGTGAAGAAACAAATGACATGACCATCATCATACCATTCATTTAATGTTTTTAACGCATCTGGAAATGGTAAACAGGTTGCCATACGTTCTGGCTCTTCATTAGGAACATCATCTGTAATGGTTCCATCTATATCGATGAGATAGTTTTTCACTCCACCTGCCAGTACAGGACTGGCGAGTGAACCATCATCATTTTTTGCTTCGTGAAATTGATTGTCTTTTTTCATATTAAAATTCGTCTGCCCAGTTTAAACGGTCTTGCTGGTTATAAGGCCATGGTGCACCGTTGTTCTCTATATTAGTTAATGCGTTATTCAAATCTGTAGGTGCTGCACTGTTTTCAAGTACAAGATACCTTCTCATATCCATGATAATACTTAATGGATCTATTCCTATAGGACAAGCCTCTACACAGGCGTTACAGGAAGTACATGCCCACAACTCTTCGGTCGTGATATGATCGTTTAATAGCGTTTTACCATCATCTTTCCATGTACCTTCTTTATTAATCACCGCTCCTACTTCTTCTAGACGATCTCTAGTTTTCATCATTATCGCACGCGGACTTAATTTCTTGCCTGTAATATTTGCTGGACATTCTGAGGTACAACGACCACACTCTGTACAAGTGTAAGCATTCAATAATTGGACTCGATCTAGATCAAAAATATCACTAGCTCCTAGTGTTGCTGGGTCTTCTTCTACAGCAGCTGGATCTGGTGCGGCAAATGGATCAGCGTCTGGATCCATCATAAGTTTCACTTCTTTAGTAACGGCCTCCATGTTAGTAAACTGACCTTTAGGAGTAAGCTTTGCAAAATAGACATTAGGAAACGCTAGCATGATATGCAAGTGCTTAGACCAGTATAAGTAATTTAAGAAAATTAAGATCCCTATAATATGTAACCACCACGCTGCTCTTTCTATAATGATTAACGCTGAATCTGCCATGGTTTCAAATGGAATGGCGACAAATTGTGATACGGGAAAGGATCCTAAAATTTCTCCTGCATGTGCATATCCTTCTACACCACGAGTTTGCAGTATAAAGTCTGTAGCATTCATAATAAGAAATAAACTCATTAATACTACCTCAAAGTAAAGGATATAATTAGCATCATTTTTAGGCCAGCCTTTTAATTCACCCATAGTGAATCGCTTGATGTTCATAGCATTTCTTCTGATCCAGAAAGCAACTACTGTGATCAATACCAATAAGGCTAAAATTTCAAAAGTTCCTATTAGGAAATCATAAACACCACCTAGGTATGGAGCAAATATGCGATGCGTACCTAACAATCCATCTATGATGATTTCTAGCACCTCTATATTAATGATTACAAAACCTACATAAACTACAATGTGTAAGAAACCAGCAACTGGTCTACGCACCATTTTAGATTGTCCTAAGGCGATACGCGCCATTTGAGCCCATCGTTCTTTTTTGTTATCTGAACGATCTACCTCTCGTCCTAATTTGATATTACGTATCATCTTACGGATGTTACTCGCAAAGTATCCTATACCGACTACAAGTAAAAGTGCAAAAATGATTTGTGGAATGTACTCCATGTATTTAATTATTTAGTTGGGTCTTCTGGTTCTTTATATTCTCCCGGTTTTTTTCCAAAAACAGAAAAATGTACATATCGCTTAGGATTTAACTTCATATCCTGAAGTAGATCTGCTGCTTGTTCTGTGGCTCTTTCTAGATTTACATAGAGTTGGTCATCAGTCATTAATTTACCTAGCGAGCCTTCTCCATTATTTACTTTATCTAGTACAGTATTAAACTTACCTATGGTATTTTCTAATTCTTGAACCGTTCCAGCGATTTGAACTTGAGCTAGTGTATCTGAGATTTTAGCAAAATTCTCAGTAGTCGTATCTAAGTTTTTAAGTGTTCTTCCTAGGCTTTCTTCATTACTGGTGATAAAACCATTTGCTTTTCTAGAAAGGGTTTTAAATTCTACTAGGGTTTGGTTCAACTCACTTAGTGATTTATTGATGTTTTCTCTAGCTTGTGGATTTAAGGTGCTATTTACCGCAAGTAGAACACTATCAGCACTAACGACCATGTGTTCAATCTTATCTTTTAATGGGATGAATTGATCCATTACTTCACCTTGTATTCCTAGATCTATCTTAGAAGAAAGCGTATCGCCAGATTTTGCCACTGGTCCGGTAGATTCAAAATTAGGAACAATAGCAAGCGCTTTTCCTCCTATGAGACTCGTACTATAAACACTAGCCATACTTTCCTTAGAGAACTCAAAATCACCATTTACATGAAACTTAACAATCAGCCTTCCATTTTCATCTAGGAAGTTTATGTCATCTACATTCCCTACTTTTAAACCATTAACGGTTACTGGAGCAGATTTAGTAAGTCCTTCCACATTATCATAAACCGCATAGTACACGCGATTATCTTCTAAAAGGTTACTACCTTTTAAATAGGAATAACCAAAAATAAATAGTGCTATAGCAACAACGGTAAGGATACCTACTTTAATTTCTTTAGAAAGTTTCACAGATTAAGGGTTTTGACAAATTTAATTAAAGCTTTCTATTTTGTAGCTTAATCGCAACATAAATAGCAACACATTATAAACGCTTATTCACGCCATTTTCTACAACTACTATAAAAGCTCCTTTATAACCAGCCTGTTTTGCTCTTTTTTGAAGTTTCTGAGCAGCCTTTAAGTCCTTTAATTTTCCAGAGAAATAGCGATATATATTACCCGATTGTTCTCTAGATATATTCGGTAGTTTATTAAAATTATATGATTTGGCAGCGAGGTAATTAGAGCTAGCAGCAATTTGAACTTTATAATAAAGGTTCTTAGAACCTACAGGATTAATTACTTGAGAAGAATCATCTTTTTCCATAGGAACCTCTACTGGTGCTACTTCAAAAAGATTAATATCCCTAGTGCTTTGGTATTCAAGAATTGCTTTAAAAATAGATTGTGATACTTTATACTGTCCAGCGTTACTATTTAGAAATTCGCGTTCTTCTTTATTTGTAATAAATCCAGTTTCTATAAGAACACTAGGCATATAAGATAATCTAAGCACAGCAAATCCGGCCTGTTTTACACCACGATTCTTACGTTTTAAAGATTTTTCAAGCTGCTTCTGTACATTTGCCGCCATTTCTATGCTATTATCCAGAAAATCCTCTTGAGATAATAAACTAGCTGCAAAAGATGAAGGATCATTAGGGTCAAAACCGGCATACTTCTCTTCATAATTATCTTCTAGTAAAATAACGGCATTTTCTCGCTGTACTACTTCTAAATTATCATCACTGCGGTGCAGACCTAGAATCCATGTTTCATTCCCTTTAGCGTTTTTATTTGCGGCAGCGTTACAGTGAACAGATACAAAAAGGTCTGCTTTTGCTTTATTTGCGATAGAAGCACGCTCATGCAGTTCTAAAAACTTATCTGTGGTGCGCGTGTAAACTACCTTAACATCACCTCGTTTTTCTAATAATGCTCCTACTTTTTTTACCACTTTAAGCGCTATATCTTTTTCATTAACGGCACCTACTTTCTTGCCAGGATCGTTTCCGCCGTGTCCTGCATCGAGTACTATGGTGAACTTTTTATTCATTACGCCAGTAGAATCTACAGGAGTAATCGCCTGATTTATAACAGGAAAGCTGATTAATGCAATAATTAAAAGTATATACGTTTTCATTACAGTGTTCATAAGTGTTAAGGTGCTTTTGATAAATACGCTTTCGCGAAAGCGTAATTCTATAAAACGCATAAAAATTATACGTAGTTTTGAAGTTTCAAAAACCAGACCATTTCTGATAACGAATATAGTTTACTGTAGATTGCATTACTTGAATAAGATCATCATTTTATTAATAGTTTTCTTAACAGCTAGCCTTACTAGTGAGGCGCAAGAGCTGCCTCCTACTAGCACAGCAATTCCAGCCAAAGAAACGACTCAAAATTCTGATAAAAAACCAGTTCCTGAGCTGGTACAGAAAGATTCTATTACGCTACCTGTGGATTCTCTTGCACGCCTTAAAAGAAAAGATTCTACTAAAAAGAAAAACACACTGGAGTATAAACTAGTCTCCATCGCAAAAGATTACAAAGAAATAGATCGCATTAAAAATACCATGACCTTGTATAATGAGGCAAGAATAGAATATGGCGATATCACTCTTGAGGCTGGAAAAATAATCGTTAACCTGAATACTGGAGATGTTTTTGCTTATGGTGTAGTAGATACAGCAGGCGTTTATACTCAAAAACCTGTGTTTACTCAAGGTTCTAACATCGTTAAACCTGACTCGATTATTTTTAATAAAAACAGCCGCAAAGCACTTACTTACAACTCTGTAACCGCACAAGGAGAATTTAATGTAAAAGCTGAGGTTACTAAAAGAGTAAACGACTCCGTATATTTTATGAAACGTGCCATTTTCACGACCTCTAAAGATCCTGATAATCCAGATTACTATTTTCTGGCGCGTAGAATAAAATTTGTACCTAAAAAGAAAATCGTTACCGGATTAGTGAACATGTACATAGCCGATGTTCCTACTCCTATCGGGTTACCGTTTGCTTATTTCCCCATGACTACAGAGCGCAAAAGTGGTGTGATAGTTCCTTCTTTTGGTAATAATAACAATCAAGGTTATTTTTTACAAAATGGTGGTTATTACTTTGCGGTAAATGATTATCTAGATCTTACTATTATAGGAGATTATTTTACTAATGGTAGTTGGGGTACGAGAATAGAAAGCAGTTATAGAAAGCGCTATGCCTTTAGTGGTGGTTTCCGTTTTTTATATGAGAACCAAATTCAAAGTGAGCGAGGTTTTTCAGATTTCCAGCAAACTAACCGATATAACATTAACTGGCAGCATAGCCAGGATGCTAAAAGTAATCCTAATAGCCGTTTTAGTGCAAGTGTAAACCTAGGTAGTAGTCAGTTTTTTAGACAATCTTTTAATCAAGTAAATCAAAGTGCTACTCTAGTCAATAACTTAAGTTCTTCTATTTCTTATGCAAAAACTTTCCAAGGAGAACCACAAGTAAATATTACGACCACGATCTCTCATAATCAAAACACAAATACTAACGTAGTTAACCTCACGCTACCTACTTTACAAGCCAGTGTTTCTAGAATGTTTCCTTTTGCACCTAAGGAAGGTGCTAAGAAAGGCGCATTGCAAAACATTAATTTACAATATAATTTAAGAGGAGAAAATCGTATTACTACAAATGATGATGATTTTCTAACGGGAAAAATGTTTGACGGTGCTATTTCTGGATTACGTCACTCTATTCCTATTTCTACAAATTTTAAAATAGCAAACTACTTCTCTGTAGGATTAAATGCCAGTTATGATGAGTCTTGGGTTTTTGAAACCTATGATCAGCGATTAGAAGATAATGGTAATGGCGGTTTTAATGTTGTGAGAGATAGCGTTCAGGGTTTTGATTCCTATCGTACTTATAACTATGGAGCCAGTATAGGAACCACTGTCTATGGGAACTGGAAATCAAGTAATAAAGAATCAAAAATACAAGCCATAAGGCATGTTATGAGACCTAGTGTAACTTATAATGTGAATCCTAGTTTTGACCAGTATTACGAGCGATTACTAGATGAGCAAGGTCTAGATGTGCTAGAAGAAGAACGCTTTTACAGCCGTTTTGAAGGAACTCTATTTAACGCACCAGGACGTGTATATTCAAGTAATATAGGTATAGGGATACAGAATACTCTCGAGGCCAAAGTACGAGACCGAGATTCTACAAAAACAGAACTTAAAAAGATTTCCCTCTTAAAATCTTTTAACGTGAATACGGCTTATAATCTAGCAGGTGATTCCCTGAACTGGAGTCCAGTTCAATTACGAGGAGTGATACCTATATTTAAAAATATAGATCTAAATATAGACGCAAATCTAGATCCATATGCACTTGATAATAATAACCAGCGCATAGATCGATTTAATATTAATAACGGTGGTAGCCTTTTTAGACTTACTCGTGCAGGTGCACGATTTAATTTTAGATTAAGTAATACCGATTTTGAAAAAGGTAAAAAAGACGATGACAAGGATCAAAAAGATCCATTAGACAACCGTAATTTACAAAATGGTGGTCGCGAGGATGATCTCTTTGGTGCCTCAGTAGATTTTGCTGACAGCACAACCTTTGATCAAGAACCTGAAGAAGAAAATGTGAATATAGATGAGAAACGCTATCGTTTTAAGATCCCGTGGAACTTGAACTTTGCTTATACCATGACCTATAATAATGCGCAGCGACAAAACGAAATCAATAGACAATCCTTAATGGTCTCTGGAGATGTAGAACTATCACCTCGCTGGAGCGTAGGTGGTAATACAGGATATGATTTTGCAAATAAAGGTGTTTCCTTTACCACATTGCGATTTAACCGTGATCTTGAAAGCTGGAGATTAAGTTTTAACTGGACTCCTATAGGACCACAAAACAGCTGGTTCTTCTTTATAGGTATCAAGTCTGGAGCACTGAGCGATATCAAATGGGATCAAAGAAAACAACCAGATCCTCAGTTCTAGATGACTTTATCAATTCAACTAGGTTGTAATAGATTTTTGTAAAACATACACTGTTGAATATTTAGGTCTAAGTTAAGGTCTAGGTTTGTTTTTAATTTTATCTTTATATCATGAAAAAAATCATTTACACAGACCTTGCTCCTAGCCCTATAGGTCCTTATAACCAAGCTGTTTTAGTAGATACTCCACATCAAAAAACACTTTATACCAGTGGACAAATTGCCATAGATCCAGCGACTGGTGTTCTTAAAATAGATAACCTTAAAGAAGAAACTAACTTAGTGATGCTACACTTAGAAAGCCTTTTAAAACAGGTAGATATGACCTTTGAAAACGTCATTAAATCATCTATTTTTTTAAGTGATATGGGAAATTTTGCTACTGTAAATGAAGTTTATGGAAGTTACTTTAATGAGGAGACCGCGCCAGCAAGAGAAACAGTAGAAGTTGCAAATTTACCTAAATACGTGAACGTAGAAATCTCAGTAATTGCTATGACTTTTTAATATGGCACTAGCCCCATCAGAACTTATATTAAATGAAGATGGTAGTATCTACCACCTGAATTTACAACCGCATCAACTAGCGCAAACCATAATTACCGTAGGTGATCCAGATCGTGTTGAAACGATTTCAAAACATTTTGACCATATAGAACACCGTATGGCAAAGAGAGAATTTCATACACACACGGGAACACTAGACGGCAAGCGCATTAGTGTTATTTCTACAGGAATAGGGACTGATAATATTGATATAGTCCTCAATGAACTGGATGCCCTAGTAAATATAGATTTTAAATCTCGTGAGATTAAAAGTAATTTAACGCAATTAGACATCATCCGCATAGGAACTTCTGGAGCGGTGCAAGCACATATTCCAGTTGATTCATTTTTGCTTTCTAAACGTGGTATCGGTTTTGACTCCTTATTTCACTGGTATGAAAATGATGGTGGTGACTCTGCTTTTGCAAAAGCGATACAAGAACAACTTCAACTTTCTACTCTAGCAGCTAGACCTTATGTAGTGGCTTGCGATTCAACACTTGCTAAGAAGTTCCAGGATCCACAAGTAATTAAAGGAAATACGATTACAAACGTGGGATTCTATGGACCACAAAGCCGTCAGTTGCGACTCCATCCAGCACACGATCAATTAAATTCTAGCATCGAGGATTTTAATTTTAATGGAGAAAAATTAACTAACTTAGAAATGGAAACCGCTGGAATATATGCCATGGCCGATCTATTAGGTCATAGAGCGGTTTCTTTAAATGCTATACTTGCTAATCGCGCAACGGGAACATTTTCTGTACAGCCACAGGATACCGTTGAAGAATTGATTGAATTTGCGCTAGAACGATTGATTAAAAGTTAAATTCGTATCTGAGTATTACACATAATTTAATACTAAGTACTTTATATTTGTTACACTTATAATATGTATGGTTACAATTAAAATAGGTGGTGTTCCAGAACATTTCAATCTTCCATGGCATTTTGCTATAGAAGATGGTGCTTTTGAAAAAGAAGGCATCGATTTGCAGTGGGAAGATGTTCCTGAGGGAACAGGACGCATGAGTAAATTATTGCGCAATAAAGAACTAGATGTAGCTTGTATCCTTACAGATGGTATCGTAAAAGACATTATTGCTGGAAATGAATCTCGTATCCTTCAGGTTTATGTGGCTTCTCCACTATTATGGGGTGTTCATGCTCCTGGGAATATTGAGGCTGAAAACACGAGACAATTAGAAGAAGCAAAAATTGCTATAAGTAGATACGGCAGTGGCTCTCATTTAATGAGTTTCTTACTTGCTAAAAAATATGGTTGGGATACCCAGGATATAGATTTTGAGCTCGTAAACACATTAGAAGGAGCTGTAGAAGCACTTTCTAATAATAAAGCTCAACTTTTTTTATGGGAACGTTACATGACACAACCCATAGTGGATCAAGGAATCTTTAAAAGACTAGAAACCATAGCAACACCATGGCCTAGTTTTGTCATTGCTGCCACGCAAGATTGTATTGCAGAGAAGGAAGAAGCTCTTGTAAAAATGCTTGCTATTATTAATCGTTATACGGCAGATTTTAAACAAATCCCTTCTATAGACCGTACTATTGCCTCTCATTATGACTTACAAGTAGGAGATGTTCAACAATGGTTGCTGCGCACAGAGTTTAGTGATGACCAGTTATGGAAATCTACCGTAGATAAAATTAATGAAGAGTTTAGTGCCGTAGGTATTATAGATCGAGAAGTGTCGCTTGAAGAATTAATATATGACTTACCACAAGCTGAGGAAGAAAATGATGAACCATAAGTGGTGATTCATTTAAGTTATGGCTCATCACCAGTTTATCTTATCTTTTCCCATTCCAGCCAGCAACTCATTCACTTTAGAAAAATGTTTATTCCCAAACCAGTAACCGCGATTAGCGCTTAACGGTGATGGATGTCCACTAGTTAAAATATGATGCTTTTTTGTATCGATTAATTTTACTTTTCCCTTTGCAAAGCCACCCCAAAGAAGGAATATGACATTTTCTCGTTCTTCAGAAATGATTTTTATGGTAGCGTCTGTAAATGTTTCCCAGCCTTTTTTAGCATGTGAGCCAGCTTCAGCATTTCTTACTGTAAGTACAGCGTTTAACAGTAGAACTCCTTGTTGTGCCCATCTTAGGAGGTTACCACTTTCTGGAATGGGCAAACCTATGTCTGTTTCTATTTCTTTAAAAATATTTTTTAACGATGGTGGATGGGCAACTCCATCTGCAACTGAAAAACACAAACCGTTTGCCTGACCAGGACCGTGATAAGGATCTTGTCCTATAATAACCACTTTAACCTGATCTAACGGTGCGGCATCAAAAGCCGCAAAGATTTTACTCGCTGGTGGATAGCAATGATGAGTCTCATACTCTTCTGTCACAAAAGACATTAACTCATTAAAATAACTACTATAAAACTGCGGTTGTAGCACGTTTTTCCAGCTTTGGTGTATGTTCACTTCCATGAATTCAAAGTTAAGGAGTTTTTAAATCATGAAGTTTATCAATAATTGTTCTTATACCAATTTATGTTTCTAATGCCGTATTCTTATTTTG
>NZ_CBFIBE010000049.1:0-14493 GCF_965660805.1 Nonlabens sp. | reverse complement strand
CTTCCAGACAGACAGGCGTCGCGCAGCAGTTGCATTTATTAAAGCGGTAAGTGATTTATGGTATGATAAATCTATTGAACTGGTTCTTTTTAGAAACCAATTGATAGATCGTAATGTGAGCGAGATTATTAATTTGCATGAGTATGCTGGAGCCTTTGTTCAAAAGCCTATATCGGTTTTTGATAGTGTAGAAATTGCTCAAGCTATATTACAACTAGATATGCCACCGGCAAAACTAGATATAGGTAAGTTAACTTATGAATTTCATCTAGAAGATAATGATTATCAAAACGCTACGGCATTTGTAGCTAGTAAATTAGGTGAAGCTCAACAAGCAAATAACATCGAGCCTAAAGATGTGGTACTCTATGGTTTTGGAAGAATAGGTCGCTTGCTGGCACGTGAATTAATGACCAAAGCTGGAAAAGGAAGTCAGTTAAGACTGCGTGCAATAGTTACTAGAGGTAAGATAGATGCAACCGTGCTAGAAAAACGTGCTTCTTTACTAGCGCAAGACTCTGTTCATGGTGATTTTTCTGGAACAGTAAGTTATGATGCTGCCGCAGCGTCTTTAATTATAAATGGCACTACGGTTAAAATGATCAGTGCAAATGCTCCAGAAGATATAGACTATACCGCTTATGGTATTAATGATGCTCTGATTATAGATAACACGGGTGCATTTAGAGATGATGTCGCACTATCTAGACATTTAAAGGCAACAGGTGCTCATAAAGTACTCTTAACAGCTCCAGGAAAAGGAATTCCTAACATCGTTCATGGTGTGAACCAGTTAGAAAATGATCCAGATCAAGTAGATATATTTTCTGCGGCGAGCTGTACTACAAATGCGATTACACCGGTATTAAAAGCTGTAGAAGATAGTTTTGGCGTGGTGAAAGGTCATCTTGAAACCATTCATGCTTATACAAATGATCAGAACCTTGTAGATAATATGCACAGTAAATACCGTCGTGGTAGAGCGGCCGCTTTAAACATGGTCATAACAGAGACTGGAGCAGGAAAAGCGGTGAGTAAAGCATTACCATCTTTTGAAGGTAAGTTAACCTCAAATGCTATACGAGTTCCTGTTCCTAATGGATCTCTAGCAATTTTAAATTTAGAGCTAGAGAAAACAACTAGTGTAGACGCAATTAATCAAGTCATGAAAAAATATGCACTAGAAGGTGATCTGGTAGAACAAATCAAATATTCTATAGATAACGAGTTAGTGTCTAGCGATATAGTAGGTTCAAATGCACCGTCTATATATGATTCAAAAGCCACCATAGTTAGTGCCGATGGTAAAAACGTGGTACTCTACGTGTGGTATGATAACGAGTATGGATACAGTCATCAAGTGATTAGGCTGGCTAAGTATATTGCTAAGGTTAGACGTTTTACTTATTACTAAACCATTTAAATTATTAATGTTTTAAACGTCATTTCTTAAGAAATGACGTTTTTTTTATGGGTTTAATTTAATGGTTCTTGTAATATAGAGCTTAAGGTTGAGTAACATGTGTTACATTCCAGTTTACTCATTTATAGTAAATTTGAATTTAACATTTTAAGTAACATAATGAACCGTATTAAAGCCATCCTTGTAGTTGTAACATGTATTACATTTTCAATGAGTAATGCTCAAACAGCTCCTTTTGAAATAACCCTAGAACCTATAAGTATTCCTAATTTAGGAGGTTTACAATCTTATGCTTTTGGACAAGCAAATGGAAAATGGCTCATTGTAGGCGGTAGGCTTGATGGTTTGCACCGTAGGCAACCTTGGGCTTCATTTGATATTGCTGGACACAACAATCAACTTATTGTTATAGATCCTGTGTCATTACAAAAATGGAGCGCACCATTAAGTACATTACCTAGTGCTATACAAGAACAATTAAGCTCTACTAACATGGAGTTTTATCAGGAAGGTGATTATCTCTATTGTATAGGTGGTTATGGTTATAGTGCTACGGCAAGTGATCATACTACATTTGATAAACTGACAGCTATTAAAGTACCCGATGTTATTAATGCCGTCATTAATAGTAATAGTTTTACCAGCTATTTTAGACAAATTACAGATACACAATTTCAAGTTACCGGTGGTCGTTTAAGAAAAATGAACAACACCTTCTATTTATTAGGAGGACAAAAATTTATAGGAAGATATAATCCTATGGGACCTAATAACGGTCCTGGCTTTATACAGGAATATACTAATGCTATTAGAAAATTTAATCTTACAGATGATGGTACTACTATAACTATTACACATTTAACACCGCATGTAGATAGTGCTAATCTACATCGTAGAGATTATAACGCAGAGTCACAAATACTACCTAATGGAGCAGAAGGAATAACCATGTTTTCAGGGGTTTTTCAACAGACCGTTAATTTACCTTTTTTAAACTCTGTAACTGTTGATGCAAGCGGTTACACGGTAAACAATTCTTTCCAGCAATATTATAACCATTATCACTGTCCTGTATTACCTATATATTCAGCTGTAGATAACGAGATGCACACGGTTTTTTTCGGTGGTATAGCACAATTTTATGATAACGCAGGTACATTAGTACAGGATGATAATGTGCCGTTTGTAAATACTATCGCTCGAGTGACAAGAGATAATACTGGTCAAATGGCAGAGTATAAACTACCTATAGAAATGCCTTCTTTACTAGGTGCTGGAGCTGAATTTATTCCCAACCTTAATTTCCCACATTACAATAATGAAGTGTTTAAGTTAGATGATGTCACTACAACTAGTACTCTCATGGGCTATATTTATGGAGGTATAAGCAGCAGTCAGCCTAATATTTTCTTTACTAATGATGGGACTCAAAGTAGTGCAACAAATCAAATTTTTAGAGTAAAAATTAAAAAACCTAGTCCATTATCTATGGATGACTTAAATGAGTCTAGCGTCAATAATTTAAATTTATTGGTATATCCTAATCCTAATGATGGTTTACTTAAAATCTCTTTTAACCTAGTTCAAAAAGAAACTGCAACTGTGACCATTCATGACATAAAAGGTTCTATGATCGATAAAATAGAACTTACAGACTTATCCATAGGTAACAATCATTATGAACAAGAAATTAGTTCACTTACTAAAGGTAGTGTGTATTTTGTTACGGTCACCACGGTTAGTCAATCTGTCACCCATAAATTGATCGTTAAAAAATAACTTTTGATACAAGTAATACCGATTTGATTTTTAAATGTCGTATTCATCAGTTAAAAACTTGTTCTAAGCTTATCAATTGTAGGACTCTGTACAACAGTCTAAATGATGTATGTAAATGGATTGAAGCCTTAAAAGGTTTATAAACTATTCATAACTAACCTCTTCATATTAGTTTAAAACTCATATTGAAACTATTTTTGCACAAATTCCCTAAAATGAAAAAGCTTATCACTTTTATGACTATTGTGGTCTTTAGTTTCGCTTTCGCGAAAGCGCAAATAGTCATCAATGAAATCGACTCAGACACACCTAGTACAAACGACCGGCAGTTTGTAGAACTCAAATCAGATGTGCCATTTTTCTCTTTAAACGGTTACGTACTTGTGTTTTTCAATGGTTCCAGCAGCTCTACTACTGGAATGGGACGCAGTTATTACACTGTAGATCTCGATGGATTAACGACTGATCAAAATGGCCTAGTTGTTTTAGGGAGTTCTCTGGTTTCCCCAGTTCCAGATCGTTATCTAGCAGAAAGTAATATACAAATAGGCGCTGATGCAGTTGCCGTTTATGCAGGAAATGATACGGACTGGCCTGATCAGACTTTTGCAAATACTACTAATTTAATTGATGCTGTACTCTATGATACTGATGATCCAGATAATGCAGCACTCATGAATTTATTGAATATTAATGTTCAATATAACGAAAACGAAAACGGTAATAAAACTACTGAATCTGTACAACGCAAGACAGATGGTACTTATGAGACTAAATTTCCTACTCCACATTCTTTAAATGATGCGGTTACACCTACTTATATAGGAGTAGATTTTACGGTTGCTCCATTACCTATTACTGAAGGTGATTCTTTTACGATCACCTTTACGTTATCAGAGCCTTATGCAAGTGATTATGATTTGAATTACACGATTAACTCAGGTAACTTTGATACTACAGACTACACGAGTACAAGCCCTTCTCAAGTAACCTTTACTGCAGGTCAGACTACTGCTGTAGCTACCTTTAATACCATAGACGACTCTATAGATGAGGGCGATGAAGAGCTCGTGGTAAATTTAAATAATAATTTACCAGTAGGATTTAAAAGGTTAAAGGATAATGAATCTCATATAATTTATGATAATGATTTTCAAGTAGCTCCTTATGGAACGCCACTGGCTCCTACTTATGGGGTTGTAGCTAGTACCGCACCATCAAATTACTATGACTCTCTAGATGGGTTAGCAAGTCCTCAACTAGAGACCGCTATAACCAATATTATAGCCGAAGAATTTACAGTACGTATCCATACTTATGATGATGTCGTTCAAATTTTAAATGATGCAGATCAATCTCCTTTAAACTCTAACCAAGTCTGGTTAATGTACTCTGAAGAACAACGTTCTAAAACGCTTTATCAAACGGGTAGCAATAGTACTGGAAAATGGAACCGTGAGCATATTTATCCTCGTTCTCGTGGTGGTTTTTATGGGATAGAATATGATGAAACAGTAGATGGAATGGCTGTGTGGACAGAAACTAATGTAGATAGTTTAAGACATGGAATGAGTGATGCACATCATTTAAGAGCAACTGATGGTGGAGAAAATAGTTCTAGAGGTAATAAAGATTATCCAGACTATGATGGACCTAATGGTTCTCAAGGTTCCTGGCATGGAGACGTAGCAAGAGCCATTTTTTATATGACATTGCGCTACAATAATATAGACGTAGTTAATGGAAATCCTAGTAATTCAACCGTAGGCCAGTTAGGTGATCTAGCAACTTTATTACAATGGCACAGAAACGATCCACCAGATGATTTTGAGATGAATCGTAATAATGTGGTTTACACCTGGCAAATTAACCGTAACCCATTTATAGACCAACCAGATTTAGTGGAGTATATATGGGGAAATCAAGTAGGTCAAAACTATACACTTTCAAATGAAAGTAACGAACTCACTAGCTTTAAGCTGTTTCCTAATCCTAGTAAAAACAGTTTTCATATCGCTGGAATAGAGCAACAAGCTCAGGTTACCGTTTATGATCAAACCGGTAGAGTGACCTTAGAACAATCTATAGACAGAAATATGACTATTCAACATAATTTGAAATCGGGTATCTATATTGTTTCTGTTAAAACCGAGGTTGGGGCACAGAGTTTAAAGTTGGTCGTGGAGTAATATGGTTTTGTATTATAAATACTTTATAAATTAAATTTGGTATTAGAGATATTATAAAAAAAGCCTGTTTAGAAATCTAAACAGGCTTTTTCATACGTATTATTCAAAGTGTTTACCACTTACGGCCTTTAAAACCGCCTCGTTTTGAACCTTTATCATTATTATCGCTAGAAGACTTATCTCTTCTACGGTCACTTCTATTATTGCTACCGCCATTAGAATCGCTACGTCTTCTTCTATGACCGCTGCCTCCAGAATTACTGCGTCCTTTAAAACCGCCTCCAGAGTCATTACCGCTGCGACGACCTTTAAAGCCACCACCGCCACGACCACCACGTTCACGAGCTGGTTCTTTAACAGCACCTTTGTGCTCATTAACTCTTAAGTCGTGCCCATTACGTTGTTTACCATCTAAGGTTAATAATTGCGCAGCAATATCTTCAGACACATCCATATAAGAATGTGTTTTATCCATAACGATACGACCTACTTGAGCTCCAGAAATTCCTGTAACATCACATACATAGCCTAATAAAGCACCTTTATTGATATCATCCTTAAGACCTAGATTGATAAAGAAGGTTTTCATTCCTTCTTCAGAGCCACGACTGTTGCGTTTACCACGTTCACGTCTAGGTCGGTCATCTCTATCATTAGACTTTCTACGGTCATTTAAATCAGAGATAGAATTGCGCTTGTAAATAGAATTATACTCTTTAGTCAGCAACTTTGCGATTAAGTCCTCCTTAGTAACTTCACTGAAACTCTCCTGAACTCCAGCCATTAAGTCTTCTCTTATTTTCTCATTCACCTCTTGGGCGATTAAGTTAGTAGACCAGCGAGCAATACGTTTTTGTGTGATTGCTTCAAGAGCAGGAACTTCTCCTTGTGTAAATTCTATGCCTAACTTACTAGCAATAAATTTCAACTTGCGATTATCTCCACGAGTTATTAAAGCTATAGAAACACCTTTTTTACCAGCACGAGCAGTACGACCAGAACGGTGCGTGTAAAACTCTGGATCATCAGGTAAAGCAAAGTGAATAACGTGAGTAATGTCATCTACATCTATTCCACGAGCAGCCACATCAGTAGCGATAAGTAACTTTAAATTCTTGTTACGGAAACGCTTCATAGCCGCATCACGCTGTGCTTGTGACATATCACCATGCAGCGCCTCAGTGGCATAACCATTATTGTTCAACTGGTCAGCTACATTCTGAGTATCACGTTTAGTTCTACAGAAAACTACACCAAACATATCTTGATCATAATCTAAGAAACGACGCAATGCCTCGATCTTATCAGATGCTTTTAATTGTATAGACTGGTGCTCAATGTTTGTGTTTACTATATCCTTTCTATTAATACGCACTTCTTCAGGTTGTACCATGTAGGTATCTACGATGCGTTTAATTTCTCGCGCCATGGTAGCAGAGAATAACCAGATGTTTCTACCTGTATCACTTTTAGAAAGAATAAAATCTATATCTTCTTTGAAACCCATGTTCAGCATCTCATCTGCCTCATCGAGTACCATGTACTTTAAAGCATCGAGTTTTACTTCACGACGTTTCATTAAATCCATTAAACGACCAGGTGTAGCCACAATAATTTGTGCACCACGACGTATGTCTCTAATTTGATTCATAATATTTGCTCCACCAAAAACGGGAACAACATTTAATTTACCTAGGTGTTTAGACATTTTCTCCATTTGCCCACAAATTTGTTGAGCAAGTTCGCGAGTAGGTGCCAGAATAAGGGCTTGTACTTCACGTGAATTAACATCTATAAGATCCAATAAGGGTAAACCGAAAGCAGCAGTTTTTCCCGTACCAGTTTGCGCGAGACCTATAAAATCTCCGTCGTGCTTTAATAAAATGGGAATAGACTGTTGCTGAATCTCTGTTGGGTTTTCAAAACCCATTTCAGCGAGGCCGTCTAGTAACGGCTGTGAGAGTCCTAAGACTTCAAAATTTTTCAAATAACTTCTTTTAAATATTTTGCAAAAATACAAAATAAAAACCGCCTAAACTAATTAATAAATTATTGATTATCAAAGTGCTTATGCTTTTAAACAAGACAGAATACTTAAAATCCTAACATTGTAGGTCTCATGAATTCTTATGATAATTTTGAGCAGCCATCACTTGCTGGACTCTACAAACATCATTTACCTCAACTTGTAAAAAAAAATAGGGTAGGTCACTTAGCAGGTTCTTCAGTATCTTTTGCTTTTATCTTTTCATTTACCCTAACCATCCATCACGATCTAGGCTCCGGTATTGTATAGCTTCGGCAATGTGTGTGCCTGTAATCGCATCACTGCCTTCGAGGTCAGCAATGGTGCGAGACACTTTAAGAATACGGTCATAAGCTCTAGCACTTAAATTTAATCGTTCCATCGCATTTTTAAGCAACTCTTTACTGGCAGGATCGAGAACACAGTGCTTTCTGATATCTTTAACGCTCATTTGAGCATTATAATGTGTTTTATCGCTTTCGCAAAAGCGTGCTGTCTGGATATCTCTAGCGGCAGTAACTCGTTTTCTTATTTCAGTAGACTTTTCTGCTGGCCGTTCCTCGGTTAGTTTTTCAAATGGAACTGGTGTTACTTCTATATGAATGTCTATACGGTCTAATAATGGGCCTGATACTTTACTTAAATAGCGTTGCATTTCTGCTGGGCTGCTTTGTACCGGAGCATCTGGATCATTAAAATAACCGCCTGGACTAGGATTCATACTAGCCACAAGCATAAAACTGGATGGATAAGTCACCGTAAATTTTGCTCTAGAAATGGTCACTTCCCGGTCTTCTAACGGTTGTCGCATGACCTCTAGAACCGTTCTTTTAAACTCAGGTAATTCATCTAAAAATAAAACGCCATTATGTGATAAAGATATCTCTCCAGGCTGTGGATAAGCGCCTCCACCTACTAGGGCTACATCGCTAATGGTGTGATGTGGACTACGGAAAGGTCGCTGCGCCATTAGTCCTACTTTTTCTTGGGTACGACCAGCAACACTATGGATTTTAGTAGTTTCCAGCGCTTCGTGTAAGGTCATGGGTGGTAGGATGGAAGGTAACCTTTTGGCTAGCATGGTTTTACCGGCACCTGGCGGTCCTATTAAAATAATGTTGTGACCACCTGCGGCAGCTATTTCCATACAGCGTTTAATAGATTCTTGTCCCTTAACATCGGCAAAGTCAAATTCTGGATGTTCCAGTGCTTGAAAAAACTCATCTCTGGTATCAACTAGGGTAGGCTCTAATGGTATCCCATCGTTAAAAAAGTCTATCACTTGCGATATGTTATCGACTCCATAAACGTCTAACCCATCTACTATGGCTGCTTCTCTTGCATTTTGAGATGGTAGTATAAAACCTTTGTATTTTTCTTCTCTGGCCTTTATAGCAATGGGTAAAGCACCTTTTATGGGTTGTAAACTACCATCTAGAGATAGCTCACCCATAATGAGATATTGATCTACTGCTTCAGCTTTAATCTGACCAGATGAAACCAGTATGCCTATCGCGAGTGTAAGATCATAGGCGCTACCTTCTTTACGCAAGTCTGCGGGCGCCATATTAATGGTGATCTTTTTACCTGGTAAGCTGTAGCCTACATTTGATAAAGCCGCAGCAATACGGTAAGAACTTTCACTAATAGCTTTATCTGGTAACCCTACTAAGTGATAACCTATTCCTTTAACCGTATTTACCTCAACAGTTATCGTGGTAGCTTCTACACCAAAAACTGCACTTCCATATACCTTTGTGAGCATGAATTAACTTTGTGGTTTAAATGTAGGAAATTTTATGGAATAGAAATGTGAAATCATATCCTAAAAAATGAAAAAAGAGGGAAACATCATTACTACTAAGCTAGTATACTTGTTTTAATGGGTAGTTAAAATTATTTCCCTAGCTAATGCTATGAAAAAATAATTCAATTTATTTTAACGACATTATAAACATAAATTGGTTGAATTGAAAAACTAGGTTATTTTTAATGAAAATAATAATGTGTTGAAATTCCGCTTTCGCGAAAGCGGAATAAACACCATCTTAACCTAATAAATGCTAAAGAAACTTATAAAAACCAGGCGAAGTGTTTTTCCAGCTCAGTATACTCAAGGTGATATTCCAGAGCATGACTTATTAGAGGTTTTAGAAAGTGGGAGATGGGCTCCTAATCACCGCAAAACAGAGCCATGGCGCTATAAAGTGCTTACGGGTGCAGCACTGGACCGGTTAGGTGATTTTATGGCTACGGCTTATTCAAAAGTAGATGGACATAAAAAATTCAAACTTAAAAAACTACGCGAGAACCCTTCTAAATCTAGTGCTGTAATCTTGATATTTATGCATCGTGATGAAAAAGAGTCTGTTCCAGAATGGGAAGAAATAGCCGCTGTCGCTATGAGCGTGCAAAATATGTGGCTCACTACCCATAATTTAGGATATGGTTGTTACTGGAGCTCACCTAAACCCTTTGCAAACATGAGTGATTTTAAAGGTTTAAAAATTGAAGATAACGAGCGTTTCCTAGGATTTTTCTATATGGGAACGTATACTATGGAATCGCAAGATCTACCAGAACGTAAGTCTATAGAAGAAATGGTGCAATTTCTAAATCATTAACTTTCTATAAAGTCTTTATATTCCCAGAAAAAGAGCTCTAGTTTATCCATGTGTTCATAGAAGAACTCATAGACCTTTGGCCATTGCGTCTTTTTCTGAATTTTAACGCCTTCTAGCATGACATAAATTCGAGCAATGTGTTTACCTGATTCTAGAACATAGTCAGGATCTAGTATAATATCTTGTGATACTTCTTCTTTAAGTATGGCTTGAAGGCTTACCATTTTTTCAAAATAATAATCTCTGTAAAAGGAGTCTTCGTGTTCTATATCTATGGATACTAAAGCACGTCTATCTTCAAAAGAGAATTTGAGCACTAGGTCCTTGATTTTAGTATGGTATAACAACCATTTACGGTCATACCGTTTTCCAAACATGGTCCAGAACTGCTGCCTGATTTGTTTTGCTTCTTCCTTAGTGTACATAGTTGCAAAGGTAGGTGTTAGTACTTATTTAATGAATTCTATGAATAAGGTCTGGTGTATCATGGGGTAGGAGATATATCATAATCTCAATATTTTTAGATGGCAAGCTTTTATTAAATTACAATCATAAAAGATTTATTCCTTCCTTATGAAACATTACTATTTCTTCTATTTACCTTTGTCACATGTATAAAAATGACACCATTGTTGCACTGGCTACTCCTTCAGGTTCTGGAGCGATAGCCGTAGTAAGATTATCAGGTCCTGAGGCTCATGAAATAGCAGGAAGTATTTTTATTTCTGCTAGAGTTCATATCGAGCACATTGTAGATGCAGAAGTGAACACACCATCATCACATGATTATCAAAAACTAGGTGCAAATACTGTCACGCTAGGTCATATCTATGACGGCGACCGTATGGTGGATGAAGTGTTACTGACTAAATTCAATGCACCACGTTCCTACACAGGTGAGCACGTGGTAGAAATATCTTGCCATGGTTCTATTTACATACAGCAAGAAATCATAGCACTTTGTCTTAAAAAGGGCGCTCGTATGGCTAAAGCTGGAGAGTTTACACTACAGGCTTTTCTTAATGCAAAAATGGACCTTAATCAAGCCGAAGCTGTTGCTGACCTGATCGCTAGTGAAAGTGAAACCGCTCACCAGATTGCGCTGCAACAAATGCGTGGAGGATTTTCCAGTTCACTCAAAGAGTTGCGAGGACAGCTCCTCAATTTTGCGAGTTTGATCGAACTAGAATTAGACTTTAGTGAAGAAGATGTGGCCTTTGCAAATCGTGACGACTTGAAGAAGTTACTTCATGAAAGTCAAAGTACCTTGCGCAAGCTTATAGATTCTTTTGCCTTAGGGAATGTGCTTAAAACAGGTATTCCTGTAGCAATTGTAGGTGAACCTAATGTAGGGAAATCTACCTTATTAAACGCACTGCTCAACGAGGAAAAAGCGATCGTAAGTGATATCGCTGGAACCACTCGTGACTCTATAGAAGATGAGATTAATATAGAAGGTGTGCGATTCAGACTCATAGATACTGCAGGATTAAGAGAAACGACTGATACCATAGAAGGAATGGGAATACAGCGCTCTTATGCCAAAGCGGAGCAGTCTAAGCTAGTGTTATATTTACTGGATGCTACTCAGTTAAATACCGCTCCACGTATCACACATTGTCTCATGCGTATCCAGATCATGCGTGAGAAGTTCCCAGACAAACCGCTGGTTGTAGTTATTAATAAAATAGACCAAATTACCGGTCTAGAACATGCAGAAATCACTAAACAAATCAACTCAAAATCACCTGAAACAATTTTAATTTCTCTTAGTGCAAAATCTCATGCTGGTGTGGAAGAATTAAAACAAGCGCTAGTGAGTAGTTTTAAAAGTGGAGCCTTATCACAGGATGATACCATCGTGAGTAACGCTAGACATTATGACGCATTACAAAGTGCTTACAGTTCCCTACTTGAAGTACAACAAGGGATCGAGAACGATATCTCAAGCGAATTCCTTGCCATAGACATACGTGCTACGGCAGAGTCTTTAGGTATCATTACCGGAGAGATTACAAATGATGAGTTACTGGGAAATATATTTAGTCAGTTTTGTATTGGAAAGTAAGTTAATGGAGCACAGTATTTTCATTACTGACACGATAAGCCATTTCAGTTCCTAAAAATTGAGGGTCTCCTTTTTCCTCAGACCAGAATCCTTCTAGAAGTTCTGGTGTTAAACAATTATAAACTACAGTGCCCTTAAAAAGTTGGTTAACTTCGTTGTGATATTGAAAATTAATAACAAGGATATTATTCTTAAAGAAACCTATCCCTTGTTGTGTTTGATCTTCAGCAATGGTCCATTGTGCAAGAATACGCTGGTGATGATCTAGTGATAGTTGCAGCGTTCCTTTATAACTGCTTTTTGAGGCATCTTGATTACTTCCTTCAATTACATAGGTACCGATCAGCTCATTTTGAGTCATGTTTCTTTAATTTGAAACAAAAGTAAACCAACTCCAGTGGAAAACGATTAGCCTTACCTTTGCAACTCGAAACAAAAATGATGGCCAAGTCAGGAAAAGAAAAAAATACCAAAAATAAGAGCAAGCACTCCAAGCTCATGAATCGCAAGAAAAATAAGTTGCGCAATGAGAAAGAACTACGTGCAGAACGATTGAAAGCTATTGTAAAGGCTAGTCAGAATAAGATAGATTAGTGAGATCACGCTTTGGCGAAAGCGAATTCAAAACAGCACAACTACCCATAAAAGTAATTAATAGTACAGTCTGAAATCCAGTAATTTACAAAGTTTATATTGCTTATAGAACAGTCGCTCCACGACCTCTTTTATATCATCATTTTCATAAAATAAGCTGAAAAATATACGGTCTATGGTAAAAGCACTAGTCATGTGTGGAGAAGGAACTCCATAACCCGAGATTGCTCGAGCACCTGTGACGTCTAGGAAATATTGGGATTCCTCATCTGTGAGATCAAGAGTTTTTTTATTAGCAAAATGAATTAATTTACCGTCCATTTTACCTTCAAAAAGCTCTGCGATTTCCTCGATACTGTAGTAATAACCGTTGATTAAAATGTTATTTCCTTCACCTGGCAGGACCAGATATATAATTTCATAGTCTTTAAAATGATGATCGTCATAGAGTAAATGATTGATACTATCTTCTAGATCTTCTATCGTGTCGCAGGCTCTATAAATACTAGTAATGTGTTGCTGAGTCGCCATATCTTCTAGAATGGTAAGAACTTCAGTAGAGTCTGTAGTAGCTACATCTGGAACCACCTCTAAACAGTAGATAAAGTTATCAATATGAGTTAAAGGAATTTCTAAATGGCTCATGTGGTCTTATTATTAATAATTAAAAGTAGGAATGAATCTCATTTAAACTTATATATAGAATCGTAAGTATATCTTAAAAAATAATTAAAGGACTGATTAAACTTATTAATAATTATGGAGTCTAAACTTTAAATATTAAAAATTTTATTTCATGAAAAAATCAGTACTCTTTACGTTTCTATTGTTACAAGTAGTTATTTCTAATTCTCAAACGCTATATGATATAAACACCATTCAGGACATAAGAATTGTCTTTGCACAAAGTAATTGGGATGCTTTACTTGATGCAGAAAAAGCTGGAGCTGGTAATTATATTTCTGCCAGCTCTGTCACTATTAATGGAACCATATTTAATAACGTAGGAGTTAAATATAAAGGAAATAGTTCTTACAGCGCTAACCAAACTAAGAATCCATTTCACATAGAACTAGACACTTATGTAGATCAAGATTATGAAGGTTATACCGATTTGAAACTAGCAAATGTATACTTCGACCCGACCTTTGTAAGAGAAACAGTTTCTTACAATATAGTGAATAAGTATATGGACGCGCCACAAGCTAATTATGCCAATGTTTATGTAAATGGAACATTAATAGGACTATACACTAACGTAGAGTCCATCTCTAAGAAGTTTGTTAACAAGCACTTTAACTCAAATGATAATGCGTTTTTTAGTTGTAGTCCACCAGCAGGTGCTGGTCCTCAGGGAAATGATTTTCCTAGTTTACAGTATTTAGGGACAAATTTTACAAACTATGAAGATGCTTATGAAATCAAATCAGATCCTACTGGAACTGGATGGGATGATTTAATAGACTTAACTGAAATACTAAATACTAACATTAATAATATAGAGACGGTACTGGATGTAGATGCAGCTTTGTGGATGCTAGCCTTTGATAATGTCTTAGTGAATCTAGACAGTTATTTAGGGCAATTTAAGCAAAACTATTACCTTTATAAAGATGATAACGGTCGTTTTAGACCTGTGGTTTGGGATTTAAATATGTCATTTGGAACTTTTGGGATGACGGGTAGTGGAGCACCTTTGAACAGTACAACACAAAAAAGCCAGCTATCGCACTTACTTCATGAAAATGATGTGGCATGGCCTTTAATGAGCAAATTGATGGCAGTGCCAC
>NZ_CBFIBE010000048.1:0-14635 GCF_965660805.1 Nonlabens sp. | reverse complement strand
AAAAATTTGGGAGAAAGGAATTGAACTAGCGATACAGAGCTATGAGATAACCGGTAAATTTCCAAAAGAAGAAAAGTTCGGCCTTATATCTCAAATGAATAGATGTGCAGTTTCAGTACCATCAAACATTGCTGAAGGAACTGCTAAATCTTCTGATAAACATTTTTCTATATTCTTGGAAAATGCTTTAGGGTCTTCTTTTGAATGGCAAACACAATTAATAATTGCTCATAAAATCGGATATATCAATATCGAAGATTTCAAAAACTATGAGACTAAAATAAAAGAAATTCAACGAATGATTAATTCATTCATGGACAGAATTAAGTCTTGAGTCTTGACTCTTGAATCTTGATTCAATAATCGAAGATTATGAATAAAACCGCATACATAGTAGCTGCAAAAAGAACAGCTGTAGGAAAAGCACCAAAAGGAGTTTTTCGTTTTAAAAGACCTGATGAACTCGCTGCCGAAACCATTGAGGCGATGCTAAAAGACGTTCCTAATCTTGATAAAACAAGAATAGATGATGTCATTATAGGTAACGCCATGCCAGAAGCTGAACAAGGCTTGAACATGGCACGTTTAATCTCCTTAATGGGATTAAAAATAGACGATGTTCCAGGAGTAACGGTAAATAGGTATTGCGCTAGTGGTGTAGAAACCATCGCACTTGCTACTGCAAAAATCCAATCTGGAATGGCAGATTGTATTATCGCCGGTGGTGCAGAATCGATGTCATATATTCCTATGGGTGGTTACAAACCTACACCTGATTATCGTGTTGCTAAAGCTGGAAACGAAGATTACTACTGGGGAATGGGATTAACTGCCGAGGCTGTTGCAAATGAATTCAAAGTATCTCGTGAAGATCAAGATCAGTTTGCTTACAATTCACATCAAAAAGCACTAAAAGCTCAAGCCGAAGATCGTTTTCAAGATCAAATCGTTCCTATTAATGTCGAAGAAACCTACTTAAATGAATCTGGGAAAAAAGAAACTCGAACCTATACGGTGACTAAAGATGAAGGTCCACGAGCTGATACTAAATTAGAGGTTTTAGGAAAACTACGTCCGGTATTTGCCGCTGGTGGTTCTGTTACTGCTGGTAACTCCTCACAAATGAGTGATGGTGCCGCAATGGTATTAGTAATGAGTGAAGAAATGGTGAAAGAATTAAACCTAGAGCCTATCGCACGCATGGTCAACTTTGCTGCCGCTGGTGTACCACCTAGAATTATGGGAATAGGTCCTGTAAAAGCCATTCCTAAAGCATTAAAACAGGCTGGTCTTACCTTAAACGATGTAGATATGATCGAACTTAATGAAGCTTTTGCATCACAATCACTTGCTGTAATCCGTGAACTAGGATTGAATCCAGATATCATCAATCCTAATGGTGGTGCTATTTCACTAGGTCATCCACTAGGTTGTACAGGAGCTAAATTAAGCGTGCAATTATTTGATGAGATGCGCAAGCAAGAAATGAAAAACAAGTACGGACTGGTAACCATGTGTGTAGGAACGGGTCAAGGCGCTTGTGGAGTTTATGAGTTTTTAAAATAGTGGTTAGTAGTTAGACCGCTACGCTTTTGGTAATTAGACTGTTGAACATTATTAATTAAATAAATGAAATAAAAAACTGCCTTATTCAAGAGAGCTATGTGTATTTCGCTTTAGCTAAAGCGGAATAATATTAAAACTAAAATTATGCATCAATTTGAAAAATTAAAAGTTTGGCAAAAGGCAATGGATTTAGTTGTGGACGTTTATAAAGCGACTGAAACATATCCAAAAGAAGAAAAGTATGGTCTTACATCTCAAAAGAGAAGAAGCGCTGTATCCATCCCATCAAATATTGCAGAAGGTTCTGGTCGTAATTCTAACCAGCAGTTTAATTATTTTTTAGGTGTTGCATCTGGCAGTACTTCTGAGTTAATCACCCAAACATTCTTATCCAAAAGATTAGAATTAATGAACACAAGTACCATGAGAAATATCGTAGACCAATGCGTCGAAGTAAGTAAAATGAACCTAGCATTACAAAAAACACTAAGTAAAAAAAATCTCAATACTAACAGTAAGCGATAGCTTACGTACTAAATACTAAATACTAAATACTGCTATGAACACAGATAAAATAAAAACAAACCAAAGCGGTATCATCCGCGGTGGACAATTCATCGTAAAAGAAACAAATCCTCAAGACGTATTCACACCTGAAGATTTTACAGAGGAACAAAAAATGATGCGCGATAGCGTTCAAGAATTTGTTGATAAGGAAATCGTACCTCATAAAGAACGTTTTGAAAAGAAAGACTACGCACTTACTGAAGAAGTAATGCGCAAGGCTGGTGAAATGGGCTTTTTAGGTATCGCCGTACCAGAAGAATATGACGGTATGGGAATGGGATTTGTCTCTACCATGCTGGTTTGTGATTATATCTCAGGTGCGACTGGTTCTATTGCCACAGCTTTTGGAGCACACACAGGAATCGGTACGATGCCTATTACTTTGTATGGAACTGAAGAACAGAAGAAAAAATACGTCCCTAAACTAGCTACTGGTGAGTGGTTTGGTGCCTACTGTTTAACAGAACCTGGAGCTGGATCTGATGCAAACTCTGGTAAAACAAAGGCAGAACTTACCGCCGACGGAAAACACTATAAAATCAATGGTCAAAAAATGTGGATCTCAAATGCAGGTTTTTGTAATGTATTTGTGGTTTTTGCCCGTATAGAAGATGATAAGAACATCACTGGATTCATCGTAGAAAATGATCCTAGTAATGGTATTTCTATGGGTGAAGAAGAACACAAACTAGGGATTCACTCCTCTTCTACCCGTCAGGTATTTTTTAACGATTGCATGGTTCCTGTAGAAAATATGCTTGCTGGTCGTGGTGAAGGATTTAAAATCGCCATGAATGCCCTTAACGTAGGTCGTATTAAACTAGCAGCTGCCTGTCTAGACGCACAACGCCGTGTGATTACACTAGCTACTAACTACGCAAATGAGCGCGAGCAGTTCAAAACACCGATTGCAAAATTTGGCGCGATTAGAAAAAAACTAGCCGAAATGGCAACTAATGCCTATGTGGGAGAAAGTGCCTCTTACCGTGCTGCAAAAGATATCGAGAATCGTATTCATATCCGTCAGGCTGATGGTGACGCTTTCGCGAAAGCGGAATTAAAAGGAGTTGAAGAGTTTGCTATAGAATGTTCCATCCTAAAAGTGGCCGTGTCAGAAGATATGCAACACTGTAGCGACGAAGGGATCCAGATTTATGGAGGAATGGGCTTCAGTGCTGATGCACCTATGGAGTCTGCGTGGCGTGATGCTCGTATCTCAAGAATCTATGAAGGAACTAACGAGATCAATCGCATGCTCGCCGTAGGAATGCTAGTGAAAAAAGCAATGAAAGGTCATGTAAATTTACTAGAACCAGCCATGGCTGTAGCGACAGAACTGACTTCTATCCCATCATTTGACATTCCTGACTTTTCTGAACCGTTAAGCGAAGAAATGGATATGATTAAGAAACTGAAAAAGGTATTCTTAATGGTAGCAGGAAGTGCGGTTCAAAAATTTGGAACTGAACTGGAGGAAAACCAGCAGTTATTACTAGGCGCATCAGACATCCTAATTGAAATCTACATGGCCGAAAGTGCTATACTACGCACTCAAAAGAACATTGCGAGATTTGGCTTAGAAACTCAAAAAGAACAAATCGCTATGTCTCAATTCTATTTATACAACGCTGTAAAAATCGTTCAACATAGAGCTGAAGAAGGTATCTCTAGTTTTGCTGAAGGTGATGAACAACGCATGATGTTGATGGGACTAAAACGTTTCACAAAGTACACGAATCTACCGAATATAGTAGGTTTAAGAAATATGATCGCAGATAAAGTCACTGAAAAGAACCAATATCCATTCTAGACTTTAAACATATTACAGAATTGAAATCTATATAAATTTAACGTGAGTTTAAGATGTAGGAAAAAGATATACTTATTACTTTTGCCCACTAAATTATAAAGAACAACCATGCAATCAACAACAGTAGAAGATATTACAAACAGCTTTGATAAAGAGACCATAATAGGATATGTCCTAGATTATGGAGTTCCTGTACTTAAAGCCATTATTATCTATATCATAGGTGCTTTTTTAATTAAAAAGGCAGTGAAGTTAGTAGGTAAAATGATGGATAAACAAGACTATGATATTACTTTAAAAAAGTTTTTAATGAATCTAGTTTCTTGGGGTTTAACCATTTTACTATTAGTCACAGTAGCAGGAACCTTAGGTGTAGAAACCGCAAGTTTTGCAGCGATTCTTGCAGCAGCTGGTCTGGCAGTAGGACTGGCATTACAAGGTTCGTTATCTAACTTTGCTGGTGGTGTTTTAGTACTACTTTTTAAACCTTATAAAATAGGTGATGTAATAGAAGCACAAGGAGAACTAGGAGTCGTAAAAGAAATAGATATTTTAGTAACAAAGTTACTGACTCCACAAAATAAACTAGCCATAATACCTAATGGACCTATGGCAAATGGAAACATTGTTAACTTCACCTCAGAAGGAATCATGAGAGTAGATACGACGGTAGGCATAGGTTATGACGAGGATATGAAAAAAGCAAAAGATGCTCTACTAGAAATGTTAGTTTCTAATCCTAAAGTACTTAAAGATCCTGCTCCTTCTGTAAACGTAAGTGAACTAGCAGATAGCTCTGTAAACCTTGTAGTAAGACCTTTCTGTAAAACAGAAGATTATTGGGATGTATATTTCTGGACCGTAGAAAACACAAAAATTACACTAGATAAAGAGAACATTGAGATCCCTTATCCTCATGCAGTAGAGATTAAAAAAGAAGCTTAATACATTACTTTCTTTTTCAATTGTTTTAAAGCCAGTCTATTTAGATTGGCTTTTTTTATTTTCGCTTTGGCGAAAGCGTGTTCACAACAATTTTATGAGGTCATTAACTCCTTGCTAAGTATGTTATACCAAATTGAATTTATGAAGGCATTATAAATACAAAATCCAAACAATTTAACATAGGTTAATTAAATGTCAATATTTTAATGAAAATGAGCAAAAAAATACCCTTTAAGGGGTATTTTTTAAATGGTGACTATCTACTACCTTAGTGCAAAGTTATGAATGTGATAACAGCTGTTATTATTCTATAACAATTTTAGGGGAAAGAAAGTCCTGATAAGACTTTCTAATTTACGGTCGGGAGAAATTCCGACCGTTTTTTTATACATAATTGTATCTTTGAATAAACATATCATTTCCTAAATGAAAGATTTACCTATTTATACTCATGATTAAACAACTTATTTTAGTCTTTATAGGTGGTGGATTGGGTAGCGTACTGCGCTTGTTGTTCTCGCTATGGATTAACTCTGAGAATTTCAAATGGATGCCCACACTTAGTGTTAATATTCTAGGATGTTTCCTTTTAGGTTTATTTCTAGCGTACTCAGATAAGGAGTTCATGAATAGTTCGAGCTATATTCTTTTAGGAGTAGGTTTTTGTGGTGGTCTCACCACTTTTTCAACATTTTCACTGGACCTTTTTAAACTTACTTCTAGCTCTGAATATGGTAACGCTATGCTGTATATATCCCTAACTATAATTCTAGGTTATGCGGCAGTTTATGGTGGTTACCATTTAATAAAACAGTAATTTGAGCTTTAAGTATTCCATTAATAAAGCCTTCTTTTAATTAAAAAAGAAGGCTTTAAAATTTACCTATAAATTCTCTATCAATCTTACTTCATCCTCTATGGTATTATTTATTAAAGGAATGAATTGATATAAGTAAAGGTATTAATTAAAGTTACTCGAGTTAAAGTCATCATTACCTATTCCCTTAGGATTACCACCCCATTGATTAGGGCCTGGTTTGCTATCTTCTATAAACCAAATAAGCAGTATAATCCCTCCTACAAATGGAATAAGAGATATGAGATAACTCCATCCACTACGACCTGTATCATGCAATCTTCTCACTATTACAGCCATAGTAGGTATTATGGAAATAAAAAACCATAAAACAAATAATATAAGTAAAATAACCGCACCAGCCTCTTGATTTCTTCCTGCTGTAAACGGTAAAGACAGCATTACGATACTTATATTTACTATAAAATTAAAAAGCTGCCAGTACCAATACTCCGATCTACGTGCCCTACCTCTAAAGTTTGCATAATTATTAAAAACTGACTTAACAGCTTCCATCATAGTAATCTCATTATTCTCTGGCATGAAAGGCTCTCTATTACGTCGAGAGCGCAGTTCTTGTGATTGTGATAAATTGTTATCCTCCATTATTACGTTGATTAGTGATGCAATATAATAATACCTATTTAAACTAAGCGACTTAATATATCGGTTCTTTTTACCTATTTTCCCGAAAAATTATTCCTGTAGCTTGTGTTAT
Source organism: Nonlabens sp. (assembly GCF_965660805.1). Classification (GTDB taxonomy): domain Bacteria; phylum Bacteroidota; class Bacteroidia; order Flavobacteriales; family Flavobacteriaceae; genus Nonlabens. Next base: position 8,173 of record NZ_CBFIBE010000048.1, on the reverse strand, counting down.
GCAAAGAAAATCATCATAACTCAAAAAGCTTACATAGTATAACTTATAGGTATTGTCCTTTTGTGGATAATAATAAGTTGTTTAATAATTTCCCACAAAATATTTTTGTGCTTTTGCTATTTCTTTAAGTATAAGAAACCATCACAAAAGATGTTTTTAAAAAAAATAATTAGATGACAGAGTTAGAATTAATAATAGACCTACATAAAAATTCAGAAAGACAAGGTCCAGGAAGTGAAGGTGATACTTTAAAAGCACTTGAAATTTTAAATTTAAATACCGATAAAAATTTTAAAACAGCTGATATAGGTTGTGGTTCAGGTGGTCAGACTATTTCTCTTGCTAAAAACTTAAAGGGTCAAATCATTGCAGTTGACTTATTTCCAGAGTTTTTAAATGAACTCCATGAAAAGGCCAAAAAATTAGGGTTAGATGATAAAATCCTAACTTTAGAAAAATCAATGGATGCATTACCATTTCATAAAGAAGAATTAGACCTGATATGGTCTGAAGGGGCTATTTATAACATAGGGTTTGAAAACGGATTAAAAAAATGGAAAGACTATTTAAAAAAAGGAGGCTTTCTAGTTGTGAGTGAAATCACTTGGATTACCCCATCTAGACCCAATGAAATCGAAGAGTTTTGGAATGTTGAATATCCAGAAATTGACACGGCAGCTCATAAAATCAAACAACTAGAAAATAATGGTTACACACTAGTAGGTTATTTTTACTTAAATCAAGACAGCTGGGTAAAAAATTATTACCAGCCCATGCAAGAACGATTTAAAGACTTTTTAAAGCGCAACAACAATTCAGGAACAGCAAGAAAAGTAGTTGAAGATCACCAAGCTGAAATTGATCTCTATCAAAAATTCAAAGATTATTACAGTTACGGCTTTTACATAGCCAGAAAAAATGAATAGAAACTGCTGGTTCATATGATTTAAAAATCCTGCTTTAGTGAAAGCAGGATTTATATACAATTGAATCATTAAAACAAACTCGCCTGTCCTGTATCATCTATACCAGGATCTGGCTCATCACCATCTGAATTACTATCTGGCAGCTGCTTTAGGTTGGTTACCGTTGAGTGACTAGAATTCTCAGTTGCAGTAACTTCTTGTTTATCTTCTTGAGCTGGAGTGGCTTCAGGCTCCTCATAAGGTAATGGTTCTAGCCAGTTGATTTGCTTTACCTTACTCTTAGTCAACTGGTTTCCTTGAGCACTTATTCCTTTTACTGCAATAAATTCATCTAGATCCACTGCTTCATTAGGTGGTTGTTCTTTACCTCTAGGTTTATTAAATACCAGCTCTGCTACTGGTTTATAATCTGTCGCGACTACTTCTAGGTATGAACCTTCTACCTCTGGTAAAAAAGTCTCTTCTTTTTCCTCATGCTCTACTAAGAAACGCTTAACATAAAATAATTCTTTTTCACCATGGTAGTAAATAGCGCTGATAGGCTTTTCAGGAATCCACTTTTCAAGGACAATCATATCTTCATCAAAGCGTGCAGTAACATCTGGAATGATGGTTTTTAATAATCCTTTTTGATTGATAACCAGCAAGCGGTCTTCTCCTCTAAACTCACCTAGTAGTTCTCCTCTACCATCTACATTGAGACGTTGTACTGTTTCATCAAACCAAATCTTGCGCGGTTTTAAAGTGCTTACTCCTTCTTCTTTAAGCTCGACTTTTTTAATATTATACTTAGTCACTTGATTTCCTCTAGAGGCACGACCTTTAATAAGAATATCTGAAAAATCAAGATCCCATTTGAGCTTTTTAATACTTCCTTGCTGGCGCAAATTAATACTTACTACCTCTGCCTCACCATTAGGATTTGAACTAAAGTAATGTACTTGTGTACCTTTATCTGCCTTACCCATAGGATAGGCTTTATCTCTAGTGACACTGGTTACGGCAAAACGCTTGACATAACTAGGTCCTGTTTTACCATCACGATATATAACGTTATAAATGGTACGCTTATCTTTTTTCTTAAATACAGCAACATGAATAATGTCTTTACCTATAAAGGTTTTAGCACCTACCTTAGTCACCATCATGGTTCCGTCTTTGGTAAACACGATAATATCATCTATATCTGCACAGTCTGTAACGTACTCATCTCTTTTTAAAGAAGTTCCTATAAAACCTTCGGCTCTATTTACATAGAGTTTTGTGTTTCTCATGACTACCTTAGTAGCAACGATATCTTCAAAGGTCTTGATCTCTGTTTTGCGTTCTCTTCCTTCTCCGTAGTTCTTTTTAAGTGCCTTGAAGTAATCAATCGCATACTCAATAAGGTGTTCCAGATGGTGTTTTAACTGGGCAATGCGTTCTTCTAGAGCATCAATTTTTTGCTGTGCTTTATCTATGTCAAACTTAGAGATACGCTTGATACGTATTTCTGTTAGTCGAGTGATATCTTCCTCAGTAATCGCACGTTTTAAATGTACTATATGAGGTTTTAATCCTTTATCAATTGCAGCGATAACGCCTTCCCAGGTTTCTTCTTCTTCTATATCTCTATAGATTCTATTCTCTATGAAGATGCGCTCTAGTGATGCAAAGTGCCACTGCTCTTCTACTTCATCGAGTTGTATCTCTAGCTCTTGTTTTAATAAATCTACGGTATGATCTGCACTGCGGCGCAGCATCTCGGTCACACCTACAAAAAGTGGTTTATTATCCTCTATCACACAGCCTAGCGGTGAGATACTTGACTCACAATTAGTAAAAGCAAACAGCGCATCCATAGTCTTATCTGGTGAGATACCAGAATGTAAATGGATCATGATCTCCACATCGGCAGCGGTGTTGTCTTCTATTTTTTTGATTTTAATTTTGCCTTTATCGTTGGCCTTTAAAATCGAATCAATCAGCGAACTCGTATTAGTAGAATACGGAATTTCAGTAATAACGATGGTGTTTTTATCTGGCGCATGCATTTTAGCACGCACACGTACTTTTCCACCTCGTAAACCGTCATTATAATTAGTAACATCTATCTCTCCACCTGTAGGGAAATCTGGATATATGGTAAAACGTTTCCCTTGTAAATGCTTGATACTGGCATCTATTAATTCGATGAAATTGTGGGGTAACACTTTAGTACTCAAACCTACGGCTATACCTTCAGCTCCTTGAGCAAGTAGTAACGGGAATTTAACTGGTAAGTTGATAGGTTCTTTACGACGACCATCATAACTCGCTTGCCATTCCGTAATCTTTGGATTAAAAAGAATCTCCAGCGCAAACTTAGAAAGTCGTGCTTCTATATAACGAGATGCTGCTGCAGGATCACCAGTAAAAATGTTTCCCCAGTTTCCTTGCATGTCTATGAGCATGTCTTTTTGCCCTATTTGCACCATGGCGTCACTTATACTGGCGTCTCCATGTGGATGATACTGCATGGCATGACCTACTATATTTGCGACTTTATTATAGCGCCCATCATCTAAATCTTTCATAGACTGCATGATACGACGTTGCACCGGTTTAAAACCATCTTCAATCGCTGGTACCGCACGTTCCAAAATTACATAACTGGCATAATCTAAGAACCACTCTTTATACATTCCCGTGATACGGGTTATGCTTTCTGTAGGTTCTATGATTTCGCCCTTATGGATCGGTTCTAATTCTTCGTTTTCTTCACTCATTTGTTAGTTAACAGTTATCGGTTAACGGTTGTTTTTACATATCGCTTTCGCGAAAGCGTATTACATCGTATCTTCTTCAATAACATCCAGTTCCACTTTCAAATTATCTATGATAAATTCTTGTCGATCTGGCGTGTTTTTACCCATGTAGAATTTTAATAATTCCTCGATACTCATGTTATCATCCAGCATCAATGGATCTAAACGCATATCTTCTCCTATAAAATGCTTAAATTCATCAGGACTGATCTCACCGAGTCCTTTAAATCGGGTGATTTCTGGATTTCTACCTAGCTCTGCCAGTGCTGTTGCACGTTCATCTGGTGTGTAACAATATCTAGTTTCTTTCTTATTACGTACTCTAAAGAGTGGTGTTTGTAATATATAAATATGTCCTTTCTTGATCAACTCTGGAAAAAACTGAAGGAAGAATGTGATTAAAAGTAATCTAATGTGCATTCCGTCCACATCGGCATCTGTAGCGATGACTATTTTATTATACCGCAAGTCTTCCATGCTGTCCTCAATATTGAGTGCAGCTTGTAAAAGATTAAACTCTTCATTCTCATACACGATCTTTTTAGACATGTTATAAGAATTCAAAGGTTTACCACGTAAAGAAAAAACCGCTTGTGTATTTACATTACGCGACTTTGTGATCGATCCACTTGCCGAATCTCCCTCGGTAATGAATAGCGTGCTTTCTAGATTATTTTCCTTTTTACTATCGGTCAGGTGGATACGGCAATCGCGCAATTTTTTATTGTGCAAACTTGCTTTTTTAGCACGATCTTTTGCCAGTTTTCTTATACCTGATAATTCCTTGCGCTCGCGCTCTGCTTGTATGATTTTGCGCTGTATAGCGTCAGCAACATCAGCGTGTTTATGGAGGTAATTATCCAGTTGGGTTTTTAGAAAATCGTTAATAAAGGTGCGCACGGTAGGTAGGTCGCCGCCCATGTCTGTGGAACCTAACTTCGTTTTAGTTTGTGATTCAAAAACGGGTTCCATAACCTTAATGGCTATGGCGCTTACTACAGACTTGCGTATATCGCTCGCATCATAATTTTTACCATAAAACTCTCTTATAGTTCTCACCAGAGCTTCTCTAAAAGCAGCAAGGTGCGTTCCACCTTGTGTGGTGTTCTGACCGTTTACAAAAGAATGGTATTCTTCACTATACTGGGTTTTACTATGGGTAATGGCTACTTCTATATCATCAGCACGTAAGTGAATAATGGGATATAAGCGGTCAGTATCTACTATATTCTCGCTGAGCAGGTCTTTGAGTCCATTTTCTGAATAAAACTTCTCACCATTAAACATTATGGTCAGTCCAGGATTGAGGTACACGTAGTTTTTCAACATGCGCGCCACATATTCTGGGCGGAATTTAAAGTTTTTAAATATCTCACCATCAGGTACAAAGGTGATTTTAGTTCCTTTGCGACGTGAGGTCTCTTCCAGCATTTCCTGATCATTGAGCTCTCCACGAGAAAACTCTGCACTTGCACTTTTACCATCACGGTTAGATTCTACTCTAAAATAATTAGAAAGCGCGTTAACAGCCTTAGTACCTACTCCATTCAATCCTACAGATTTTTTAAAAGCACGGCTGTCATACTTACCACCGGTATTCATTTTAGACACTACGTCTACTACTTTACCTAGCGGTATTCCACGACCATAATCGCGCACGGTAACACGTTCTCCTTGAATAGAAACCTCTATGGTTTTACCAGATCCCATTACAAACTCATCTATGGAGTTATCGATCACCTCTTTAACGAGAATGTAAATTCCATCATCAGCACTAGAACCATCGCCCAGTTTCCCGATGTACATTCCAGGACGCATTCTTATGTGTTCTTTCCAGTCTAGTGAGCGTATGTTATCTTCGGTATATTGCGTATTATCAGCCATAAATCAATCTTGCAGTCTTTGGGGAAATATAGCAATATCTGTTGGGATTTCGCTTTCGCGAAAGCGAAATTAATTAACACTATTTACTCCTCGATTGTGGATAAACTTGTGTACTTGTATTTGAGTCTGAATTCTAAATTGAAACGTGGCAAAATGGTGCTTAAAGTACCCTATTTCTAGTGCGTGACTATGGCTATAAAAAAAAACTTGATCTAGGTTTACTGTGTAGAAATGGAAGTATAAAAGCGGTAATTCTATAAAATCACTGGATATATTATATCTTTCCTTTTTTTTAACAAATGATGATGCGTAAATTATTTCTTTCTCTACCGTTTTTACTCTTAATAACAGCTTGTAATACAGGACCTAAACAAGGTCAACCAGTGGATAATGAAGGGATCACTACTTTTTATTTTATAAGGCATGCAGAGAAACGGCTAGATCAAGGTAATGATCCAGAACTTACTGAAGAAGGAAAAAGACGTGCTATGGCCTGGGTCAACTACTTTTTTCTCAAAAATGTGGATCATATCATAAGCTCTGATTATAAACGTACACGGGCTACAGCAGCACCACTGGCAGCGGCACATGACATGGATGTAGAGATTTATGATGTAAAAACAGTTACTGGTCTGGAGTTACTTAAAAAGTATAGAGGGAAAACGGTAGCGCTTTACGGTCATAGCAACACGATAAACCAATATACTAACGAACTGCAAAACGATAGTGTTTATAACGCACTGGACGAGAAAGATTATGATTCTTATTTCTATGTGCGCGTGAGCGGATCTGGTAAATCCAGCGGCGTTAAGGAAACTATGGATTTTATGGAACAATAAGATGAGTCAACCTAACAATCCATTACACGGTATTAAACTAGCTCAGATCGTAGAGGATCTTGTAAACCATTATGGATGGGATGAGCTGGGCGATCGTATTAGGATCAACTCGTTTAATACTAACCCTACTATAAAATCTAGTTTAAAGTTTTTAAGACGCATGCCATGGGCACGAGAAAAAGTAGAAATTCTATGGGTAGAGACTTTTGCTAAAGGCGATGAAACATAGCTACTTGCCGTGATTTAGACCCTAATGATCATGGGTTCAATTAATTTTTAATTAATTTAAAACTTTCGCTGGACTCATCAGTATGGAAAACTTTCATAAGATAAACACCATCATTAAAATCTTTTACATCTAGTTGAACTGATTGTTCATTACCATACTTGCGGTCTAAAAGTAATTTTCCCGTTAATGAATAAAGTAAGATTTGTGAAATGGAATCGCCTTCTAAGGTTACGGAGCCCACAGTAGGATTAGGATATAGTGTGACTGCTTTACTCGATAGTTGATCTTCATTTGATAAAAGCTGCACCGTAGGACCTCCATAATAAAAATGTCCAAAATAAGCACCATTAGACTGGCTAAAATCAAAAGAAGTACTTGAAACCTCTAATCCTGTAATAACATCGATACCTGCTAGACGGCTTACATTACCTCCATTAACACCTACTCTTTTACAGTAATAAATACCATTTACTGGATCTAGCGCGCTACCTTCCAGCTCTAGGGCTATACCTATAGAGGTAGGTGAAACGGTGGTTACAGCACCTGTTATGGGGTTTATTTGAGTAAGAAACAGCTCTGCTGGATTACTGTTCCTACCTATGGCATATAGCTTTTGATTTACAGGATTAAAAAAAAGATTATTAAAATAAGCAAAATCTGTGGTATCAAATAATGGATTGTGTACCACAGCACCTGTATTTATATCTACTGATAAAATTCTGTCTTGAGAAAAAATATGATACCACTGTCTTCTTAAATCCAGAGCACTACCTGCCATGTTAATGGCACTGGTGTTTGCAAATGGTGTGGTAGAGATCGCTGTTACCACACCTGTAGTAGGATCAATTTTTGATAAATAAACACCACTACTTGCTCCACCTCGCTCGATTCCTATGATCTCTTGCGTGAGTTCATTATAAATAAAGTTTTGAAAGATGGTTCCTTGACTGGTGGTAATAGGGTTTTGATGAACCAGTGTTCCTGTATTCAAATCGATTCCTATAAGCGAATTAGAATCTGTGAAATAGTAAATATCTGCATTGGGATCTACTGTAAATGAAAAATTTGCTACTCCTACGGCATAAGAATTACTGGAAACGTCATTGATAAAGCCGTTTGACGCATCTACTGTTGCTAGATAAGTAACATTAGGGTTACTATTTCTAGAAATTCCATACAGCTGATTATTTTGAGCGCTACAAGGCAGAAAAAAAATAACGGTAATAAAAAATAGAAATGACCTCATGCTTTTTTTTTGTAAAAATAATAAGAAATCTCATTTAACGTCCTAACCTACAGTTAAATCAGATATAATTTTAACCTTTTACAGAAATTTGAGGCACTAAGTAATTATGTCAAGTACCATTAAGTGTCGTCCATCTATTCTTCTTTTTTTATATCGCCCGGTAGTAGCGAGGGAGAATGAGGCTCTTTTACTTTCTGAATCTAGGACTTTATACCAAAGGAAAAACTAACTGCACTTTATTTTTCAACATACTCTTGATAATT
>NZ_CBFIBE010000047.1:0-14738 GCF_965660805.1 Nonlabens sp. | reverse complement strand
ACTATGTGGTGTGAGGTATGTGGTATGTGGTATGAGGTATGAGGTATGAGAAAACTGAAAATTTAAGTTTAAGTTTAATTTTAAAAATTGAGAAACATTATACCAAAAACAACAATTAAATAGACTAAAGGCTCATTTACTTTTAAAAGCTGACATTCTTCAACCGCTGAACCACAAACTTTGAACTACTTCTCGTTTAAGTGAATCATTGCAAAAACCGCATAGTTGATCATGTCTTGATAGTTAGCATCTAGACCTTCTGAGACTATGGTTTTACCTTCATTATCTTCTATTTGCTTAACTCTCAGGAGTTTTTGCAGAATTAAATCAGTCAGCGAACTTACTCTCATGTCGCGCCATGCCTCGCCGTAATCATGATTTTTATCCATCATTAATTGTTTAGTAACTGCTACATGCTTATCATATAATTCCAGTGACTCTATGAGTGTTATATCTGGTTGCTCTACTACTCCTTTTTCAAGTTGTACTAGTGCCATTATGGAATAGTTAATAATCCCTATAAACTCACTTTCTTGACCTTCATCCACTTTAGATTCTGCAAGCGTTTGTAAACCACGTATGCGTTGCGCCTTAATAAAAATCTGATCTGTAAGTGATGGCAATCTTAGTATGCGCCATGCGCTACCGTAATCTTTCATTTTTTTAGAGAACAAATCTCTACAAGTAGTTATTACGGCATCATATTGCTGACTGGTCTGGGACATAAACGGATAATATTTTGTGTAAATTTCGGCTTTAAATTTCAAATAACCATATTTTAATGCATACCATCAATTGCAACGGTAAATTAATAGACTTTTCTACCCCACGGGTTATGGGAATCGTTAACGTTACTCCAGACTCTTTTTATGATGGCGGCAAGCTCAAGACTGATGCTGACATCATTTACCAAGTTTCTAAAATGCTAGAAGATGGCGCTACTTTTATAGACATAGGTGGCTACAGTTCTAGACCTGACGGGACAGACATTTCTGTGGACGAGGAACTGCGACGCGTCCTTCCTATGATAGATGTACTGGTAAAGGAATTTAAGAATCTTAACTTAAGTATAGACAGCTTCCGCGAAAGCGTCATTAAAAAAGCCATAGAACACGGAGCAAACTTAGTGAATGATATAAGTGCTGGACTACTCGATGATGCTACACTAGAAACCGTAGCAGCACTTCAAGTTCCTTATATTATGATGCATACTCGTGGCACGCCACAAACCATGAAGATGCTCACGAGCTATGAAAATCTCACTAAAGAGATTAATGTTTACTTCTCTGAACGCATAGCAGCAGCTCGTGCTCTAGGAATAAATGACGTTATTATAGATCCAGGTTATGGATTTGCCAAAACTCTGGATCAAAACTACGAGCTACTTAACAACCAAGATTTATTACTTGCCCATAAGGTTCCTATACTCGCTGGCGTGTCTCGCAAATCTATGATTTATAAAACGCTCAATACTACGGCGGCTATGGCACTAAACGGAACCAGTGCGCTAAATATGGTGTGTTTACAAAAAGGAGCTTCTTTACTTAGAGTACATGATGTGAAAGAAGCCATGGAAGTGATTCAATTATATGAACAGTTAGAAAAAAATTAAATTCTATTTTTACAAAAAACAACTTAAGTGGAGTTACCAGAAATTAGAATCCTAGATGTTATAGACATAGTGTTAGTGGCAGCACTTACATTTTACTTATACCGGCTGGTAAAGGGAACTCCAGCTATAAATATTTTTATAGGTATAGTCATTATTTATGTGATCTATAGCATTACCGAAACACTTAAAATGGAACTACTCAGTCGCGCGCTGGGTGCATTTACAGGAGCAGGAGTTTTTGCGCTGATTGTAGTGTTTCAACAAGAAATCAGGAAATTCTTGCTCATGCTGGGCTCTACAAACTTTACTTCGCGCAGTGGTTTTCTCAAACAATTACGCATCTTTAAAGATGATATAGATGCAGATCATACTACGATAGACCAGATCGTAAAAGCCTGCGATGAGATGTCACAAACCTTAACCGGAGCATTAATAGTCATTAAAAGAGATGGTAATTTAGATTTTATAAAAAACTCTGGAGACGCACAAGACATCATTATAAATGCCTCTATTATTAAAAGTATTTTCTTTAAAAACTCACCATTGCATGATGGCGCTATGATTATAGAAGGTAATCGTATCACGGCAACTAGAGTGGTTTTACCAGTTTCAGATAACAGAAAAATACCGCAACGCTTTGGGCTCAGACATAGAGCGGCTGTAGGGATTACAGAAAGAAGTAATGCTATAGCTATTGCAGTAAGTGAAGAAACAGGACAGATTTCACTAATTAGTAATGCAGAATTTGAAACATTTGAGAATTTAGAAGACTTATTTACTAGGATTAAAAAACATCTCGAATAATTAACGATGGAAAGGAACTGTAAAAACTGTGGTAGTTTAGTTTATGCCGGTAAGGCTTTTAAAATCTAAAAAACTTACAAGCCTTTCGGTAACCTCTACTGGAATTATCACTCCATAACCTTAAGGAATAGAGCACTTTTTAGTTCACGCTTTCGCTAAAGCGAATAAAGAATAATACAGGAACTATGAAGCAACTTCATCCTTAGCAAACTGTACTTCATAAAGATTCTTATAGTAGCCGTTCTTATTTTCAAGCAACTCTTGATGTGAACCTATTTCTACGATCTGGCCAGCATCCATTACTATAATTTGATCTGCTTTTTTAATAGTGGCAAGTCTGTGAGCAATGACTATGGAGGTGCGCCCTTGGGTGATCTTATCAGTAGCCTCTTGTATTAACTGCTCGCTGTAACCATCTACAGAGCTGGTTGCTTCATCCAGTACTAGAATACTAGGATTAGACACATAAGCTCTTAAAAAAGCAATCAACTGTCGCTGTCCAGAGCTTAACATTACTCCACGTTCTTTTACATTATAATGATATCCACCAGGAAGTGTACTTATAAATTTATGCACGCCTATTTCCTTAGCAGCATTAATAACGTCTTGCTCAGTAATACTGGCGTTATTTAGGGTGATATTATTTAAAATAGTATCTGCAAAGAGGAAAACGTCTTGCAGTACAACGGCTATTTCTGATCTAAGACTGCCCAGCTCATAATCCTTAGTATCTGTGCCATCTATTAAAATATGACCACTATCTATTTCATAAAAACGTGATAGTAAATTAATGATGGTAGATTTTCCTGCTCCTGTAGCTCCTACTATTGCAACAGTATCTCCAGATCCTACCTTAAAGTTTATGCCTTTTAAGACCAGTTCATCATCTACATAACTGAACTTCACATCTTCAAAGGTGATTTCTCCTTTTAAATTCTGTGCAGTGACATTACCAGAGTTTTCTATAGATGAATCTGTATCTAAGATCCCAAAAACACGATTTGCAGCTACCATTCCCATTTGAAGCGTGTTGAACTTATCTGCGATCTGACGTAGCGGTCTGAATAGCATTTGAGCTAGTGTAATAAACATGATAATTGTACCTATAGAAACTCCAGCTTGCTCTATAGAGTCATTTGCCACAATTAATTTAAAACCTACGAAGGCAATAAGAGCGATGGTAATGCTAGAAGCCATCTCTGCGATAGGGAAGAAAATAGAATTATACCATACGGTTCTTACCCAAGCATTTCTATGACGATCGTTAATTTCTTTAAACTGTTCATATTCTACTTTTTCACGATTGAATATCTGCACGATTTTCATTCCCGTTACTCGTTCTTGAACAAAAGAATTCAAGTTACTCACTTGATTACGCACGTCTTCAAAAGCTTTTTTCATAGCTTTTTGAAACACTCTAGTAGCATATAAGATAAAAGGCATTACAATTAGTGAAACTAGTGTAAGCTGCCAGCTCGAGTAAAGCATATAGCCCAGTACCACGAGCATTTTTAATAAGTCTGAAATGATTACAAATAAGCCTTGAGAAAAAATACTGGCTATAGTTTCTATATCACTTACCGCACGAGTAACTAACTTACCAACAGCACTTTTATCAAAGTACTTCATCTTAAAACTGAGCATGTGACTGAACAGTTTTAATCTCAAATCTCTAATAACCTGCTGTCCTAGCCAGTTTGCATAAAATATGAAGGAAAACTGAAGCAATACTTCTAGCAGCAGCACGCCTGCCATAATGGATATAACTATGTAGATATCTTCCACTCTTTGCGGTATGATATACTCGTCTATTAAATCCTTTGTTAACTTAGGCATAGCCACAGCAAGAGCTGCTAGTAATATAGCAGATAGTGCTACAAAGTAATAAGTAGCTCTATAAGGTTTAGTATAAGAAAGTAATCTTTTAAACAGCTTAAAATTAAAAGCGTTACCTGTAGTTTGATTTGACATATTTATTTCAATAAATGCGCAATACTTTCTCGCAATTCCTTCTCTTTTTGAGTTCCTATGATATATTCTTTATCGGTTGTTTTAAGATGTAATCCCATGGAACCTCTCACATTATAAGCTGTTCCATAATCTGTCCATAATCTAATTCCCCAGCCACCTATAAAACCATAATCGATTACTTGGGCCTTTTTTAAATGCTCCCAAGGGAATTCTCTTTTAACAAAAGGATAAAAATGAATAGCGATTTTTTCTTCTGTAATCCTAGTATCTAATCGCATGACGAAAATAAAAAGGAATAGTGCTACAAACAATATGATTGGGATAAGTTTAGTAGCTTCAAAACTTTGAACCGCATCTATACTCATGAATACTACAGGAACTCCTAAACTAACTGAAAGTATAACCCATAACCACCACTGATTGAAGCGTTGCGTTTCTTTAAAAAGGATTTTTTCTTTCATAAAAACAACTCTTTTGGGTATTCAATTTTTGATAAGAATAAGCCACCAGCTGGAGCACTTGCTCCTGCTTTGCTCCTGTCTTTTGCGGCTATAATGGCATGCATATCATTCACACTTTTTTTACCATACCCTATATCTAGCAAAGTACCTACTATAGCGCGTACCATATTGCGTAAAAAACGATTTGCCGTGATATGAAAAATAACTTTATGATCTCTAAATTCAAAACGTGCCTCAGAAACATCACAGAGAAAAGTTTTTACATCTGTATTTGATCGTGAAAAACATTCAAAATCTTTGTATTCTAAAAGAATTTGGGCAGCCTGTTGCATCAGTTCAAAGTCTGGTTTTCTAAAAAGAACATAAGCCTGTAATACCTGGAAAGGATCTGGTCTCAATAAAAAATGATACTCATAAGAACGTTTAACCGCATGAAACCGTGCATGAGCCTTATCAGTAACAGGCATAACTTGATAGACAGCGATATCCTTAGGCAACCACCTATTGAGTCTATAAACTAAATGCTCTAAATCAATTTCTCTATCATAATTAAAATGAGCAAGCATTTGTGAAGCATGAACACCAGCATCTGTACGTCCAGCGCCGGTTACCGCTACTTTTTCACGTAGCATTTTATGTAAACCATCTTCTAGAACTTCTTGTACAGTAATACTTTGCGGCTGTCGCTGCCAGCCATGATAGTGTGTACCATCATAAGCGAGTTCTATAAAGTATCGTGACTTATTTTGCATTGCGACAAAGATAGAAGAATGAACTTGAAATTGAACTTTGAAAAAGAAGATAGATCGTATCATGAAACAAATTAGAACTAATACCACTATACTTAAAGTTTGCAAAATGTAAACCGTTTCACTACAAGTGTTGTCATTCAATAAAGGACTTACTTTTCTATTGATTTAGATTTGGTTTACATTTTTTAATGATCACATAATTCCATTAAAAATTGATTTTCACTAGGATTCTTAAAAAACGAATAATCCGCGACTTATGAATCAAAAACTCACAACTCAAAGACTCACAAACTCATGCACTCACAACCTATCTTTGCATTATGAAAATATTACTTCTATCAGACACACACAGTCATATCGATGATTTTATCCTCAAGTACGTAAAGCAAGCTGATGAAGTATGGCACGCTGGTGACATAGGTGATCTCAAAGTAACTGATCAAATCGCTGCTCTTAAACCACTACGCGCTGTATGGGGAAACATAGATGATGATAAAGCTAGAATGCAGTTTCCAGAGCACAACCGTTTCATTTGTGAAGGAATGGATATATGGATCACGCACATAGGTGGCTATCCTGGGCGTTACAATCAGCGTGTGCGTCCAGAAATTTATGAAAACACTCCAGATGTTTTTATATGCGGCCACAGTCATATTCTTAAAGTGATTCATGATAAAAAAATCAATTGCCTCCACATGAATCCAGGAGCCATAGGAATGCATGGATTCCATAAAAAAAGAACCATGCTGCGTTTTGAAATTAACGCTGGAAAGATGAGTAACTTAGAGGTGATTGAAAAAGATCGATAAAAATGGTTTAGAATACGCTTTCGCGAAAGCGTATAAAAACAAAAACCTGCAAGGTGGCGCCTCACAGGTTTTTCACTAAATAAACTAAGATACAGTGTTTTAACGAAAACGATCTGCAGATTTTACGAGTTGCTCATCCCTACGGATAGCTCTGTTTGCCAGAACTAAAAAAACGATAGAAATGATAGGTATAAGCATCCCAATGCCTTTCTCAGAAACCGCCGTTTCTCCAGACATAGTTAGCAATCGATAAACGAAAACTCCTAGCAAAATAAGGTTCAATAAAATATTAAGACGGTTTATAACCGTTTGTAACTTCCTGTTATTATAAATAAAGATAGCCACCAGCGAAAGTAACGCACTTACTACAAAAGCAGCAAAGTAACTCATCACATCCATCGCTACGAACTCGTTCCCTTTTCCATCTACCCATAAACTTACTACAAATATAAGCCCGCCAGAAACGGCAGCAGCAATAAGAAGGTATATGGTTTGAATACGTTGAATCATAGAAAAAGTAACCTAAAAACTTTATTTAACTCGAGGTCAAAAATAATATATATCCTCAAAAAAGCATAGCTCATATTAATATTTATATGTATTATTGCAGCACCGAGAAGTTAACCACCTCTTACTAGGTTAACTAACCCCTAATATTTTCTTATTCTATCGGTTTATCAACAGAATGATACTTCACACACTTTATAACATATGTTTCAAATCGCTGATTTAAAATCAAAAAAGCTACCTGAATTACAGGAAATAGCCAAAGGACTTAATGTACCTAAATACAAGCAGCTCAGAAAACTAGACCTAGTTTACAAAATTCTTGACCTACAAGCTGCAAACCCAGATGTGGTAAAAAAACTAGATGTAGAATCTACTCCAGAAAAGGTAGAAAAAAAGCCTGCAGCTAAAAAAGAAGCTCCAAAACAGCAGCGCAAACCCAATCCTAGAACTAAAAAAACAGAGGAGAAAAAAGAAGAATCAAACCCTAAGAAGGAAGATTCTTCAAAGAAAGATCCAGCTGCAAAAAAAGAACAACGAGCACCGCGACCTAAGAAAAATGATAATCGCAGTGAAAAATCACCTCGTCATAATGATAAGT
The DNA here is from genome assembly GCF_965660805.1 of Nonlabens sp. Classification (GTDB taxonomy): domain Bacteria; phylum Bacteroidota; class Bacteroidia; order Flavobacteriales; family Flavobacteriaceae; genus Nonlabens. Next base: position 7,221 of record NZ_CBFIBE010000047.1, on the reverse strand, counting down.
CATCTCAAAATGACAAATCATCTCAAAACGATAAGCGCAACGATCAAAATAATGACCGCAACGACAGAAATGATCGTAATACTCGTAATAAAAACCAGCGCAATAACAACCAAAACAACGTTCCTAAAGGAAATAAAGACACGCGTAACCGTTACCGTGATCCAGATTTTGAATTTGACGGGATTATTGAGAGTGAAGGTTGTTTAGACATGATGCCTGACGGGTATGGATTCTTGCGCAGTAGTGATTACAACTACCTCGCTTCACCTGATGATATTTACGTATCTCAATCACAAGTGAGACTTTTTGGACTTAAAACAGGTGATACCGTTTTAGGAATGGTACGCCCACCTAAGGAAGGAGAAAAATACTTTCCGCTTATTAAAATTATAAAAATAAACGGATTAGACCCTAGTGTAGTAAGAGATAGAGTCTCTTTTGAACATTTAACACCTTTATTTCCAGACGAGAAATTTAACATCGCTGAGCGTCAATCATCTCCATCTACTCGCATTATGGATCTCTTTGCCCCTATAGGTAAAGGACAGCGTGGTATGATCGTAGCACAACCTAAAACAGGTAAAACCATGTTGCTAAAAGATATCGCAAACGCCATAGCAGCTAACCATCCTGAGGTGTACCAACTCATTCTTCTAATAGATGAACGTCCTGAAGAAGTAACAGACATGCAGCGCAATGTAGATGGTGAAGTAATAGCCTCTACATTTGATAAAGAAGCTCACGACCATGTTAAAGTAGCAAACATAGTCCTAGAAAAAGCAAAACGCATGGTAGAATGTGGACATGACGTAGTCATTTTGCTAGACTCCATAACGCGTCTAGCAAGAGCCTATAATACCGTTCAACCTGCCAGTGGTAAAGTCCTTTCTGGAGGTGTAGATGCAAACGCACTGCATAAACCTAAACGATTCTTTGGAGCTGCTCGTAATATAGAAGGTGGTGGTTCACTAACCATTATCGCTACTGCACTTACTGAGACCGGTTCTAAAATGGACGAAGTAATCTTTGAAGAATTTAAAGGTACTGGTAACATGGAATTACAGTTAGATCGTAACATTTCTAATCGTAGAATATTCCCTGCTATAGACTTAACCTCATCTTCTACACGTCGTGATGACTTACTCCTAGACGAGCAAGCTGTTCAGCGCATGTGGATTCTAAGAAAATACCTTGCAGACATGAACGCCGTTGAAGCCATGGAATTCATTTCACAACGCATGAAACAAACTCGCAATAATGAGGAGTTCTTAGCAACTATGAATAGTTAAAAAGTTTATCTCAAAACCACAGTAAAAGAGTCTTCCCTAAATGAAGGCTCTTTTTTTTTATGCTTTCGCGAAAAAAATACTTGAAAAAGATCGCATATATTTAACCACAGTTAAGCTTTACCAACAAATTATTCTTATTTTTATAGTTGTTTCACTGTAAAAATTAAACTTTTGAAAACTTACTTAGTCATTATCCTATCATTGAGCTGCTTTGCTATTAATGCTCAAGACACCGCAACGGTACAAGATAAAAGCATCAAAACTCAATTTGAACAAACCATAAAGGAAGGTGGTCGTTACCAGGACTATAAAGTCATAAAACAGCGTAAACTAGAAGAACTTAAGAATCAAACCATCTCACGCATAGAAGGCTTAAAGGATTCTATAAACTTACTGGAGAAACAGATCATTAATAAAGATAAGAACACACTACTTCTTGAAAAACAAATTAAAAAGAAAGACCTAGAATTAACTCAAATAAGTGACGAGAAAAACTCGATATCTTTATTTGGTATCATGCTCGATAAATTAACTTACAATTTAATTCTATGGACTATAATAGTCGCTTTATTATTAGCTCTTTTTATGATAATATTCAAGTATCGTAATAGTAATGAAATCACTAAAGTCTCTCAATCAAACTTAAAACTAGTCGAAGAAGAGCTGGAAAACTATAAAAGAAGATCCATTGAAAGAGAACAACAACTGAGCCGTCAACTCATGGATGAGCGCAAAAAGAATAATAGCAGCAGTAATTCATAGAAAACATTAATACTCTCTAGTCACTTACATTTCTAAAGCTAGGTTATTATAAGAAAGATTAGATTCTTTATGACATCTATAATTATCCTTAACTCTTCAGGTTTAACATTTTTTAAAAAGAGAACCTTTTCATTAAAGATTCTATAATACCTAAAAGAACCAGCGACTTCTTTCAGCTTTAATACCAAATTGAATTTATAAAGTCTTAATAAATAGTTTCTTTTTCACTTACTTTTCACTTAAAATTATTTCCGTAGCTTAGGCTATGCAAAGAATTTTTAGCTTCAACTAAGCAAAAAATAATTCAATTTATTTTAACGACACTATAAACACAAATTGGTATAAGACATTGGGTAAAAGCAGAAATCACCAATCTATAACATAAAAAAGCCTTTCATTTCTGAAAGGCTTTTAAATAATAATGTAGTTGGATATACTATAAAGTATTCACAAACTTAGCAAGTTTAGATTTCATGTTAGACGCTTTATTATCGTGAATAATATTACGTTTTGCAAGCTTATCAATCATTGAAGTTACCTCTACGTAAAGAGCTTGAGCTTCAGACTTATCTTCTGTCTCACGCAACTTCTTGATAGCATTACGAGTAGTTTTGTGCTGGTACTTGTTTCTAAGTCTCGCTACTTCGTTTCTTCTAATTCTTTTTAAAGCACTCTTATGATTTGCCATATACTATTAAATGTGGTTTTTTAAAACCTATTTGTTGTAGCCCGTAGGGGAATCGAACCCCTCTTACCAGGATGAAAACCTGGCGTCCTAGCCGATAGACGAACGGGCCATTAATATCTCGCTCGTTAAGCGGATGCAAAAATAAACACTTTTTTCAATCCCGCAAATACTAAACGCAACTTTTTTAAAAAAAATTAATATGCCTTTGCAAATAACACTCTTTGCTTAGATACTTTTCCTGTGTAAACACACTTTCCTTCTTCTAGTTGAGCATCTAGTGGTATACATCTAATGGTAGCCTTAGTGAGCTCTTTAATCTTATCTTCTGTAGCAGTAGTACCATCCCAATGAGCAGAAATAAAACCACCTTTCTGATCTAACACACTTTTAAATTCTTCAAAAGAATCCACCTCTGTAATATGAGCATCACGGTAATCCAAAGCCCTTTCAAATAGAGTAGATTGAATCTCCTCTAGTAGATTCACCACCTTATCTTCTATTCCTTCAAGACTTGTTGTTTCCTTAGACAAAGTATCTCTTCTGGCTAACTCTACAGTACCATTTTCTAAGTCACGTGAACCTATGGCTATTCTTAAAGGAACTCCTTGTAGTTCATGTTGAGCAAATTTTGCTCCAGGTCTTAAAGTATCACGCTTATCATAAGTAACAGAAACTCCTTTACCTCTAAGAGATGTCATAATTCCATTCACTACGGCCGTAATAGCTTCAAACTGCTCCTCAGTTTTAAAAATAGGCACAATGACCACTTGATTAGGCGCTAAATTAGGAGGCAGCACTAAACCTTTATCATCACTGTGCGTCATTATTAGAGCTCCCATTAATCGTGTAGAAACTCCCCAAGAAGTTGCCCAGACATACTCTTGCTTTCCTTCTTTAGAGGTAAACTTCACATCAAATGCTTTTGCAAAATTCTGTCCTAAAAAGTGTGACGTCCCAGCTTGTAACGCCTTACCATCTTGCATCAGTGCTTCAATGCAATATGTCTCATCTGCACCTGCAAAACGTTCACTTTCTGTCTTAAGACCCTTTATTACAGGTATGGCCATAAAGTTTTGAGCAAAAGCAGCATACACATCATTCATTTGTTCTGCCTCCTCAAGAGCTTCTTGTTTTGTAGCATGTGCTGTATGACCTTCTTGCCATAAAAACTCTGCTGTTCTTAAGAATAATCTAGTCCTCATTTCCCATCGCACTACATTTGACCACTGATTAATAAGAAGAGGCAAATCGCGATAAGACTGAATCCAACCTTTATACGTATTCCAAATTATAGCCTCACTTGTAGGTCTTACTACTAGCTCTTCTTCTAATTTAGCCTCAGGATCTACACGTAGTTTCCCTGGGTTCTCAGGATCATTTTGCAATCTATAATGTGTAACTACAGCGCACTCTTTAGCAAATCCTTCAGCATTCTTCTCCTCGGCCTCAAAAAGACTTTTAGGAACAAAAAGAGGGAAATACGCATTTTGATGACCCGTTTCTTTAAACATGCGGTCTAATTCTGCTTGCATTTTTTCCCAGATAGCATAACCATACGGCTTTATCACCATACAGCCTCTAACAGCGCTATTCTCAGCCATATCTGCTTTTACGACCAGTTCATTATACCATTTAGAATAGTCTTCACTCCTACTTGTTAGGTTCTTTCCCATGCACTTTGTTTTGGCACAAAACTTGCAGTTTAAAATTAAGTTTTGTTAAAAGGTTTATTTAAAAGCCCAAAACTACTTATTTTTATCCTATCATCATAAATTATTACGCTATGAGAACTAATACTACGCAATTATCGAGATTTACAAGTATCACTGCTTTATTAGCATTGATATTAACGCTTAGTTCCTGCGGCTCTTTTGAGGCCGTTTCATATAATGACGGCATTTATGGTGATTCAAATAATTATGAAACTGAAGAAGAAGTAGAAGTAGAAACCACTTATCAAGAAAATAGCGGCTCTTATTATAAAAACTTATTTGCTGAAAAAGCAGAACAATATGGAAACAACTTCTCTCAGGAAACCGTTTTCACAAATGTAGACACCTATTCCTCTCAAAGCTACGATGAGTCAACCCCAGATTACACCGCAAACTATGGTGGTGGTAACGCTGGCTTTGGTGACAATCCTAATTCAGTAGTTATCAATTATTATGATAACGGCTGGAATAATTGGGGCTGGAATAATTGGGGATGGAATAACGGCTTCGGTTGGAATGGCGGCTGGGGCTGGAATAATGGATTTGGATGGAATGGTGGATTCGGATGGAATGGTGGATTCGGATGGAACAACTGGGGTTGGGGAAATCCTTGGAGATGGAACCGCAATTTCGGCTGGAATAACTGGGGCTGGAATAACGGCTTCGGTTGGGGCTGGAACAATGGTTGGGCTTGGAATAATGGATGGGGAAATTTTTATGGAAGAAACCACCTCTCCTTCAATAACGGTTATAGAAATTACTACGGAAGAAACGGTCTAGCTAATTCTAGAGGAACATCTTCAGTAGGAAACAGAAATACTACTAGACGTAATGTAGGTCGAGGCACTAATAGCACTAGCCGCAGCCGCTCTACTTCTGCAAGAAACTCTAGAACTACCAGTAGAAATAACTCTGGTGTTTCTAGAAGAAGTTCTACCAGAAATTCCTCAGCAAGAAGCAACTCTTCTAGTAGATCATCTAGGTCATCTACTATGCGTAGCAGTTCTAGATCTTCAAGGTCATCTAGCGCTAGATCTTCTAGCAGTAGAAGCAGTAGCAGAAGCTCCTCTGGAAGATCATCAGGTGGATCTCGTTCAAGTGGCCGTAGAGGATAATTTATAATCACATTTTATTATGAAGAAATTAATATTTACAAGTGTCCTAATATTAGGCGCCCTAACTACCTATGGACAAACCGTAGCAGATGGATTACTTTATGGACAGCAAGGATCTTATGGAACTGCCAGATTTAGAGGAATGAGTGGAGCTTTTGGGGCCTTAGGTGGTGATTTAACAGCTGTAGGAGCTAATCCTGCAGGTTCTGTAGTGTTTGCAAACCACTTTGCAAGCGCCTCTTTAAATTTCACCAATAATCAAACGGATAGTAGTTTCAATGGAACTTTTAGTGAAGATAATGACAATGATTTTACTTTAAACCAAGCCGGTTTTGTTCTTGTCTATGAAAATCAAAAAGAAGACGCAACAATCACTAAATTCTCGTTTGGTTTAAATTATGACGACACTCGTAATTATGATAACCAACTTTTTATAGCTGGCTCTAATAATATTTCTATTTCTGAATACTTCCTGAACTTTGCCAGTGGAGTAACATTAGAAAATTTCCAACTCCTGCCCGACGAAAGTGTTTCTGGACTCTATAGGTTTCTAGGAGAGGATCAAGGCTTTGGTTCTCAACAAGGTTTTTTAGGTTATCAATCATACGTCATTGACCCAGTTGACGACTCAGACCCATTAGGATCGCAGTACATTTCAAATACTGGTACAGGAACTTTTAATCAACAATTAAGTCAGAATTCCTCTGGATATCAAACTAAACTTTCCTTTAATGGAGCTATAGAGGTAAAAGATCGTTTAAGCATAGGATTCAATATAAACGCACACTATATAGATTATCAAAGATCTACCTCTTTCTATGAACAAAACAATAACGGCGCTCTGGTAGACCTTGTTAGATTCAATAATGATCTAGACGTACAATCGTCTGGTATTTCTTTACAAGTAGGAGCTATTGCAAAAGTTACTGATGAAATTAGAATAGGTGCAAGTTATGCATCACCTACCTGGTATGAAGTAGAAGAGAGCATTTCACAATCTATTCTGGCACGTAGAAATGATGGAAGCGGCGGTACTATTACAGAAATAATTGATCCAGATGTGATTACTATTTTTGCTCCCTATAATTTAAGAACACCAGGAAGTATAACTGGTAGTTTTGCTTACATTTTTGGCAAAAAAGGATTGATAAGCATAGATTATAGTTCAAAAAATTATGCCAGTTTACTTTTCAAACCTAGAAATGACGCATTTTTTGCAGCAAATAATCAACAAATTAAACAAGAGTTAACCAGATCAGGAACACTGCGCATAGGTGGTGAGTATAGAGTAAAAAACTGGTCAATAAGAGCTGGCTACCGCAGTGAAGAGTCTCCTTATAAGAACAAAGACATTATGAGTGACCTTACTGGTTATAGTTTAGGGCTAGGTTATACTTGGGGTAAAACTACACTAGATATTTCTTATGATCGCGCTGAAAGAGACTTTAGTCAGCAATTATTTGATGCTGGTCTTACCTCTAGCGCTGGAGTGAATAACATTCAAAACAACATTATAGCCACTGTAGGATTCAATTTTTAAACCAGATAAAGCTGTAATTAAAAGCCATTAAAATTTGAACTTATACCAATTTATGTTTCTAATGCCGTATTCTTAATTTGAATTATTTTTTGACTAGATGATAAAGAAAATTAAA
>NZ_CBFIBE010000046.1:0-15021 GCF_965660805.1 Nonlabens sp. | reverse complement strand
CGGTTTTTCAATACCATATTCACTGAATGATTTTGAAAGACAGTATTATCTCATCACGATGTCTACACCAGTTACTGGTGTCCAAATGGGCGATACTTTTACTCATAACGTAACGATTAACCCAAGCTCAACAGATTTAAGTGCTACAAATAATATGGATTCAATAGATGTAGATGTAGTCGCTTCTTATGATCCTAATGATGTGACTGAAATACGTGGTCCTATAATCCTGGTTAATGAATTTAGCTCTTCAGATTATTTAGAGTACACGATACGTTTCCAAAACATGGGTAGCGCCGCAGCACAATTTGTACGTATTCTATCAGATTTACATCCATTATTAGACGACAGTACTTTTGAAATTTTAACCGCTAGTCATCCTTATAGCTATGAAAAAAATGGAAGGTCCCTGGATTTCTTTTTTGATGATATCCAGTTACCACCAGAAGCGACAGATCCAGAAGGTAGTAACGGATTTATAAAATACCGTATTAAACCTATTTCTTATGCAGTAGGTGATGTAATTAGGGCTAGTGCCGCCATATATTTTGATTATAACGCACCTGTGTTTACCGAGATTTGGACCACTACTTTTAATGCTCCAGCATCTGTAAATGATATTTTACCTATTGCTATTTATCCTAACCCATTGCAAGGAAATGTGCTGCATCTTAAAAACATAAATCAAGGAGATGCCGTATTATATGCACTGGATGGTAGGGAAATATGGAATGGTGCAATAAAAAATAGCAAGATTAAATTCAATGATTTGAATTCTGGAATTTACTTGTTGAAAATTGAATCTCAAGAGCAAAGTGTTGCTTTAAAGTTGGTTGTGGATTAGTAATTCGCTTTCGCGAAAGCGAGTTTACTTCAAACACTTAAAGTAATCAAACGGCTCAAGACAATCCTCACACTGAAACATTGCCTTACAAGCTGTGGAACCAAACTGACTCACCAATTTCGTATTTGGTGAACTGCAATTTGTACATTTTACGAGTTTCTTATTATTCAGTAACACATCCTTATCTGCTGTTTCACTTAATGGTGCAGCGATTCCATATTCTTCCAGCGCTTTGCGACCACGATCTGTGATCCAGTCTGTCGTCCACGGCGGACTCATAATTAATTGTACCGCTGTAGTATATCCATGTGCCGCAAATGCTCTTTCCAGGTCATCACCTATTACATCCATGGCTGGACAGCCGCTATAAGTTGGCGTCAGTTTTATGGTGATATCTTTTCCATCTACTTGCACATCTCGTATCACTCCTAAGTCAATCACGTTTAAGACTGGGATTTCTGGATCGGGCACGGATTCTAAAATCTCTAATAGATCTGGCGATATGTTATAGTTTTGAATCATGTTTTTGAATATTGAATATCGATTAAAGATTAACGAACACTGAAATTTTTGATTTAAGAGTTTTTAGCCTTTGATGTTCTTACAATTGTAAAGAAAATTAAAAAAATGATTTCCAAAACTTCTAATCAGTCTGATAAAATGTTATTAATAAAGTTCATTTTGAATATCGAATATCGATCAATGAATAATAAAATTTTCGATTTAAGAGTTTTTAGTTTTAGAGGTTTTAATACTGGCTACAAAGATGGAAATAAGCTGATTGTTTTCATCAATTAATCTTTCGACCACTGCAATATTCTTTACAAGCTCAGCTCCTTTTTGGATTTTAAGATTAACCATAGACTCTCGAAGTTCTTTAAGTGCGATTTTCATTTTATGAAGAAAATCTTTGTGAGATTCTGCACTTTGTGCTTCTCCATAATTCAATGCTGCGGCAGTAGAACTTCTGATCAGTTGCTTGCATAAATGATTTGCGGCATAACTGGAATTCATAGAATGATCAGCGATTTTAATTATATCCACTGCAAATTGAATTAATCTACCTTCTAAATCAAATTTCATAATTTACTTTTTTGGATATTCATTATTCGTTAATCAGTGTTCGATATTCAACGAGTTCAAATTCAGATTCAAGTTCTAACAGTTACCATTTACTGTCAGGATAAGTGCGTTGCATATACTGCAAATCTGCCAGAATGTATCCCATGTGTTCACTGTGTAAGCCGTTTTTTCCGCCTTTTTGGAAATATTCTACTTCTGGAATCTCTAGGGTTGCAGTGGTTAAGAGATCTTCTACTTTTTCATAATAATATTCACGTAGTTGCAGCATATCTGGCGCTACTCCAGCTTCAATCATGGCTTTATCGGCGTCAGTAGTGTGGAATAGCTCGTCGGTATATACCCATAGATCGTTTACAGCTTGCTGAACGCGTTGTTTACTTTCTGCCGTTCCATCACCTAGACGTTTTAACCAGTCGCCTGAAAATCGCTCGTGATAACTAGCTTCTTTAATTCCTTTAAAGGCAAGTGCTCTTAAAGTTTCGTCAGCACTTTGCTGTAAGGCGCCTAAAAACATTTTATTATATACATCAAAGAAATACTGTCGTACAATAACATATCCAAAATCTGTATTAGGCTGTTCTACCAGCAGTACATTTTTATACTCACGTTCTTTCCTTAAAAAGGCAATATCATCTTCAGTGCTTTTATCACCTTTCAATTGTGCTACATATTGATAAAAACTACGCACTTGTCCCAGCATGTCCAGGGAAATGTTAGTAATCGCAATATCTGGTTCTAGATTAGGTCCATGACCGCACAGCTCACCTAGTCGCTGTCCTAGAATGAGGTAATTATCTGCTACACCTAAAAGGTAACTTATTAAGTGTTCTTTATTTTCCTTTGATTCTAGGAATTTTGGGTTGAGTTCTTTTATGGGTTGTTTCATCTCTTAAAGTTGAAGTCTAAGTTTAAACTTAAGTTTAAGACCTAGTGTTTATAATTGAAGCAATTATCTTTATTAATTCTAATGATTCTTGGGCTAGTTTCTCTAATTCTGATTTACTATTTAATTCAGCACCTACTTGAATTCTAAGATTATTTCTGCACTCTTTTATTTCCTTAAGTGTAATTGCTAGTTTATTGAGTTTATCTTTATCTGACCGAGCACCTAAAAACTCACCAAAGTTCAAAGAGACTGATCCAGATGATCTTATTAATTGCTGTTGATAATATTTTGAAGCATAATCATTCCAGTTTGCTTTGCGAGAAACTTTAACAACATCAATAGAAAACTGTATAATCCTATCTTCTAAACCATACTTTTTTTCTTCCATAATTTTCACTTTAACTTAGACTTAAGCTTAAACTTTAAAAATTAAAGACTAGGTAAAAGCTATGCCTTTACATGTGTTTTAATTCTTCAGGAAGCTCATAAAAAGTAGGATGCCTATACACCTTATCAGTTGCTGGTTCAAAAAGCTCGTCGCTATCTTCTGGGCTGCTGGCAGTGATGTTTTTACTTTCTACTACCCAAATACTTACACCTTCATTCCTTCTAGTATAAACGTCGCGTGCGTTATTCATTGCCATTTCAGCATCTTCGGCATGCAGGCTGCCGCAGTGTCTGTGTTCTAGTCCGTTTTTAGATCGTATAAAAACTTCCCAAAGTGGTATTTCTGTGCTCATTATCTTATAAATTTAAGTTTAAACTTAAGTTTAAGTTTAAAGGTTTACTCATGCGATTCCCGCATTGTCCTCAAAAGGAAAACATGTTTTTTTGATGGCGCATGCGATGCGCCTTTTCGTTTGTTTCGCTGCGCATTGCATACGCTATAAGGTCGCATGAGATGCGCCATTGTTTAAATCGCTTGCGCAGCTTGTTCTTTTCTATCCTTTTGTTTTGCCGCATAGGCTGTTGCTGCATCGCGTACCCAAGCGCCATTTTCCCAGGCGTTGCGACGGTCATCTAGGCGTTTTTTATTCATAGGACCATGGCCTTTTACGACTTGCCAGAACTCGTCCCAATCTATCTCGCCAAAATCATAGTGACCAGTCTCCTCATTCCATTTTAAATCTGGATCTGGAATGGTAAGTCCTAAAATATCTGCTTGTGGAACGGTTTGATCTATAAACTGCTGGCGTAATTCATCATTAGTTTTGCGCTTCAACTTCCATTTCATGGATTGCTCAGTATGCGTACTTGCCGCATCAGTAGGTCCTAACATCATTAATGATGGCCACCACCAACGGTTTAATGCATCTTGCGCCATTTCTTTTTGCTCCTCAGTTCCATTACAAAGCGACAGCATGATTTCGTACCCTTGTCTCTGGTGGAAACTTTCTTCCTTACACACACGCACCATGGCACGGGCATAAGGTCCAAAAGACGTACTACATAATGGCACCTGATTAATAATCGCAGCGCCATCTACTAGCCATCCTATAGCTCCCATATCTGCCCATGTCATCGTCGGGTAATTGAAAATGGAAGAATATTTAGCTTTACCAGAATGTAAGTCCTCATACATTTGCTCACGTGTGATTCCTAATGTTTCACAGGCGCTATATAGGTATAATCCGTGTCCTGCTTCATCTTGAACCTTTGCTAGTAAGGCTACTTTGCGTCGTAATGATGGCGCACGAGTAATCCAGTTTCCTTCTGGTAACATTCCTACTATTTCAGAATGTGCATGCTGGGAAATCTGTCTGATGTGCGTCTTACGATACTTCTCTGGCATCCAGTCCTTCGGTTCGATTTTCTCGTCATTGGCAATTTTTGCATCAAATTGTGCTTCTAAACTTTTGATTTCTGCTTCACTCATGTCTCCTTTTTTATAGCGCTTAGCTGTTAGCACTGAGCTATTAGCTTTTTGGCGCTTAGTTTACTATTCTACTTTAATTTGTTTCTTAGACTTTTTATCATTTTTGCTAATTCGATGAGAACTTTTCTTAGTTCTATATTGACTTCGCCAATAATATAACCTCTTCTATAAGCAAGTGTTGTGCAACCTACGCACTCTCTTACAGAACCTTCAGCTATTTTTAAAAATCTATTAAATTGAGCGTCTGTATCACCATGACCTTCTGCAATATTAAGAGCAATACTATTTGAGGCTCTTGAAAATTGAGAACTTAAACTATACATTTCATGTTTTGGAAATAAAGTTAAAGCATCATGTACTTGATCTATAAAATCTAAAGCCTTTTGATATATTTTCAGGTTCTCAAAATTAAACTCATCCATTTCTTTCTTTCTATAACTCTTTACCTTTTCCGCTTTCGCAAAAGCGAAACAAAAAGCACCATACTGCCCATTTATTGCTAAGTGCTAAGCGCCAACAACCAAGTGCTAACAGCTAAAAGCTGTTCTACACATCATAATTCACCACCAGTTTCTTACTCGTAGGAACGCTCACACAACTAAGGACAAAGCCTTTTTCTACCTCTTCATCAGTCAGTGCATAGTTAACTTTCATGGCCACGCTGCCTTCAACCACTTTACATTTACAGGTGCTGCACACACCACCTTTACAGGCAAATGGTAAATCTGCACCTGCGGCAATTGCGGCATCCAGCACATTATCGTGATCATCTCCTAGTACAAAATGAAATTCTTTACTTCCATCTATAATCGTCACGTCCACGCCATCTACTTTTTGCTCTAGCGCTGCTGCGGCACGTGCTTTATCTTCTTCACTTAATCCACTTACAAATAATTCAAAATGGACATTTTCTTTCTTAATTCCTGCGGCAACCAACTCATCACGTATCAGAAAAATCATCTCTTCGGGACCACAAATAAAAGCGTGATCTGTATGTGGTGCGTTGATTAACGTTTGTGTGAGTGTTTGTAATTTTTGTTTATCAAAACGTCCATTAAATAATGGAATATCACGATGCTCACGACTCAAGAAATAAAACACCTCAAAACGACTTAAATATTTGTTTTTCAAGGCTTCTATCTCTTCCTTAAAGATAATAGATTTTACGGTTCTATTGAGATAGAATAACTTGAATTTAGCATTAGGCTCACTGGCTAGATGTGTTTTTATAATACTCAACATAGGAGTAATTCCAGATCCAGCAGCAAAGGCTACATAGTTTTTAGTCTCAGTCTCATCATAACAATCGATGCCAAAATCACCACTAGGCGCCGCGACCTGCAAGGTATCACCCGTTTTTAATTCGCGGTTTACATAGGTAGAAAATTTACCTTCAAAGATTTCTTTAACGGCGACTTTCCACTCATCATCCAGCGGGCTGCTGCAAAGTGAGTAGCTACGCCTCACGTCTTCACCATTTATCGTGGCGCGCAAGGTTAAAAATTGTCCCTGACGGTATTTAAAATCTTCTTTTAATTCCTGTGGAACGTTAAAGGTGATTACCGTCGTATCATCTGTCTCTTTATAGACTTGGGAAAGCGTTATGTTATGAAATTCACTCACTATAGTATGGTCGTTAAATTTACACAAAACTAACACTTGTTAGTTTGGGATGCAAATGAACTTGACATTGAACTCGAATTTGAAATCGAGCTTGAATTATACGTAAAATTGGAACTACGATAAAAAAAATACGATATTCAAAATCTCAGACCTCACATAATTCTTGAATGCGAACATTGAGACTCTCAAAATACGTTAATTATTTAATGATACTTTGTAAAAATCTTAGTAGCCTCATTATAACTGCTCTCAAAGGACATAGCATTTACATTTGAATCTATTTTTGTTGCACCAAAATAACTAACCATTTTCTCGGTAGGCATATTTCCTGTGAGTTCATCCTTTGCCATAGGACAACCGCCAAAACCTTGTATCGCACCATCAAATCTGCGGCAACCAGCTTTATAGGCTGCATCTACTTTCTCGTGCCATGTGGTAGGCGTAGTATGTAAATGAGCGCCAAATTCCACATCTGGGTATTTAGGAATCAAATTAGAGAATAAATAATTAATCGTTTCTGGATCGCTGGTTCCTACCGTATCTGATAAGGACAGGATTTTTACGCCCATAGCTGCTAGTTTCTCCGTCCATTCTCCTACGATTTCCACATTCCATGGATCTCCGTATGGATTACCAAATCCCATAGAAATATAGACGACAACTTGTTTTGCTTTCGCGAAAGCGAGATCTAATATATCCTGAAGCAATTCTACAGACTGTGCTATGGTTTTATGCGTATTACGCATCTGGAAATTCTCTGAAATAGAAAATGGATAACCTAAATAATCAATTTCTGGATGCTCACAAGCGGCTTGTGCACCACGCAAATTTGCTACAATAGCAAGTAACTTAGAATCTGTTTTAGAGAGATCCAGTTTAGAAAGCACCTGAGCAGTATCTACCATTTGCGGTATGGCTTTGGGTGACACAAAACTCCCAAAATCAATGGTGTCAAAACCACAGCGCAACAATGACTGAATGTACTGCACTTTTAGATCCGTAGGAATAAATTCTTTTATTCCTTGCATCGCGTCACGTGGACACTCTATGATTTTCACCTTTTCCATTGAGGTGTAAAGATAAGGTGACGAAAAGGTTTGCGAAAGTCATTTAATACTTCAATATTTTACCCAAAGTTTCTTTAATCTGTTCCAGATCTCCTGACGATACAACACCTAATTTATTCTTTAAACGCTCTTTTGCAACAGATCTAATATGTATAGTCATAATCTCAGATTTATCGGTAAGTCCATTTGTAGCATTAGGTTTTAAAATTACATTACCTCTATAATTTTTAATCTTAGAAGTAAGCGGACAAACGATAACTGTATTCAAATTATCGTTTGCCGCATTTCCAGAAATAATAACTGCAGGTCTTCTTCCACTTTGCTCACTACCTTTTACAGGATCAAAATACATTTCGTAAATATCACACTGTTTCATCATCTAGTTGATTTAAAGTTGTTAAATATTCTGTCATACCTTCTGCGGCCATGTTGAGCATATCATCATCATTGGACATTTGCTTATAAGACCTAACATAAGCGGCCTTATCTAATTGCTCTAGGTAAACACGCAAAGCCTTTTCAATAAGCTTATTTTTAGGAAGTTTTAAAAGCTTTGCAGCATCACTTAACTGTTTAAGTAGATCATCAGGTAACGTGGATGTAAATGTTGCCATTATAATTTATATTTATAAAATGTAAATATATTAAATATTTATTGAATACAAAGATTAACATCACACACCCATCCTAACCTTTCCTCAAGGGAAGGAACTTCTAAGGTATCAAAATCGCCACCGCAATCCCAATAAAAACTACTATCTGCATCCATTTCATAACTGGAGCAAACCAAGTGGAAAACTTTATAAAACTAGCTGCTTTTCCATACAGTAAAGCCGAAAACCTTTTCCCCAACCCTAAAGGGTGAGTTTTCTAGTTTTAATTGACAAAAATAAAAATTGCTATCCCAATAAAAACAATAATCTGAGTCCATTTCATGACTGATGTAAACCATTTAGAAGACTTTATGAAACTTGCTACTGCGCCTGCAAGCAAGGCGACCGCGTAAAATACGATCAAAGAAACTAGCATAAAAACACCGCCTAATATATAAACCTGTATCCACTCAGGAATATCATTTTGAATAATAAACTGCGGTAATAAGGCAAGATAGAATAAAGTCACTTTTGGGTTTAATAAATTCATGGTAACGCCGGTGCGGTACATCTTCCACCAGTTGCCTTTTGAGGTTTGAGATTCTAAGGATATAAAAGCATCTGTCTGATAGACTTTAAATGCGAGATAAATTAAATAAATCGCACCAGCAATTTTAATGGTGTAGAGTAACCATTCATTATCTCTTATAATTACGGCAAATCCTAGAGCTACAAAACTGGTATGCACAATACATCCAGAAATCAAACCACTAGCAATCGCAATTCCTATTCTAGAGCCACGTGCAGCACTTTGGGTCAATACAAAGATGTTATCTGGTCCTGGAGATATGGCTAGTATAAAGGTTGCTAGTGCAAAAGAGATTAGGGTTTCTAACAAAATAAATTCAGAGTTTAGAGTTTATAGTTTTAAAGTTTTGAAAATCTCAACTCATACACTAGTGATTCAAAATTACTAAGTGGAAAGCTATTCATAACTGAAGACTATGCTACTTTAAAATCTTTAAAATAGCCTCATTAATCTCCTTAATCAATTGAGGTCCTTCATAAACAAAACCAGTATATAACTGCACCAGACTAGCACCAGCATTTATTTTATCAATCGCATCTTGAGCCGTCATAATACCACCTACTCCTATAATAGGAAATGCACCGTTGCTTTTTTCATGTAAGAATGAAATTACTTCAGTAGCGCGATTAGTTAGTGGTGCACCGCTTAATCCACCGGCTTGATTTATTAGTGATTCATCAGATTGTAATCCTTCTCTAGAGATGGTTGTATTAGAAGCAATCACTCCATCGATTTTGGTATCTTCTACTATTCCTATAATATCTAACAACTGATCATCGGTCAAATCTGGAGCAATTTTTAAAAGAATCGGTTTTCTTTGAGGCTTTTTATCATTGAGGTCTTGAAGCGTTTGTAGAATGTGCGTTAATGGTTTACGGTCTTGGAGCTCGCGTAATCCTGGCGTGTTAGGTGAACTCACATTTACGGTAAAATAATCTACGTGATCAAACAGCTTTTCAAAACAGATGATGTAATCATTTACTGCTTCATCATTAGGCGTCACCTTGTTTTTCCCTATGTTTCCGCCTATGAGCACGTGTCCTTTTTCACCAAGTTTTGGATTCTTTTTCAGTCGTTCTACCGCAGCATCTACACCACCATTATTAAATCCCATACGGTTTACGATCGCTTGATCTTTCTTTAATCTAAAAAGTCGTTGCTTAGGGTTTCCATCTTGTGGTTTTGGCGTAAGTGTGCCTATTTCTATAAATCCAAACCCTAGATTAGAAAATTCTTTAAACGCTCGAGCATCTTTATCAAATCCTGCTGCCATTCCTACAGGATTCTCAAATGTGAGTCCAAATAATTCTCTTTTTAGAGCAGGATGATTAAGTTTATAACGCTTTCGCGAAAGCGTACTAAAACCAGGTAACTTGCTCAATAATTTTATACTCTTGAAAGAAAAATGGTGGACAGCCTCTGGATCAAAGGCAAAAAGTAGCGGACGTATTAATGATTTATACATAAGAATAAGGTTGTGCAAATTTACAATCCGTTAGACTTTATTCCATATTTTTGTGACTCTTAAAAATGAATAGATATGAGTAAATATGATGTAATCGTTTTAGGTAGTGGACCTGGTGGCTATGTAACTGCCATACGCGCGTCTCAGTTAGGGATGAAAACGGCAATTGTAGAGAAAGAATCTCTAGGTGGAGTATGTTTAAACTGGGGTTGTATCCCTACAAAAGCACTGATTAAAAGTGCTGATGTTTTTAATTACCTCAACCATGCCGAAGATTATGGTCTAAAGGTTACTGGTGTAGATAAAGATTTTAATGCCGTAGTAAAACGCTCTCGTGACGTAGCAGACGGAATGAGTAAAGGTGTACAGTTCTTATTAAAGAAAAATAAGATAGACGTGATCATGGGATATGGTACCGTTAAAAAAGGAAAGAAAATAGAAGTAAAAGCAGAAGATGGTTCTACGTCCATGGTAGAAGGTAACCACATCATTATTGCTACTGGCGCAAAATCTCGTGTATTACCTAGCTTACCACAAGATGGTAAAAAGGTGATAGGTTATCGTGAGGCAATGACCCTAGATAAGCAGCCTAAGAAAATGATCGTAGTAGGATCTGGAGCGATAGGTGTAGAGTTTGCTTATTTTTACAACTCCATGGGAACTGAGGTTACCATTGTAGAATATATGGATCGCATCGTACCTGTAGAAGATGTAGATGTTTCTAAACAAATGGAACGCAGCTTTAAGAAAACAGGTATTAAAATAATGACTTCTAGCGAGGTTACAGGTGTAGATACTAGCGGCGATGGTGTTAAAGCAACCGTAAAAACTAAAAAAGGAGAAGAAGTTCTTGAGGCAGATATCGTTTTAAGCGCGGTAGGAATCGAGACAAATCTTTCTAACATAGGCCTAGAAGAAGTAGGGATTTCTACAGATCGTGGCAAAGTGCTTGTTAACAACTGGTATCAGACTAATATTCCTGGTTACTATGCCATAGGTGACATTACTGCTGGACCAGCACTAGCTCACGTAGCAAGTGCCGAAGGAATTTTATGTGTTGAAAAAATAGCCGACATGCATGTGGAACCACTAGATTATGGTAACATTCCAGGTTGTACTTATTCTACTCCAGAGATTGCAAGCGTAGGAATGACTGAGGCTCAAGCTAAAGAAGCTGGTTATGAAATTAAAGTAGGTAAGTTCCCGTTTAGTGCAAGTGGTAAAGCAAGTGCTAGTGGTGCCAAAGATGGATTTGTAAAAGTAATCTTTGATGCTAAGTATGGCGAGTGGCTAGGATGTCACATGATAGGTGCTGGTGTTACAGACATGATTGCTGAAGCTGTATTAGGTCGTAAACTAGAAACTACAGGTCACGAAGTGCTAAAAGCGGTACATCCACATCCTACCATGAGTGAAGCGGTTATGGAAGCCGTAGCAGATGCTTATGGTGAGGTGATACATTTGTAGGCTGTTGGCTGTTGGCTGTTGGCTGTTGGCTGTTGGCTAGAAAATATAAAACTCCTGATTCTTTTGATAGAATCAAGAGTTTTTTTGTGACCATATTCATTCCCACTTTAATACCTAATTGACTTTATAAAGCCTTTAAATCACTTGAATAGTTCATAGTGAACTATCTTCCCTAGTGAATTGAGTACATTAAAAATAACAATGATATTTTACATTATGAAATCAAAAAATTCAAACTTTTTAAGTTTCCAGTGATACCTTAATAATGCACCCTTCAAAAAAAACTCTAAAAGCTTATTCTTTAGTAAAAACTAGAGTCGTCCCTATTTTGAAGTAGTACAATTATAGATGGCCAGCTCATAACCTTTCAAACCAAAGCCGCTAATTACTCCAGCCGCATATTTTGAAATGTAAGAAACGTGCCTAAATTCTTCTCGATCCATCACATTTGAGATATGTACTTCAATCACAGGGACATCTATTGCTGCTACTGCATCACCTAGACCTATAGAAGTATGTGTATAAGCACCAGCGTTTAAAATGACACTATCTATTTTATTCTCTAGGCATTGGTGCAATTCATTAATCAACTCACCTTCAACATTAGATTGAAAATAGGAAAGCTCCACTTCATTGAACACAGATTGTAGTTCATTGAAATAATCCTCAAAGCTAGTAGCACCATAAGTTTCTGGTTCTCGCTTACCTAGCAAATTAAGATTTGGACCGTTGATGATGTGTATTTTCATGTAACAAAGGTATTATTATTAAAATGAATCGCATAAAAAAAGCAACCCTTTTGAGGTTGCTTTTCATTATAGTATTTCATTGGATTTACCAAGCGTAACCTAATCCAAATCCAAATTGAGGTAAAACCCCTGAACCTTTAAGGCTTGAGAATGAAGAGTTATCAGTATCATCATAACTAAAGTTGACATAATTGATACCTAAGTTAAGGTCTAGTGTAAATCCACTATCCCATGACCATTGATATCCACCTTTGACTCCTGCAGAAATTGCTCCGAAACTAATTTCATCAGAATCACCTTGTCCAGAGAAATCATCTAATTCAACATTTCCTGATTGGTAGGCAACAGAACCAGCTCCATACCATCCTCTGATTACTTCATCAAAATAATAACGATACTGCGCTCCTGCTCCGTAAGAAGAATACTTGAAAGATCCAATGGTATATCCACCTATAGCTCCACTTAAAATTGCAGATGAATTATCATTCAAAGCACGTTCATAAGAAACTAAATCAGTACCACCCAAAATTGCTAATGGATTTACTTTTACAGCGTTTTCTTGCGCGCTAGACATTCCCATTCCGAATACTGCAACAGCAGCAATTAGTAATAATTTTTTCATTTTAAAAATTTAGATTGTTAGTTACTGTTAAAGAAAAAGTATTTCTTGTTAATTTTTGTTAAAGTAATGTTAATAAAAAGATTTCACCTACAACTCAACCTTCATCAACTGGCATATAATTTTCATAACTATCTTTACCCTATGAAATGGCAACACATTTTAAAGGACTTTTTACTCTATGCAAAAATAGAGCGTAGCCTTGCTGTAAACACTATTAAGGCATATGAACGAGACTTGAATAAACTCATTTACTGGCTAGAAGATCATGAAATAAATGCTCGCCCAGATAGTATTAAAACGGTAGAGTTACGTGCTTACATCTATGATCTGGCCAAAAAGGTGTCGGCCCGATCGCAGGCTCGTGCACTGAGCAGTTTAAAAGCTTTTTTCAATTACCTTATATTAGAGAACTACCGCAAGGATAATCCGCTGGAGCTGGTTGAAACTCCTAAGATAGGTCGCAAGCTACCAGACACATTAAGCACCACAGAGGTCGACGCGCTTATCAACTCTATAGATCGTTCTACCGCTCAAGGTGAACGCAACAGAGCTATTCTAGAAACACTTTATGGCTGTGGTTTGCGTGTAAGCGAGCTCATTACTTTAAAAATCAGTGATTTGTTTTTTAAAGAAGGTTTTATTAAGGTAACTGGTAAAGGAGACAAGCAGCGATTTATTCCCATAGGTGATTTTACCATGAAGGTTATAAACCTTTATATAGATGAGGTACGTGTTCATTCACCCATTAAACCGCAGTATAAAGACACCTTATTTTTAAATAGACGTGGCGCTAGTTTAACACGTGCCATGATTTTTCATATCATAAAAGAACTTAAGGTAAAAGCAGGAATTAAGAAAAAAATTAGTCCGCACACGTTTAGACATTCTTTTGCCACACATCTTTTAGAAAACGGTGCTGATTTGCGTTCTATTCAAATGATGCTAGGCCATGAAAGCATTACCACTACAGAGATTTACATGCATGTAGATCGCGCTCATCTTACTAAGGTTCTCGAGAAACACCATCCTAGAGCTTAGCAACTCAGCTTATCCATTATTAAAGTTATGTAAAAGTGATAGGATTGTTTTTATTACGCTTTCGCGAAAGCTAACTTTAAACCAAATAACAAACTCATGAAAACATTAAAATTTAAAAACGGTGATGAGCTATTCCCTATTGGGTTAGGAACTTGGAAATCCAAACCAGGAGAAGTTAAAAACGCCATTATAAACGCTCTAGAAACCGGATACAAACACATAGACTGTGCTGCTATTTATGGTAACGAGAAGGAAATAGGTGAAGCATTCAAGGAAGTGTTTTCAAAAGGTGATATCAAGCGAGAAGATGTATGGATCACTTCAAAACTATGGAATGATGCGCACTTACCTCAAGACGTAGAGCCTGCGCTACAACAAACACTTAATGATTTACAGTTAGACTATCTAGATTTATACCTCATACACTGGCCTGTTGCGTTTCAACCAGGTGTGCCTATGCCAGAAAGTGCAAATGACTACCTCACACCTCAAGAAGCTCCTATTCACGAAACCTGGAATGAAATGATCCAAATGAAGAACAAAGGACTCGTTAAACATATAGGTGTTTCTAACTTTAGTAAAGAAAAACTGGAGGATTTAATTTCAAAAACAGCAGAAGTTCCAGAGATGAATCAAGTGGAATTACACCCATTACTACAGCAAAAAGAACTTTTTCAATATTGTAACCATAAAGGAATACACTTAACAGGATACTCACCGCTAGGAAGTGGTGATCGCTCTGAAGGCATGAAGCAAGAAAATGAACCTAACATGCTTGAGAAAGCGACCATTAAAAAAATAGCAAGCAAGCATAACGTTTCTCCTGCTCAGGTATTAATCAACTGGTCTGCGCAGCGCGGCACAGCAGTGATCCCTAAATCTACTAATCCTGGTCGTATAAAAGAGAACCTAGAAGCGGCTCACCTACAAATGGATCAAGAGGATTTAAAAGAACTCGCTCAAATGGATGAACACTATCGTTATGTTACGGGTAAATTCTTTGAGGTTCCTGAGAAAGGATATCCTAATATTTATGATGAGTAGCTTTGAGCTTTGAGCTTTGAGCTTTGAGCTTTGAGCTTTGAGCTTTGAGCTTTGAGCTTTGAGCTTTGAGCTTTG
>NZ_CBFIBE010000045.1:0-15939 GCF_965660805.1 Nonlabens sp. | reverse complement strand
TATGGAAGGCATATCCTAAGTTCAGAGGTGATTCTAAGTTTTCTACGTGGATGTACCGTGTCGCATTAAACACGGCTATCACATTATACCGCAAATCAACGAGACGAGTTAAAACCACTAATTATGAAAGTGTTTCTTTTAAAATAACAGACATAGATGATGATGATGAAACTACAGAACAACTCACGTTACTATACGGCGCGGTAAAACAATTAAACGATATTGAAAAAGCCCTGGTTTTTCTGTACCTGGAAGATAAAAGTTATCGAGAAATTTCAGAAACACTAGGAATAAGTGAAGTCAACGCAAGAGTGAAAATGAATAGAGTGAAGACTAAATTAACTAACATTATTAATCCATAAATTATGGACCAATTAGATATACTTAAAGAAAAATGGCAGTCACAGGATACCGATTATCCTCAATATAATGCCGCGCAAATAAAAGAACTGCTAGCTAAAAAGTCCACTAGCATCGTAAAATGGTTATTAATCATCGCTATTATAGAGTTTGCAGTGATGTCTGGACTTAACTTTCTATATACTGTTATAGGCGAACCAGATGCTGCAACTCAAGAATTAATGCACTCTAACTTCTTTATAGTAATTACCGTGATACACATTATCGCAGTGGTTTACTTCCTATACTTGTTTTATCGTAACTATAAGAACATATCTGCCACACAACCTAGTAGGAGTTTGATGAAGAATATCATCAAAACTAGAAGAACCATGAAGTGGTACATTTGGTATAACATCATAGGTGGATTTATATCTGGTCTAATGACGACCGTTTACATGCTTAATTACCATCCATTAATTATTGATCTCATGGCTAGCGGTAAGATGGATGGACATGAAACCTTATTCTATGTGTTAGCATTCCTTTTTATGGTGGTTTTCTATATCGTACTTTTAGGATTACTATATTTATTTTATATGTTGATCTACGGAATTCTTTTAAAGCGCTTACAAAACAACTACGAGGAATTAAAGCGTATGGAAGTTTAAGGCAGTCATCAGTATTTTAGTCCTCATTCACCAGTCTTTTTTAGTTAGCAAGCGCAGTTAGCAAGCGCAGTCTCAGTTTTTGATACACAAAAACTGAGATCTCCACTAGCTACTGATAACTGAGAAACCGACAACCGATAACCGACAATAAGACACAAAAAAACCTGCTTCAATGAAGAAACAGGCTTTAAGTATGTAATAAAAAATCTCTTAGAACTTATATCCTATGGATAAATGTCCAGTTCTAGTGCGTTGATCTTGTTTAAAATCAACATTATCAAATAGGTCTGTAATTCCTAAGTCAAAAGTTCCTTTTATAAATAAACCATTATCAAAGTCATAACCTAATCCACCTGTTAACGCATAAGAGCTGTTTACCTTTCCTTCTATTTCTTCACGATCACCATCTTCAACAAAAGACTGTTTCGCGTTTAATAAGAAACCTACCTGAGGCCCTGCATGTACACTCAATCCTTTTGTGATATAATATTTAAAATGTACTGGAACATTTATAAATCTTAAGTAGATTGTGCTTACATTCCCATTTCTTTCTATTTGTTCTCCTTCACCAGAATAGAATGCTGCTGCCTCAAAAGACCACTTGTCGCCTTGAGGAAACTCAGCAATTAGTCCTACATGGTAATTAATTTTATTATCAGCAAATTCTCCACCTAAGGCGTTATTTACTTTTGAAACATTAAGACCTCCCATAATACCATAAGAGAATTCTTGTGCTTGTGCTGCTGTTCCAACTAGAAAAAGAGCGATTAAAGAAATGTAAAATGATTTCATTTTTAAGATTTTGGTTTGTTCAAAGATATAATAAATATGTAAAATTCACACTTCACATAAAAAACTTAACTTATGTATTTCCATAAGCCTTTTTTAGACTGCAAGAAATGCAGCACTTTTTTAATATTTTGATTTTCTGGTAACTTCATCTTAGGGTCTTTTTCTAGCAAACTCATAGCTGTATTTCTGGCTGTGGCTAGAATCTCATTATCCTTAACTATATCTGCTACTTTAAGAACTAGAACACCGCTTTGTCTAGTTCCCATCATATCTCCTGGACCACGTAATTTTAAATCGACTTCAGCTATTTCAAAACCGTCTGTTGTGGCTACCATAGTTTCAATTCTAGTTTTTGCCTCAGCACTTAATTTATAGCTACTCATCAGAATACAAAAACTTTGATCTGCGCCACGTCCTACTCTACCTCTCAATTGATGCAGCTGCGATAAACCAAAACGCTCTGTACTTTCTATTACCATCACACTAGCATTAGGAACGTTAACTCCTACCTCAATCACGGTAGTGGCCACCATGATTTGAGTCTCGCCTTTTACAAAACGATTCATTTCATAGTCCTTATCTTCTGGTTTCATACGACCATGAACTATGCTTACTTGATATTGAGGCGCAGGAAATTCACGCACTACACTTTCATAACCATCCATTAAG
Organism: Nonlabens sp.; assembly: GCF_965660805.1. Taxonomy (GTDB): domain Bacteria; phylum Bacteroidota; class Bacteroidia; order Flavobacteriales; family Flavobacteriaceae; genus Nonlabens. The sequence goes on along the minus strand of NZ_CBFIBE010000045.1, from coordinate 13,468 downwards.
TCTTTATAATCCAGTGTTTCTGATTCTTCAATTAATGGGTAAACCATGTACACTTGACGACCTTTGGTTATTTCTTCTTTTAAAAATGAAAAAACAGCAAGTCTATTCTTGTCATAGCGATGTACTGTTTTAATCTCTTTTCTTCCAGGTGGTAATTCATCAATAACAGAAATATCTAAATCGCCGTACAAGCTCATGGCGAGTGTTCTAGGAATAGGAGTTGCCGTCATGACTAAAACATGAGGTGGCAAGTTGTTCTTTTTCCACAACTTAGCTCTTTGTGCTACACCAAATCGGTGTTGCTCATCGATCACAGCAAGTCCTAAATTCTTAAACTGTACCTTATCTTCTATAAGGGCATGAGTACCTATTAAAATATTCAAGCTACCATCTTCCAGTCCTTCATGAATAACACGCCTGGCTTTAGTCTTTACAGAACCGGTAAGTAAAGAAACTTGAATACCGGTAGATGCAAGCAATTCTGTAACTCCTTGATAATGCTGTTGTGCAAGTATTTCTGTAGGTGCCATGATGCAGGCTTGGAATCCATTATCTATAGCTAGTAAACAAGTTAGAACCGCAACAATCGTTTTTCCAGATCCTACATCTCCTTGCAGTAATCTATTCATGTGCGCTCCAGTTCCCATGTCTGCACGTATTTCTTTTACCACACGTTTTTGAGCACCTGTTAATTTAAAGGGTAAATGGTTAGAATAAAAATCATTAAACTGTTCTCCTACGGTATCAAAAAGATAACCTTTGATACGGCTTTTTCTAATTCGGTTTTGAAGCAATAATTCCATTTGTATATAGAATAACTCTTCAAATTTCAATCTGTAAATAGACTGCTTTAATAAAGTCGCACTTTTAGGAAAGTGCGCATTTAACATGGCCGTGTTCTTATCCACGAGCTGGTGCTGTGTTCTTATAGAATCTGACAGTGTTTCTGTAAAAGAGTTATGAACTTCACTAAACAACTGCTGCATCATGCGTACCATGAATTTGTTAGTCACGTTACGTTTAGATAATTGCTCTGTGGATGGATAAATAGGCGTCATCGCACTTTGCTGTCTCGACTTATGTTCTTTAAGCAATTCTACATCAGGATGGGCTATGTTATATTTAGAACCATATCGAGTTACTTTACCATAAACCACATAAGGTTCGTTTATTTTTAAACTGTCCTTAAAATACTTTTGCCCTTTAAACCAGACCAGTTCCATGACTCCAGTACCATCTGTAAAAGTTGCTACTAGCCTACTACTGCGCCTATCACCTATGGTTTTAAGGTGTGTTACTTTACCTATTATTTGCACATGAGCACTATCAGGAACGAGTTCGCTTATTTTATAATATTTGGTTTTATCTATATAACGATTAGGAAATAAATTTGCCAGATCACCATATGTAGATATGCCTAGCTCAGCACGTAATAACTTTGCACGCGCAGGACCTACTCCATTTAAGTACTCTATAGGTGTATGTAGAAAATTAGTAGGCACTATGAAGCATTTTTATACAAAAGTAACCTTCCTAGAGTAATGCTAAAAGAACAAACAGATTCAATATGCCATCAATAACATCGTTGTTAACTAGAATTTATTAAAACTTACAACGTCGCTTGACCTGACTTTTGTAATTTGCTTGCCTTATGAAAACAATCAGTGTTTGGCTTTTTATGAGCCTTTTTTCTGTAGTCACTACCGCTCAAGATAGCCCATCTCAAACAGATGCGGTAGATTTTAAAACAGCCGCGGTAGCTATTAATGTGAATGAGAATTCAGAAATTATTTCTGGAACAGTCACCTACGAGGTAGAAATTTTAAAAGATATTCCATCGCTATTTGTTGATGCTAAAAACATTACGCGATACGATGTAAAACTAGACGGCAAGCCTGTAAAATCAGCTTATAATGAGAAGCAAATTGTTGTGAAATCTCGCTTTCGCGAAAGCGTAACACACCAGCTCACGATAGAATTCTCCACAGATCCTAATAAAGCACTTTATCACATAGATCGCGATAATGACGGAAAATGGGACCAAATATGGACGCAAGGTCAAGGGAAATATACCAGTAACTGGCTGCCTAGTATCGATGATATGAATGATAAAATCATCTGGAACATAAGCGTTACCATTCCTTCTCAATATACGGCCGTTGCAAATGGTGTTCTGGTAGATAAAATAGAAATCGATGATCATAGAACCTACCATTATAACATGGAATTCCCCATGAGCAGTTACTTAGTCGCACTAGTAGTAGGTCGATATAATTTAAAAGAACAAATAACGAGTAGTAAAAAACAAATAGAGCTCTACTATTACCCAGAAGATGCTCATAAACTACCTGCGACTTACAAGCATAGCGTGCAAATATTTGATATTTTAGAACAAGAGATAGGGATAGAATACCCTTGGAAAGTGTACAGACAAATTCCTGTAAAAGACTTTTTATACTCAGGCATGGAAAACACTACAGCTACTATTTTTAGTGACCAGTTTATGGTAGATGATATCGCTTTTAATGATGGTAATTATATCACCGTAAATGCACATGAACTGGCGCACCAGTGGTTTGGTAATTTAGTTACTGAAACCGAAGGAAAACATCACTGGCTACAAGAAGGATTTGCTACTTACTACTCCATGCTAGCAGAACGCGATATTTATGGAGATGATCATTATTACATGATGCTTTTTGAAAATGCCGAGTCACTTATTGCACAAACTAAATCAGGAAAAGGAACTGCTTTACTAGATGCGAGTGCGAGCAGTCTTACCTTCTACCAGCACGGTGCATGGGCGCTTCACGCTTTAAGAGCACAACTAGGCGACACTGATTTTAAACAAGGAATACGCACGTATCTAAAAAAATATGCCGGTCGTAACGTTACCACAGATGATTTTCTTCAAGTCATGGCGGCAACCAGCGGTAAAGACCTTACTGAGTATAAAAACAGGTGGCTTACAAATACTCAATTTCCTAGCGCAGAGGCTTTAACATTATTGCGCAAGAGCATTTTCATGGAACAGTATTTCCAGCTTGCAGCTCGTAGTATATCGCCATTTGATGAGGCTTTTAATTCTTATAAAGAGACTTTAAGAGCACCTGTTAATGAATTACTGGTAGAAGAAATGATCAAGCAGCTTACTCTACATAAAAAAAACGATCGCATTATAGAACTCTACAAACAAGCAGCTGCCACTGGAAATGTAAAAGTAAGACAAGCTATAGCCTTGAGTTTACAGGAGTATGATCCAGCACTAGATAAAATTTTAAGAACCATGCTCTATGATGATTCATACCTTACCAGAGAAAGTGCGTTATTCTTGTTATGGCAGGGCAACCCTACAGAACGACATGCTATTCTCGAGGAAACTAGAGCTCAATGGAACAGTATGAGTCCATCACTAGAAATGGCGTGGATTGCGCTGGCTTTAAATTCTGGAGATTTTAAGAATAACGAGAAATATAAGTACTTACAGCGCTTATCGAGTTTTACAAGTCCAGAACAAAGTACGCAAACACGCTCAGCTGCCTTTGATTACCTGATCAACCTCGATGCTATGAGTGCTCAAAATTATCGTGATTTAATGGATGCTTGTGTACACCACAGTTGGAGGTTTTATAAAAACAGCCGTGATATTTTTGAGGCGCTTTATAAGAAAAATGAGCATCGCGTAGTGATCGACAAGGTTCTAGCGACCATGCCCGAAGAGGAACAGAAAAGAATAAGGGATTTATTTAAGGTTTAAAACAAATCCTTAACCTCAGACCTTAAAAAACTTAATGCTGAAGCACTAGGAGCACGTTTATCCATGAGCTCGTTAACGATGGCTTGTCTCAAATCTTCACCAGATTGAATTTTACCACTCATGGCTACCTGACGTATTTGTTGAATCGTCGTGTTTTTTGCAGCTCGTATGATATTCCAGCATTCCTCACTGATGTAAATTTGTTGAGCTATATTATGCTCAAATTCTTGATCTATGGCGGTTATAAGTGTTTGCTCGTATTGCAATTTAGTCATAGAGCCAGCTAGTGTGCGCACTACTAGATTATTAGGTTTGATGCGCTCTAAGAATAAAGTCATGCGTTCATAAGAGGCCATTCTAGTCGGTAAGGTCTTGCCTTGAGATTCTCTTACTACTAGAAAACGACGTCTTCTTTCCTCATTTTTCATAAAGGCAGATAAAAAATAAAAAGCGACCACACCTACTACTAGTGCTGGCAACATAGCTACAAAGCCCAAGAAAATTTTTTCCTCCATGAAAATTTGTTTTTTCTATTAACGATTGAATTTCAAAAGTAATATTTAGAATGGAAATAAACTTGTACAAATTTGATTTGTTAATTCAAAACTTTGATCTTTCATTTCAAATTCAAATTCAAATTCAAATTCAAGTTCAAATTCAAGTTCAAGTTCAAGTTTAAGCTTGTTCTATTTCCCGCCTAAATGAACACAATCCTTTAACGCTTGTATGCCATGGAATGGAACAGGTGTTTTTTGATACTTATAAGTATATTCCAGTGTTTGTGTCATATTAGTATCTCCTATACTCACATCTACATCGCGCATATTAAACTGGCATGGATGTTCATATCCAGCGGCATGGGTAATTTCCAGCAATTCCTTATTGAATTTCTTAAAATAGCTCGCTAGTCTTCCCGCTTTTTCAGGAACAACTATACCGCGTTGTAACCATTTATTTTGAGTTGCTATTCCCGTAGGACAGGTATTATTATGACATACTTGAGCTTGAATACAACCTATAGAAATCATTGCTTCTCGAGCTACATTAATAACATCTGCTCCCATAGAAAATGCCATGGCGGCTTTAGCAGGAAAACCTAATTTTCCTGATGCGATAAAAACGAGATCTTCAGTCATGTTGCGTTTTTGAAAAACGCCATATAAATCTTTAAAACCATAAACCCAAGGCAAGGAAACATGGTCTGCAAAACTAGGTGGCGCCGCTCCTGTTCCTCCTTCGCCACCATCTACAGTAATGAAATCGGGACCTTTACCGGTAGCTTTCATAATATCTGCCAGTTCTTCCCATTGTTCCAGTTTTCCTATCGCCGCTTTTATTCCGGTAGGTAATCCCGTTTCTTGCGCAATTTGTTCTACAAAATCTACTAACCCTTGTATTCCTTCAAATGCACTGTGGGTAGGTGGCGATAGTACATCTTCTCCCATAGGCACATTACGTATCTCGCTGATCTCTTTAGTAATTTTTGAGCCTGGTAATACACCACCTTTCCCTGGCTTAGCTCCTTGAGATAACTTGACCTCTATCGCTCGCACCTGTGGATGATCCTTAACCAGTTGCTTCAACATTTCCATGGAGAAGTTGCCGTTTTCATCTCGTACTCCAAAATATCCCGTACCAAAATGAAAAACCACATCGGCACCGCGTTTGTGGTAGGGTGATAATCCACCTTCACCAGTGTTATGATAAGCATGAGCCATTTTTGCGCCGTTATTCATAGCGTCCACTGCTTTGGCAGAGAGGCTTCCATAACTCATCGCACTTATATTAATAACACTCGCTGGAAGGAATGGTCTTTTTCTTTTTTTGGCAGCACCTATAACCTTAGCACATGGTAAAAAAGCAGGCTCGTTATGCGTGACATGATCCTTTTCTACCTTAAAAGGCATCATAGAATTATTGATAAAAATATACTGGTGGGCATAAATATCACGGTCTGTCCCGAAGCCTTCGTAGTTATTCTCATTTTTTGCACTGGCATAAATCCAGCCACGCTCAATACGATTAAAAGGCAATTCTTCTCTATTATTTGCCACAATATATTGCCGTAATTCTGGACCTATACTTTCCAGCCAATACCTAAAATGTCCTACTACTGGAAAGTTCCTCAATATGATATGTTTCTTATTAAAAATATCATAGATAGCTACCACAACTACTAAAAGAATAAGCCACCAGTACCAGGCTAGGCCGAGAATAAAATCAATCATGTTGAAAATTTAAAGCTGAAAAATTAAATAAATGTGATGTTAGGAGTACGCTTTCGCGAAAGCGTAAAAAACAAGTTCCACAAATAGCACAAAAAAGTGTATAAAAAACCAGGATAATCATTTAATAAAACAACATCAACTCGTATCTTGTATGCCCTAGAAAAAAGAAACCAGTGCAAGAATATATCTCCCAATTAAACGACGCTCAAAAAGAACCTGTTTTACAAAAAGAAGGTCCCATGATCATCATTGCTGGTGCAGGATCTGGGAAGACTCGTGTGCTCACTATACGTATTGCATATTTAATGCAACAAGGTATAGATCCCTTTAACATTCTCTCGCTCACCTTTACTAATAAAGCGGCTAAGGAGATGAAAAAACGTATAGGTGATATCGTAGGTGCTAGCGAAGCAAAGAATTTATGGATGGGAACATTCCACTCTGTGTTTGCCCGTATTTTACGTGTTGAGGCAGATAAACTGGGCTACCCATCTAACTTCACCATTTATGACTCGCAGGACTCGCAGCGTTTAGTAAGCGCCATTATTAAAGAAATGGGACTGGATAAAGACGTGTATAAATACAAACAGATTTTCTCGCGCATCTCATCCATGAAAAACAACCTCATCACGGTAAGAGCTTACATGGCAAATGCTGACCTGCAAGAAGATGACGCGATGGCGCGCAGACCACGTTTTGGAGATATTTATAAAGAATATGTAGAGCGCTGTTTTAAAGCTGGTGCGATGGATTTTGACGATTTACTCTTAAAAACTAATGAACTCATCAACCGTTTTCCTGATGTGCTTGCTAAATATCAAAATCGTTTCCAGTACATACTCGTAGATGAGTATCAAGATACTAACCATTCTCAATATTTGATTGTAAAAGCACTGTCAGATAAGTTTCAAAATATATGTGTAGTAGGTGATGATGCACAATCCATTTATGCGTTCCGTGGTGCAAATATTAATAACATCCTGAATTTCCAGCGCGATTATGATGGTGTTAAAGCATACCGACTGGAGCAAAATTACCGTTCTACTAAAAATATCGTAGAAGCGGCAAATTCTATCATCGATAAAAATAAAACCAAACTCGATAAAGTAGTCTGGACCGCAAATGATGATGGCCCTAAAATCATCGTGCACCGCTTAATGAGCGATGCCGAAGAAGGTCGTTATGTAGCTAGTTCGATTTTTGAAAATAAAATGCAAAAACAACTAGGTAACGATCAGTTTGCTATATTATATAGGACAAATGCTCAATCCAGAGCCATGGAAGACGCCTTGCGTAAAAAAGATATCCCATATCGTATCTATGGTGGACTCAGTTTTTACCAGCGTAAAGAAGTTAAGGATGTCCTCGCCTATTTGCGAGTTATTGTAAATCCTAAAGATGAGGAGTCACTGAAACGTATCATTAATTATCCAGCACGTGGAATAGGTTCTACGACTATGGATCGATTAATTGTAGCAGCTAAACATTATGACCGTAGCATTTATGAAGTCATAGAAAACATAGATCGTATAGATTCTGGAATTAATAGCAGTACTAAAACTAAACTCAAGAACTTTGTGACCATGATCAAGAGTTTCCAAGCTCTAGAAGAAACACAAACGGTTTTTGAGTTGACTGAATATGTGATTAAAAAAAGTGCCCTACTTACAGAGCTTAAAAAAGATGGTTCTCAAGAAGGTATTTCACGAGTAGAAAACATTGAGGAATTACTCAATGGTATGCGAGACTTTGTAGAAGGACAAAAAGAAGTAGATGAAGCGCGTGGTTCACTGGCTGAGTTCCTAGAAGATGTTGCTCTGGCTACAGACCTCGATAATGAAAAAGATACTGATGACCGTGTGTCGCTCATGACCATCCACTTAGCCAAAGGTCTTGAATATCCTTATGTCTATATCGTAGGAATGGAAGAAGACCTCTTTCCTAGCGGAATGAGTATGAATACTCGTGAGGAGCTAGAAGAAGAACGTCGTTTATTTTACGTAGCACTAACTAGAGCTGAGCATCAAGCTTATCTCACCTATACGTTAAGTCGTTACCGCTGGGGAAAACTGGTAGATGCAGAACCTAGCCGTTTCATTACAGAGATAGACGATGAATATCTAGAATACACGACACCTATGGATGATTACAGGTATAAAAGCGCCTTAACAGATCACTTATGGGATGAACCAGACAAATCTAAACTGCGCCAGTCCAAACCCGTAAGCGGTAAGCCGCCTAGCGTGAACAGACCTAGCAAGGACCAAATAAGAAAACTACGTAAAATAAGACCTAGTGCAGCAAGCAGTTCTAGCAAACCATCTGGATTTGAAGGAACTCTAGAACCTGGAATGACCGTAGAACATGGCCGTTTTGGTCGTGGTACCGTGGTAAACATAGAAGGTGCTGGCGGCGAGAAAAAAGCTGAGATTAATTTCCAAGTCGGCGGTTTGAAAAAGTTGTTGTTGCGTTTTGCTAAGTTAGAAGTTGTGGAGTAATAATTTAATGATTGTATTTATTTTGCTTTCGCGAAAGCTTATAAAGAAAATTAATTTAAAATCTTCAACATATCCTATAGGGTTAAAGATCATTTATAGGTCTTTGATACCTGTGTTTAAAAACAAAGATTATGAACTCCGTAATAAAATCTTAATAAAATAATTATTTTACATAATTAACAATAAATAATCACCATATCCGTAAATAAATAAAATTTTAATTAAATTATTTGTAATAAATGAATTAAATATTTCATTTTTATGCGCTTAAACGCATTTATGAATAACGCATATATTAAAGGAACTGGATCCTATGCTCCAGAAAACGTAGTAAAAAATGATTTTTTTGAATCTGTAGGTTCTAATGACGCCTGGATTCAAAAAAACTTAGGAATTAAAGAACGTAGAATATCTACAGGAGAAACCACAAGTGATCTCGCTGCAATGGCTGGTAAAGAAGCTATTAAAAATGCTGGACTAGAACCACAAGACATAGAATTAATAATTCTCGCCACGGCAACACCAGATAAGCTTGCTCCTTCATGTGCTTGTTTTGTTCAAGAAAAAATAAAGGCTTTTAATGCAGTTGCTTTTGACATTTCTGCTGTGTGCTCAGGAGCCTTGTTTGCAACCACTACAGCCGTTCAATTTATCAAAGCTGGCATGTATAAAAACGTGCTTGTTATAGGTGCAGATACATTTTCAAACATTACAGACTGGAATCGTAGAGATGCAGTATTTTTTGGAGATGGTGCTGGAGCTATGGTCATATCTCATACTACTGAAGATAAAGGGTTCATAGATTTCTCACTTCATACAGACGGTCGTGGTAAGGACTGCTGGAACATTCCCGCAGGTGGATCACTTACTCCTACTACACCTGAAACGCTAGACAAAGGCCTACAGTATTTTCAAATGGATGGACCTGCTGTTTTTCAAACTGCTATTAAAGTTGTGCCAGAATCTATAAATGAATTACTAAAAAAGAACCAGTTAGAAATACAGGCAATTGATTACCTCATACCACATCAACCTAGTGTGAGAATACTGGAAGAAATAGCTCAACGCATTTCTTTACCATGGGAAAAGGTAATGACTAATATGGATCGCTATGCAAACACCTCTGGCGGTACCATTCCCATTATGCTGGATGAAACGGTCAAGAAAGGACTGCTTCAAAAAGGTAATCTCGTTCTATTTGCAGCCGTAGGAGCCGGCTGGACTTGGGGCACCTCACTCTATAAATGGTAACACATTAATTTAATTTAAAAAATAATGATATTTTCAAATAAAACCTTCCTAATCACAGGAATAGCTGACGAGCATTCCCTAGCCATGTATGCCGCTAAGGAAATAATTAAAAATGGCGGAAAAGTAGTTTGTACCGGTTTAGGTGTCAGTCGTTTTCATAACAACCTCTCTGATAAAGCAAAGGCTTTTCTGAATCAGAATTTTGAAGATTTTAAAAGTTCTGTTCACGCATCCCTAGGTGATACCATGGTAGAAATACTAGATGTATCACTGGATGAAAACATAGAATCATTTGCAAAAGAACTCGCTGCAAAAAACATAAAACTAGACGGTTTTCTTCACGCCATAGCCATGGATAAAACCATACGTAAAAAAGAAGTAAAGCCACTTATAGACGTTACTTTAAACGAGTTTTGTGACACCATGAATGTGAGTGCCTACTCTTTAATAAGAGTCACTCATTACCTTTTAAAAGAAGGAGTTCTACAACATGGTGCCTCGATTTGCTCACTAAGTTATATCGCTGCAGCAAAGGTGACCTTCCACCCGTATAGAAATATAAGTATCGCAAAAGCAGCCTTAGAAAGAATAACCGTAGAACTAGCAGACGAGTTGGGTCGCAAGCACGGTATACGAGTAAATGCCATAAGGTTCTCTCCATACATGGGTAGCAAGGCTGGTAACGCTACTTTAAAAGAAGAAGACGTAGCTACCTCTCATAAAATGAGCCCATTAGGCAATGCCTTGCCAGTAGATCTAGCTTTTGAAATTGCTCATCTTTTTAGACCAGAGAGCAGAATAACTGGAGAGATTAGGCATGTGGATGGTGGCTACAATATTACGGGATAATTTATTTGATAAGATAAACCCATGAGAGTGTAAAGTGATTTTTATTTCGCTTTCGCGAAAGCGAATTAATAAACTTAAATTCACCATCTAAAAACTAACCCAAAATGAATAACCTAGAATACCCTATTAAGTTCAGTTTTAAAGTCACCACACTAGCCAACGATTTTACTGCCAAAAATGCTCAAGGACAAACGATTGCTTATGTAAAGCAAAAAATGTTTAAGCTTAAAGAAGCTGTGAATGTGTACAGTGATGAAAGTAAAACTAAAGTTCTTTTTACCATTAAGGCCAATAAATGGCTGGACTGGAGCGCTGCTTATAGCATGATCGATGCACATGGCAACGAAATCGGTAAAATAGCTCGTAAAGGCTGGCGCAGCTTGTGGAAAGCTGAGTATAATATTATAGATCAACACCAGCAACCGCAATATAATGTAAAAGAAGAGAGCGCTTTTACTCGTTTTCTCGATAATCTACTGGGTGAAATCCCTATTCTAGGTTTCTTTACAGGTTATCTTTTTAATCCTACTTATAACGTAACTAACAATCAAGGTCAAATCGTAGTAAAACTTAAAAAAATGCCTTCGTTTTTAGGAAAAGAGTTTGAACTCATAAAAACTGCAGACATAGACGAGGATGATAAAGAAAGAGTCATGCTAGGACTTATGATGATGATTTTACTCGAGCGTCGTAGAGGATAGTTATTTTTAGAATTAAATTCATATTATCCTGTCATACAAAAGTTAAGGAAAGTTGATTGAATCTACCGCGTTATTTCTAATCAACTTAAACCGTTCTCGACTGTCGCTCGAACTGGAATAATACCAACATTATTTTTAAACAATAATGCAATATCGAGCGAGAGTCGAGATATGGTTTTGATAACCTTATCGCTTTAAAAACTAATTACGATCTCCTATCAAAACCAACGATCTTCTTTTTACCCATAGCCTAATACCAAATTGAATCTATAAAGTCTTAATAAATAGTTTCTTTTTTACTTACTTTTTACTTAAAATTATTTCCGTAGCTACGGCTATGCAATGAATTTTTAGCTTCAATAAGCAAAAAATAATTCAATTTATTTTAACGACATTATAAACACAAATTGGCATAATAAAATAATGATAGATTATTTTTGTGATAATCATAATCCAACTCAGTGTACGAAAACAACTTCCCGCATAAACGTTTTAAAATTACGCTTGAATTTTTAGAAAAACACGTTTCTAAAGATTCCTCCATATTAGATTTAGGTGTGGAAAATCCGTTTTCTCAAATCATGAAAGAAGCTGGTTATCAAGTACAAAACACCAGTGGTAAAGACTTAGACGATGATGTGAGTGAGATAGAGCATTTTAAAGGTGATGTGGTGACGGCTTTTGAGATTTTTGAACATTTAGTCAGTCCTTATACTTCTTTAAAAGCTATTCCATGTGATAAAGCTGTGATAAGCGTTCCCCTAAAACTATGGTTTGCTAGTGCTTACCGTAATAAAAACGACATTAGAGATCAGCATTATCATGAGTTTGAACCGTGGCAACTGGATTATGTGCTAGAAAAAGCAGGTTGGAAAGTTGTCGATAGTTTAAAATTTACAAACCCTATAAAAAAACTAGGTATACGACCATTATTACGCTCATTTACAGACCGTTATTATCTCGTTTATTGTGAACGTATAAATGCATAAATAACAATGAAAATAGCTGTCATCATTCCTACTTATAATGAAGAGCGTTTTATAGCAAAAACGTTAGACAGCTTGCTATCACAGACTTTTGTGATTTCGCAAATTATTGTTGTAAACGATAATTCAACAGATCGTACGCTAGAAATAGTACAAGAATACCAAAAGATTCATTCTCAAATTACAGTATGTACTCATCAATCCAGTGCTCAAAACATTCCCGGATCTAAGGTGATTAACGCTTTTCAGTTTGGACTATCCCATTTAAACATTATGGACTACGACATCATCTGTAAATATGATGCTGATTTGATATTTCCTGAAAATTATATAGAATGGATCGTTTCACGCTTTCGCAAAAGCGATAAAGCAGGAATGGTTGCTGGCCATTGCACTGTTCATAACAACGGAGTTTGGGAACTAGAAAAAGGTACTAATCCTGAACATATACGTGGTGCTTTAAAAGCCTACCGAAAAGAATGTTTCGAGCAAATAAAAGGACTCCGATCTTCCATAGGTTGGGACACCATTGATGAAATGCTTGCCCGCTATCATGGTTGGGAAGTAGTGACCATACTTGAGCTTCATGTAAAGCACCTCAAACCTACTGGAGCTTCTTATAATCAAAAAGCAAAGTACCTTCAAGGAGAGGCTTTTTATAAAATGCGCTACGGTAGGTGGCTTACTTTTATAACGGCTGCTAAAATGGCTTGGAATAAAAAAAGTATCAGACTTATCTCAGATTACCTAAAAGGTTACCAACTAGCACAAAAAAAGAACCTTGAACCTCTGGTAACAGAAGATCAAGGTCGTTTTATAAGGTCGTATCGCTGGAATGGTATAAAGTCTAAATTGGGTTTTTAATAATATTGTTCATTTTTGCCATTGCCGCAAAAACGAACCAAAAAACTCTAGGCTGTGGGACACCTGTCTAAAAATATCAATATCCTTGCTAAAGAAAAAACCAAGATCTATGACACCAAAATGTTTTAAGACGTCACCATCAACTCGTTACTATTTATCTATAAGATAATCTTTTCTTCTTAACGCTTCACACATTTTCATTTTTAACGACAGACTTCCCAATGCCAATGCAAAAGCAATCTAACTATTATACTAGTAAAAAAAGAACCTTGAACCTCTGGTAACAGAAGATCAAGGTCGTTTTATAAGGTCGTATCGCTGGAATGGTATAAAG
>NZ_CBFIBE010000044.1:0-16060 GCF_965660805.1 Nonlabens sp. | reverse complement strand
ATTCTTTAAATGATGAACAATTAACAATGGTATAATCTTAGAAGTTCTGTTTTTTAAGAGATAAATTATATATTTACCCCTTAACTTGAAAATTCAATTAAATCAATAAATCTTAAAATGAAACGATCTCTTTCCATTTTGTTCATGGCTGTAGTAATGATGTTAGGTCTATCTACAACTGCAACGGCTAGTAATGCTGCAACAACATCTAGCACAATCACAACTATTACCTCTCTAGAAGATGCTGGTTCATCTACCACTTCTGAGGAGGTTACATTCCACCAAAAGCTTAAACAGCGTTTTATAGAAGGTGGTCCAGTATTCATGTCATTTGTATTGATATGTCTTATTTTAGGTTTAGCAATCGCTATTGAGAGAATTATTTATTTAAATCTTTCTACTACTAACTCTAAGAAACTAGCTGCTCAGGTAGAAGATGCACTTAAGAGCGGTGGAGTAGAAGCTGCAAAAGAAGTTTGTAGAAATACAAAAGGTCCTGTTGCTTCTATCTACTTTCAAGGTTTAGATAGAGCAGATGAAAGCGTGGAAGCTGCTGAGAAAGCTGTTGTAGCTTACGGTGGTGTTCAAATGGGACAACTTGAGAAAAATGTTTCTTGGGTATCTTTATTTATTGCACTTGCACCTATGCTTGGGTTCATGGGAACGGTATTAGGTATGATAGATGCATTTGATAATATTCAGAGCGCTGGAGCTATGGAACCTGCACTTGTAGCTGGTGGTATTAAAGTAGCACTTCTTACAACTGTATTTGGTCTTATCGTAGCGATAATACTTCAGATCTTTTATAACTATATCGTTGCAAAAATCGATAGTATTGTAAATGACATGGAAGACGCTTCTATCACGCTTATGGATATTCTTGTAGATTACAAGAACGGTAAGCTGTAATTAATCCTATAAACCAGATTATATCATGGTAATACATAAAGTATTTAAATATTTAGTGCTACTGCTTTGCGTTATCGCAGCAGGGTTCTTTGTCTACACAATCGGTGTAGGTGATGAAGTTATAGAAGGTGGAGAGTCTCAAGGCTCAACCATTGTTCCTCTAATGAATCTAGCTTATGTTGTAATGGCAATTGCCATAGGACTAGTTTTAGTATTTGTTTTAAAGGGAATTTTCAGTAGTCCAGCCGCTTTAAAGAGATCTTTGATGTCTGTTGGTATACTTCTTGCGATTTGTTTAATAGCTTATTTCGGTTTTGCTGATGATAGTAATATCATTCCAGGTACAACAGATAAATTAGTGATGCTTGATGAAGGTGAACCACTTTCTAATAGTACCTCTAAACTTGTAGGCGCCTCGATTTATACCTTTTATATTGTAGGTGTTTTAGCGATAGGTTCTATTATATGGACAGGAGTAAGTAAACTATTAAATAGATAAATTATGGCTAGAAGAGCAGCACCTGAAGTAAATGCAGGTTCCATGGCAGATATCGCCTTCCTACTACTTATTTTCTTCTTAGTAACTACTACTATTGAAGTGGATAGTGGGATAGTAAGTAAGCTGCCGCCTAAAAATGATGATCCTGAAAATGTTCCTCAAGTAAAAGAAAAGAATATTTTTCAAGTACTAGTAAATAAGGATAACCAGTTACTAGTAGAAGAAGAACCTATGGATATTAAAGACCTCTCTGCAGCAGCAGCAAAGTTTATTGATAACGGTGGTGGAGAAGGTAAAAATGGATGTGCTTATTGTGAAGGTGATAGAAATCCAGATTCTTCAGATAATCCTAAAAAGGCCATTGTATCTTTAGTTAATGACAGACAGGCTACTTATAACTATTATATCACGGTAACAAACGAGTTAGTTAAAGCTTACACGACTTTAAGAAATCGTGCTGCAAAACAACGTTATGGTGAGAGTTATGAATCCATGTATGCACGCTTTAAGGATACACAGGAAGCTGATAAAGAAACTCCAGAATATCTAGAGTTAGAAAAGAAGTTAGAAGTTATCAGAGAATTGTACCCTAGGAACCTCTCTGAAGCAGAACCACAACAAGCAGGTTAATTATGTCAAAGTTCAATAAGAAGAAAAGTGGTGATTTACCACCAGTGTCTACAGCATCTTTACCAGATATCGTATTTATGCTTTTATTCTTTTTCATGGTAGCTACCGTGATGAGAGATGATGAAATGCTTGTGGAGAATCAACTTCCAGCAGCAAATCAGGTTGAAAAGTTAGAAGATAAGAACAAGCTGGTTAATATTTACATAGGTAAACCTAGTGCTAGCTATCAAAAAACCTTTGGTACTACTGACGTTGTTCAACTGGGTGATAAAATATCTCGTGTAGAAGAGGTTTATAATTATGTAAACACTAAACGTACAGCGATGCCAGAGAACCTTCAAGATCAAATGATGGTTTCTCTAAAAGTAGATAGAAATGCAAAAATAGGAGTTCTGACAGACGTGAAACAGGAATTAAGAGAGGCGCAAGCTTTAAAAATTACTTACACTTCTAATCAAGGTGATCCTATGAATAATCTTAAAAGAAGATAATACTATTTCATAATAGTTAGAAGCCGTTTCTTATGGAAACGGCTTTTTTTATAGTGCAAATTTTCAAATTCATATCTTTACCTAATGAGAAATCTCGTTTTATTTTTCGGCTTACTTTTTACCTTAACTGCCCTAGCTCAAGATAATGCTAGAAACGTTAAGGATAATGCTATTCCTACCGTAGTGGATTCATTATATCGTGAAGATCAGTTTTACATAGGACTATCTTTTAATCTTGTTAATAATGGACCTAGTGGATTTAGTCAGAATGGATTTTCTGGTGGGCTGCATTTAGGCTTTATACGTGATATGCCTATTAATAAGCGACGCAATAAGGCTATAGGAATAGGTTTGGGAATTTCTACAAATAGTTATAATTCAAATCTATTTATAGGAGAAGATAGTGATGGTACTTCCATTTATTCTATTCTAGATGGCAGTGTAGTTTATGATTCTAATAGATTAAACACAAATCATATAGAAATGCCCATTCAGTATCGCTGGCGCACTTCTACGGCGAGTAATACTAACTTTTGGCGGATTTATACTGGAGTGAAGTTAAGTTACATCTATTATTATAGAGCTCGTTTTGAACAGGTAAATAATACGGTTATTCAAACTGATATTCCTGAATTGAACAGGTTAAGATATGCTGCCACACTAACTTTAGGGAATGGTAGTTTTAATGCTTTTGTACATTACAATCTCAACACACTTTTTAATAAGGATGCTCAAATAAATGGTGAAGCTATTCATTTTCAACCTATAAAATTTGGGATAGAATTTTACCTGTTATAAAAAATAAATACCGCTCATCAATTGTGCCACTAGACCCATGCTAAAACCGAAAAGCAATTCATGACCTTTATGTGCGTTCATAGATAAGCGTGAAGTGGCAGTAAGACCAGCTAGTATAAATAATATAGCAATAGCAACCATTCCTGGTGTCTGTATGCTGGCATGGAGCATAAGAGCAAAACCTATGGCACCGCCCATAGCCATCATATGTAGGCTTAATTTATATTTCAGTAACGCTAGAGTAAAAGCAACTATACTTGCGATAAAAACTCCTATAAAGAAGTAATATAAAGGGATATGCAAGCCATCATTAAAACCACCACGAATCAAGATAAGTAATAGTGCTGCATATGCTCCTAGCGGTGTAATGCGCTGTTTAATTTCAGGTAAATGGATACTTTGTACCACTCCTAAAAGTTTTAAAATGGTAAAAATGAGCATGGGAATTACAGCGGTAAGTATGAGAATCAAATACATTTTGAGTTCTACCACAGCACCATCGGTATAGGAGACAAATAAGAAATACCACAGGCTTATAAGCGATGGAATAAATAACGGATTTGCTAGATAACTCCAGAACCTTAAAAAAGCTTTCATGGGTTTCAATTAAATCTCTTTGCGCAATCGAGCCACGGGAATATCCAGTTGTTCCCTATACTTAGCAACAGTTCTTCTGGCTATAGGATATCCTTTTTCTTTGAGCAGCTCGGCTAGTTTTTGATCAGTAAGTGGTTTGCGTTTACTTTCTTCTCCTATTACGGTTTCAAGTATTTTTTTAATCTCACGAGTAGAAACCTCTTCACCATCAGCATTAGTCATGGACTCAGAAAAGAATTCTTTAATCAGTTTAGTGCCATATGGCGTGTCCACATATTTAGAATTTGCTACACGAGAAACGGTAGAAACATCCATTTCTATCTCGTCTGCAATGTCTTTAAGGATCATAGGTCTTAAGTTGCGCTCATCACCTGTTAGGAAATACTCTTTTTGATAGTACATGATGGAAGACATGGTCATGAAAAGAGTTTCCTGTCGCTGTTTTATGGCTTCTATAAACCATTTTGCACCATCCAGTTTTTGCTTAATAAACATCACGGCATCTTTTTGTGACTTGCTTTTTTCTTTAGCCTCTTTGTAGCCTTTTAACATGTTAGAGTAATCTCGAGAAACATGAAGTTCTGGCGCATTACGACCATTAAGAGTTAATTCTAGTTCACCATCTTTAATACGTATGGTAAAATCAGGAACGACTTGTTCTACCATGCGAGTACTACCACCAGCATAAGCACTTCCAGGTTTAGGATTGAGGTGTTCTATTTCTTCAATGGCGTCACGTAGTTCATCTTCATTAATGTGATATTTTTCTAATAATTTCTTGTAATGCTTTTTACTGAATGCGTCAAATGATTCCCCTACGAGTTTCATAGCTAGCTCTGTGCTGTTATTACTACGCTTTCGCGAAAGCTGAATCATTAAACATTCTTGCAAATTACGTGCTCCTACACCAGCAGGATCTAATTGCTGAACTACTTTTAAAACCTGTTCTACCTCTGTAACATCAGTGTAAATGTTTGCGGTAAAGGCGAGGTCATCTGCAATGTCCTCCATGGAGCGCCTTATATAGCCGCTGTTATCTATACTTCCTACAAGAAACTCAGCGATACTATAATGCTGGTCACTTAGTCTTCTGGTATTTAATTGGTCTGTTAAGGATTGAGTAAAAGATGTTCCTGAGGCATAGGGTATGCTTTTCTCATCATCATCTGCACTGTAATTATTTGCTTGAGTGCGATATTCAGGGATATCATCATCACTCAGGTATTCATCTACGTTAATATCAGTTTCTATGGTGTCACTGTCATCGCCATACTCATCCTGATTTGAAAATTCATCAAACTCATCATCTAGACTGTCTTTTACATCATCTAAAGCAGGATTTTCTTCCAGCTCTTGTTTCACACGTTGTTCAAAGGCCTGTGTAGGCAACTGTATCAACTTCATCAACTGGATTTGTTGAGGAGAGAGTTTTTGCGATAATTTAAAGCTTAACGATTGCTTGAGCATAATGTTATGATGTTACTAGGTAAAAATAAGAAAAGCCACCATCATAGGAGATCAGTGGCTTAAAAATGTTAGATTTAATTATTCCTTTTGATATAAGTCTACACCTATAAACCAGAAACGGACAACAGTTTATCACGGCGCTTCATCTTTAGGGATCCTAGCAACGTGTGGTGTGTAGTTTCTATTGAGTTAAGAACAAATAAAGTCTGTTCTAGATATCTATTATAAAATTAGTAGTAAGTCGTTTAGAATATCTAAACTGTTTTTTAACTTAAACCACTAACCATTATACTGATAACTAAGACCTTTAAAACTCAGCGTTTCCTGGAGTACGTGGATAAGGGATCACGTCTCTTACATTACTCATTCCTGTTACAAACATGACGAGTCTTTCAAATCCTAGACCAAAACCACTGTGGATCACACTTCCAAATTTGCGTGTCTCAAGGTACCACCACAGCTCTTTTTCTTCTATTCCCATCACGTCCATTTTTTCTTTAAGGACATCATAACGTTCTTCACGCTGTGATCCACCTACGATCTCACCTATTCCTGGGAATAAGATATCCATGGCACGCACGGTCTTTTTATCTTCATTAAGACGCATGTAGAAGGCTTTAATATTTGCCGGGTAATCAAATAAAATTACAGGACATTCAAAGTGTTTTTCAACCAGGTAGCGTTCATGCTCACTCTGCAAGTCTGCGCCCCATTCTTCTATAAGGTATTTGAATTTTTTCTTTTTATTAGGTTTAGAGTTTTTTAGAATATCTATGGCCTCAGTATATGAAACTCGTTTAAAATTGTTCTTTAAAACAAAGTCTAGTTTCTCGCGCAATTCCATAGGGCTGCGCTCAGCCTGTGGTTTACTTTTATCTTCTTGGATCAATCTCTTTTCAAGAAATTCTAGGTCGTCCTTACAATGTTCCATAGCATACTCGATCACAGATTTTATAAAATCTTCAGATAGATCCATGTTTGCATCCAGATCGTTAAATGCTACTTCAGGCTCAATCATCCAGAACTCTGCTAGGTGGCGAGAGGTGTTTGAGTTCTCAGCCCTAAATGTAGGTCCAAAGGTATATACCTGTCCCAGTCCCATGGCATAAGTTTCTGCCTCTAGCTGTCCAGATACCGTGAGATTAGATTCCTTTTCAAAGAAATCTTGCTTGTAATCTATAGCTCCTTCTTCATCTAGTGGAGGATTTTTAGGATCTAGTGTAGATACACGGAACATTTCTCCAGCACCTTCAGCATCGCTGCCTGTTAAAATAGGTGTGTGCGCTTGATAGAATCCGTTTTCTTGAAAGTACTTGTGTACTGCATAAGAAAGTGCAGCACGCACTCTCATAACAGCTCCAAAGGTGTTAGTGCGCACTCTTAAATGTGCTTGCTCGCGTAGTGTTTCTAGTTTATGACGTTTAGGTGATAAAATAGTTTTAGCCACTTCTTCAGGATCTGCTTTACCTAGAATTTCAACTTTAGAAGCTTGAATTTCTATGCGCTGTCCACTTCCAGAACTTTCTACAAGTGTTCCCGTTACCGCTACTGCAGCTGCAACATTAATCTCGTCAAGTAGAGCACGCTCATAATTTTCTGGTTCAATAACACACTGAATATTGTGAATGGTAGATCCATCGTTAAGAGCGATAAATCTATCGTTTCTAAAACTACGTACCCAACCTTTTACGGTAATCTCCTGCATGCTAGGATCTGCTTGTAATAATGTGGCTATTCTATGTTGTTGCATCCTTATTTATTTAAGAAACGCAAATATAATTTTTATGACCTTGATGGACAATGATTATGATAGGGATTGTTGTGATTTTGCTTTCGCGAAAGCGTGAAACGATTACTCTACTTCCTCATCACTATCTTGCGGTATGATGGGAATAGCTGGTTTTTTAAAGGTGCGCTCATTTGCAATGCTATGTTCTAGAGATAATAGCATACTAGGAAGTAATAGTAAATTAGACAGCATGGCAAATAATAGTGTTGCACTTACTAGTGCTCCTAGCGCCACAGTTCCACCAAAACTTGAGAAAGTAAAGGTTAAAAAACCAAAGAATAAAACGATCGAGGTATAGAACATGCTCACGCCAGTTTCTCTAAGCGCGCCATAAACAGAACGTTTTACACGCCATTTATTTGCTATGAGTTCCTGTCTGTATTTAGCTAGAAAATGTATGGTGTCATCTACAGATATCCCAAAGGCAATAGAAAAAACCAGAATTGTAGATGGTTTAATAGGAACGCCTATATAGCCCATGAGTCCTGCTGTAATGATAAGTGGTAATAGATTAGGAACTAAAGAAACTAAAATCATGCGCAGTGACTTAAACATCCATGCCATGAAAAGGGCAATAAGAATGACTGCCAGTGTGAGCGATAGGACTAAGTTTTTAATAAGATAGTTAGTTCCTTTTTGGAATACAAGGGCTTTACCAGTAAGAATGACTTCATGCTTATCTGCAGGGAAGATCTTTTCAATTTCAGCACGTAAATCTTCTTCTACACGTTCCATGCGGTCTGTTCCCATATCTTTCATAAAGGTAGTGATGCGCGCATATTGACCTGTACTATCTACATAGCTTTTCATAAGCATAGCGTCGCCACCACTATCATCTAGTAGAGTAGAAATACCTACCCGTTCATAAGTAGTAGGTAGATCATAAAACTCTGGATCACCACCATAAAAAGCTTGCTTAGTATATTTTACGATACTCACTATAGACATAGGTCTAGAAAGCTCTGGTGTTTCTATAATGTGGTCCTCTAATTTATTTAGTTTCTTGAGAGTTTTAGATTTAGAGACTCCTTTTTTACTTTTAGTATTGACCACTATTTCTAGAGGCATGATACCATCAAAACTGTCTTCAAAGAACTTAATGTCTTTATAAAACTGCATGTTCTTAGGCATGTCTTCTATGAGGCTTCCAGAGACTCTGATCTGGTAAACTCCTATAATAGAAATTACTAAAACTAATAAGCTGGTGATGTATATCGCAATACGGTTTTCTTTTACCATACGTTCCATCCAGTTCACAAAGGTGCCTATCCACTGTTTTCTTAAGTGCTCCAGATGTCTTTCTTTAGGAAGCGGTAAAAAGCTGTAAATAATAGGGATAATGATCAAGCTGAGTAAAAATATAGATACTATGCATATAGAGGCTACGATACCAAACTCACTGAGCAGTGTGCTATCTGTAAATATAAAGGTGGCAAATCCACTAGCTGTAGTAAGGTTAGTCATGAGCGTAGCGTTCCCTATTTTAGTGATCACACGCTGCAAAGATTTAGCTTGATTACCATGCTCCTTTATCTCTTGCTGGTATTTATTAATAAGGAAAATACAATTAGGGATCCCTATCACAATGATGAGCGGTGGTATTATAGCGGTAAGCACCGTAATCTCAAAATTAAAAAGACCTAAGAACCCAAAAGCCCACATCACACCTATCACTACCGTTACTATAGAAATAAAAGTAGCTCTCCAGGATCTAAAGAAGAAAAAGAATATCGCCGATGTTATAAATAGTGCGGCGCCTAAAAAGATTCCTATTTCATCTACTATGTTTTGTGCATTTAGAGTTCTTATGTAAGGCATTCCAGATATGCGCAAATCTGTAAGTCCTTGATTTATTTTAAAATCTTCTATGATGGGATTGAACTTTTCAAGAACAAACTCTTTTCTTATAGAGCTGTTAACGATGTCTTTTTTCAAGTAAATAGCCGTTCTTAAAACAGAGTCTTTCTCGCTATAGATAAGATTGCGGTAAAAGGGTAGTTCACTAAAGAGCTTGTTTTTATATCTGGCTAGTTCTTCATTAGACTGTATAGCTCCATCTTTAAGTTGTTCTATGATAAAACGAGAACCGTCTTCAGATTTTTTAAGTATGGGTAGGTTAGAGGTAGAAAGAACAAGTTCTACTTCTTTAAAACTTTCTAGAGAATCTGCTAGTTTGTTCCAGGCATTAAATTCTTGATAACTATGGAGTTCACTGTTTTTTATTCCTAGAATAATTAGGTTTCCTTCTTCACCAAATTTTTTAAGGAACTCAAGGTATTCTTGATTTACTGGGTGGTCATCTGGAAGTAGATTTGCCTCTGTGTGTGAAAACTGCATGTTTTCCCATTGAGTCGCTAGGCCTATAGTGGCTATAATAACGAGACCTAGTAGAATCTCTCGATTGCGCAAAATGATTCTTGCGATTCCATTCCAAAAAGAAAAACTAAATAACTTTTGCATACTCCTTAAGCCGTGTTGCAAAGGTAAGTTTTAAACATAGTTTAGCGAGAAATAATAACAGTTTTTAAGAGACAGCAGCTTAGATTTCTAAGTAGAAAGTAAATTTAAGTGCTATATTATCTGAAAACTGGGGCAAGTGATAAGCTCCATAACGGTAGGTAGCACTCAGTCCAAAACCATAAATAAGTTTATTAATTTCAAAACCAGATTCTGTATATCCTTTATCGAGTGTATTAAAATTAATATTTAAATGATCAGCAGCGCCGTTTAAATCTCCTATCGCATATCTAGAAGTGATCACTAATTCTGGATTTAACCATGAGGCGATATGAAATGGCGCAAAACTATGTCGCATTTGTAAGGTAGCTATGCGATCAGAAAAGAACTCATTAAAAAACATGGTTTCAAAACTATTACGGCCTGCCACAGAAAACCGCTGGAGTACTTCATCCTTAGTAGGTGCGTTAGGATATGCGTGAAATAAATGACTTAAAGGAACTGCTCCATGAGCATAGTGTCCTTCTAGTAAGAAGGCCGTTTGTGAACCTGTAATTCTGTTAATGGTATAGTTTGCTTTTCCAGAAATTTTAAAGTAGTTAAAATCACTTTCTGCCAGACCTTTTATTCCTTTAGTAATTTGTGCACTTAGCACAGGATATGCTTTTGTGGTTTCTTGATAACTGTCAGGAGTTTTCATGAACTCACTTTGAGGACTCCATCGAGCGGCTACAGTAGCCTCAGATAACACATAATTATTAAACGGAATTCCATTAGGAGCAAACACATAGTTAGTGGTTTGTGAAACACGCTTTCGCGAAAGCGAGACCTCACTAATCAAAGATGGATATAATCGCTGCTGTAGTGATAAGCCATATTCTTTATATAAATAAAACGTAGGAATGTTTATTAATCGCGGTTCAAATAAGGAATAGACTCGAGCATCAGTTAAGAATCGGGAACCTGAAAATTCATAAATATCATCTGTTTTATAAGCACTGATCCAGGTGTTATTTTCTTTACCTATGCGGTAACCTAAAGTAGCGTTATATTTAAAAACTTTATCCTTAGTACCATAAGCTCCATAGCCGCTTATGCGCCAGTTTTTTGAAAGTTTATCATTTGTAGTACCGCCTAGACCTAGCCTGAAAGCCTCATAGTCATTAAATTTAATCAAGTATTTAAGGTCCAGGTCAAAGAACCCTACAGGATAGTATCCTACTTTAAATTTTTCAATAACTTCTAGCTTTCTAGTAACCTTTTCAGCTATAACTATGCTGTCTAACTGCATGAAATTTGCCAGTTCTTGCGTGGTAAAAGCCTCATTACTGCGGTAATCATCCCAGTAATTAAGGGGTTGTTTTATAGCCTCTTCAGGGATTTCTATAGCGACACCTTTTAGTCCGTAATTAACCTTACGATTTGTTTTAAAATTACTTTGTTTTCTTTTTAGGATCAGATATAATTCATCTCTATTATCTTCAATTTCTTCTTGCGTGCGAGTTCCTACTTCAAATCTTCCTCCAAAAAGTTCGATCTCCTTAATATCTTTAATTTTTTTTATAAAGAGTTCATCATAATTATTATACCATAAGTGATGTAGTTTATCATAAGTAAAAACATGGTTAGATGCTACCTCTAAGCTTCCTTTAATATTATAACTAGCTTTTGCGATAGCATGAGTTTCTGAGTCTAAAAAGAATGTGCCGTATAACGTAGCGTTTGAGTTTTCTATAGGAGCAAAGGCTATTTGAGTTACCGTTCTATTTTCAATAATAGAATCTTTTACGGTCTCATAATTATAGCTTCTTAAACCATCTTGTGATAATGGGTTTATAAAATGCTGGTCAAAAATGACATAAGTATCTTGATACAAATTGCGTGACTGAAATTCTATATTATAAATAGGGTAAACAGGTTTTTCAAAGCCAGGCATTAAAGCAGCCGTAATGACTTCCTTATATCCTTGAGAGATGTCATTTATAACCTCTGATGATTTTTCTGAAAAGAAAACACCGGTTTTTAGAAGAGTTCTTCTTAACTCAGTCTTTTTATAACCAGATCCTGTAATCGCCTCGGGATTTCCAGCTATTTTTAAATTTTCATAGCTGTCATATTGAAAAGTATTAAGAGCTTTTAAAGGATTGTTAGCGTCTATCTGGTCTATACTCTTCTTCACCATTTGAAGTGCAGTAGTGCCTAGTTCTGACTGTCCTTGAGTTACTACAGTAAGTAGAAAACAGATGAGTAAAAGCAACGAGTTCTTATGTTGCATTAGGGAAAGGTGAGTAATTAGTTTAATAAGGCTAAAAGTACGAGAAGCTTATTATTTTTAAGCTTTATTATACTTTTTTTAAGGTTATAATTAAAACGCCAGCGGTAAGGCTGGCGTTTTAATTATAGTGTTGCAGTAAATTATACTTTCATAATTTCTACTTCCTTAGCAGCGACTATTTTATCAATCTTTACGATGTAAGTGTCTGTCAGTTGCTGTACTTCTTCTTCAGATGATTTAAGTAGATCTTCAGAAAGGTCTAGCTTTTTTAAATCGTTCATAGCTGTTTTACGATCGTTACGCACACCTATTTTTGCTTCTTCACCTTCGGCTTTAGATTGTTTTGCTAGGTCTTTACGTCTTTCTTCAGTCAGTGCAGGAACGTTAATAATTACACTATCTCCATTATTCATAGGGTTCAACCCTAAGTTTGCATACATGATTCCTTTCTCAATTTCAGTAATCATTCCTTTTTCCCATGGAGTTACGGTAAGGGTTCTAGCGTCTGGTGTTGCTACATTTGCAACTTGTGCTAGTGGTGTCTGACTGCCGTAGTAATCTACAAACACACTACCTAACATGGCTGGGTTTGCTTTACCAGCACGTATATTTAACAATTGCTTCTCTAAGTGAGTAATGGCGCTGTCCATTCCTTCTTTACAAGCGTCTATAACTAATTCTAATTCTTCGTTCATAGCTCAAATTTTACTTTACGATTTGCAAATATATTGCCACTTTTATAACTGTACTCTGGTTCCTATATTTTCTCCACTGAGAACTTTCATTAAATTACCTTTTTTATTCATGTCAAAAACGATTATAGGTAATTCATTTTCTTGACTTAATGTAAATGCTGTAGTATCCATTACTTTTAGACCTTTACGCAATACGTCATCAAAGCTTATGTGGTCAAATTTAGTTGCAGAAGTATCTTTTTCAGGATCTGCGGTGTAAATTCCGTCCACACGAGTTCCTTTTAGGATAACATCGGCTTCTATTTCTATAGCTCTTAAAACGGCTGCACTGTCTGTTGTGAAATACGGGTTTCCTGTTCCACCGCCAAAGATAACTACACGTCCTTTTTCCAGGTGTCTCATCGCTTTACGACGTATAAAAGGTTCTGCAACTTCATTAATCTTAATTGCTGACTGCAATCGGGTAGGGATTCCAGCATCTTCACAAGCGCTCTGTAAGGCTAAACCATTAATAACTGTGGCGAGCATGCCCATGTGGTCGCCTTGTACACGGTCCATACCAGCGCTAGCTCCAGCAACACCTCTAAAGATATTACCACCACCTATTACTATGGCTACCTCGATACCTTTATCTATAGCTTTTTTAATTTCTTGAGCATATTCTGAGAGACGTTCTGGGTCTATACCATACTGTCTGTCTCCCATTAATGCCTCTCCACTTAGTTTAAGAAGGATGCGATTGTATTTCATAAGGTGTGCTTGATATTGTGCAAATATAATGGAAATCCAGTATGAAAAAGAACTAGAACTATAACTAGAACTTGAATTGTTTTTTTATAGAATACACCTAGATAAAATGCTTCACCTTACCGCGTTACAACTGCCACTGCTAGTAAAAAGGCTTATGAGGTTTAGGTTTATGAGGAATAGTTGCG
Organism: Nonlabens sp.; assembly: GCF_965660805.1. Classification (GTDB taxonomy): domain Bacteria; phylum Bacteroidota; class Bacteroidia; order Flavobacteriales; family Flavobacteriaceae; genus Nonlabens. The sequence continues at coordinate 2,518 of NZ_CBFIBE010000044.1, read as the reverse complement.
TCCGGTGATTTTATTATTCCCAAATTAGCTTATAAAGTTCGCCATCAGTTTTTGCCTCGTCATCGCCTAGTTTTACATTTACTGCTTCACTGGTGAGATAGTAGATTTCAGATCCGTTTTTATCTTTACCATAATAGGCTATAGCCTCTATTTGTGCTCCTTCAATAGGTAGATCTACTTTTTTTATAAATGTAAATACTCCTTGATCAAACCGTAGTTCTATGATAAATGGTGCCAGGCTCTGGTTATAACCGCATAATAGCACACGGTTTTCTTTATTAAAAGTGGCATCTGTGATAAGTCCTTTAGTTTCTATAGTTTGGTGCTTGTTCAGTACTGCATCTTTATAGATGGGAAAACTATATATGGAGGTAGAGAAGTTGATCCAGTCTTTAGAAAAAAGATACATGATTTCATCGATTACTAAGACAGCCTCAGCGTCATAGGAATGTTTTTGAGGTCTAACTGTAAAATCTTTTTGACCAGCATAGGATAGGTTAGAGAGGTCTTGATCTGTTTCTTCTTGCCATAGGGCAGCTTTATGAATATTATAGATTTTGAGGTCTTTCCTGTTGCCGCGATTATTCCCTATGTCTGCTATGTGAATGGACTTATCAGATTGGGTGATCCCTTCCCAATCTATGTTGTATAAATTATGGTATTTCACTCGGTCAGTAATCATTCCAGTACTATCTATTTTATATAGTACTGCGTCACTTCCAGAGTCGTTATTAGTTATTAATTGCCCATCTAGCACTATGAGTCCAGAACTTTCATTGATGGCGCTAGGTAAAGTGGCTACTTTTGAGAATTTGATTTGCGTATTGATTTCCTTCGGTAGTGATTTGCAACTTATAAAAATCAGCAGTGGTATGAGGTATTTTATCATGTTATAAAGTTATAAAAAGGAATGGTGATGTGGTTTACGCTTTCGCGAAAGCGTAGTCATAAAAAAAATCCCGTCTAAGTAGAACCTAGACGGGATTATGATGTTAATCTTAATGATTATTAAGCGATAGAAACTCTTTTGAATCCTACTACTTCTGCATCTTTAGAGGCAACAAACTGAGCAACAGTTTTACTGTCGTCCATGATGAAATCTTGATCTAAAAGTGCTTGTTCTTTATCTAAAGAAACGTTATCAGAGATAAAACGCTCTAATTTACCTGGAATGATACGATCCCAGATTGCCTCAGGCTTACCTTCTGCTTTTAATTCTTCTTCAAATCTTGTCTTTGCTTCAGCTAGTGCTTCTTCAGTAACTTGAGATCTTGAGATGAAAAGAGGTATGTTTTTTAACGGTTTCCCTAAACGACCACGTTCTATGTTATCTTTTTCAATAGCAGCGATACGTGCGTCAGTTTCAGACTGTACAAATTCTGGGTCAAAATCCTTATAAGATAGAGTAGTTGCTCCCATAGAAGCTACTTGCATAGAAACAGATTTTGCGACATCAGCTGCGTTATCACTCGCTGTAGAAAGGCCAGTCATAGCACCTATTTTGCCACCATGAACATAAGCGCCTACATAAGGAGCTTCAAATGCTTCAAAACCACCTATTTCTAATTTCTCGCCTATTACTCCAGTTTGTTCAATTAACTTATCTGCAACGCTCATTCCGTCAAAGTCTGCTGCTAGCAATTCTTCTTTAGAATTAGTGTTTAATGCGATAGCGGCTAGTTGATTTGCAAGAGCAACATAGTCGTCGTTCTTTGCAACAAAGTCAGTTTCACAGTTTAAAGAGATCATAACACCTCTAGTGTTATCATCATTTATTTTTGCAACGACTACACCTTCAGAAGAATCACGGTCAGCACGCTTTGCAGCTACTTTTTGACCTTTTTTTCTAAGGATTTCAATTGCTTTATCAAAATCACCATCAGCTTCTACAAGGGCCTTTTTACAGTCCATCATACCAGCACCAGTGGTTTTTCTTAATTTTCCTACTTCAGCGGCGGTTATTTTTGCCATGTGGTAAAGATTTTAGATTCTGGAATTCCAGAGGTTATGATTTATTCTTCTTCTTCAGCTTTTACTGCTTCTTTCTTTGCTTTGGCTGGTTTTTCAGCTTTTGCAGGTGCAGCTTCTTTCTCAGTTGCTTTTGCAGCTTCCTTGTTCTTTTCGTTCTTACGATCTTCTAGACCAGCTTTGATCGCTTGAGCAGCAGAGTTTACGATAATATCGATAGACTTAGAGGCATCATCATTAGATGGAATTACATAATCGATGTCACGTGGGTTTGCATTAGTATCAGCCATTGCAAAAATTGGAATACCTAGTTTTAAGGCTTCTTTTACTGCGATATGCTCACGTACTGTATCAACGATGAAAAGTGCTGCTGGCATGCGAGTCATCTCTACAATAGAACCTAAGTTCTTTTCTAGCTTTGCTCTCATACGGTCTACTTGAAGACGTTCTTTCTTAGAAAGTGTTTCATAGCGACCATCTTTTTTCATGCGGTCTACTAGTGCCATTTTCTTAACAGCTTTACGGATGGTAACAAAGTTTGTTAACATTC
>NZ_CBFIBE010000043.1:0-16406 GCF_965660805.1 Nonlabens sp. | reverse complement strand
CCATATCATCTATGGGCGTCCCGATTACGGTCACCGCTAGTTTATAGCTATGGCCATGCACGTTACGACATTTACCATCATAACCATATAAGGCATGACCTGTTTCAAAGGTGAACTCTTTAGTAATTCTTACTTTTTTCATCTTCTTGATTTCCATTTGTTATAACCTACTACGACCATTAAAATGATAGCAATCACTAAAAATATTCCCGAACCACCCATAAATCGGGATAGTTTGATGAACCAGTTGTCTTCTATGAGTAATTGAAACATGGTGTTATTTTAAGGCAAAGATATTGTAAAATATACGCTTTCGCGAAAACGTAATAACGACTCTTTTAATTTTCCATGGAACGTAAGCGATCTTTAAATTTAAAAGTAAGAACAGCAGCCCTGCCCAGCATCCAGAACGTAAAAGCGATCCAAATAGCCTTAAGTTCAAAGTCGAAGTAATCAAAGATGAGTAGCGTAGGAATAAAAACGGCTGCGGTTAGAATAATGAGCACGTTACGCAAATAGGGAGCTTCTCCCCAACCTTTAAAAATCCCGTCAAAGACAAATGCCACAGCGTTAATGGGTTGCATGAGTAACACGATCCAGAAGGTGCTCATAAAAAGATTAAAAACAGTACTATCATCAGTAAACTGATGACCTATGAAGGAGTAAAACAAGGCACAAATTGTGACTAGAATCAGTGCAATGATCACTCCATATTTAGTCGTAGTTTTTCCTAAATATTGAAGTCCGTTGAGGTCTTTTGAGCCTAATAATTTTCCACCTATGGCGTTTCCAGCATTTGCAAAACCATCTATAAAAAAGGAGAAAAATAACCAGATGTTCATAAGGATAGCATGCGTGGCTCCATGTGATGCTCCATATCCAGCAGCATATCTATAAGATAAAAAGATGGCAATATTAATTGCTACTGTTCTTAGAAAGAAATTTACCGTTAGTGAAATGTGTTTTTTAAGTTTAGGGTGCGCATTCCTTTTAAGAGCATGAAGTTGAAAAGGTGTGTGCTGATATAGAAAAAATAAAGCAATGAGTAACATCACTAATTGTGCTACTAGACTTGCATAAGCAGCTCCTACCACGCCATAAGCTGGAATTAGGTCTTCTATCCCATATACTAAGAGGTAATCGAGTAAGATGTTAACAGCCGCACCACATAAACTAGCAATCATGGCCCAAGAGGTGTTCTGTATACCTCTAAATATCCCAAAAATAGCAAAGGCACTTAAGGTGAGTGGGAATCCTAGCGCTCTAACCTGGTAATAACTGACGGATAGCTTTAAGGTTGTTCCTTGCGCATTATACTGAGTAAAAATCCAAGACGCTAGTGGTGCAGTAACTACATAGATCCCTATTCCTAGAAGGATATTAATCCATATCACTTGTGGTAAAAGAGTGTGTATATTATTAAGATTGTTACTGCCTAGTGCATTTGAGACTATACTAGAAATAGAAGTTTTAGTCTGTGCTAGCGTCCAGATAATGGCGCTAAGAAATGAACCTACTAGGCCTACAGCGAGCAGGCTCTCTACGGCATTAGTTTCCATATTTCCTATTATAGCCACGTCAGTAAGGCTTATTAAAGGTTCAGCTATTCCAGCAATAATGGCAGGAATAGCGAGCTTTAAAATATCTTTTGGGTTAATAGAGGCTATAGAAGACATGTTTAAAATAGGTTTTGCAGTTTGATAATCTATGGAAGTATTGCTTTATATTTGATCATTAATTTTTGGGGGATTAGCTCATTTGGCTAGAGCGCTTGCCTGGCAGGCAAGAGGTGACCGGTTCGAATCCGGTATTCTCCACGATTATTTTAAAAACCGATCAGCTATGATCGGTTTTTTGTTTTAGAAACTTTATAGATGCAGTAATGACCTCATTAAACTCTTGAGGTAAGCTGTCTTTATTCCACGGGTGTTTTACATTAAAAACATGATCTGCACCTTCTATAATTTTTAATTTACTTTTTTTATTCCAGCTATGGATCTTTTGCCCTTCATTTACAGAAACTGATGTGTCTGCATCGCCATGAATTACTAGATGAGGTATGTTTATGTTCTGGCTGGCAGATTTGATGTTTAAACGTTCTTTATGTTGAATATAATCTTCATAAAACTGAATAAAATGCGGCATTTCCTGTTTAGTTCTCCCATTAGTCACATATTTAACACCATCTTTTTTCCATTGTTCTAAATCACCAGCGTTTATGAAACGTTCTCCAAAATCACAAACACTGGCCAGAGTGATCAGCTTTTTAATACGCGAGTCTTCTGCGGTTTTTAATATAGATATTCCACCACCGCGACTGTGACCTATGAGATATAGTAAAGAGGTATCAACTCTTAATTCGTTTTTTAAGTTTGAAATAATCCAGTCCATTACATCACCTAGGTCATCTAACTCTTTACTATAATTATTAGTGCCGAACGCCTCTAGATCTGGAAAGTCTATGGGCTGATCAACGGTTCCTCCATTATGAGAGAAATTAAATTTTATGAAGCATAAACCAGCTTTTGTAAACTCCTTTCCCATTAATGACCACGCACCCCAATCTTTAAAACCTTTATAACCATGCGCAAAGATTATAATAGGGCACTTGTTCCCATTTAGGGGAATATAGTAGTCTAGTAGAATGGGTTTTTTACCAGCTCTATGGTAAACATGGTTCTCTATTATGGTCATTTTAACTAGGTTCTGTTAATGGTATATCTGGGTTGTAAAGCTCTTCTATAATATGATGAAGTTGTTCTTCAAAATTTGCCAGTTCTTTTTCACCTACTATTTGAGGTCTATAAGTACTTAACTTGATTTGATAAGGAATAAAGCCTGCCTTGAAGTTCTTAAAGCTTATGATTCCTGGACTGCACTCTGTAAAAGTATTGTTCTTTGAGTATAAATAAGCATACATGAGTATTTGAAAGGCTTTAGATTTCTCATAGTCTGTTATTAAAGGTTCATACTCATCAGGTTTTAAACCTACATTGCTCTTATTAACCATACCAGACTTATAATCTATGATCCGCAGGACTCCATCCAGTTCATCGATACGGTCCACTTCACCGTGTAGTTTTATTTCCCCTATATTTTCTATAAAAATAGTGGTGGAATACCGCACCTCTAGTTCTTTTATGATTAATTCATGCCCATTATTAATGAGTTCATGGTCATAAGAGATCATTTTATGTACATAATGTTTTGCCACCTCATACATGATGTTGTTTTTACCTTGTGGTTCTTGAGTGGTTTTATAACTGTTAAGATATGCTTGCTTTATGGTTTTATCTACTCTAGTACGCATGGCCTTCATATCTTCTGTTTTTAGTATATGATTGGTATAAGGTTGGTACAAAGATTCTAGAGCTTTATGTATCATGGTTCCCATAGTATTTGCGGCCATGTTTTCTTCTACTTCATCAGCTTCGTTAATTTTAAGGATTTTACTTCGGTAAAACTCTATGGGGTTATAAATGTAACTGGTTATAGCAGACGGTGAAAACCCAGAAACAGCAATTTGCTTCATTCTATTAAAATAGAATTCATCTTTAGGAATGGAGAGTTCTCTATTACGGGTAGTTTCAACTTTATTAGCATAAATTTGATTTTTCAAAACATGATCCTTAACATCGCTAGTTTCTAGTTGCATTAAAAATCTGCTTTTTTCTCCACCACCTAGACTGTTGGTTTCTGAGTTGTAAATAAGATGAGCTGTTTTGCAACGTTGTAATAGCCTGTAGAAGTGATACGCATAAACACTATCCTTATCAGTATAAGTAGGTAATCCATACTTTACCTTCATGTCATAAGGAATATAGGATGCTGTAGATTTCCCAGCAGGTAATATACCTTCATTTAAAGAGAGCATAATAATGTTTTCATAATCCAGTGCCCGAGTCTCCAGTAATCCCATGACCTGAAGTCCTTTTATAGGTTCTCCTATGAAGTCCAGTTTGTGTTGTGGTAAAAGTTGTTTAAAGAGAAACTGAATGGTTTTAGGGTCAGTGATGGTTACTTTATTTGTTAAAATACTGGAGAGCTGTTCTATTACGCTATTAATGCCTAGTAGCTGTTCCAGTTCTAGTCTACGGGAACTATCTTCAATAAGTTTTAATTGGAGCAAATGGCATATTTGTTTTATAAAATCTACCAGTTCCTGAGCTGTGGTGATGGTTTTAAATAGTTGAGATATAAATCTGGAGTTTCCTGTAGATGGCTCAAATCGATGTGGGATATATATTAAATTATCTTTATGAATGATTTCAAGTAATGCCTTACTAGAACTAGAATCTATAATAGATGCAAAGTGAGATTCTAAAATTTCAATTACATTTCTATAGTAAAAACCATGCTCATTACCTGTAATTTTTAACTTTATAAGCTGGTTAAAAAAGCTGGCTATAGGAGTCTTATCTAGCGTTAACCCCATGGTGATATTTAAATGTTTTATTCCATCTGGCACAGCACTTAGAGCAGGTAACAGTAAGGCTTCATCAGCTAGTACTAAGGCGGTTTTATCGAGCTCTTCATTATTATCGAGCAGTTCTTGAATAATCTTTCCAGCTACTTGACACATTGCTATAGCTCCAGAAGCTCCTATAATAGAGATGTTTTTTTCTCGCTCATAATTATTGGAACTAATCGAGAATTCAGATGTATTATAATAAGGCCATTTGTCTCGATATTTTCTCAGGAATCTTCCAGCTTCATGGTATTTGTTATCTGTAAAATAGCGATCATTATCCCAGTATATATGGCTGGATCCTTCTTCTAAGAAAATCTGTATAATTTCTTCTTCAGATTTATTTAGGGCATTAAGACCTAGAAAAATTAATGGTTTTTCAGCAGTATAAAGAGATGCTTTTTGTTTCGCTTTCGCGAAAGCGATCCTGTATGCCAGACCTTGATAAACGACTTCTTTTTTTATACAATCTGCGGTAAATTCATTATAATAATTATGCAGTCTACTCCAGAAATACAAGTACTTCTTTACCATTTCAGTTTTAGGCTCTAGAATAGACCAGTGCTCTTTTTCTAGTTCCTTTAAATTTCCTAAGTAATTAAAGAAATCTTCAGGTTCTACTAAAAACCGATCTATTTCATTAAAGTCTTTTAGAATAGTAGGTGCCCAAGTTATGAATTCATCAATAGAATCTATATGTTCTACATCTTCAACAGCAGTATAACTGGAGTAAAAGTCAAATAGCAGATTAATATCTGGAGCAATTTCAAGCTGTGCTACATGACTTATAAAGTCTTCTACACTATGTATGACGGGTTCAAAAAATGGCCGTGTAGAGGATTGGGCAATGATCTTATTAAGAAAAGTGGCCACTCGTCTACTAGGTACTACATAAGTGCACTGGTGTAAATCGTACCCTTTATGTACAAGGTTTTCTGTTACAGATTTGAGAAATGAATTCATAGCTACAAGATATCTATAATACTAAAAAGAACCATTAAATGCTTCAAAGATTTTATTGTTGCAACCTTTAAAAAATATGAGGCATAAAAAAAGCGCCACTTGAAAGTGGCGCTTTAACTATAATTTAAAAAATCAATTAGTTCATTAAGTTGATCTCTACACGTCTGTTTTGTGCGCGACCAGCTCTAGTTTTATTATCACCTACTGGGCGAGCCTCACCATATCCTACTGAAGTTAAACGGTTTTCTTCAATACCATTCTTAATTAAGTAGTTCTTAACTTCGTTTGCACGAGAGTCAGATAACTTTTGGTTAAAAGTTGCAGAACCTACACTGTCTGTGTGACCATCAATAGAGAATTTTGCAGATGGGTATTTCTTCAATATAGCAGTGATATCAGAAAGAACCTTTGCAGACTCAGCTTTAATATTTGCTTTAGCAGTATCAAACAAGATTGTTTTTGCATAAGCGTTTAATTGAGCTTGTTCTTGAGCAGTAGGAGCAGCCGGTTTAGGACAACCTGCAAGAGAAGCGATACCAGCAACATCTGGACACTTATCATCTGCATCTACTACACCATCATTATCTCTATCAGTAGGACAACCATTATTAGAAGCTGGACCAGCAACCATTTTACACTTGTCTTTACTATCTAATACACCATCACCATCAGAATCTGGATCTGGACATCCATTGTTGTAAGCAGGACCAGCCTCGTTTACACAGTTATCATCTTTATCTAATGTTCCGTCACCGTCAGTATCAGGACATCCCATAGACTCAGCTGGACCGAATGCGTTAGGACAATTGTCTTTTGAATCTTCGATACCATCCTTATCAGAATCAGGACAACCCATGAATTGCTCTAAACCAGCTACATTAGGACAAGCATCTACATTATCATAGACACCATCACCATCAGTATCAGTTCCACCCCACGTAAACTTTAAACCAGCTACGTGCTGGAAGTGTTTAGGATTAGCATCTTCAAATGCATGCTTATAAGTAGTCTGTAGGTTGAAAGCAATGTTTTCACTAAAGTAAAAATCAATACCTACTGTACCGTTAAAGGTTCCAAAACCTTCAGAGTCTACCCAGTTATATCCACCACCTAAACCTACGAAAGGATCTAGAACTCCATTTTTCTTGATTAGATTGCGGAAACCGTATTGTAAACCTGCATCAGCACTAAAGTAAGTTACTGCATCAATACTTGACTCTCCTACTCTGTCTATATTGTTAACAGCTAAAGCTCCTGTTGCAACGATTCCATCTCCCACGTAGTATCCTACTTGAATTCTCGATGGAGCAGGGATGATGTTATAACTGTCTACATCAAAGAAATTTTCAAAGTAGTCTCCTAATCCTTGATCAGCTTCTCCTACTGGATACAAATCAATAGCATTCATTCCTATGGAAAATGCCCACTTGTTACTTTCGTCTTGCGCTTGTGTTACAGTCGCACTAAGAGCGATCGCACAAACGGCTAAAAATTTAAATATGTTTTTCATGTTGGGGTTTTTTATTATCAACGCAACAAAATTAAGCTCTTCAAGCACACTTACAAGGGTTTATGCATTAATTTTTATTAAAAAGCATTAATTTTTCTAAAATTGAGCTATAACACCTAGTTCTTGACCTACTTTTTTAAAAGCATTAATAGCTTTATCAAGATGTATTTTATCGTGCGCCGCACTTAGCTGTACTCTTATTCTTGCTTTTTCTTTAGGAACAACAGGATAAAAGAAGCCTATGACATAGATACCTTCTTTTAAAAGTGCATCGGCCATGTTTTGAGATAACTGTGCGTCATAAAGCATTACTGGAACTATGGCGCTCTCTCCATCGATAATGTCAAATCCAAGTTCTTTCATTCCTTTTTTAAAGTAAGCCGTGTTTGCCTGAACCTTATCGATAAGGTCTGTGCTTGAATCTATAAGTTCTATGGCTTTAATAGACGCTCCGACTATAGATGGTGCTAAGGAATTACTAAATAGATAAGGTCTAGATCGCTGTCTTAAAATTTCAATAACTTCTTTATTTGCAACGGTATAACCACCCATGGCACCACCTAAAGCTTTTCCTAGTGTTCCAGTAATAATGTCTATTCTTCCTAGCACACCTTTTGCCTCTAGAGAGCCGCGTCCTGTATCACCTAAAAACCCTGCAGCATGACATTCATCTACCATTACAAGGGCATCATATTTATCTGCTAGGTCGCATATTTTATCTAGTGGTGCGAGTATTCCATCCATGGAGAAAACACCATCAGTAACAATTATTTTAAAACGTGCTCCGTTTTCGTTTGCCGTGATTAATTGTTTTTCAAGATCTTCCATATCTGCACTAGCATATCTATAACGTGCCGCTTTACATAAACGCACACCATCTATAATAGATGCATGATTTAAAGAGTCTGATATTATAGCATCTTCTTTTCCTAATAGCGGTTCAAAAACACCACCATTTGCGTCAAAACATGCTGCATATAATATAGTGTCTTCCTGACCGTAGAAATCTGCTAGTTTTCTTTCTAGTTCCTTGTGTATATCTTGAGTTCCACATATAAAACGTACTGAACTCATCCCAAAACCATGAGAGTCTAATGTGTCTTTTGCAGCTTGAATTACTTCTGGATGAGAAGAAAGACCTAAATAATTATTTGCACAAAAATTGAGCACTTCACTACCATCATCTAATGTGATTACTGCATCTTGCGGTGAAGTAATGATACGTTCCTTTTTAAATAATCCTTGTTCTTTTATTTCTTGAATCTCTTTCTGGAGATGTTCTTTAATACTGCCGTACATAGTTGTTTTTTTAATAGATTTCAAAGGTAATAAACTCTACCTACTTTACTTCCAGACGAGTTCTTCTAGTTGATCTGTGTAAATCAGTACCTTCTCTTTTATCTCATAGCCCATTTCTATAAGTAAGGCTGCATAATAATCTAACTGATCTCTATGTTTTTCTAGAACAGCTCCAGTTTTATAATCTATTATAGTTACCAGTTGCTCATCTATAATGAGTCGATCTGGGATAAATTTTGCTCCTTGAGGAGTTATTATACCACGTTCATTTAAAATATTTAAATGTGGTAAAAAGTACTTTCCAAAATAAGCTGGACTTATAACTTTTTCTAGAATACTTATCAGTTCCTGTTTTAAAGAGCTGCCTATATGGTGATCTCTTTTTATTTTATGAATCACTACCGGTAGGTCCTTTGTAGAGGTTATTAGGGACATATAATCATGTAGTAAATTACCTTTTGTAACAGCCTCTTTAGAGCCGCTAGCCCATAACATACCGCGACGTGTAGAAAAATCACCACGTGATCCAGTCGTGTTAGACTTGTAAACTCCTAGCTCCTCGGTAGATTGTGTTTGAGTTATCTCAGATTTTTTAGTTGGAATACCTTTTTTATAACTTACATAGTTCTCCTTTTTAATAGGAGTTAAGTTTTGCGCTACAGTATATCTTTTAAGGAGCTGTCCATAAGTGAGAGATTCTGCTTTTTGCTTGTTAGATTCGGGTTTATCAAGGGCACATATATATAGCTGCTCAACAGCTCTTGTAAAGGCAACATATAAATTATTAATTTGATCCATCTGGGTTTTTTCAAGGTGCCTTTCATAAACTGTGGCTGGTCCTTGAGGATAGAAAAGAGCCTTACTTGATAAAGAAATATAAAGGTGTTCAAATCCCTCATAAGCAGCTGGATTTACAGGAACCCAATCGGTAGGTTTTATTGAGGAATTAAGTGTAGTATCACAATAAGGTACTATAACCACTGGGAATTCTAAGCCTTTAGATTTGTGAATGGTCATGATTTGTACTGCTTGTGGATCTGGTGTAGCTGGAACACTCAGTTTTTCTTTCTTTTTATCCCAGTGTTCTAAAAATAGTGATAGTGAAACGTCGTTACTGTTTGAGAATTCAAATACAAGTTCTAGAAAGGCCTGCAATCGTAAATCTTGATTTTTAAAAAGTCCCATAGCTCTAGCTGTGCGCTCAGTTGCTTTGAATAGAGGCGCTTTCGCGAAAGCGTTATCACCTACATCTATATCTTCAAAAAGTGCTGAGGTAATCTGATCTAACGTATGATCTATATGTGATACTACAAATTCATTTATTGCAGTGATTCCATGATAATGAGCATACTGCAATAAAAAACTCAATTTTATTGCCTGCTGATCTGGTTGATGTATGAGTTTCATTAACTCTACTAGAAGTTGCACACGTGGAGAAGCTTCTACCAGTAAGCTGTCTCCAGAAACTACGGTAATGTCCCGCGCCACAAGGTACTGTGCCAGTTCATGACCTTGAGTATGTTTGCGCACCAGAATACAAATATCTCCTAACTGAAAACCTTGAGCTGTTATTTCATTTATAAGTTGATAAACATGTGGTGGATATGGTGTGTCCAGTTGCTCACCATCATCAGTAAAAATGATGTCGTTTTCAATTAAATCTAGTTGAATATAGCCACCTTTTTTAGAAGTCGTTTCTTGGTGTAAATGATTGTGGTATAAATCTTTGTAAGATGGGTGTGCTAGGTAGTTCCCATAGAACTTAAAAAAGTCATTATTAAAATGGATAACTTCATCATAGCTGCGCCAGTTGAATTTTAAAGGTTCATTAGATTTCTCCAGCTCAAAAAGCTGGTCTGTCTGGTGTATATCTAGAAATTGATCTGCATCTCCACCGCGCCATCTATAAATGGATTGTTTTGCATCACCTACCAGCATGAGTGTACCGCCATGTCCATATTCATCTTCACTTTGAATTGCATTACCTATTAAAGGCTTTAAATTTTCCCATTGCATACGAGAAGTGTCCTGAAATTCATCAATAAAATAGTGACGGTATTTTTCTCCTAATCGTTCATAAATAAATGGTGCTGGTTGATCCTTAATTTGATTTCTAAGAAGTCCATTGAATTCATAAATAGGAACAATTTGGTCTTCTTTTTTAATTATATTTATTTCATGGAGCAGCTCATTAAGTAAAGAAAGCGGGATGATGCTTGTTATAATATTTTCATGAAATGTTATATATCCATAGATGTTTTTGTAAGCGTTTGCAAAGTCTGCAATATCATTTTTTAATACATCTATAGCGTCCTTTATAGGTTGTTTTTGAGTTTTAGAATATAAATCACCAGCTATTAAAGATTTTATAGAAGCAGTATCTGGTTTTACTGAAATTTCTTTTTTAGAGACCTTAATGATGATATTGAAACTGCTACGGGAACCACCTTTGAAATCTTTAGGTTCTAGGCCTAGACTTTCAGATTTTTCTATCAGGTTTTGTGCAAGTTGTACCAGCTGTTTTTTGAGTTCTTTATTTTTCAGGTTTAAGTTTTGGTAAAGCCTGTCAAAATCTTCACTGCTCTTATCTTCTAAGGCTTTTAAATATTTAAAATGATTTTCATTTTTAATAAGTGCCGAGATTTGAAGAAGATCATAAGCAACATCCCAGCTTTTACCATCATCTATTTTAGAAAGAGAAAAGTTTACGAGTCGTTGAGTAAGATTTTTATCTGTTCCAGTTCTCGCGATCAAGTTTTGAATCGCTTTATTAATGAGCGTATCTGTATCTAATTCTACTTCAAAACCAGGTGGAAGGTCTATATCTTTTGCAAAAGTGCGTAAAATACGATGGTTAAAAGCGTCTATAGTCACAATGTCAAAGGCAGAATAATCATGCAGCAGTCGCTGGTGTATTTTAATCGCTTTTTTAGTAAGCTCTTCAGTGCTTAATCCTGTAATTTTTTGAATATGATTAAATATCCCTAGGCTGTCACTAGGCACAGGTTGTTTCCCAAAATTATACAAGTGGTCCAGTACACGTTCTTTCATTTCGGCCACGGCCTTATTTGTAAAGGTAACCGCTAGAATCTTGCGGTAATGGTTATGAAATTGTGACTGAAAAAGTAGCGTGAGATAGTCACGAGCTAGTGTGTATGTTTTTCCAGAGCCAGCACTGGCGCTATAAAATGTAGTGGGAGATGAGGTCATACTCAAAGGTAATACGAAAAAATGAATCCGTATTTTTAAACTTAAACTTAAATTGTTGCAGATGACATGTTGAGTATCGAGCCACAGTAGGTGGAGATTATTATATTTTAATAATTAAGTATATTATAACATCCATAATTTTAACATATCGAGCGTAGTGTTTAATTTTATCTTTTTAAAATCAAACAATTAAAACCAATATATTATGGCTTTTGAATTACCAAAACTCAACTATGCGTATGATGCGCTAGAACCACATATTGATGCTAGAACGATGGAGATTCACCATTCTAAGCATCATAATGGATATACTACAAAATTAAATGCTGCGATTGAAGGAACTGACCTTGCTGGAAAGTCTATAGAAGATATTCTTGATAATCTAGACATGGATAACAAAGCAGTAAGAAATAATGGTGGCGGTTTTTATAACCACAGATTATTCTGGGAAGTGATGTCACCTAATGGTGGTGGAAAACCTACTGGAGATCTTGCGGCTGCTATTGATAAGGCTTTTGGTTCTTATGAAGCGTTTCAAGATAAATTTGCTACGGCTGCCAAAACACAATTCGGTTCTGGATGGGCATTTTTATGTGTTAAAGATGGTGAACTAGAAGTATGTGGAACACCTAATCAAGATAATCCTTTAATGCCTGGTGTAGGCTGTGGAGGTACTCCTATTTTAGGACTTGATGTATGGGAACACGCTTATTACCTAAACTATCAAAACCGCAGACCAGATTATGTTACTGCATTTTTTAATGTAATCGATTGGAATGCTGTTTCAGAAAAGTATAATGCGGCTAAGTAGTAGTCGGTTATTAGTTAACGGTTTTCAGTTAACAAAATAAAATTAAAACCCTAGACTTTTTAAGTGCTAGGGTTTTTTGTGTTTATAGTAGATGATCTTTAATACTTGTGATTATCAATAAAATAAGGTTTATAAATTTCAAAATCTCTATATGGAACTATTACCATAATATTGGAGTCTTCAAATTTATTTTTTTTGACTACTTCTTCTCGCCAGAGTCTATAACGTCTTACAAATTCGTCATAAGTTATACCTAGAGAAGACATCCAGTGATCAGGCATATTCTTGACTTTTTGTACAGTTTTAGTATATAGAGTAGTTGCTTTCATTAAAACAGAATTATCGAGACTTCTAACCTCTAGGATTAATCCTGGTGCGCCCATAAACTTCCATGGACCATCTTTATAAGCACTTAGCTCTGGAGCATAATAAATTTCATAATCTCTTCCTCTAAAGGATACGAATTGTTGCTTGCATTTATAGTCCAGAATTTTCTTAGTCTCAATCCCATCTTTATAGTTGACAAACATCCATTCATCTGTAATTAACTCAGTTTCATGAAATCCATATTCCATTCCATAATTTACTTGACCATTTGAGATGCTTTTAAAGTAATTATGTTTGTTTATGAACTCAGAATTAAAGGAGTGAGCATGACCATATTTAGAGTATAGAGTAGTGTCTATATGACTCTGTAGTGTTTGATGACTGCGGTCACCATCGGTCACTAGTGTGTGTCTAAATGCACGCTGAAAACTCTCTATATCTGTCGTATCATTGAGAATAATGTCATACTCCACTTGAATTACTGAATTGTTATCCTCTTTTTGAGCTGAAAGAAATGTAATTGAAAAGACGAGTAAGTAGGCTAATTTAAACTTCATAAGATTGTCTATGGTCAAAAACCTTATAACGAATAATTATTTAAAGTATTTTATATATCATTTGAGAAAACGGAGACGATAAGGTCAAAGTTTTATAATCAAATAACAATACTGTCTATGGTCTCAGCCTAATATGCTCTATCGCTATTTCCTTCAAAGAAATTGATGTAAGCACGATTCACCACACGATTTCCACCTTTAGTAGGATAATCTCCTGTAAAGTACCAGTCACCTAAATTTTTAGGGCAGGCTTTGTGAAGATTATCTACCGTTTGGTAAATGATTTTAACCTCAGCATTGAGATCTTCATCAGAGAGTAATTCACCTATTTTATCAGATATTTCTTGGTCTGTAAATGGGTCATATAGTTCTTTAACGTAGTTAATAACGTCTTTATCTTTAAACTTAACCTGAGACTTACACTTTTTGTAAATTTCTTCTATGATGTTATAAGTGCCTCTATCTTTATGCAAAGCAAGTGCGGCTCTAAACGCTACAAGACCTTCTAAACGAGCCATGTCTATTCCGTAACAATCTGGATATCTTATTTGCGGTGCGCTAGAAACCACTACTATTTTCTTAGGTTTTAAACGATCCATCATCTTAAGAATGGATTTTTTAAGCGTCGTTCCTCTTACTATGGAATCATCTATAATAACTAGGTTGTCATTTTCTTTCACCACACCATAAGTCACATCATAAACGTGTGCTACTAAGTCATCACGAGAAGAATCTTCAGTGATAAAGGTTCTTAATTTAGCATCTTTAATCGCAATTTTTTCGGTTCTCAGCTTTCGCGAAAGCGTATCCTCAACCTGTTTTTTAGTTAATTTACCATTTCCGGCTAGAATAGCTTCGCGTTTTTCTACGTCTAGTGCGGCATGTGCTGCCTCTACCATACCGTAGAAAGAAGTTTCCGCAGTGTTAGGGATATATGAAAACACTGTATTATCGATATCATGGTCTATAAATTCCATGATTTTAGGGAACAGTAAATGTCCTAATTTTTTACGTTCTTGATAGATTTCTGCATCGCTACCTCTGGAGAAGTAAATACGTTCAAAGGAACAGGCTTTACGTTCTAGTGGTTTTAAGATTTTTTCTATGCTTACTTTTCCACTTTTCTTAATGATAATGGCTTTACCAGGATCGAGCTCTTTTACTTCTTCAAATGGTGCGTTAAATGCGGTTTGTATCACAGGTCTTTCACTGGCCACCACAACTACTTCATCATTTTTATAATAGTAAGCTGGTCTTATTCCAGATGGATCTCTGAGTAAAAAGGCATCTCCATGGCCCATGAGACCACCCATGGCATAACCACCATCCCAATCTTTGGCACTTTTTTTAAGAACCTTTGCGACATTTAATTGTTCAGCGATTTTAGGTGAGGATTCCATTTTAGAAAGTCCTTCAGCTTTAAATTTTTTATAGAGTTTAGAAACTTCACGGTCTTGAAAATGTCCTACTTTTTCCATGACCGTTACGGTGTCTGCCATATCTTTAGGGTGCTGTCCTAGCTCTACTAGTTTATCAAATAACTCAAACACGTTAGTCATGTTAAAGTTACCAGCCATGATTAAGTTACGATGCATCCAGTTATTCTGTCTCAGGAATGGATGTACAGATTCTATGCTGTTTTTACCAAAAGTTCCATAACGCACATGCCCCATCATCAATTCCCCTATGTATGGGATTTGAGTTTTTTGAGCAGCGACATCATCTTTAATTTCTGGGTTTTCTTCTAGTTCTGTATTAATGCGTTCATTAATCTGAGCAAAAATATCTTGAATGGGTTGTGGCTCATTGCTACGCACTCTAGAAATGTAGCGTTGTCCAGGTTTTACATCTAGTTTTATACTTGCAAAACCAGCACCATCTTGCCCACGATTATGTTGCTTCTCCATCATCAGGTACATTTTATTGATACCATAAAATGCTGTACCATATTTCTCTTTATAGTATTCTAGAGGTTTAAGTAATCTAATGAGTGCAATACCGCACTCGTGTTTTAATGGATCGCTCATGTGCTTAATTAAAGAACCAAAGTTAAATAAAAAAGCCCTCAAAATTTTTGAGGGCTCCATACTTTATTTGTTATGCGTTTATTTCAAATTTAGTCAGTGCTTTAAACTGCTCTAAACGTGTGTTTATTTCTTCTGGTGTGATGGACTGCATGCGCTCTGTACCAAATTTTTCTACGGCAAATGAAGCGAAATTAGATCCATAAATTATGGCTCGTTTCATGTTTTCAAAACTATAATCTCCACTTGCAGCTAGGAACCCAGCAAATCCACCTGCAAAGGTGTCTCCAGCTCCCGTAGGGTCAAACACTTCTTCTAGTGGTAGAGCTGGTGCAAAGAAAATCTCTTCATTATGGAATAATAGAGCTCCATGTTCTCCTTTTTTAATCACTACATATTTAGGTCCCATGGCATGGATCTTTTTTGCTGCAGTAACTAAAGAGTATTTTCCAGATAGCTGTCTAGCTTCTTCATCATTAATAGTAATGACATCAACTTTTTCAATAACCTGTTTTAATAAGTCTAAGGCGCTATCCATCCAGAAATTCATCGTGTCCAGAATGATAAGTTTTGCATCTGGTGTTTGTTCTATAACGCCTAGTTGTACTGCTGGATGTAGATTTCCTAGCATGACTACTTCAGCATCTTTAAATGAGGCTGGTACTACTGGATTAAAATCGGCAAGAACGTTAAGTTCTGTAGCTAGTGTGTCTCTGGTATTCATGTCATTATGATACTTTCCAGACCAGAAAAAGGTTTTACCGTCTTTTACAACCTCTACACCTTCTATATTCATACCTCTGTTAGAAAGCATGTCTAGATACTCTTGTGGAAAATCTCCACCTACTACACTTACTAATCCTACCTCAGTATTAAAATGAGAAGCACTAAGGCCTATGAATGTGGCGGCTCCACCTAATATTTTATCTGTTTTCCCAAAAGGTGTTTCTATAGCATCAAACGCTACGGTACCTACAACTACTAATTTGCTCATTCTTGCGATATTTTTTGCAAAAGTAAGGATTTGTTCTCTTTTTGAGTTGTATTCACAAGAGTTTCAAGGGCAGTACCAGAGACTTATTTAAAAATAGTATCGCAATAAAAAAGACCGCCTTAAATGTATGAGACGGCCTGTTTTTAAATAATACCAATTTGTTTTTTAAAAAGCCCTAATAAATCGTTTCCATAGCTACTGTTATGTCTACGGTTTTTACTTTGCACTAGAATTTAAATTAAA
>NZ_CBFIBE010000042.1:0-16608 GCF_965660805.1 Nonlabens sp. | reverse complement strand
TTCCTACTGCAACACACACGCTAGAAGATGTAAATGAAACGCTAGACGCTTTTTCATCCATACGTGATCGATTAGAAGGTGGCGTTTATAAGCGTTTAAGTGCCTCTGTTGCAGCGGCGTTTGATTAGTAGTACATTATCGCTTATGCGGAAATAGATGTAAAAAAAGCTCTAGGAAACTAGGGCTTTTTTTATGGTTCATACTACCGTTTTATTCTTTATACAACACAGCCTTTTGCATCACAGAAAGTGGATAGTTTTTTACTATAGCACTTTCCTTAGTACCGGTCATGGAAGTATCTTGAACGCGCGCCATAGTGATCATAAACTCCATATAATTGTCATGAAAAACTTCGGTACAATTCAGTAAATTGCCCATTACTTCATAAGTACTATACAGAGTTTTATCTGCATAAGCGGTTTCTAGGATGATACCATTATTTTCATCTACAAGATATAAATGAGGATTATGTGTTTTCTTCAGGTTATAAGCTCGTTCATCGCGTTCTGCACCATAAAATATCTTGTATTTATAATCCATAGGATCTTCAGTTTCTTGCAGGTGGAACTCCATAGGTATGGTTTGTACACCTTTACTTGTGGTAATATTGAGATTTCCCTTATAGATTCCTAAATAGTCTTGAGGAAACTCTTTATCTACTGCAAGAATGTCATCTAATGGAGATGAAGCAGTAGTTGCTGGAGTAGTAGGTTCTTCATTAATAGCATTATTTTTAGTGTCTTTGCAAGAAAAGCATAAACATAAACAAAGAAGGAAGAGTGTTTTTTTCATAAGTTAAAAATAGTCATAAATGAGGAAATCCCGAGTTGTCAAGACGACTTCTCAGGATTTCCTACTAACCAACCAAAAAAACTTTATGAATGAAATTTACTTTTTCATAAATTACGTTCATTATTATAATGTCAAATTGCGTGCCAAACTGTTATGCATGCATAATTAATTTCTAAACCACCATAAGAAAATGAAGAATTCCCAAGAGCATTAAGCGTCTTGAGAATTCTTACTAATCAACCAAAAAACTTTATGAAAGTTTACTCTAATAATTACTTCCACGAGTAGTAATCCCTAAAACACTTTTATGAATTACGATTATGTAGTCTTGAATATCTTGAAAATCTTACTAGAATTAACAAATAATTAAAAAAGGGTAGTGCGATCGTTCTATAGGTCTGTCTCCCTAAGATTATTTAATTTTTTAGTTTGTTATTATAGGTTGAAATCAGGTCGTTCATATACCTGACAAATTCCCAGAATCGGTTTATATTTGCACGCCTTTTAAGAATAGCAAAGGTTTTTATAAATACGCTTTCGCAAAAGCTGACTCAATAACAGCCCAGCGATATAATTATATAGAATTAACACATGAAAGCAGGAATCGTAGGTCTACCTAACGTCGGGAAATCAACTTTATTTAATTGTTTATCAAACGCCAAAGCGCAAAGTGCTAACTTCCCGTTTTGCACCATTGAACCTAATGTAGGTGTGGTAAACGTTCCAGATCCTAGATTAAAGAAACTAGAAGAACTGGTAAATCCAGAACGTGTTATTCCAGCTACCGTAGAGATAGTAGATATCGCAGGACTGGTTAAAGGAGCTAGTAAAGGTGAAGGTTTAGGGAATCAGTTTCTAGGTAACATACGTGAAACAGATGCTATCATTCACGTACTACGTTGTTTTGATAATGATAATATCATTCACGTAGATGGGAAAATAGACCCTATTAATGATAAAGAAACCATAGATGTAGAGCTGCAGCTCAAGGACCTTGAAACTGTAGAAAAAAAGCTCGAAAAGGTAAAGCGTGCCGCTCGTACGGGAAATAAAGAAGCTCAAAAAGAAGAAGATGCTTTACTTCAAGTAAAAGCAGCACTAGAATCTGGAAAGTCGGTACGTACCATAGACTTTGATGAGGCGATCCATACAGAATTTATAAAACCGTTACAGTTCATTACAGATAAACCAGTACTTTATTTATGTAATGTAGATGACGCAAGTGCCGTAACTGGAAATGCTTATGTAGAACAAGTACGAGACATGGTTAAGGATGAAAATGCTGAAGTCCTTGTGCTAGCCGTAGGTACTGAGGCTGATATAGCAGAGCTGGATGATTATGATGAACGCGAGATGTTCCTTGCAGACATAGGTCTGGAAGAAGCTGGTAGTGCTAAGTTGATACGTAGTGCCTATAAGTTACTCAACCAACAAACATATTTTACCGCTGGTGTAAAAGAGGTAAGAGCCTGGACGGTAAAAATAGGTGCTACTGGACCACAAGCCGCAGGAGTAATTCACACTGATTTTGAAAAAGGATTCATACGTGCTGAAGTGATTAAGTATGACACTTATGTAGAATATGGCTCAGAGGCTAAGGTTAAAGAAGCTGGTAAACTTAAAATAGAAGGTAAAGATTACATCGTTCAAGATGGTGATATCATGCACTTTCTATTTAATGTATAGAGCTTTATACTAATTTACATTCCTAGTGACGCATATAATTCTTTTCTTTTTCGTCTATATTTCAAAATAAAATGAAAATGTAGCTTAAACTATGCTTTAATTTTCTTTATCATCTAGTCAAAAAATAATTCAAATTAAGAATACGGCATTAGAAACATAAATAGGTATTACAGGTTTATTTCTACATTATAATTTTTTAATTCCTCTTTATAACTAGCGTCAGAGAAATTTGCTTGTGCAATTTCTAAGGCGCTTTTCTTTTTAATTTGCTTTCTTTTTATGGCTCTAGCAAAACGACGCACATGAGTTTCACTGCTTATTTTTAAGCCAGGAACGGCAACCGTTTTTCCTTCTTCGTCTTTAGCAACCATGGTTAGAAATGAAGAATTACAGTGCTTAGATTCACCGGTTTGAATATTTTCAGCATCTACACGTATCCCTACTACCATAGATGATTTTCCCACATAGTTAACAGTCGCCTTTAAGGTTACCATTTCGCCTACTTCTATAGGTGCTTTAAAATCTACCACATCTACACTTGCGGTCACACAGTAATGGCCGCTATGCTTTGAGGCACAAGCAAAAGCAATTTGATCTATTAATGATAGTACATAACCACCATGTATTTTACCAGAAAAGTTAGCATTGGACGGTAACATTAGTATGGATAACATGACTCTAGATTGTTCTGGTGACTTGAATAAATCTTTCATGATGGGATAGTTTTAGGAATACGCTTTCGCAAAAGCGTACTTATTAAAATATTATTTGTTAAAATGTGGTGAGCTGTCTAGAGTGACCTCTGTGATGAAATACTTAGTGTCTCCCCAAAAGAAAAAGGTTCCAAATTTCTCTTCATATCTCAATTTCACATACTTCCCTTGATATTCCTTGAGTTTTTCAATGACCTCTGGTTGATTATCCATGACTGAAAATGAAAAAATTTGAGCACCGCTTATACCTTGTGAGATCTCACCTTCCCAAGTTTTTACCACAAAACCTTTACTGGTAAACTTAATGAGTTCGCCAGAGCGATAACCATCTGAATAGCTAGCAAAATAGAGGAAAGTATACCATAATACCGCCATTATTATAATGGTTGAAAGAATAACTCCTAAAATCTTTTTCATATGGAGGTGTTTTTAAAAGCAACCTGTCTAGAATTGCTGTGTCAAAACTAAGTAAAGTCTCAATTAAATTCCTCTTGTGAACCCTATATTTTATGCCTGTTATTAATTTGATTTTTTAATGTCGTTTAAATGAATTGTATCTTTTTTAAGTTTACAAAAGTAAAAATCATAGTACGTATGTACTGATAAAATGAAAAACCTATTCTTTAAAAATGGTCAATAACTTATTGAAAACATATAGCCGTTAATAATCATTTTTTAAATAGATTGATTCAAATTTGTAATACATATTATGTAGAAACACTATGAGCTTACCTAACACCATTACCGACATAGATTTTAATTTCCCTAACCAAAAAAGTGTTTATAAAGGGAAAGTACGTCAGGTTTATAATATAAACGATGATTTATTAGTCATGATCGCAACAGATCGTTTAAGCGCATTTGACGTAGTTATGCCACGAGGTATTCCATATAAAGGACAAATCTTAAATCAGATTGCTACACAAATGATGCAGGATACAGAAGATCTAGTTCCTAACTGGTTGCTCGCAACTCCAGATCCTAACGTAGCTATAGGGTATCAATGTGAGCCTTTTAAAGTAGAAATGGTGATACGTGGTTACATGAGTGGTCATGCAGCACGTGAATATAAGGCTGGTCGTAGAATGATATGTGGCGTTTCCATGCCTGATGGTATGAAGGAAAATGATAAATTTCCAGAACCCATAATTACTCCAGCAACAAAGGCTGAAATGGGTGATCATGATGAGGATATTTCAAGAGAAGATATCATCGCTCGTGGAATAGTAAGTGAACACGATTATGAAATTTTAGAAAAATACACACGTGATTTATACCGTCGTGGTACTCGCATCGCAAAAAAACGAGGATTGATTTTAGTAGATACTAAATATGAATTTGGTAAAACTAAGGATGGAAAAATAGTTCTTATCGATGAAATTCACACACCAGATTCTTCAAGATACTTCTATGCCGATGGTTACCAGGAACGACAAGAAAACAACCAACCTCAAAAACAATTGAGTAAAGAGTTTGTACGCCAGTGGTTAATATCAAATGACTTTCAAGGTCTAGAAGGACAATCCTTACCAGAAATGGATGACGTATACATCAAGTCGGTAAGTGATCGTTATATAGAACTCTATGAGCAAATCACAGGTAAAGAGTTTGAAAAAGCCGATACCAGTGATATTAAAAACCGTATAGAAACTAATGTGCTAGACTGGTTTGAAGCTAACTTTATGTAAAAAGTTGATTAACACTATAACTTAAATAAAACCTGAGCTAGTCAGGATAATATGGCTTTTAATCTCTGTGAGGAGTACCTTTAATAGTTCTATATATTACTAATGCTCCTATGAGCACGGCGATAACTAATCCTGTGTATGGGCTTTGGTTTGCATCCCAACTTAAATTGTCCCAGTTGATGCGTGAGATATGAACACCACACAAGATTACTACAACAACTATTAATACGTAAGCAAATGATTTTTTCATAGCTTTTATTTTTTATTTTTTTTCTTCTCGGTTAAAGTAAACTAGATAGTAATACATCTGGCGTTCTTCATCCCATCCTTTTTCTAAATATTTCTCTGCACTATCTGGATTAGTAAAATCCATTTTAATTTGCACATGAGTATCTAGGTTGATCACACTTTTAATTCCTTTACGGGCAGCACTTACAGCTGTGTTAGAAATAGGGAAGTTTGCCACATCTTCTATGCTGTATTTAGGTCCTTTTTCTACTTTATAATTCTTGAATTCTGGAATTAATTCTGGATTATCTAGGGTTTCATTAAGGAAAGAGGTCTCTTCAAAATCATCATTCTTTGCAAAATAGTTCATAGAGCGATTCATGAACATCACTTCTTCTTTCTTATCCTCGGCAGGTAAAACGACTTCTTTTGCAAAGTCCTGACAGAACTTTAAATACTTTTTAGTAAAGAAGTTTTCATCTTCAAATACATCTACGCCCAGGAAACTCTCCAGCCAGTACTTAGCATCATAACGGTTAGAATCTACAGATAAGATCTTGTAGCCGGTTTCTTCATCAGTATTAAATATGATGGCTCCTTTATCGAGTTTATTTAAGTTCACACCTTGCTGCAACAATATTCTCAAATCATCTTCACCTTCTTCAAACTGCAAGAAATCTTGTTTTAATTCACTTTTAAAAATCCCAATGGCGCTCACTTTATTATTATCAACCAGTACATTATCAAAGTAAGTGACATATAACTCACCACTTCTTATATGTGGATGTACACTCTGATCATAAAGGTGTTTTGCAATTTTTTTAGAGTTTTCTAGTAAGGATGCAGGCGTGTTAAAAATAGATTTTGCAAAACCGTACATTTCATGAAACTCTAGATCCTGCTCATGTGTAAAACTGTAATAAGTCTCTTCTTTAGAACGAAAGGGTTTCAAGAAAAACTCTTTCATTAATGCATGTAACTCATCATCTAGCGGTGTAGTGACAGATGATGTTAACAGTAACTCGCCTTTATTTTTATTACCTACACGGTGGAGTGCCAGTTGTTCAATACGTGTGTTAAAAAGGTTGATCATAAGGTTTTAGTATAGGTCGTATTCGTCAAAACTTTGTTCATCATAAAAATCATCATCGCCATCATCTATATTACCACGGTATTCTTCATCGCCACCAGTCTCGTCTGCAAATCTTGGATCTGCTTCAAACTCTTTATCTGGTGCGCTATCTGGTAATTCTCCTATAGAAAAAATGACTTGTGGATATGCTGTCCCATCTTTAGGTCCAGCCACATCGGCTAGTTCTATGAGAAAGGTCCACATACTTAAAAAATCATAGATATAAATAAGTTGCGGTTTTTCTGTACTAACTACTTCTTCAACCGTTGTAGCACTCATAGTACGCACTGGAGCTGTACCATCACTCATGTCAAAAAGACTGAACTCCTCATTCTGGTTCCAATCTTCATCACTGGAATAAAAACTAGCCATTTCATCTCCAGGCAGTTGAAAACTCTGCGTGAGCACGTTATGGAAATCTTCTAGTGTAGCGTTACCTTCTATTTCTATATCACGGAAAACGTCTTGCGTAGCATCTAGAATAGCTCTAAATCTATAAATCATGAATCATTTCTTAAGGTGTGCAAAGATACAATTATAGTAGGTGTTCTAGAAAATGCTCGTAGCTAAATATGGATGATATGAAACACGCTTTCGCGAAAGCGTAATCACATCCAGCACGTATAAGTCTATAGTCCTTAGTGAGCTCTTAATTCCTAATTTATTTTAAGATAAAGGAGATGTGCAAGTGCCGTGAAGTTCCCAGTAGAGCTAAAATCAACTAATTACGAATAGCCACTTTCCTCAATCGCATCATTAAATAAAACTGCACGCCCAAAATAATGGATGCAAGCACCAAATGCGCTGCTTGTGATCCAAAAGGAAAATCTACATAGTTCATTAAAACACCTGTAAAAATGGTAATTATTAAAAGGATCATTAACCAGTTATAATACCTTTTAGGATGACCTAAAATATGAACTGCTCTATGAACAAACCAAGCATGTAAGGCAAATAACAAAATAGAGAAGGAGCGATGTACTAAGAATACTAATGGAGCATTTTCTTCTAACCAAATGGATAAAAACGGGTAACCCAACTCATCTATTTGATGATCTAGGAACTGTCTTACTTGAGTTCCCAGCGCTACTTGAATCAAGGTAAGCGCAATAATCGCAACAGCTATGTTGTAAAGCTTTCTAGGTGCTTGATAACGTGAGTCTGTAGGTTGTACCTCATGCAGTAGATAAATTAATAATCCTACTATGAGCAAGGCGAAAATCATATGAATGGTGATCAATGCTGGTGAGAGATGAGTATCTACAACTATTTTACCTATTACGGCTTGAATAAGCATAGCAAGTAACGCTACAATGCTTAGAATAGTAATGCTTTTACGTGCTTTCCAGTATTTTAAGGAGAACACACACATTATGAGTACGACTAGTCCACCTAGCGCGCCTATAAGTCTGTTAATGTATTCTGTCCAAGTATGGTAGACGTTAAAAACGGCATAATCATGCTTAGTGTATGGTTTCCAGTTTTCTTCTTTATAATTTTGGGTGGTATGAAAATCTGCTTTTGCGACACGTAATTCTTTGTCATGAATGATAACCATTCCTTTTTTATATGGTGTGTCTGGTGAAAACTCTAGTTCACTTTGTTCAGTAGGAGGAACGTAGTACCCAAAACACTTAGGCCAGTCTGGACATCCCATTCCAGAACCTGTCATTCTAACCACGGCACCAGCAATAATAATAAGGTAGATGATCGCAATGCTCCAGCGCAAGGCAATTCTATAACTTCTGTCAGAGAAAAAAGATGTATTATTCAATTTATGTAGATCTGGTTTAATGTAATTATGGTCGTTTAGTTTTTAAAAGCTTGCAATTTATAAGCTGTTCTCTTGCTGTTTTTATCGCCATGCGAGCTCAGCTCGGTTAGAGCTTATTATGTTCATTTTCAAATTCCCTGATGAAAATTATCAAGATGTAACATTTCCCAATTGTACGTTACTAAATTGTCACATTTATAAATTACCAAATTAAATAATCATTAATGCAACCTGTCGCTACGCACTTCTAGATCTCCTATAAAACTCGCTTCATAATCGAGCCAGTAATTCCAGCGCACCATAACGTCGTCTTCAGGGAAATGCATTTTGGCCAGTTTAAGGAATAGTTTATAGTGAGAAGCCTCAGCAACCATGAATTTATAGTAAAACTCTTGAAGATCTTCATCATCTAGATTTTGCCACAAGGTTTTAAATCGTTCACAACTACGAGCTTCTATCATAGCACAAATAAGTAATTGGTCTAAGAAATAACCATCGCGGCTTTGTCCTTTTTTCTTTCCTTTCACCAGTTTTTTCACATATTCATCCTGTCGTTGTAATCCTAATTCTAGGCCTCTTTTTTCTAACTCTGCAATCACCATTCTAAAATGTCCCCATTCCTCAGTTACTACAGGAGATAAAAGTTCTACTATTCCTTCACGTTCAGAGTACTGCTGGATAATAGATATGATGTTACTGGTTGCTTTTTGCTCACAGAAAGCGTGATCTGTAAGGATGTGCTGTAAACTGATGGTAGAGAGGTCTGCCCAGCGTGGATCTGTAGGTAACTTGAGACCTAGTGTAAATTTTTTTTCGGCTTGCATTTTCATAATACAAAGGTCGGTCATGAGGAATACTTAAGCAAATAAGCACTCATGAATTAATAATTATAATGACCTTATAAAGTTAGCAAGGTTAAGCAAGTCTATAGCATTAAAAGTGTAGTTCTACATTTTGGAAAGAATTTCTAGTACTTGATCAATTTGTTCCTTCTCTAAATTATTTATGAGTTGAGATTCTCTTTCATCTATGCGATCATCAAGATTATTAAGGACTTTTAATCCTTTTTTAGTGATGGTAAGTTGTATTTTTCTACGGTCCTTAGAACATTGCACACGCAAAACAAATCCCTTAGCAATTAATTTATCGATCACTCTTGTGGTATTACTATTAGAATGAATCATTTCTTTACTTACATCTTGTAAACCGGCGGCCTTACCATTGCGACCTCTTAAAATGCGCAATACATTAAATTGCTGTATGGTAAGTCCTTCTGTTTTTACCACTTCATATACAGATTCTGTCATTTCTGTACCTTTTTTTATGAGTGTTGTTACTAATTTGCGTGATAAAGGAATATTAGTGTCTGTCATTATAATCAGTTGAAATTAAATTAATTGTAACTACAAATTTATAGCAACTTCTAAATATTTATAGAAATAAAAGCTTCGACTCCTAACTCTATGTTTTTTAACGATAAATATCATATTTTATCGATGACCGGCCTATATTTTGTTAGGCACATGTTTTCTTCCTAGTATCATAAAGTTTAATTAATCAAAATGAGCAAAAACTGTAACATTAAGTACATAAATGCATCTTTAAAAAGCATTATATTAGCAACTATTAAGAATTATGAAAATGAAAAAGTTATTTGTTATCCTAATTTTATTCTCAGTTCCCTGTTTATCAATAGCTCAAGAGGATGATGGTATAGGTATTAAAGCTGGTTTAAATTATGGGTCTAATGGTGACCTATCTGAAAACGGACAGACTATTATAGATAATCCAGACGCTAATTTTGGATATCATTTAGGGCTGTTTGGTAAAATAAATTTAGGATCTTTTTATGTGCGACCAGAGCTTTCATATACCGTTCTGAATAGTGAATATGATCGTACTGCCTTAGAGGTTAAAAAACTAGACGCTCCGGTTTTACTAGGTTATATGATCTTTGATCCAGTACATGTTTTTATAGGACCATCATTTCAGTATATTCTGGATACAGACTTAGAGAACATAGATTTTAAAGATGTTCAAGAAGACTTTAGTATAGGTTTACAAATAGGAGTAGGCGTTAACTTAGGAAATGTAGGGATAGATGTGCGTTATGAACGCGGCTTAACAGATAGTGAGGCAGAGTTTTCTAATCTAGGTGATTTGGGTACGCTGGATACACGGCCACAACAACTTATTTTAGCACTGAGTATTAAATTGTAACAGTTTTGTTTAAGTACGCTTTTGCGTCAGCGCATTGCTACAACTTAAAGGTATCATTTACATCTTCTGGATAACCAAGTTTTCTTTGCTCATTTATGTGGATTATCACCAAGATCAACATAATGATTCCATGGAATTGAAAATACTCACCAAGACCAATATGTAAAGTGTTACATACTATATGAGTTATTAATGTTATGACATACAGTAGTTTGAGCCAGTCCATCATTTTTTTATATGGCTTGTTTAAAAACGATAGTGTGTAACATAGTGATATCACCGCAAATCCCGTAATCATCGCAATTTCACTTCCATAAAAGTGTAACACTTTAAATAATACACTTATAATTATAACCGCTATACCAATGCGAGCTAGTCTATAATAACGTGTTTTCTTAAAAGTACCCGACTGGACTAAAAGATATATCCCAGACAGTTGTGCTATCGTATAGCCTATACCGTATTCATATCCATTTAAGTAGTTGTTATTGAATATGTTATAAATGAGGGAAAATGTGGCCATAACATAACCTATGGCTATCACCACATAATTTGTAAAATGCTTAGAGTGAATAATATTTGCCATAATTATGGTACTTCATTTCCTGTAGATGCGGTGTAAATTTCAAACCATTGTTCTTGAGATAGTTTTATTTTTAAAGCACTAACAGCTGCTTTTAATCGCTCTATTTTTCCCGTACCTAGAACAGGAATAATATGAGATGGATGCATGAGTAACCAGGCATATATTATTTTAGAAAGATCTTTTTCACCGATTTGATTTCCTACACTTTTTAAAGCCGCATGAATTCTGATCGTTTTCTCATCCTGTGGATGCATTAAAGTTCCTCCAGCTAGAGGTGACCATGCCATAGGAGAAACTCTTTTTTCAATCAGATGGTCTAAATTTCCATTTTCAAAATGTTCTAATTGTGAAGGAGATATTTCTATTTGATTTGTTACAAGTGGCTCGTTCATATAGGATTGTAAAGAATCAAACTGTCCAGAGGTGAAGTTAGAAACTCCTAGATGTTTTACTTTACCGCTAGATTTTAAGGTTTCAAAGGCTGCTGCTACTTCATTAGGATGAAGTAATGGTGATGGTCTATGTAATAGCAGTACATCTATATAATCAGTCTGTAGATTTTTAAGCGATCGTTCTACTTGCTGGATGATATAATCTTTGCTGTAATCGTAATATTTAAGCTGGCGTTCTGGAAATTTAGAACTTTTAAGTTTAATACCACATTTAGTAATCAATTGCATTTGAGAACGTAAAGTAGCATCGAGTTGTAGTGCTTTACCAAAAGCTGCTTCACACTCATAATCACCATAAATATCTGCATGATCATAGGTGGTGACTCCAGCTTCTATAGATTGCTTGAGATAGGTGAGAAGCTGCTGGTCACTCATATTCCAGTCCAGTAATCGCCATACTCCTAAAACGATTCTGGATACTTCTAACTGTGGAGCGAGACTAATGGTTTTCATAAAATTACTTTTTCACTTTTTTTAAATCATCCATTTCAAATATATAAGGTTCTGTGCCTAACATGATAAAATCTACTTGTAAAGTAAACAGCACACCTTTTTCTTCATAGCGGTCACCGTTTCATTTTGTGCGGTGTTGATTTGAAAGATAAAGAGTAGAAGTAGGGTTGTGGTGAGTTTGAATTTTGTAATCATTAAGTTAAGATTCTTATATAATACCAATTTATGTTTCTAATGCCGTATTCTTAATTTGAATTACAGGCGAAAAAGAAACGAATTATTTGCGACATGAGGAATGTAAATTGGTATAAGTATTATTGTTTTAAAAGACGTTCAACCGTCTACAAATATTACAAAAAAATCCCCAAACCAAAGGTTTAGGGATTTGTAAGTTATCTCATTAATAATTTAAGGCTTAAGTAAATTAAGCTGCATAAGTGTTTTCAATGTATTTACATTAAATCAAAACGATCTAAGTGCATTACCTTGCTCCATGCTGCTACAAAATCGTTTACAAAACGTTCCTTAGCATCATCACTTGCATATACTTCTGAGATGGCTCTTAATTCAGAGTTAGAACCAAATATTAAATCTACACGCGTAGCATCCCATTTTTTATTTGTGGTATTGCGTTCAACGATGGTAAATAGATTCTTGTTATCTTCAACAGCTTTCCAGCTGTAGTCCATACTTAATAGGTTTTTAAAGAAATCATTAGATAACACTCCAGGATTATCTGTCATGATTCCAGTAGTAGATCCATCATAATTAGCACCTAGAGCTCTCATTCCACCTACTAACACGGTCATTTCTGGAGCACTTAACGTTAATTGTTGTGCTTTATCTATCAGTAATTGTTCTGGAGTTAAGGTGTATTCCTTCTCTTGGAAGTTTGTAAAACCATCTGCTAGCGGTTGTAATAAATTGATACCATCTATATCTGTTTGCTCCTGTGTAGCATCTGTTCTTCCTGCTGTAAAAGGTACGGTAATCGTATAGCCCGCTTTTTTTGCAGCTTCTTCAATGGCAACGTTACCGCCTAAAACGATAAGATCTGCTATAGATATTTTCTTACTTGCTGTATCAAAACCGTTTTTAATATCTGTGTAAACTTGTAACACTTTTTTCAATTGTGCTGGATTATTAGATGCCCAATTTACTTGTGGTTCTAGTTGTATTCTTGCACCATTTGCGCCACCACGACGGTCACCATGTCTGTAAGTAGAAGCAGCGTTCCATGCTGTAGTTACTAATTCATTTGTGGTTAAACCAGATGATTTGATCTTAGCTTTTAGACCGTTAATATCGCTAGTTGATGCTAAATCATAATTTCTCGCCGGCACTGGATCTTGCCATTTGAATTGTTCTTGTGGAACTTCTGGTCCTAAATAAGTCGTACTAGGTCCCATGTCTCTATGAGTTAGTTTGAACCACGCTTTCGCGAAAGCGGCATCAAATTCCTTAGGGTTTTCATAAAACCTCTTAGATATTTTCAAGTATTCTGGATCTTTAATCATCGATAAATCAGTCACTAACATCGTAGGAGCAACTACTTTATCTTTATCAAATGCATGCGGATACATTTTTTCAGGATTCACAGCTTCATACTGGTGTGCGCCTCCTGGACTTTTAGTCAGTTTCCACTCGTGCTCAAATAAACTTTTAAAATAACCGATTCCCCATTGTGTAGGCGTATTAGTCCAGGTTACTTCTAGTCCAGAGGTAATAGCATCTTCACCTTTACCACTTTTATAAGAGCTTTTCCATCCCATTCCTTGTTCTTCAATACCAGCACCTTCTGGAGCAGCACCTAGGTTATCACCACCGGCAGCACCGTGAGTTTTTCCTAAAGTATGTCCACCAGCGATTAAGGCTACGGTTTCCTCATCATTCATTCCCATACGAGCAAAGGTCTGACGAATGTCATGTGCCGCAAGTACTGGATCAGGATTTCCATTAGGACCTTCAGGGTTTACATAGATCAATCCCATTTGTACGGCAGCAAGTGGCATTTCTAGTTCGCGGTCTTTATTATAACGTTCATCTCCTAACATTTCACCTTCAGAACCCCAGTATACATTATTTTGTGGTTCCCATGTGTCTTCACGTCCACCGGCAAATCCTATTGTTTCAAAGCCCATAGTTTCTAAAGAAACATTACCTGCTAGAATCATTAAATCTGCCCATGAGATTTTCTGACCGTATTTTTGTTTTACAGGCCATAACAGTCTGCGTGCCTTATCTAGGTTTGCGTTATCTGGCCAGCTGTTTTGTGGTGCAAATCGTTGCTTTCCTTCACGTGTACCACCACGACCATCACCAGTTCTATAAGTACCAGCACTGTGCCACGCCATTCTGATGAATAATCCACCATAGTTGCCAAAATCTGCTGGCCACCAATCTTTTGAATCTGTAAGTGCTAGTTCAACATCTTTTTTTAGCGCTGCATAATCTAGACTTTCAAATTCTTTTTTATAGTTAAAGTCATCACCTAATGGATTAGACATATCACTGTTTTGACGTAGGACACTTAAGTCTAGGGAATTAGGCCACCATTGTTGGTTGGTCTTTCCTTCACCTTTAGTCATAGATCCTGCAGATTTAGTAGTGCCAAAACCCATTGGACATTCTGCCTTACTGGTTGTAGCGGTCTCATCAGGCTTATTCATGTGGTACGTGTAGTAATAACCACCAAATAATACCAGTAACGATATGACAGCTATACTGGAATAAAGAATTGATTTTTTCATATTTATTGATTTAATTTGATCTCAAATTTAATATAATAATAATCTATTGAAATATTTTTATCATAACTAATACTTATTGACGTATTGTTCAAAGTGATTTTATCTATATGATCCAGTTGAAGATAGGATTCAGAGTTTAAAGATATACTCTGTAAAAAGTATTGCTTTTTTAGTTTGTAAAGTTATCAGTGAACAAAAAATCCCCAAACCGTCAGGTTTAGGGATTTCTATATTTCCAGCCACTGTTAACTAATAACAGATAACCGATAACTAAATAAGCAACGCTTATTTCACCTCTTCAAAATCTACATCTTCAACATCACTAGTGTCATCACCAGCTTGTTGTTGAGCTCCAGCGTCTGGTCCAGGTTGTCCACCTTGAGCATCTGCTTGTGCTTTGTACATTTCTTCACTTGCTGCTGTCCAAACCGTGTTTAGTTTTTCTAGTGCAGGATCAATTACAGCAATGTCTTTAGTCTCATAAGCTGCTTTCAACTCAGTAAGCGCCTCAGTGATCGGTGCTTTCTTTTCTTCTGGTAGCTTATCACCAAATTCTTCTAACTGTTGCTCAGTTTGGAAAATCATTTGATCTGCGGCGTTCAGCTTGTCTGCAGTCTCTTTTGCTTTTGCATCAGCATCAGCATTTGCAGCAGCATCTTGCTTCATTTTCTCGATTTCTTCCTCGCTTAATCCAGAAGATGCCTCGATACGTATATCTTGTTTCTTACCAGTAGCTTTATCTTCAGCACTTACTTTGATGATACCATTTGCATCTATATCAAAGGTTACTTCAATTTGTGGAGTTCCTCTACGTGCTGGTGGAATATCAGATAAGTGGAAACGACCGATCGTTTTATTATCTGCTGCCATGGAGCGTTCTCCTTGGATTACGTGGATCTCAACACTAGGCTGATTATCTGCTGCTGTAGAGAATACTTGAGATTTCTTAGTAGGGATCGTTGTGTTAGCATCGATCAACTTAGTCATCACACCACCCATAGTTTCAATTCCTAAAGAAAGTGGAGTAACGTCTAGTAAAAGAACATCTTTTACATCACCTGTTAAAACACCACCTTGAATAGCAGCACCTACAGCAACTACTTCATCAGGATTCACACCTTTAGAAGGTTTTTTACCGAAGAATTTTTCAACAGCTTCCTGTACTGCAGGAATACGAGTAGAACCACCTACAAGGATGATCTCGTCTATGTCTCCTGTAGAAAGACCAGCATTTTTAAGTGCTGTCTGACATGGTTCAATAGTTCTTTTTACAAGGTCAGCGATTAATTTTTCAAAAGCAGACTTAGTTAATGTTTTTACCAAGTGCTTAGGTCCACTTGCCGTAGCCGTTACATAAGGTAAGTTGATTTCAGTCTGTGCACTAGATGAAAGCTCAATTTTAGCTTTTTCAGCAGCTTCTTTAAGACGTTGTAAAGCCATAGGATCTTTGCGCAAGTCTATTTGCTCAGCGCTCATGAACTCATCGGCAAGCCAGTCTATGATCTTTTCATCTACGTCATCACCACCTAAGTGTGTATCACCATCAGTAGCAAGTACTTCAAATACACCATCACCTAACTCAAGGATAGAAACGTCATGTGTTCCACCACCAAAGTCAAATACCACAATCTTCTGATCTGTATCTTTCTTATCCATACCATAAGCAAGTGCTGCTGCGGTAGGCTCATTAATAATACGCTCTACTTTAAGGCCTGCGATCTCACCAGCTTCTTTAGTAGCTTGACGCTGAGAATCATTAAAGTATGCAGGTACGGTAATTACCGCTCCAGTTACTTCAGTTCCTAGATAATCTTCGGCTGTTTTCTTCATTTTTTGAAGAATCATCGCACTTAATTCTTGTGGTGTATATAAACGGCCATCGATATCTACACGTGGTGTATCGTTATCACCTTTTACTACATTATATGGTACACGATCAGCCTCGCTTGAAACCTCACTAAATTTATTACCCATAAAACGCTTGATAGATGCTACCGTTTTTGTAGGGTTAGTTACTGCTTGTCTTTTTGCAGGATCACCTACTTTAATCTCGCCACCTTCTACAAAGGCGATCACAGATGGTGTTGTACGTTTTCCTTCAGCATTAGGAATTACTACAGGCTCGCTTCCTTCC
>NZ_CBFIBE010000041.1:0-17251 GCF_965660805.1 Nonlabens sp. | reverse complement strand
TACTACAAAAGATACCGAAATTCTCTCTCAAATCTTTAACAAGTGCCATGGCTTCAGGAATACTACCTTTAAGATATACCGGCGTTACACAAGATTGAGTAGTTCCTATATCAAAACCACGTTCCTTTAATCCATTTTGAAGAGCATTTACGTTTTCCCAAAGCTTTTCTTTAAGTTCAGGCATGGTACGTAACATGTCCAGTCTCTTTAATGCTCCTTTAACTAGTTGCATTTGTAGAGACTTTGCAAACATTTGTGATCGTAAATTATATTTTAAGTAATCTATAATTTCCTTATCGGCCGCTATAAATGCTCCTGTACTAGCGAGAGACTTTGCAAAGGTTGCAAAATAAACGTCTATATCATCCTGCACACCTTGCTCCTCACCTGCTCCTGCACCAGTTTTACCTAGGGTTCCAAAACCATGCGCATCATCTACAAAAAGACGGAAGTTATATTTTTTCTTTAAAGCTACTATCTCTTTTAATCTACCTTGCTCACCACGCATCCCAAAAACACCTTCAGAAATAACTAAGATTCCTCCACCAGTTTGTTCAGCAATTTTAGTGGCACGCTGCAAGTTTTTTTCGATACTTTCTATATCGTTGTGTTTATAAGTAAAGCGCTTACCGTGGTGTAATCTCACACCATCTATAATACACGCATGTGCATCTACATCATAAACAATTACATCATCTTTAGACACTAGAGCATCTACAGTTGAGACCATTCCCTGGTACCCAAAATTCAATAGATAAGCAGCTTCTTTATGTACAAAAGCGGCAAGTTCATTTTGTAATTGCTCGTGTAAATCAGTATGACCACTCATCATGCGCGCTCCCATAGGGTAAGCACTACCATACTCTGCTCCAGCCTCAGCATCTATTTTACGCACTTCAGGATGATTTGCAAGTCCTAGATAGTCATTCACACTCCAGGTAATTACTTCTCTTCCATTAAAGCGCATGCGGTTAGAAATAGGACCTTCAAGTTTAGGGAACACAAAGTAACCTTCAGCTACTGATGCCCATTTTCCTAATGGCCCTTTATCCTTGTATATTTTATCAAATAAATCTTTCATAAGAATATTTTATATCGTGCAAAGATACAATTATCATCAGTAAATAGCCAATCGTTATGCAAGCATAATAGACAGCTCTATAAAAACAAAAGCCTGATTTACAAGCGTTTAACAAATTTTAGTAATTACGCTTTCGCGAAAGCGTGTAAAAAAACCGCTATTTCACTAAGAAACAGCGGTTTAAATAATGTTAAATATTTGTAGAATCTACTTGATGAATTCAATATGTTGTTCTGCCGCCGTAGATTTTGAATCAAAAAAGCCTTGATCCTGCATCCACTGGTCATTATATATTTTACTCATATAACGTGATCCGTGATCTGGGAAAATGACAACAACTTTTGAATTTTCATCAAAACGTCCTTCGGCATCTAATAGTTTAACGGCCTGCATAGCTGCACCACTGGTGTAACCTACAAAAAGTCCTTCAGTTTGGGAAACTTTGCGTGCCATGTGAGCCGCATCTTCATCTTTAACCTTCACAAAGTAATCTATACTGTCAAAGTCTGTTGCCGTAGGTATTAGATTTTTACCTAGTCCTTCAATACGGTATGGATAAATCTCTTCAGAGTCAAATTCTTGAGTTTCGTGATATTTTTTGAGAACACTTCCATAAGCGTCAACACCTAATATTTGGATATCAGGATTTTGCTCTTTTAAATATCGTGCGGTTCCAGAGATTGTTCCACCAGTACCACTACACGCGACTAAGTGCGTGATTTTACCTCCAGTTTGTTCCCATATCTCAGGACCAGTACTTTTATAATGTGCCTCTATGTTCAACTCATTAAAATACTGGTTGATATAAATGCTGTTTTTAATTTCTTCGTGAAGTCGTTTTGCTACTTGATAGTAACTGCGAGGATCATCTGCGCTTACATTTGCAGGACATACATAAACCTTTGCGCCCATAGACTTGAGCATGTCTATTTTATCTGCACTGGATTTAGAGCTTACTGCAAGTATACAATCATAACCTTTAATACGGCTCACCATAGCTATACTAAAACCTGTATTACCAGATGTAGTTTCTATAATAGTATCACCTGGTTTAAGAATGCCTTTGCGCTCTGCTTCTTCAATAATATGTAGTGCTATTCTATCTTTAGAGGAATGCCCTGGATTAAAGGCCTCTACCTTTGCATAGAATTCTCCCGTAAATTGAGCTGTTGTAGTGCTTAGTTTTATAAGTGGTGTTTCACCTATAAGTTCTAACACATTATCATAAGCTTTTATGTCTTTATTCATAAATAGAGTTTAATTTCTGAAAACACAGATCGTTCCAAAAACTTGGCAAATTTACATAAAATTTTGCTAGCTTTTAATTTGTTCTAAGTCTAACAGGAAAGCATAATCTATAGCTACTTCTTTCAAAGCGTCATATCTTCCTGATGCTCCGCTATGACCACTACTCATATCTGTTTTAAATAATAATAAATTATTGTTTGTTTTAAGTTCTCTTAACTTTGCAACCCATTTTGCAGGTTCCCAGTATTGAACTTGAGAATCGTGATAACCTGTTGTTACTAAAACATTAGGATAATCTTGTTCCTTTACTTGATCATATGGTGAATAACTCAACATATAATCGTAACTATCTTTTATATTAGGATTTCCCCATTCATCATACTCTCCAGTAGTTAATGGAATGGAATCATCTAGCATGGTACTCACCACATCTACAAATGGTACGGCGCTCAGAATTCCATTATATAAATGCGGTGCCATATTCATTACAGCTCCCATTAATAAACCACCAGCAGATCCACCGCTGGCATATAAATGCTGTGCTGTGGTATAACCTTCATGTATTAAGTATTCACTACAGGCTATAAAATCTGTAAAAGTGTTACGCTTATTAAACATTTTACCATCTTCATACCATGACCTACCTAGGTATTCACTACCCCTTACGTGAGCAATAGCATAAATAAATCCACGATCTAATAAACTTAATCTTGAAATAGAAAAGTAAGGATCTATAGTAGACCCATAACTTCCATAACCATATTGAAGTAACGGGTTTCCTGTTTCTTTCTTTAGATCTGTTTTATAAACTAAACTAATGGGAACTTTTTTACCATCTTCGGCAGTTGCCCATACTCTTTCTGAGGTATAATCTTCTGGATTAAAGTTTTCATCTTGAACTTTTTGAACTTTTAAGATTACTTCATCTCTAGTATCCATGTCAAACTCGATTACTGTTGGCGGTGTAGTAAGAGCGTTGTATTGATATCTTAATTTAACAGTATCAAAATCAAGGTTTCCACCGGTATATGCGGTATAGGTTTCATTATCAAAGGGTAGAAAATAATCTACTGTATCATCCCAAGCTTTTATACGTATGCGGTTAAGACCATTAAAACGATCTGAAATCACTAAGTACTTTTTAAAAATTTCAAAATCCTCAACTAAAACATTTGGATCGTGCGGTATGACATCTACCCAATTTTCCATCTCTGGTGTTTGGATATCAGTCTTCATAACTTTAAAATTAGTCGCACCATCTTTATTAGTCATGATATAGAAATGAGCACCATAGTGTAACACACTATACTCTAGCCCATCAGTTCTAGGTTGCACTATAGTAAAGAGACTATCAGGCTCAGTTGCTTTAATATATCTTACTTCATCTGTTAAAGTTGACGAAGATTTTATCATGATATAGGCTTGTGATTTTGATTTATAGATGTAGCAATTATAGATTTCATCTTCTTCTTCATAAATCAACGTGGATGATTCAGCAGGTTCGCCTAACCTGTATTTAAATATTTTATTTGCTCTTAATGTTTGTTCATCTTTCCTAACAAAAAAAACGGTTTTACAATCTGCGGCCCAAACGGCTCCACCAGTAGTAAGTTTAATAGATTCTGTAAGGATTTCTTCTGTTTCTAAGTTTTTAAAATAAATAGTGTATTGCCTTCTACCCTTAGTATCTACACCATAAGAAATCATTTTATTATCTGGAGAGACACTCATTCCTGTTATTTGATAAAACTCATGATCTGTAGCCATTTTATTTACGTCAAATAATAATTCCTCTGGAGCCTCCATAGTGCCTTTTTTACGATAATAAAAAGGGTAACTCATTCCCTTTTTCATCTTCGTATAATACCAGTAGCCGTTCCATAAATAAGGAACAGACTCATCATCTTCATTAATGCGGCTTTTTATTTCTTCAAAAAGGTTCTCCTTTAACTGGTTAGTATGAGATGTCATGCTCTCATAATAATCGTTTTCTTTATGGAGGTAATCTATTACTTCTGGAGCATCTCTTTGAGTCATCCAGTGATACTGATCTATGCGCTGGTGACCATGAGCATCGTGAATATGTGCAATCTTTTTTGCAACAGGAGCTTGTGCTTGTAACATTTTCATTTGGGTATTTTAAAAAACCGCTGCAAGATATAAAAGAGGTAAGTTATGTGTCTATATTTTATCGGTTGTTATAATTTTGTTGCCAACAATTAAAATTAGAAATTATGTTTGGAGATATGATGGGAATGATGGGTAAACTCAAAGAGACTCAGCAAAAAGTAGAAGACACTAAAAAACGAATGGATACCGTTCTTATAGATGAGCAATCCAGTGATGGTTTAATCAAGGTATCTGTAACTGCCAGTAGGAACATTAAAAGCATATCTATAGATGATTCTTTGCTCAATGACCAAGAACAACTAGAAGATTATCTAATTATTACACTTAACAAAGCACTCCATAAAGCTGAAAATATTTATGAAACTGAAATTGCAGCCGTAGCAAAAGATGGAATGCCTAGTATTCCTGGAATGGATATGTTTAAGTAGTTCTGTGAATTATGAGCTTTTGGAATAGAATTCATTTTTCTATTACTCATAAATTGTCTTGATCTCAAAAATCAGAGTAAAAAGCTCGGTTTACTTAAACATAAGTTCCTGTATAAATTACTCTTTATGCTAAGTAATTGATTTAAACAACTTAAGACAGCTATAACATATACACTATACGATCAATAACACAACACATATTACCCTATAACGCCTTAAACGCTCTTAAAATATCCAGCATTTGCTCATGTAAAACATCATTATAATCATAATGAGTAACTAGTCGTAGTTTTCCCTGCCCCATATCACTAAAGATCACTCCATTTTTGGTAAGATATTCTTTAAATAACTGCTCCTTAGTAACTTCAAAGATGATGATATTAGTCTCTACAGGATCTACCTTATGAACTATGGACATAGTCTGTAACATTGCCGCTAGTTCTTGAGCTTTTTTATGATCTTCTTTTAAGAACTCTTTATGATGATCCATAGCATGTAAAGCAGCAGCAGCCATAAAACCTACTTGACGCATTCCACCACCTAGTATTTTACGCACTCGTATCGCGTTTTCCATTAACTCGTTATTACCTGCTAGAACAGTACCTAGTGGTGCGCCCATACCTTTAGACATACATATAGAAACAGTGTCAAAAATCTCCCCATATTCTTTAGGGTTCTGTCCAGTCGCCACAAGTGCGTTCCATAATCGCGCTCCATCTAGATGTAATCCTAGACCATGCTTATCTGTAATCTTTTTAATTTCTTTAAAAGTGTCTATAGAATAGCAAGCTCCACCACCTTTATTTGTGGTATTTTCTAGACAAACTAAACTCGTTAAAGGACTGTGATAAAAGTCTGGCGGATTAATATTTTCTTCAACCTGTTGTGCCGTAATCATTCCACGATGACCATCTACCAGCTTACAAGAAACACCACTATTAAAAGAAACGCCACCACCTTCATAGTTATAGACATGGGCATACTTATCACAAATCAACTGTTCACCAGGCTTAGTGTGTAGTTTTATGGCAGCCTGATTTGCCATAGTACCCGTTGGAAAAAATAATGCTTGATCCATTCCCAGCATATCTGCTATACGATGTTCTAGTTCAAGAACCGTTGGATCCTCCTTGTAAACATCATCACCTACCTGTGCTTTCATTATGGCCTGCATCATAGCAGGAGTAGGTTTAGTAACGGTATCACTTCTTAAATCTATCATAGTTGTTAGTTTACGCTTTCGCGAAAGCGTGATAAAAATAATCACAACCTTATATACTATCCTAACCTATAATGACATTTATAGCATCACTCCAGTTGCCATGATGACAGATAATAATCTTACTTTTGTGTTCTAAACCATAATCATTTTATGATCACCACAGATCATCTCAAATCACTTCAAGAAAGAGTTATTGCCCTAAAGGAATACCTTCAAATCGAGGCAAAACAAATCGAAATTACGAATCTCGAAGAAAAAACCTTTTCACCAGATTTTTGGAACGACGCAAAGGCTGCAGAGCTAGTTATGAAAGAGTTGCGTAATAAAAAGCAGTGGATTACAGACTATAAAACCGCAACTACACTCTTAGAAGATTCAGAGGTGCTTTATGAGTTTTTTAAAGAAAATGAAGCCACTGAAGATGATGTTATGGCTAAATATAATGCAGCCCTAGAAATCACTGAAAAACTAGAGTTTAAAAACATGCTCTCTAATGAAGGTGATGATATGAGTGCTGTACTACAAATCACTGCTGGTGCTGGTGGTACTGAGTCCTGTGACTGGGCAGAGATGCTCATGAGAATGTACATGATGTGGGCAGAAAAGAGTGGTTATAAAGTTAAAGAACTGAATTTTCAAGCTGGTGATGTGGCAGGTATAAAAACTGTAACGCTAGAAATAGAAGGTGATTATAGTTTTGGTTGGTTAAAAGGAGAAAATGGAGTTCACAGACTAGTGCGTATTTCTCCATTTGATTCAAATGCAAAACGTCATACCTCTTTTGCATCAGTATACGTTTATCCACTTGCAGATGATACGATAGAAATAGACATCAACCCAGCAGATATTAAATGGGATTTTGCCAGATCAAGTGGTGCTGGTGGACAGAACGTGAATAAAGTAGAAACTAAGGCTATTTTAACACACCATCCATCTGGAATCGTCATTCATAATTCTGAAACTAGATCACAACTAGAAAATCGTGAAAAAGCCATGCAAATGCTCAAGTCCCAACTCTTTGAAATCGAGTTGCAAAAACGTAATGCCGCACGAGATGAAATAGAATCAGGAAAAATGAAAATAGAATGGGGTTCTCAAATACGTAACTATGTCATGCATCCTTATAAACTTGTAAAAGATGTAAGAACCGCCCATGAAACTGGTAATGTAGACGCGGTAATGAATGGTGATATAGATGCTTTTCTAAAAGCCTTCTTAATGGAAGATGGTAAAGAAGTCGCTAGTGATGAACTATAAATTCATAGGTAATAAAAGTAACTAGTAACCCTCTTCATCTTAAGACCATCTAAAAGGCTAGGTTATGTTAAGTTAACTTAACTTTAGTATTAGAAGGTTAAACCGTCTAATAGATTTGCAGTCCAAGTAGGAACTGAACAAACTTCTATGAAATTATTTTACTTAATTCTGAGCTTTTTAATAGCTCCCTTTTTTCTTTATGCCCAATCACAGGATCAACAGAAAAAAATTACCATTACTGGAAAATTAATAGATCAGAGCACTAAAACGCCTCTTGAATTTGCAACCGTATCAATAGTTAATGTAAATCCAGGATCTGTTCCTACTGGTGGAATTACAGACGTAGATGGAAATTATTCTATAACTGTTACTCCAGGTACGTATAACATAAAATGGGAATACATCACCTTTAAAACCTTAGAAAAAAAGAATCAAGTTTTAATGAGCGATAAGGATTACGGTAGTATAGAATTAGAGATAGATGTAGCAGAACTCGATGCAGCAATCGTAATAGCCGAAAAGACTACTGTAGATATACGACTAGACAAGAAAATATATAACATAGGTAAAGACCTTACCGTACGTGGTGGATCTGCCAGTGATGTACTGGATAATGTACCATCAGTATCTGTAGATGTAGAAGGTAATGTAGCATTAAGAGGAAATGATAATGCCACCATTTTTATAGATGGAAGACCAAGTGCACTAGTAGGAATAGATGGAGCCGATG
The DNA here is from genome assembly GCF_965660805.1 of Nonlabens sp. GTDB lineage: Bacteria > Bacteroidota > Bacteroidia > Flavobacteriales > Flavobacteriaceae > Nonlabens. The sequence continues at coordinate 9,155 of NZ_CBFIBE010000041.1, read as the reverse complement.
CGTTAAGACAGATTCCTGCCGAAGCTATAGTAAAAATAGAGGTAATTACTTCTCCAAGTGCAAGGTATGATGCAGAAGGTACAGCGGGAATTCTAAATATCATTTTACGTAAAAAATCTTTAACAGGTTTCAATGGTAATTTACAACTAGAATCTGGTATCCCAGAACGTCTAGGTTTATCATTTAATGGTAATTTCAGAAAAAATAAGTGGAATTTATTCACAAATACAGGCTGGAGATACCGTACTACGCCAGGTAATGCTAGCTCTGACACAGAATTCAATTCTCCCGATGCACAAAATAAATTTGTAAATGAACGAAGAGAGTTTGACAGATTGGGGCGCAGTTTATTTACAAGTTTAGGTGCCCAATATGATATAAATAAGAAAAGTAATATTATCGCAAACGCTGTCTTTAGGTACGGAAATGATGATGATCTAACGACAAACACTATCGACAGGTTTGATGAAAACCTCAATTTAAATGAAGCGACCAAAAGAATAGAAGCCGAAGCTGAAAATGAGGACGATGTTCAATTCACCTTAGATTATAAAAATGATATCGATGATAACGGTCAGAAACTTACAGCAAGTATTCAATACGGTTTTGAAATAGAAGAAGAACTGGCAAATATTACAGAGACTGAAACCACTACAAACACACTTAATGACCTAGAATTCAGTGACCAAGATACTGACGAGCGTAATGCGCTAGTGCAAGTAGATTATGAATTACCTATAGGCGATAACATTAATTGGGAAGCTGGTTATCGCGGTAATTACAGAGGTATTACTACCTCATTTTTTCTAGCTGAACGTGATTTTGAAACAACGAACATAACGCTCATTCCTGACACAGGACTTAATAACACCTTTAACTATGAAGAGGTTGTTCATGCTACTTATGTTCAATACGGCCGTAAAATGAATAAATTTTCATTCCTCACTGGATTGAGATATGAATATACAGATGTAAATATTTTTCAAGCAACAACCAATGATGCTGCTCATAAAAATTACCATAGCCTTTTCCCTACTTTAAATATGAGTTTTGAAATTAAGAAAGGTGAAAACATTACCCTAGGGTACAATCGTAGAATAAGAAGACCTCGCGGTAGATTTCTAAACCCATTTCCAAGCCGTAGTAGTGAATCAAATATTTTTCAAGGTAATGTAGACCTCGATCCTACCTTTACTAATAGTATAGAATTAGGTTATATTAAAAAGTGGTCTAAGTTTACCTTAAGTACCGCTGCTTATATGAATTTAAGTGACGATAACTGGGAAAGAATCCAGGAAGTAGTCGTAGATGAAAATAACAACCCTATTTTAACTGATAACGGAGATCCCATAATACGCCGTTTCCCAGTGAATCTATCTAAGCAACGTAGATTAGGATATGAACTAACACTTTCATACAGGCCATTCAAATGGTGGACTATTAATAGTGATTTCAATATCTTTAATGTAGATACTGATGGTGCGACTGAAAGTCAGGATTTCACTTTTAACAACACGACTTATTTTGCTAGATTGAATCAAAAAATCACGTTACCCTCTAAAATTGATTTTCAAGCACGATTAAATTATCGAGGTGCCAGTGAAAATGCTCAAGGTACTAATGATGGAATTGCAACTCTTAATCTAGCTGCTAGTAGAGATATTTTTGGAGAAGATGCTACCATTACTGCAAGTATAAGTGATGTTTTTAATAGCCGTCGTAGAGAAAGTACCACTAGAGGACAAGATATTTTACTAGATGGTGCACTCACTCCAAGTTTTATCTCTGACAGTGCCTTTCAATGGAGAGAACGACAGTTGATAGTCACTTTTGTTTACCGCTTTAATCAACAAAAACAAAATGAGCGATCTGGTCGTGATGGCGGCGGCGATGGTGAATTTGATGGTTAAACTGGACTCGATCTATAATGGTAAATTTGTTCTAGATATTAAAGTTATAGTAACCCACGTATTGACCTAAAAAACAAATTCTTAAAAAGTAGCCGTTATTTTTTTATCCTCATGAGTCACTTTAATAATTTTAAATGATGAAGTCACACTCATTGTTACCATCTTACCTTGCGGACTTTTTAAATCAAAAAGAAATCTTTTTTCAACTTTCTTATCCTCTACCTCAGTAATTGCTATATGATAACCTCCTGTGGGTTTCTGACCTGCATAAGCAAATATTAAAACTTCTTCTTTAAAATCAACTTCAGGAATGGTGAGGCCTGGCTTGCGTGTACTATTAATTTGAGCATAAAGCCCTTCCATTTGTTCCTGAGATGATACAACTATAACTTCCATTTTTTCATGGTTACTATTACTTCCTTCATGAATTAATTCATAGTATGATTGTATCCCAAAAGCTTTTTCTGGAGCGTTCATCTTTTTTCCTTTACAGTTTATAAAACTAATAGTTAGGACTATTAAGAAGCACTTTGTTATATAAGTTTTCATATAATGGAATTATATTTTGAATGTCAAATTGTTTTGCTTTCGCGAAAGCGTTATTCTTAAATTCTAGCAAGCGGTGATCATCTTCTAAGATATGAATTGCTTGTGCCGCCATTTGATCCACGTCACCTACTTCACTGGTAAAGCCAGTTACACCATTTTCATTAACTTCTGGTATGCCGCCAGTATTTGAAGAAATTACGGGTGTATTATTTGCCATAGCTTCTAGTGCTGCTAGTCCAAAACTCTCTTTCTCTGAAGGTAATAAAAACAAATCCGAAAAACAAAGTATACGATCTATCTCTGTGCTATTCCCTACCCATTTAATTTTAAGCTGGAGATTCTTAGACTTTGCATATTCCTCTGCCTCAAAGCGTTCTGGACCATCACCTACCATTATTAAAATGGCTGGAATTTTTTCTTGCACCTTTTCAAAAATCTTAACGACATCCATGATTCGTTTAACGGGTCTCATGTTACTTACGTGAGTAATAATGCGCTCCTTAGGAAACGCCATAACAGAACGGTCACAATCTTTAAATTCTGTTTTATAGTGAGACATATCTATAAAATTGGGAACCACATCGATCTCTTTGTGAATATCAAATAACTCTAAAGTATCTCTCTTTAAACTAGCAGATACTGAGGTAACTACATCACTATTATTAATACTAAAAGTAACACTAGGTTTATATACAGGATGATTCCCCACCAGAGTAATATCTGTTCCATGCAGCGTTGTAACCATAGGTAATTGAATTCCTAAATCTTTAAGCATTAGCTGCGCCATATAACCGGCATAAGCATGTGGAATTGCATAATGTACGTGTAATAAATCTATACCATATTCTTGAACCACATTTACCAGTTTACTAGAAAGTGCCAAATCATAAGGCTGGTAGTGAAACAATGGATACTCTTCTACATTTACTTCATGAAAGTAGATGTTTTTTGCCAGTAACTCGAGTCTCACGGGTTGCTTATAAGTCACAAAGTGAATCTCGTGATTTCTTTGAGCCAGTGCTGTACCCAGCATAGTCGCTACTACTCCACTACCACCAAAGGTAGGATAACAAACGATTGCTATTTTCATGAATCTTTTTTAGAATAGAGTTTAAATTTAATCAATTATGGCGTCATAAATGATTTGCTGAATGTTAGTTCTTATATTCTCAGATATAAGGAACATATTATCAGCACTTGGAAAAATACGATTAGTAAGAAATACATAAACAATTTCGGTATCTGGGTCTGCCCACGTGTAAGCACCTGTAAAACCACTATGACCAAAACTGGTCATACTCACACAGCCACAGGTAGGACCTACCTCATCCAGCTGTGGTTTATCAAAACCTACTCCACGACGTACTTCTTGATCACAATAGTAACAGGTGTTAAACTTTAATATAGTCGCTGGTTTAAAGTACTCCACACCACCATAAGAGCCGTTTTGCATATACATTTGCATCATTTTTGCGACATCATTTGCATTTGAAAACAAGCCAGCGTGACCACCTATTCCGCCTTGCATAGCAGCTCCTTGATCGTGTACATAACCATGTATTAACTGACTTCTAAAGATCATATCACGCTCCGTAGGTACAATTTTACTTTTATCAAAACGCTGTAATGGCAAGTACCCCATGTGATCCATACCTATACGTTTATAAAAATGATTTGTAGTTAATTCATGTAAAGTCTTATTAGAGCGATCCTCTAGATATTTTTTGAGGATATAATAAGGTAGGTCGCTGTATTTATATTTTTGTTCTGCCAGAAGTTCACTGTTTGCAATACGGTTAAAAATTGTGTCTTGAGCAATTTTATTTGTAAAAAGACCATTTGCAACTTCTATGTTATAATTACTAGATTTAGTTTTACGATAGTACTTAGGCATAGGACTACCAGTAATACTATCTAAGGTATATTTATAAAACGGAATCCAAGCCGGTAATCTCGCATAATGGGATAGCATGGATTTTAAAGTGATATCCTTTTTATTAGAGCTAGAGATCTCTGGGATTAAAGACCCTAGAGAATCTTCTAAATCTATGACACCATGTTCTTCAAGCTCCATAACCAGCGGTAAAGTCCCCATAATTTTAGTGAGCGATGCGATATCATAAACATCTTTATCTTGAACAGGTCGTTTTTTTTCATAAGTATGATACCCAAAATTCTTCTGGTAAACCACTTTTCCTCTGCGAGCGACTAAAATTTGCATTCCTGGAGCTCCTAAATTTTTTATAGTATGTCTAGCGACACTGTCTATTTTAGAGAGTTTATAACGATCTAAACCTACACTTGATGGTGTGTTTCCATAAGCTAGACGTTGTATATCCGGAGTATCGACACCATCATTTAGTTTAAAATGATCTCCTGCACTCACGGGTAATCTCCCGACTGCTGGCCTCGCTCCAAAAATAATTTGAGCGCTTACTTGCTGGCTCCATTCGCTATTTTGATAACTCATGACGATAGCTTCAAAATTCTCTACCGTTTTTAACTGTGCTAGCATATAAGGTCTAACAAAAGCGTCAAAAATCACATGATGTTCACGGGCTATTTCATAAAGCCATGTCAACTGTGTAGAATTTATTTGATAACCTTTCCACGGCGAGTCGTTACTGCGATGCAAGCCTACAATCACCGTATTATAGGTCTCTAATTTTTTAAGTAATCCATCCAGTTTATCGGCTTTTATTTGTGTTACAGTGGTATACTTATTTAACTCTTTAAGAAATACCGCACCACTATCATCGCCCAGCTCTACATAAGCAATCTTTTTAAGCTCGAGATTTTTAAGAGGCAAAATAGAATCTTGATTTTTTAATACCGTAACAGCTTGAGATATTGCTTTTTCATAAACTACATCATCACTTTCAGTATTCAAATCTGCTATTAAATTAAAAGTATTTATAGGACTATATTTATGTAGTCCAGAGGCATATTTTGCTTTTAAAATCTTTTTTACAGAGTGTTCTATACGTTCATCAGTGATATCACCCTGCGTCCATGCTGCTATAATTTTATCAACTGCTTTAGGTATATTTTCTGAAATTAACAGCACATCATTTCCAGCTTTAAAGGCTTGTAAATCTATTTCTCCAGGCTCACTAAAATTAGAAGCGCCTTTCATGTTTAAGGCGTCAGTAAAAATGAGACCTTTAAAACCCATTCTGGTTTTTAATAAATCGGTCACTACATTCTCGCTGATACTTGTGGGATAGCCAGCTCGTGGTTCTAAACTAGGTATATTGAGATGAGCTACCATGACACTAGCCATTCCTTCTTTAAATAGTTTGCGATAGGGATACAACTCCACACTATCTATACGTTCTGCACTAAAATCTACGGTAGGTAATGTTTTATGACTGTCTTGATCTGTGTCTCCATGACCAGGAAAATGTTTTGCACAAGCCAGTGTTCCCGTACTTTGCATTCCTTTCATAAAGGCTTGTGACTTCTCTGTCACATTATACATATCTTCTCCAAAACTGCGATTCCCGATAATAGGATTATCTGGATTAGTATTTATGTCTACATCTGGTGCAAAGTTGATGTGTACACCTAGTCTCTTACAATGTCTCCCTATGCGGCGACCTACATCATAACTAGATTTTGTTCCTGGAGTTGCGCCCAGCGTCATGTTCCATGGAAATGCATAAGTACTGTCCAGTCGCATGGAAAGTCCCCATTCTGCATCCATAGCTATGAGCATAGGCGTTTTTGATTTTCCTTGTAGTTCGTTAGTCAAATGCGCTTGCTGTAACGGTCCTCCTTTAGAGAAGATAATACCACCTATTTTGTGCTCAGTCACTAATTTTCTAACCGCATCTACATGAGCTTTTCCTTTGTTAGAAAACAGATCCACCATAAATAACTGTCCTACTTTCTCGCGATTGTCCAAACTGTTATAAACACTATCCACCCATTTCATTTGAGCAATAGAATCATTAGTGATTAACGGGTCATGTGAGGAGAATTGTGCTTGTGAGGTAAACGCTTTCGCGAAAGCGAATATCAAAAATAACACTCGTAAAAAGTTCCTATTCATAGTCATTTATAGCTTTTAAGGAATGGAAATCAAGAACCATTCCCAAAGCAACAAGATAGAGACTTAGGAAATGATCTTTAGTTAATAACGTATAAATAATAGCTAACTTTTAAACGGGTTTATCAACTAGAAAAAACGTGCATGCCAGCTCTCACTTGCTGGTACTTCCCAGTGCTCACGGTACTCACCTACGGTAGCTACTAGATTATTAAACACAATGGTATTAGGGGAAACAGAACGGGCTTTGGCCATTTTCTTGAAATCACTCAATTCTTTATGTGCCACATACTGACCGTTTTTATAAGTGACGTTCATCTTATCCATAAGATCTATTCTGAATGACTTTTCAATGGACTGAATAAAACGCACACTGGCGTCTATAGAACAACCGGTAGCACCTGCATGAGTTTGATCTAACCCTATGACTATAAAACGGTTATATGGATATTCCACGCCAGCCTTAAGATCTTTTCCATGAGCCGTCCATTGTTGCAGGAAGTTATCCATTTGAGGTTTGAGCTCATTAAGCTCATCAGTAGTAAAGGGTCTATTAGCCTGGTAAATCCATACTCTTGCGTCTTCTGGTAAGTCTTTAAAATGTGCGTGCATCGTTATTTTTTTTCTTTATTTTTTAATGTAAAATAGTTCATTACTAGAGATAAAACTCCAAATATCAAAAAGGAACCTAGAGCTAATTCCCAATCAAAAGGTTCATTATCAAAAAAATAATTTTTGCCTTCAAGGATTAAGGTAAATAGCAATGCTGCAATAATCGCATGAAGTAATCTCGTTTTAAAAGGTGCTCTATTGGAATCGTTTGCTAGCATAACATACTATTTCTTTGCTTTAATGGAATACGGCATTAGAAAAAACCAAATCACTGACATTCCAATAAAAAAGAAAGCGTAATACCTAAGTCCATAATCTGCCATATCAAAAACGGTGTAAATGATATATGAAAATAAGGTTACAAAAAAGCCATAAAGAACCGATGTGATTAAACGCTGCTTTATAGGAAATGTATTAAAATCAAACATTTTCATGGGTTGTGTTTTACATAACTGGTATTTTCCTTGTTATTCTCTAACTTGGCTGTAATTTGAAAAAAATATTCAACCTAAAGTCTCTCGGACAATTTTACGGTATTTATTTTGAATCGCTACTGTAACTTTTGATTTATCTTGGTTAAATCCTGCCTCAGCTATCGAAAACATTTCTGCGTTTTTACTTCTTAAATTTTTATCGCTCCACAATATTATTTCTGTAATTATTGGAGCTAATTCAATACCTTTTTCTGTTAGTAAATAGATATTTTCTTTTTGATTGTCAGGTAATTTCTGTTTAGTAATTAGCTCGTTTTCTTCCAACCATTTCAAACGAGAAGATAAAATTCCTGGTGCAATTCCTTCAGGCGAAATCGAAAAATCCTTAAATATCTTCTTCCCTTGAAACAACATATCTCTTACAATAAGTAAAGACCATTTATCACCAACAATATCCAATGTCGTTGCGAGCGGACAGCCCGACCTAAATTTTCCCATCATTTTTTACTATTATTTTAGTAGTAATAAAATAGTTTGATTACTTTTGCTACTGATTTAATAGCAAAATTAATATTTTTTAATGAAACAGTCGAAACAAATCGTACTTATAACGGGTGGAAATTCAGGAATTGGATTGGCTCTTGCCAAAAAATTTATGGAAAACGACAATACCGTAATTATAACAGGTCGAAATCTTTCCAAATTACAAGCGGTACAAAAAGACTTGCCAAAAATCCATATTTTCCAAAGTGACGTAACGGATGACGCAGAAGTAAGAATGCTTGTAGATGATATTGACGAAAAATTTGGTGGCATTGATATTCTTATAAATAATGCTGGTATAATGAACTTGGTAAATGCAGGAAACGAAAGCAACGACTTACAACCACAAATGCAAGAAATTGAAATCAATTACAATTCGCCTATTAGACTGTTGCACTACTTTTTACCCCAACTTAAAAAAAGTAAGAATGCAATTTTGGTAAATGTTTCCTCAGGCTTGGCATATGTGCCATTTGCACAAGCACCAGTTTATTCAGGCACAAAATCGGCTTTGCACTTTTGGACCAAAGGAATTAGACCGCAATTGAAGCCACACCATATAAAAGTGGTAGAGCTACTTCCACCAGTTGTAGATACACCATTGGCACAAGGAGCAGATATTGCCCAAGAAGATAACTTAAAACCCATGCCACCCGAAAAATTAGCAGACATTTTTTGGAAAGATTTCATCAAAGGTAAAGAGGAAATAACACCAGGCATTTCCAAACAACTGAAATTAATGAGCCGACTCGCTCCCAACTTTATATTTAAGCAACTGAATAAACAAGCAATCCCCAAAAAAATAAAAGAATGAAAAACACAATCTCGATCATCACTATAATAGCTATTGGTGCTTTTGTAGGAAATATGCTTAATATAGGTTTAAGTCACGCTATGTATTGGCAGTCGCTTGACTCAACAGAATTTATGAAATTCTTTGCCATTGATTTTCCTTTATTGCTTGTTCCAACTGCCGCAACACTTATGCCAGCTTGGTTAGGCAGTCTTTTTGTGTTTTTGAAAAGTGAAAAGAAATCGAAAAGTAGAAAATATTGG
>NZ_CBFIBE010000040.1:0-19104 GCF_965660805.1 Nonlabens sp. | reverse complement strand
ATCAGTGTAAATAATGACTTTGGTATTTGTGGTGCCGTAGTTACTTGGACCTTACCTACAGCTAGTGATAACTGTGACGTTGATACTTTTGTAAGCACGCATAATTCTGGTGATGTATTCCCAGTAGGAACTACAACTGTAGTTTACACAGCGACTGATATTTATAATAATGTTTCTACCACTCAGTTTGATGTAGTAGTTACAGATAATGAGTTACCTGTTCTAGATGCTGTTACATTATCAGATCTTATATTTAACTGTGAAGTCACAAGTTTGACACCACCTACAGCAACAGATAATTGTGCAGGAGTTGTAACAGGAACTACAACTTACCCTATTACCACAACATCAGTAATCACATGGACTTATGATGATGGTAATGGAAACATAAGCACGCAGGACCAGTTAGTAATTATCGAGCGTAGATCTATAGATACGATCGCTGATGTAGTTGTATGTGATACGTTTACACTACCAGCAATTACAGGAGATTATTTAACAGGTGGACAGATGTATTATACACAAAGTGGTGGTAATGGTATCGCTTTCGCGGAAGCTGATATCCTTAACTTCTCTGACTTTGCCAGCTATCCAGTAACCTTATATGCATATGATGTAGATGCGGCAACAGGATGTAGTACTGAAACTAGTTTTAGTTTAACTATAAATGATACACCAGTTATAGGAATCATTAACGATATTTCTAGTTGTGAGCAGTATGAACTGCCTGTATTACCAGTAGGTGATTACTATACCTTCCCAGGTGGTAATGGAACCTTGTTAAACGCTGGTGATGTTCTTACAACTACTCAAACTGTATTTGTATATGCAGAAGATGCTAGTGGTACTTGTAGTGATGAAACGTCATTTGTTGTAACTATTACACCTACAGATATAGGAAATGCAACTTTTAATGATGATACATTTACTTATGATGGTTCTGTCTACTCTTTAAGTGTTGAGAATATCCCAAGTACGGCGACAGTGGTTTACACTAATAATGATCAAACAGAGGCTGGGACTTATGTTGTTACAGCAACTATAACCTCTGCTACTGCTAGTTGTAGCGAGTTAGTGCTTACTGCTACCATGACTATTGATAGAGCGCCACAGACTATTACCTTTGACCCATTACAAAGAAGAAGGTTGAATGTGGATCCAGACTTCCAGTTAAATGCGAGTAGTTCTTCAGGTTTACCTATTGATTACAGCTTTAGCTTTACAGGTGCAAACCCAGCAGCGTCAGTAAGTCCTACAGGATTTGTAAGCTTACTAGCTGAAGGAGTGATCTTAATCACTGCCTCACAACCTGGAAGTGCAAACTACCTTCCGGCAACTGCGGTAGAGCAACCTCTAGAAGTTTACTTAGGAGATAATGCAGATTTAGATACGATCACCATAGATGGTAATGTGATCAATAATCCAGGTCCTGATATTTATTATTTAATAGAATGTGGTAGTAATGTAGATAGCGTTGATGTTGTCCTAGAAAATTCTGATCTGGCTACTTTTGATCCGGCAATGACCTTTACTATTGCTACTCCACGACCAGGAATTTATAGAGAACAAATAATCGTTACTGCAGACAATGGTACTGATACAAGAGTCTATAATTTAACAGTTGAGAGAAGGTTTGAGTTTAATGATATCGTTGAGCAGAAATATAACAACACGCTCATAGTGAATAATAACTTTGATAACAACGGTGGTTACAGCTTTGTTGCTTATGAATGGTATAAGAATGATGTGTTAGTTAGTACGGAGCAGTTCTTCTCAGAAGGAGATGATGCATCTGATCTTCTAGATCCTACGGCCTCTTATTATGTAATCATGACTACAATAGATGGAGATGTGTTACAGACTTGTGTCTCTACGGTGGAATTAGGAAACACTTATTCATTAACTGTGTTAGAGAATCCTGTGATCGAAGGAAGGTTGTTAAAAGTAAGAGCAGATTATCCTGCTGGAGAGCTTGATAATGCAACCTACGAACTGTATTCTGCAACCGGTCAGTTTATAATGGAAGTTCCTGTACAAGGTTTTGATTCTGAGATTTATTTATCAGGAAGTCTGCCAGTAGGAGTATACCGATTAGTTTTGATAACTTCAGAAAGAGTAGATTCCGTAAACTTTATTAAAAACTAAACTGACTTACTAAGATGTATAATAATAAAATAAAAACGACAATTATGGGCCAGTTTAAAAATAGGTTCTTCGCATTAACAGTACTATGTATTTCTTTTTTAGGAATGCATAGTACATATGCTCAGACTAACTGGAAAGCTTCTGTAGGAGGACAAATGACTCTTACTGATTTACAATCAGACAGTGGTAATATGAATTCAAATGTTGAGTTTGGAGGAGGATTATTATTAGGAATTTCTTATGCGCTTAATGATAACTGGAGTATTCATTCTGGAGCAGGTTTAACCTACTTAAGAACAGGTAACACTTTTGCTAGTTATCAAGATGCTGTAGATACTAGAGATTTAGAGAATGAGCCTTTTGAGTTTAGATATCGATTAGAAGGGTATTCTGAGCAACAGCGTAGTATGATGTTATCTGTTCCTGTTGCGGTGCAATATGAGTCAAGTGGTACTCAAACTAGATTTTATTCTAAGGTAGGGGCAAGTGTAAACCTGTTCACGGGAGCTACCTCTCATGGTGAGGCAGATCAGTTAACTACGAGTGGTTATTTTGAACGATTTAATGCAGAGCTTACAGCACCTAGATTTGCTGGATTTGGAACTTTTGAAGATATTGAATTTGCAGAAAGTGATTTAGATATTAATAATAGTTTTAATGCTTTTCTTGAAATAGGTATTAAAGAGAATATAGGTTCTGGATGGATGTATTTTGGGGTTTTTGCAGAGTATGGTCTTAATAACTTACTAAACAATAATAACTCCAGTATCATAGAGTATAATCAGGCTGCACCTTTAGATTTTATTAATAATAGCAGCTTAAATGCTGCTAACCAGATTTCAGGAAATGCCTTATTTGATAAGGTAACTTTAAACTTTGCTGGTTTACGTATAAGATATGAAATAGGACTATAATCTCTATTTTTCAATATGAATTAAAAACCTCTTTAATTAACTTTAAAGAGGTTTTTTTATGATAGCATCCACATAAAAAAACCGCCCATTGGGCGGTTTTAATTTTTTTAAAAGAAGGATTAGTTACCCATCAATTTTTTTCCAGCCTCTTTTGCTTTGTCAGCAGTGCTGTTTGCTGCGTCTTTTGCTCCTTGGGCAGTGCTGTTAGCAGCGTCTTTAACACCATCTACAGCTTTATTTGCAGCATCTTTTGCTCCTGCGGCAGTTTTATTTGCAGTATCCTTAACACCATCTACAGCGTTTCCTGCAGCATCTTTTGCGCCATCCATTACCTTGCCAGCCGCGTCTTTTACGCCTTCAGCAGCGTTGTTAGTAGCTTCCTTAACACCATCTACGGCATTTTCTGTAGCATTTCCTGTTGCATCAACGGCGTTTTCAACATCGTTTGAAGCATCTTCCATTCCTTTTTCAACTTCTCTACAGCTTACTGTGAACATAAGAGTAAGAGCCATAGCTCCCATTAATAATTTTTTCATTTGAGGTAAATTTTTAATTAGAGGCATAAGTTTATTCTTTTGATGTAAATAAAGCAGATTGTGCTCGTTCAATCATACTTAATCGGTTAATTGCGTTATTTAATCCATCATCAGCATGAATGTTAGTTAATATGGAATTTTGTGTCCTTGTGTTTTCCTAGTCTTCGGGTTTTTAATTTTTCCTGTTTTTCTATGCGTTGTGAGGTTTGTGGATTTTGTTCTGCATATCTTGGGTCTTGTATGTAGTTCATTTTTTCCAGTTGGGTTACCTGAATGGATATAAAATCAAACTCTGTTATTACCTTGCCAGTGACTCTGTATATTCCGCTTCCGCGAAAGCGAACTCTGGAAACTACTTGTGGAAATAGAACTAAGTCAAAAAAACTGCCTCTGTGATCCAGCATGGTAGCAAACTGCATAACTTTTTTATTTGAGGTTCTAGTGTTTTTAAGGTTTACAAGATAGCCGTAAACTGTGATGTGCTTATGAACCTGTTGTTCCATTTCTAGCTTGCCATTTTGTGTAGTAGGTGCTGTTTCTAAAAGGTCAAAATGGGAGCACAATGGGAAACCTAGTAGTTCCATTTGTTCAAAAGCATGTTCTAGTGCTGTGGTAGAAAGTTTAGGAATGGTTATCGGGTTTTTATGTACTGAGAAGAGTTGGGATTGTGGATTAGTCTTCTTTTTCTCTAGTTTTAAATGGGCTTGCCATAATAGAGTATAGCGATCTATACCTGTAAATCTAAAAGCGTTAATCCTTATAAGAGTGCTTAGAGTTTCTATACTTATGGGAACGCGTTCTATAAAGTTATCAAAGGAACGATAGGCTCCATTAAAATTGCGGCTTTCTATAATTGCGCGCGCTGTGCGTTTCTCTAGTTCCTTGAGGTATCCCAATCCTAAAAAAATAACGGTTCCTTTTATAATCGTATGGAAATGACTATTATTAATACATGGTGGTTCTACAGTTCCACCACACATTTTTGCCTCGTGGATGTAGATTTCTGGACTATAAAAACCACCACCATTATTAAGTGTTGCCGTCATGTATTCCAGCGGGAAATATTTTTTAAGATAAAGACTCTGGTAACTTTCTACGGCATAGCTGGCAGAGTGTCCTTTAGCAAACGCATACCCAGCAAAACTTTTAATTTGGTTCCATATCTCCTTTGATTCGGTAATGGGATAACCGTTTTGTTTACAGTTAGTGTAATATTTTTGTTCCAGTCTTTTAAATTCTTCTCTTGAGCGGTATTTACCACTCATGGCTCTTCTGAGCACATCCGCTTCAGCAAGGTCTAGTTTTGCATAGTAATGAGCTACCTTAATAACATCTTCTTGATATACCATAATACCATGTGTGTCTGGCATGATTTGCGCTAGTATGGGATGGGCTTCTTTACGTTTTTCAGGATAGCGAGTGCGTGTGATGTATTCTCGCATCATACCACTTTGTGCTACGCCTGGTCTTATAACGGAGCTTGCTGCGACCAGACCTAAATAATCATGGGTTTTAAGTTTAGTGAGTAGCATGCGCATGGCTGGAGATTCTACATAAAAACAGCCTATGCACTTAGCCTGAGATATCATCTGATTGATCGCTGGGTCTTCTTTAAAACTGTTTACATTTTCATGTATGTTCTTTAAAGCAGCTTGCGGCTGGTTGTATTTTATAATCTCTATTGCATCTCTTATTTTCCCTAGGCCACGCTGTGCGAGAATATCAAATTTATGGATTCCCGCATCTTCGGCGATGTGCATGTCAAATTGTACTGTAGGATAACCTTTAGGTGGTAAATTTGTGGCACTGTAGTAGTGAATAGGTTTTTCAGTAATTAAAATGCCGCCGGCGTGTATGCTTATATAGTTAGGCATGCCCTGAATAAGATGGCTGTATTTTACTACCAGTTGTTGTATCTGGTCGAGTGCAGTATTATGTATATCTACGCGGGTTAGTTTATCGATCTCAGACTTAGGTAGGCCAAATACTTTACCGAGTTCTCTAATAACGGCTCTGTACTGAAAGGTGTTATAATTAGCGAGTAACGCGACATGATCAAATCGTTCAAAAATAAATCGGGTAATATCTTCACGATCATCCCATGAAAAGTCGATATCAAAATCTGGCGGACTTGTACGGTAGTCATTAATAAAGCGTTCAAAATATAAGTCCAGTTCTATAGGATCCACCTCTGTAATGCGTAGTAAATAAGCGATGATACTGTTTGCACCGCTACCACGACCTACATAGAAGTATCCTTTTTCTCTTGCATAGCGACATATTTCCCAGTTGATAAGAAAGTAAGCCACAAAATTCTTGCGCACTATAAGGTCTATTTCTTTTTTAACGCGTGCTGTTATGGTAGGAGTTTCTTGGGAATACCTATAGGCTATACCTTGCTGGCATAGTTTTTTTAGGAGTTGTAGATCTTCAGTAACGCTATCACTATAGATTTGCTGGTTTTGGGTAAGTTGCTGGTCGTTAAAATTAAAATCTATAGAACAACTGTCTAGAAGACGATTGGTGTTTGAAATTATAAAATCATATTCTATAAAGTCTTTTTTTAGTGCAGCAACGGGCTTCATTATTTGGTCGGGTTGACCTTGCTGCTCTATAGGTAGTTTGCTTAATAAGGTGTTAAGATCTATAGCGCGCAGCAATCTATGTGCGTTAAAATCTCTTTTATTTCTAAATGTTACGGTTTGTAAAATGATTAGGTGGTCTGTCATTTTGATGTATTTTGTAAACGGTAGTTTGCGCAAACTTGCTGTAGAGATTCCTATGTATTCGCTTTCGCGAAAGCGTAATAACTCCATCTCCATAACGCGCTCTAGCGGATAAATAACTACAGCATTTTGAAAACTAGGAGCACGATCAGGAAAGTCTTTTTTTTCATGTAAGTGCTCAGAGAGGAATTTATTAAGCTCAGCAAAGCCATCATTATTTCGAGCTATGCCTACATATAATTGCTGGTGATTATTCCTGAAATCTATTCCTATAACGGCTTTTATAGATGTCTTTTCTAGTAGCCGTGTAAAATTGAGACAAGCACTGGTGTTATTAATATCTGTCAGTACGAGAGTGGTCACACCATTATGTTGTGCGAGAGCAATGAGCTCTTTCTCACTAAAAGTGCCGTATCGTAAGGAGTAGTATGTGTGGTTGTTTAAATACACTATTTAGTTTTGAGTTTGTGATTCTTGTGCTGTGAGCTCTGAGTTTTTTGGTTTGTGGTTTTGTATTCATAGGTGTGGCCTTAAGTCCGCATCTATGAATAGTTTGTTTTGTTCTATTCTTGTTTCAGGTAAAATGAATGTTGCCTTTATAGACTGTTTTGTCGCCTGCGGCCTTCTCGTAATTTACTGGTATTAATTCTGCTTTTTTCTTGTGATTCCCTAAAGGAATTTTAACCATTAACCAATCACTTGACTTACTGTTTACGATGCGCTAGTATCACCGGCGGTAAACCGTTAAATGGGTTCATAATGCGACCTATGGTTTTTGCATCCATTCCTGATGCTCGTAATATTTTGCGATCGCCATATTTCTCCCTGATGTGATCCATGGCTTTATAAAGATTTAGTGCTTGCTCTGTGTCATCAAATAAATTAACTTGATAATTTCCTTGAACGAGATGGGAAAAACGTATGCCTATAAGCCTTATCATTACCCTGCGGTGGTATAGCTTTTCAAAGAGTTCTAGTAGGGTAGGTATTAATATATGGTCAGCGCTGGTGTATGGAATTTTCACTTGTTTACTATAAGTATTAAAGTCAGAATAGCGCAGTTTTACACTCACACAAGCAGTGAGTTTATCACCGCGGCGCAATTGATATGCTAGGTTTTCTGTCATAGCAACTAGTATGGATTTAAGCTTTTTTACATCAATCGTGTCTTTATCAAATGTGCGTTCTGTAGAAATAGATTTACGTTCACTATAAGCTATAACCGGTGTGTGGTCTATACCTTGTGCGCGTCTCCATATGAGTTTACCATTTTTGCCTAGAACATTTAGGAGTAATTCTTCAGGCATTTCTTGAAGGGTCTTTATTTGTTTAACACCTAGATTGCGTAGTGTCTGATAGGTTTTATCTCCTACTTGAGGTATTTTTTTAATGGATAGTGGTGCGAGAAAACTTTTTTCAAAACCGCTGTCTATACGCAGTTGATTATTAGGTTTTGCTTCGCCAGTTGCTACTTTAGAAACTACCTTATTTACTGATAGACCAAAAGAAATAGGTAATCCTGTTTCTTTAATGATACGTCGTCGCAGTTCTGATGAAAACTTATAACAGCCATAAAATCGATCCATTCCTGTGAGATCTGCATAAAACTCATCTATACTGGATTTTTCAAATAAAGGAACTTGTTCTTTAATGATCTCAGTTACCATATTAGAGTGTTGAGAATACACAGCGCTATTTCCTCTTATGACTATGGCTTCAGGGCATAACTGACGTGCCAGTTTCATGGACATACCGCTATGGATACCATATCCTCTAGTTTCATAACTGCAAGCAGCTACTACACCACGATCACTAGTACCACCTACAAGAATTGGTTTTTTGAGTAATCTATGGTCAAGCAGTCGTTCTACAGAAACAAAAAAGGTGTCTAAATCCATGTGTAAGATATTTTTTTGCATGATCGTGATACTGTTTTGTTGGCTTTGCTTGAGTTCTGGTTATTGCCAAAATGGACAATTAAATAGTCCAGTATTTATGTGTTAACTTTAGATTGCTTTGTTAAGAATTATGTGCCGTGTGTTTATTTTCTTTGGTATTCATTTGTGCGCTTTGCTGGATTATCGCTGTAACGGCTTCTACGCCTGATTTTTTTACCTCGTATTCTAAAATTTTAATTGAAAATATTTAGATCGTTTAATAATTCCATGAGTATAAAAAACCTCACAGAGAAGAGTCTTGTGAGGTCGTGAAAGTGATGATCAGATATTTGATACCAATATGGGTATTAATTAATCCTTCATATTTCGCAATACCAGTTGATGAATAGTGGGCTCTATGTAATGCACAAAACTTTCTTTTTCTAATGGATGTTTAAAAGTGATGCCATGTCTCTGTAAAATATGCTGTAGAGTACAGTTCACACGTTGTATCAATTCTTCGGTTTCATGGACTTGTTCTTTCCAGGATTTTATTTTTCTTTGAATTCTTTTTTGAAGAGAATTACTGGGTTCCTTTTGAAAAATCTGCTCTATTTCCTGTATCAGTTCTGTTTTTATCAGTTCTATATTTAAATTGCTTTCCATTTTAAAATAAAATAAATTGATCACCTTCTACCAGTCGTTCTTCTCTTATGGTAAATGAATGATCCTCTGCATATTTAAGACGTTCATATAAACAGCGGTCATAATCCTTAAAGAGTTTTTCTCCTGTAGGTTTTAAAAGTTCGAGTCCGTTAGCATCGGGTTTTTTAATTTTTTGAGAAATAGGATAAGCGTTAAACCCTTTAGATTCAAAAGGTTTCATGAGGTTGGAGATTTCAGTTATACTTAAATCTGGTTGTAACCACTTTTGCTCATCTTGTTTACTTAATATAACCGGTGATCTGTGATGACCTATACGACTTATCAACCGGTTTGCAGTAGTTGTTACCATCGCCACCGTATGATGAATTTCTCCAGTAAGTGGATGTTTCCACGTATCATAGATTCCTGCGATGGCAAAAGGTCCACGGTCTCTATTAGGATATACTAAGTATGGTCTATTAAGTTTTTCCTGTTTAGGTCCTTCTATAAAGGCATCTACTAGTATTAAACAGCGTTGTGACTTTATAGCTTCACGGAACATCGGTTTATTAAATATGCCTAACGGTCCTTTATAATCTCTATCGTTTTCTATGTTATTACTTCCTTCACTACGTGCATTAAGCATGTAAGTTTGCTTGTGCGCCCAGTGCGGTGTGAAACCATAAGTAAATAATTGTATGGTTCCAGGATCTTCACTGGTAATAACAGGAAGCTGTTCTCCAGCAGATATATTTACATTTTCTGGTAAAGAAACATCGTTCTTAAAAACCGCTTTAAAGCGTTTTTCTAAATCTATTTGAGGTGTAACTATTGTTGCTCTTCCACACATAATAATTTGTTTTTATGGAATAATTCCAAGAATAATTCCGTTTTACGCTTCAAATATATGGAATAATTCCAATAACTAGGAAATAATCCTATGTTAAAATTGGAATTATTCCTAAAACACCTATATTTGTCTCATGGCACAAGAGATATCTATAGAGGCAAAACGCTTTAAACAAGTACGTGAAGAGTTAGGAAAGACCCAATCTGAGTTTGCAGAACTGCTCGATGCAGGAAGCACCACTGCCGATATTGAACGCGGTAAAAAGAAAATTACTGGTAAAATTGTAACGGAGCTTTTACGTCAGTTCCATATTAATCCGTTGTGGTTATATGGAAACAGTTATAATAAGAACCTTGAAACTACTGGAAGTACCGCTCCTAAAATTATAAGTATGGACACCAGCGAGCGAGAAAATATGATTATGGTTCCCATAAAGGCAAGTGCTGGTTATGCCAGTAATGTTCTAGACACAGACTGGTATCAAGATTTACCAGCTTTTAACATACCGCTGCCAGAATATAAGGAAGGCAGTTTTAGAGCCTTTCAAGTAAGAGGTGATAGTATGTTACCTGTACTACAACCATCAGAATGGGTGATGGGTAAAGCCGTAGAAAGTGTACGACAGGCAAATGATAATCGTATTCATGTAGTTGTTACTGCCGATACGGTGGTTGTGAAAAAACTACGCAAGTCGCAAGCTCAGAATCAAGTGAATCTTATCTCATTAAATAGAGATTATCCTATCATAGAGCAACCTGTTTCTGATATTAAAGAATTATGGGAAGTGAATTCTAAACTCAGTTTTGATCTCGATATTCATGAAGGTGAAGAAGCGATGATTTCTCTCAAACAAGGACTGGATAGTTTACGCGATGAGATTGCACAATTGAAGGATAAAAAGTAGTTTTATTCCGCTTTCCCGATAGGGAAGTTTATGCTGTGCTTGACACGGTACGAAAGCGTAATCATAACAACCCAATAGATTTACCATGAATTTCCAGCAATTATTCACCTTTTTAGAAGATTTACAACGTAACAATTCCAAAGAATGGATGGATGAAAACCGCAAGCGATACCATGCGGTGCGTGACTGGTACATCAACTGGCTGGAAGAATTAGATGCCCAACTGGTTAAAATAGATGATGATTACGTCTCCATAGAAGGACGCAAGGCCATTAACCGCATTAATAACAACCTGATGTTCCATCCTGATAAGCCTGTTTATAAAGATCATTTTGGCGCAGGGTTAGACCTTAACGAAAATGGTAAACAAGGTGATTTCTACATTCATTTAGGAACAGAAGAATCCTTCATAGCTGGCGGATTTTACAAACCCAAAAAAGAATTACTCGATTCCATACGAGATGCCATAGATTATAATGGAGAAGAGTTTCAAAAGATCATTGATACAAAATCCTTTCGCAATACGTTTGAATTAGTTGATGACGGCGATTCCCTCAAAACTGCACCCAAAGGTTTTTCAAAAGATCATGAACACATTGATTTATTGCGTTTAAAAACATTTGCCGTGCAGCATGTTCTAACTCAAAAACAAGTAATGCAAGAGGATTTTATGCAGCACTGCATAAGAGTCTATAAAGAAATGATACCATTTAGAGCTTATTTGAACAAAGCGGTGACCGTTTAATCTTTTTTATAAAACACCTTCAACTCAGCACCGATGCCATAGTTATCATGACCACTTCTCACGAGAGAAGAATTGGGGTTATAGTTTAGATCAAAGAGTACCCATTCTTTATTATTATAAAAAATACGGCGCACCCATGTTTGCTTTCCATCTATCTCATTAGTAAAAGGTAATAAAGGTCTGTAAGTGGTAGAGACTTTTCTCAGGCCACGTACGGTCTCTATTTCTCGATATTTTTTGGCTTTGATTAACTTATCATCTGGAGTGGTGTATCCTAATATTTGAACAGCTGCAAAGATTCCTGTTTTGGGAATATTAATGTTCAATTCTTCTACATTTACCTCTACCACATCATCAGATTTTTCTGTGATGACATAGGTTTTGCTCGGGTAATAAGAACGGTAAGCTGGTTTTCCATTTTCAACATCATAAAACATCACTCGTATCATGGTAGAAAAAGCTCTTAATTTACCTTTTTTACTCACTTGGCTTTCTTCCTTAACAATAGGAAATTGCAATTTTGAAATACGAGTAGGTTGACCATCTATTCTATTAAACTGCACTGCAATCTCAGACTCTACGGTAGGTAACCAGCAGTTAAAGTAATTATCATGGGCAATGGGTTTTTCTTTTTTCTTTTTAAATTTTCCTTTGAGTTCTACGCTCAGCATTACGGCTTCTAACTGGTCAGGCTCTTGGGTCATTAATATTTGAGAATCTACTTGATTTGCCCCAACTATAAGATCTTGATATCCTATGGAAGATAAATATAGAGAATCTACATCTTTATAAAGCTTGCGCGAAAACCGGAACACACCTTCATCATCTGCAAAGGTGCCTTTTCCATTTCCAAAGCTGATGGTTGCAAAGGGAACACCATTTTTAGAAACGGCATCTTTAATAGTAATGTCTTGACTTGTAGCCCAAACAGAGATTAATAGTGCGCTAAGAAATAACCAGTTTTTCATCCATCTTTTTTAAATATTCTAATACCTCGCGCGTCGCACCAGTATTACTATTAATCCAGTGTCCACAAATCATTCCAGTTTTATCTCTTAGGTAGTCATCAGTAAATAATTGATTTGCGATTTCGGTAAAATCTGCTGAATTACTAACTGAAAATAAACCACCTAGGTCTTCTAACTTTCCAGCTTCTGGGAATTTTTCATAGTTCTTACCTATAATCACGGGCACACCATAAGTCGCTGCTTCCAGAATGTTATGCAAACCACCAGTTCCCATGGCACCACCTACATAAGCGACAGTAGCATAGCTATATACCTTAGTTAATAGACCTATACTATCTATAATAAGAGTGGAATAGTCAGAGGGAATTACAGTAGTTTCATTTTCAATAGTGCTCCATTTTAAACAAGGATAATGCAATGTTTTTTCTAGTTGCTCGATGGCTTTATGATCCACTTCATGTGGCACAATAATGATTTTATAATCTCCAGAAGAGTCGTTTTCATCCAGCCATGTAGACATGATGCTGATATCCTCTGGCCAGCTACTACCCACCACAAGCACTTTTTGATCTCCCACAAATTTATCCAGAAAATGCAGTCTATTATCTCGTTCTATCAACTTACTTGCTCGATCAAATCTTGTATCGCCACTCACACTAGCATTATGAAACCCTAAACGATTTAAATTTCTATAAGAATCTTCATTTTGTAAAAAGAAATGATCAAACGCTTTTAAGTATTTAGTCATCCAGCTACCATACCAGGAGTTAAAAGACATTTTTTTTCTAAAAACACCACTTACTAATATGGTTTTAACCTGTCGCTGCTGTAACTGTTTTAAATAATTAGGCCAGAATTCATATTTTACCATAATAGCGAGTGATGGCTCTACACAATCTAGAAATTTAGACACATTTGAAGGGTTGTCTAAGGGTAGATAACAAACGGTATCTACTAGTCTTGTGTTTTTCTTGTTTTCATAACCACTAGGAGAAAAGAAGGTGAGCACTATTTGAAATTCTTTGCGGTTGAGCTTTTCTAAAACAGGAACCACTTGTTCATATTCACCTAGACTGGCAGCATGGACCCATATTTTAGGAATGGTGTGCTTAATATTTTGGTCTAGAATATCCCAAGTACGCGCTCGTCCTTGCGCACCTAACTTTAGCTTTTTATTAAAAAGTCCAGCTATGGGTAAGCACGCTTTCGCGAAAGCGATAAAAATATCATACAAAAATTTCAATATCTCAGGTTTTCATCAAAAATAGGATAAAAAATATGGTTGTGCAGTGCGATCATTATTACGTATTTTTACCAGATAGGTTACAATTTTAGTGACTTCAATAATATCTTTCCCAAATGCGTAAAATTCAGATGGTTGACCTTAAAGGTCAGTACGAAAAAATAAAAGATCAAGTGAATAATGGTGTTATGAACGTCATAGAATCCACCGCTTTCATCAATGGACCAGAGGTTCATGCTTTTCAAAAAGAGCTGGAAGATTATCTAGATGTGAAACACGTGATTCCATGTGCCAATGGTACTGATGCGTTACAAATAGCGATGATGGGTCTAGGGCTACAGCCTGGTGATGAGGTCATTACTGCCGATTTTACTTTTGCGGCTACGGTAGAGGTAATTGCCCTTTTGAACTTAACTCCAGTGCTGGTAGATGTGAATCCGTTTGATTTTAATATCGATACTGAGGCGATTAGAAAAGCGATTACTCCTAAGACTAAAGCGATTGTTCCGGTACATTTATTTGGACTTGCTGCAAATATGGATGAGATCATGGCAATCGCCAAAGAACACGATCTCTACGTTATAGAAGATAATGCCCAAGGAATAGGATCTAACTATATGCATAGTAACGGTTCTAAAACTAAAACAGGAACTATAGGAAATGTAGGAACCACATCATTTTTCCCATCAAAAAATCTAGGATGCTATGGTGATGGTGGTGCTATCTTTACAAACGATGATGACCTAGCGCACACCATACGTGGAATAGTAAATCACGGAATGTATGAACGTTATCATCATGATGTGGTAGGTGTAAACTCGCGTTTAGATTCCATGCAAGCCACTGTGTTGAGAGCAAAATTACCTCACTTAGACAGCTATAATAACGCTAGACGTGATGCAGCGCGTAAGTATACCGCAGCATTTGCAGGTAATGAAAAAATTATCACGCCACTAGTATGTGATAGTTGCGATTGTCACGTATTTCATCAATACACTCTAGTGATAAAAGATGCAAATCGTGACGAACTTGTAAAACACTTACAATCTAAAGATATCCCATGCGGTGTGTATTACCCGATTCCGCTACATCTTCAAAAAGCTTATGCAGACGAGCGCTATAATGAAGACGATTTCAAGGTTACAAATCAGCTAGTAAAAGAGTGTATTTCTCTTCCTATGCATACAGAATTAGATGATGAACAAATTAAGTTTATTACTGATACGGTGCTGGAGTTTGTAAATAAGTAATTAAGCCGTCCTTTTTAATATCTTGCTGCTATGAAAATTACACCATTAGTTTTTATAGCAGTTTTTTTATGTTCTACGGTCTCTGCGGCATCAACAACAGTTAGTTCTCACACTGATGTTGCAGAAGGTTTTATGAATCTACCCAAAACATTCTTTGATAAAGAATGCATCTACGTAGCTGCCGTAAACGGACTGAACATGCGTAATGCTCCAAATGTGAGTGCAAAAATTATTGAAAAACTTCCTTATGGAACAAAGTTAGACTGGTCACCACCAGGTACTAACGATGTGAAAACCTATGTCATGGATAATGGCAATAAAGTAGAAGGCTACTGGGTAAAAGTATGGCGCAGTGTTCCTTATCAGGAATTAAAAGGTAATCCTAGTGGTTATGTTTTTAGCGCATATCTAGCCTATCATTTAAAGGTGATTCCGCCGCAATCCTTACTGCTTTTTGATGAAATGATTTACAGCGATTATACAGGCAGTCCTAGTATAGAAGCACGATATGAGATTGATGAAGATACTTATAATTATTCAGCATACATAGATTGTTATCCTAGATATCAGGAGCATTATGGAGCATTGATTGAAGAAAACGTAGCAGATTCAAAACAGTTTCTAGCTAGTAAAATAGCTGTTGAATCGGTAGATTTTGATGAGGTGACGCTTTCGCGAAAGCGAACTGGATACGAGCTAGACACTTCTTATCAACCTGAGAAGATCTACCAAAATCCAGATGATTACCTCTATGATTTCAAGTTGCCGTTACAAAATGGAGATTCCTTAACCATTAATGCAAATCGTGGTGAATTTGCGCACAACGTATTTTACGTAGGTGAGATCAAATCAAAAAATGTCTATGTAACAGGTGCCGATTTTGAAGGGATTGAATACACCATGTATAGCACGATTGATGGTTCAGTGGTGGCGCATGATTCACCTAATTATTCGCCAAGTGGCGCCTACAACGTAGGTCACGATATGGTCTATTTTGAAAATGGTGCGCAGGTTTACATTACTTATTATGCAGATAATGGCGCGATTGAAAATACCTTGTTTATAAATTTTCAGTCCTGGTGTGTGGATACAGATTTGCAATCTAGTTTTTGGATAAGTGATAATGAATTGATCTTGCGAGCCTATCCAGTAGATAATTCTATTCAGGTAATAGATCTGGATGAATCCATAACTCCTAGCTGGCAGTATTTAAAGTTGACTATTCTTTAAAGCGGTTAGGTATGAAGAATGTGCTAAACTCTTAAGTGAGAGTAGTTGCCTTAAGGAGAATTTGTATTTATTTTTGTTTTTATGAAGCGTCTTGCTCTTTTAATTCTATTCATACCAGCGATTTTGTTTTCTCAAGTAAATGAGAGTGATTCTTTACGGCTTAAGGCTAATTTATCTGTAACGGGTTTTTGGCAACAAGGAAACGTTGAAACAGTCATATTTAGAGCTAAATCAGATTTAAATATTAGAGTGTTTGAAAACATGGTTTTTAAAACAAAAAACTCTTATGTCTATCAGGAATTTGGAAAGGTAAAAGCAGATGAAGATATTTTAAGTCTCAACTTTTTATACTTTAATCCACAGCGTAAAAGCTATCCTTTTGTGCTTAGTTTTTTTAGTACTAACTATAGAAGAGAAATAAATTTAAGGACTTTAAATGGCGCTGGATATACTTTTCAATTATATGAAAAAGAAAAGAACTGGCTCAAGTTATCTCTTTCTAGTGAGTTTGAACAAACGCAGTTTAGAAAAACAGACTATGTCTTAAATAGTTATGACGGGCAGGAATTTATTAATACCTGGCGTGCTACTTTATGGGTGAAAGGGAATTATGAGTTATTCAAGAAAAAAATGATTCTCAAGCATGAATTCTATTACCAGCCATCACTTGTGGAAAGTAAAGATTATAGATGGCAGGCAGATATAGGTGTGGAGTTTCCCATATGGGATTACATAAGTTTTAAAGTTAATTATCTACACAGCTTTGAAAGCATGGTTATACAAGGTCAGCGTCGTGATGATAAGTTCCTGACCTTTGGGCTTACTATTAAGAATTATAAATAGGTACTAATACTAACTCAGTATTTAAATACGATATTTAAAAAACAAATTAGTATAAGAATTATAAGGCGCTATGATTCTTAAACCCTTTTTCCTCTAGGTATTTTACATACTCCTGTGTGTGTACGGTTGCTTTTAAATCATGTAAAAGGTTATATAGCCCAAAGAACGTGCGGTTAATGTATAAGAAGTGCTTACTACCACGATTACCATTCATCTTGCGTAATTCTTTATCATTACTATACTTTTCACTTAAAGAGGTGATTTCATCCCAGAAGGATGGATTTGCAAAGTTGAAGGTTTTTTCCTGGAATGGTCGTGTAAATAAACTCAGCATTTCATGGAACAGCGCACTGAAATAGGCGATTTCTTTATCACTATCATCATGGCGCAGAATCTCTAATTCAAAGAGTTTTTCTTTAAAAATCTCTGGATTATTGATACTTGCAGGAACCGCTAGCTCAAAATACGGCTGGTAAAAATCATCTACGATTTCTTTAATACAACCGAAGTCGATGGCGATGAGTTCTTCATCTTTAGAGATTAGGAAATTTCCAGGATGTGGATCAGCATGAACGGCTTTTAAACCGTGCATCTGGAACATGTAAAAATCCCAAAGCGTTTGACCTAGTTTGTTTCCAGTTTCTTGTGAGAAATCAGTTTGAGCAAATTCACTTAAGTGCTGTCCTGTCATCCAGTCCATAGTAATAATACGCTTGCTAGATAGCTCTGGATAGTAATTAGGGAATTTAAGATTAGGAATGTGTGAGCACGCCTCTGTTATTTCTAGACTTTGCTGTACTTCTAGTTCATAGTCTGTTTCTTCAATTAGTTTATCTTCTACTTCGGCAAAATAGCGTTTAGAATCTTCACCTTTTAAGTTGAACATCTTGATAGCGATAGGTTTTACCAGCGACAGGTCGCTTCCTATAGATTCAGCCACACCAGGATATTGAATTTTTACAGCGAGTTCTTTACCAGCTTTGGTCGCTTTGTGCACCTGTCCTATACTTGCTGCGTTCACAGAATCTTTAGAAAAGGTGTCATAAATCTGCTCTGGAAAAGCCCCTTGATATTTTTTAAAGGTCTTGCGTACTAATGGAGCAGATAATGGCGGTACACTGAATTGCGCTAGGCTAAATTTCTCTACATAAGCACCAGGCAATAAGTTTTTATCCATAGAAAGCATTTGTGCGACCTTAAGAGCACTACCTTTTAAACTCTTTAAACCATCATAGATATCAGTGGCGTTATCTTCGTCCAGCGATGAACGATCCATGGACGGATTCACCGCTTTTTTAGAATAATACTTTAAGTAATTAGCACCTATTTTAGCCCCAGTTTTCACTAGCTCTGTAGTTCGACCTATTTTGCTAGTCGGTATTTTGTCTAGTGTTTTCATGTTTTTAATTTAAGAATTCAGAATACTGAATGTAGGTTGTGGTAATTACGCTTTCGCGAAAGCGGAAATAGAACAAACCAATTATTTCTGCTTTTTGCAGTTTAAATTTAAACTTAGATTTAAGTTTAATTAAGACATACGTTCTTTCCACAGGAACTTTCCAAAATCTAAAACGGAGTCGAGCGGTGTGTTATCAAAGACATCAAAAATGGTATTTACAGATTTCTCTATCGCCATGTCTGTTTTCTCAAATCCAGCACTGTCATCATCCATCCAGAATTTCATTAGGAAAAGCATTTGTACCCAAGCACCTTCACTATAAATGGTTTCACTGCGTTCTAGTAAAATATTAGTCTTATTCTCGTTACGTTCTTGAATGAGTTCCTTTGCAAAGTTCTTTACGTGTTTACGTAATCCTTTTAATTGCTCCATTTTACTCATCATGTGCTGATTTTCTTGAAGCGTGAACAGTACATAACTTCTGTTAAGTGTTAATAGCTCAAAGAATGTGTAGAAAAAAGTGAGCATTTTTTCCCGATTAGAAAAATGAGCATATTCTTCATTTTTATGAGCCACGTCCATAGTCATGGTAAAAAACGTATTCCATATTTCTTTGCGCAAGCCATCAAAGTTGCCAAAGAAATTATAGAAATCAGCCTCAGTCATGTGATTATCCTTAGCAAATTTATAGATGCTCTTAGGTGTTTTTTCATGCTCTAGGCAATAATCCATGTAAGCCGTAATGACATCGTGTCGAGTGATTTCTTTCTTTTGGGTGGTCTTTTTAGCGGTAGTTTTTTTTGCCGTTGCCATAGTAATAAACTTTATG
>NZ_CBFIBE010000039.1:0-20221 GCF_965660805.1 Nonlabens sp. | reverse complement strand
TTCGATTACTGCGCTATTTCTTAAGGTTAATAAACCCGATACGTTAAGAGTGCCTTTAAAACCACCTTCTATGTCTGCATTACTACATTCTAGAGATCCATTAATCGCACCATCTTTACCTATTACTACCTTAGAAGGTGTTTTAAGGCTTCCATTAATCGTTCCATCGATCCTAAAACCGCCTTTACTGGCTATATCTCCTTCTATTACGGTGCCTTGACCTATTCTATTCTGTGAGTTTCCTGCTTCCATTTTTCCTTTTTTAGCACCTTTTTTATCGTTAAACATAGCAAATCTGTTTAAAGCATTTCTTTTTCATAATCATCTAAGCTCTTATACACTTGAATGATCTTATAATTTTCTGTAGCGATGGCAACTGATGGAGTTGTTACATTAAACCCATTATTAGGGTTTGCCATAAAATCACTTAAACCACGACTTCCCAGTTTAGAAGTTAACCCATGTACTACTACTAAATTTTCTAGCGCATTATATACATCTACAGAAACTGTAAATGCGTATTTTTCTTGAGCAATCGCTTTTTCTAGTTGTTCCTTTAACTGCTCTATACCTTTATAATCACTAACAGACATGCGGTAAATGAGCTTAAAGTTAGTAAGACCTGTCTCTGGCATAAAAGCCTCAGCTATTTTTAATTTTTCAGCTTCGGTAACTAGTTTTTGGGCGCTTTTACCTACCTCAGTATTAGGGAAATTTAAGGCGACGTAATCTATTCCTCGTTTGTATTCTTTAAAGCCTGAAAGTCTTCCTGCAGCAAATGCTTTTAACAGCTCTAATCGTGGTATTATAGGATCTCCATTAAATATGGTTACATATCGCTCCACATTAGTCACCACAACTTCATGATTACCTTTTTCATATTCTTTATAAAGTCGTTTATAAACGGCACTTGGGCTGGCATTATCTTCTATTTGAGCATCTGGATTGAGTAATGTCTGTGCATATCTCGTATCTGGAAACTCGTTAATAATACGTGTTTTGTATAATTCTGCTTTCGCGAAAGCGCCGCTCTCACTATATATAAGGTATAAATTATATAATCCCGGAAGCAACAGTTTCTCTGCTGGTTCAAAGTCTAATAAAGTTTCTAGTCTATTAATGGCTAAGTCCTTACGCTTAAACTTCTCCTTATATATAACTCCTAGCTGGTAATAAGCAAAATTGCGTGACTGAGCAATACTGTCTAGTGTACTCAAGCCTTCAGGCAACTGGTCTATATAAAATTCTGGGGTGAACTCTGGTCGCACTTCTTCTTCAACTACAGCTTCTTCCTCTTCTATTACTATTTCACCACCGCCAATATCTTTTTTATTCTTGCGTCTCCAGTTGTTTTCAAGCTTGCGTTTACCCCATTTCCTACGGAAATCCTGTTTACCACGAGCTACTGTTTGTGGATTATAAAAATAGAAGGTAGAAGTTGCACCTATGGAAGGACCTCGAGGAGCGTTTATGGTCCCAAAGGTTGGTCCCGTATTGCCTCGTTTAATGGTTTTACTGTTTTGAACCGATTGAAAAGCGTTTTGATTTTGAGCTTCTTTAAGAGCCTCTACCTCAGCAATTTTTTCAAGTCGCTCTTCTTCGGCTTTAAGTTCTTCAATGTACTCGTTATAAAATGCCACTTGCTGCTCAGGTGACATGTCCAGCACATTAAAAATACTGTCTGCACTGCGGCGGCGCTCTTCATAAAGAATTACGTCTTCTAAATTATCTCTTTTCTTTTTTACTAAACGGTGTTCAGGGCTGCGTTCCACATAGCTGGTCATAGCACTGTCATAATACTTACCAGCTGCTGCATATTTATTCTGGTCAAAACTAATTTTTCCTAGGGCTGCATAGTTATTACCGCGCAAGTATTGATCTTTTCCTCCTTTTGCTCTCAGGGATTTGTTATAATAATCTACCGCATCATTTAAAGAATCTCTGTTTTCAAAATAAATCGCTTTACGTGAATAGATATGATCTAGCCATGGTCTGTTTTCCCGGTTTTCTTCTAGGTCATTAAGGGTTTCTAGTAAAGTGGTTTCACTATCTGTATTTTTATTAAAAAGTTTAATTTTTTCAATAAAGGAATGCACGTAATAACGTCGCGGTACTTTGCGGTGCATGTCTATAATCTGGTCAAATTTAACAAAGGCACTATCTCTCATGCCTGCTTTAGCAAAAAGTTGTCCTGCGATAAACTTGTAACGCGCTATGGTTTCTTTATTTTTAGTAAGATTTGCAGCGCGATTCATAAAAATCAGTGCGCTGTCTATTTCTTTAAGGTTTAAATAAGCTTGAGAAAGTGTCGCATTTGCATTTGCAAGATCTTCAGTTTCTATCTCTACGTCTTCAAGATTAAGTAATTTATTAAGATTAGAAATGGCAGTTTCATTATTATCTAGTCGCATATTAGTGCGCTCGCGCCATATTTTTGCCTGATAGATTTGATCGCAGTCTGGCATGAATTGTAGCACATAATTAAATGCCTCTAGCGCTGGGATATAACGCTGGTCGTAGTATCGTGCTTTTCCTAAAAGAAGGTAAGCTTCATCTATTTGAGGATTAACTTCTTCTTCATTAATGAGCATAGAGTGCTTTTGCACTGCTTTAACTGCTTTTTCTTCAGCTCGTTCAAAATTAGGGTTTGCCGGTTTCTGACCAGGAAGAAAAACTTCTTGCTTAACCTGCATGCGTTCTACGGGTAGTACATCCCAGTAGTTTTCTTCATAAGTGGCTTCAAGTTCATCGAGTCCTGCTTGCAGCGCTAAGTTTCCATTATACAATACATTATACTCAGTACCTACCGCATGAAGATTACGGCTTATAAAAGAGTTCTTTTTACGACTACAGCTGGTAACAGCTGCTAGTAGTACTAAAAACGTTAAAATGTTAATAAGTATAGTTCTCAAATGTCCCTTTTTTATCTAGCTATTATAACTCGTTAAAGAGCATAGATATTGTGAAAGGCAGTAAAAATAAGGATTTTTTATCCCTAAACTCATAAAATAGCAAGCAGGAAGTTATGAACCGATAGTTTTAATCGGTAAAATGTATGATTTTCTTAGAAAAAATACTCTTTAATCCATACTGTCTTCCAGATGGTGTTTCTTCTATGTGTGGTTTAGGAGATAGGATTATGGATAAAACAATAGGTGTTAATTTACGCACGGTACCATCTGGTTCTAGGAATAATCCAGCAAGAAACCAGATTAATAAATACAGTCCTATGAAGGTTACCGCATAAACCAGATACATTTTCACTTTTGCGCTCATAGTGTTAGTTTTTTTCAAAGGTAATGAGAATTGTTAAAGCTAGTTCAAGAACATTAAGGTGTTACTAAAAGATTCCGCATCAAGTGCGGAATGACAGTTCTTAAAAAAACATCCTGTCAAAGAGGTGTTTCTAAACGCATTAAAACCTTATAATCTTCTTAGAAAAAATAGATTTTAAACCATATTGTTTACCAGACTGTGTACTTTCTACGTGTGGTTTAGGCGATAGTAACCAGGCACATCCTAGAGGTATGACCGTAGTCCAGAAGGTAGGATCTACGGCAAACTGTGTCATCACAAAACGTACAAGAATGAATACTGCTGCAAAAATTACCGCATGTATTAAAAACATTTTCCATCTAGGACTCATAGCTATTCTTCTTCAGTAGTTACTGCAACAGGTGCGTGTAGTTCTGATATACCTATAAAGTAATCTTCTAGCTCTTTAAAAGTAGCACTACTCTTCTCGATATCTTTTACTACTTTACCTTTTTCAAGTAACACTACACGTTGTGCCACCTCCGTCACATGAATTAAGTCATGACTAGAAACGAGTACGGTTACTTCTGGATCGTTTGCTAGATCTTTAATGATTTTCTTAAGCCTTATTTGTGTGGATGGATCTAGATTTGCAAATGGCTCATCGAGAATCACTACGTCTGGTTTCCCTATTAAGGACGCTATGATCCCTACCTTTTTCTGGTTTCCTTTAGAAAGGTCACGCAGGTATTTTTTTTGCCCTATCGCTTCTCCATTAAAGAAGTCGCTATAACTAGCCATTAATGCATCTATATCTGCTTTATTCTGACCTCTTAATTCTCCTATGAAATAGAAGTACTCTTCAGGTGTTAAGTAGCCTATTAAAAAACTCTCGTCTATGAAAGCACTGGTAAATGGTTTCCAGTCTTCGCTCTGATCTATGCGCACATCATTAGAAACTATGTGACCTGTAGATGGTTGTATTAAATCTAGTAGTAATGAGAAAAGAGTGGTTTTTCCTGCACCATTATTTCCCACCAGACCTATCGCTTGCCCTTTAGGGATTTCAAGTGATTCTATGTCTAGTACTTTGGTATCGTTATATTGTTTTGAAAGGTTGTTTATAGAAATCATAATCGTTGTGTTCTTTAATGTTAATTTTTGTTGTCTCGCCCTGCCTGCCGGCAGGCAGGTTTCGCAAAAGCGTGTAACCTATACTTATAGCTATTCTATTAATTCTTCTGCGAGTAAGCAGCTATCGTGTCATACTTCTCATTTTTATAGATATCTTCAATCATATCAAAAATCTTATTCCTGAAAAGCAGTCCTAAAACTCCTGTGGCAGCTATGGCTATAAATCCAGCAGCCTCATTAATAGTTAGTGCAAAGGCATAATAAATAACTACCGGTAAGACCAGTTTAGGGATGAGTAGTAAAAGGGTTTTTGCATTAAAAGCTTTACTGTCTCCAAAAGCTTTTTTAGTAGTCATTAAATCGATAGGTGTTTTTACAAATGCACCACCCCATAATACCACTGAGCTATTGAATCCTATGTTATAAACCGCACCAGCCAGCATCCCAAACCACCAGTCCCATCCAAAATAGATGTAAAAAGTACAGAGCAGAGTGCTCACCACAGTGGCAGCAATCATGAGCCACCATTTACTGAGTAAAAATTCCCGATAAGGGATATTTTGTGACATCATTAATTTATAATAACTACTATCCCAGCTAGGAACCAGTCCACCAAAACTGAATAAGAATCCTCCCGTACAGAACAGTCCTGCAAAAACTTTCATCCCATTAATGCTGGAGTACATATCATTCATAAAAAACAGTCCATAAAGCACAAAAAAGAATCCCATGATAAAGGTCATTTTTGCACGCTTGTTTCTTTTGATAAGCTTAATGTCATTTTTCAAATATGTAGATAGTTTACCGAAACGGTCTAGGAAACTTAAATCTTCAGTCGTCGCTTCTTTGGCCACCTTTTTTAAACCTTCATCTAAGTACAATTGTTTTATAAAATAATGGTAAGCATAATAAGCGCTTATAAAACAAATTAAAAGCGGAATTATAAATGCCCAAAAGTTATCAAAGAAGAACATAAACATAGGTCCTGTGTGTAGTGTAATGTCAAAGATTCCATAATATTGCGCCATCCCTAAACCTGCCACTACTGCTAGAACTGGATAAAAAACCTTATCCATATTATTCATAAACACATTAAGAAAATTAATGGCTAGCGTAATGAATAGCATAGCAAGATGCCAGACTATGACTCCAGTAACATCATATCCTTGGGCTATAAGCACTCCACTAAAAGGAATAAAGAAAAACGCTGGTAAAAAATTAAAGAAAGAGGCTACCGTTTTCCCTAAGGCATAATTCACAATCTTACCTTTTTTAAAGGGTAAATAAAGCATAGGTTTAATATTTGCTACAGGCATTTTTTGTAACATATATCGGTACCCTAAATCCATGGCAAACCAGTAGATCAAAAATTTATTAACTACGTTAAAAGGATCACTAGCAATTATTTTCCCATCTTCTATAAGTTCTTCAATAATAAAGTAACTCCCGAATCCCAGACCACCAAAGACAACAATAAAATATAATGCCCCAAAAGCCATCAGGATTTTAATCGCAAGATTTTGCTTAAAAGCAGCGCTTCTAAAAAAGCTTTTCCATTCTAGATTGATAAAATGTTTAATCATAGTTAGTGAATTTGATGTATTAGTTACAAATTTTGTAAAAATGTTACAGCTCCATTTTCCTTTCTTATTTTTGCAAACATATAAAAGTACATTAATGAATTTTCATAAACTCACCATAGAGCAAGTAACTAAAGTAACCTCGCAAGCGATTGAAATAAGATTTGAGATTCCACAGGATCTAGTATCCTCTTTTAATTATCAATCGGGTCAGTATCTAACTTTAAAAGCTACTATAAATGATAACGAGGTACGTCGTGCTTATTCTCTTTCTAGTGCGCCACATGAGAATCACTGGAGTGTGGTTATAAAAGCAGTAGAAAACGGTGTTTTTTCTAACTATGCTATGACCTTACGAGCTGGAGACACACTAGAGGTGGCCGCTCCAGAAGGTTTGTTCACCCATGAAACTTCAAGTGCTCAAACCTATCTAGGGATAGCTGCCGGTAGTGGTATCACTCCTATTATTTCCATCATTAAAACGGTGCTAGAAACAGAACCAGAGAGTAAATTTGCCTTGATTTATGGAAATCAATCGGTATCTCAAACCATTTACTTTGAGCAACTTAACGACTTAAAAGATCAATATAGCGACCGTTTTGAGGTACGTTATAGTTTTTCTAGAGAAGAGCGCGATGGAGAGCTTTTTGGTAGAGTGAGTAAAGGGAATTTAAACTTTTTCTTGAAGCAGGATTGTGGTGATTACGCTTTCGCGAAAGCGTATTTATGTGGCCCAGAAGAAATGATCCACATGGCGACCGACAATCTGGTAGAAAAAGGAATTTTAAATAAAGAAAATATACTTTTTGAACTCTTTACTACTAAAGAAAACGAAATAGAAATTACCGAAGATTCTCATCTTACCGAAGTTACCGTAATCCTGGATGACGAAGAAACTGTTTTTACCATGAAACGCAGTGATAATCTACTAGACGTGATGCTTAAAAATGAGATCGATGCGCCTTACAGCTGTCAGGGCGGAATTTGCAGTTCCTGTATTTGTCAAATCGAAGAAGGAGCCGCTCAAATGGCCAAAAACGCCATCCTTACCGATAGCGAGGTTGCTGAAGGTTTATCTCTAGCCTGTCAAGCTTACCCAACGAGCGCTAAAGTGAAGGTAAATTTTGATGAGGTGTAATTTTAGAAATTCCAAGTTTAAACCTCAAATTTCAAAGCGAGTCTTTTTATATCATAAATATTTGATTTACAATAACGGGCATTCTAAGACAATAAAATGTCAATGAAATGACGGCAATAAATACTGGCTTTAATCTTAAGTTCTAGTAGTTTTAAATTAAAGTTTAAGTAATGCAAAGATTAGGAGAACACTTAAGAAAACTGAGAAGCGATAAAGGAATTAGTCAAGAAGAACTGGCTGAACTTTCAACCATTAATTTAAGAACTATTCAAAGAATAGAGAACAATGAGACCAGTCCTCGTAAATCTACGTTAGAATTGATTTGTGAGGCGCTAGAAATAGAACCTTCTCGTTTTAATAACTCAGAAAGCTTACAGGGAAATAAAACCTTAAGCACTAAAATTATACATTACATTTTCCTATTTTTTATAAATATCCTTTTAATGGGTGTTGTGGGATATCTAACCTTAGATCATGATGCTACTTTTCACAGTCGCATTGGAGCCTATCTTTTGAGTTTCTTTATTCCTTATTTTATTGTTTTCTTTACTCAAAAGCTGCCTAGTGGTGAGAGGCTTTTAAAATATGGGATGGGATATCTATTTTACTTCATATCTGCTTTTTATATGATGTCCTTTTGAAAATGCTTGGTTTAACGGAATCCTTTCCGGTCTTTTCCCGTGTATGCTAATATCTTTGGTAGTATTATTTTATGGAGAACGATTACTTCCTAAAAAATAAATTTTTTACAAATCACTTCTAACGAAAGTCAAGAATAGTTTAAGACAGTACTAAAAGCCACTATTTTCTAGAACACTAATAATGGTGAGATTTTTATTTGAAAGCGTTTTAATGTTATCAATAGTATCTTTTTTAAGCCTGCCTGAATTTTTATCTAGCCGTTTAAACGCAAAACCTAACATCAAAAATATAGGACCAAAAACGATCCCGATATAATCCAAGAATGATTTACTGCCTCTATGATTATCCATAAACCCTTGGATTTCTTTGCTATCAAATTGAGGAATAGCTGAAATTAATTGCTCCATAAAGCTATCCCTATGAGTAGTGACATGTTCCTTGAGCATGTATAAATTACGAGAATGGATTTTTTCAAATTCTGCAACGTTCTGGATGATGTGGCTATCCTCTGCAAAAGCAGCCACCATCCTTAAAGATTTCTTGAGTAGATTATAATCCATTATATCGTCATCTCAGGAATATCGCCATTAACGATTAGATTTCCTTCAGTAGCGTTTTGAATATCTTCTACGCTTACTCCTGGTGCGCGCTCTAGAAGTACAAATCCTTGATCAGTTACGTCCATTACGGCCAAATTAGTGACTACTTTAGTAATGCAATTCACTCCTGTAAGTGGCAGCGAGCATCTCTTTAATAATTTAGAAGCTCCAGCACGATTCGTATGCATCATGGCCACGATTATATTTTCTGCACTTGCCACTAAGTCCATAGCACCACCCATTCCTTTAACCATTTTCCCTGGGATTTTCCAGTTGGCTATATCACCATTTTCTGCTACTTCCATAGCTCCTAGAATGGTTAAATCTACATGCTGTCCACGTATCATCCCAAAGCTTGTGGAACTGTCAAAGAAACTAGCACCTGGTAAAGTGGTAATGGTTTGTTTACCGGCGTTAATAACATCTGCATCTTCTTCTCCTTCAAACGGAAAAGGTCCCATTCCCAGCACTCCATTTTCAGACTGAAATTCTACATCTATTCCTTCTGGAACATAGTTTGCGACTAAAGTTGGTATTCCTATTCCTAAGTTGACATAGTATCCGTCTTTAACTTCTTTTGCGATACGTTTTGCAATTCCTATTTTGTCTAACATTGTTTTTTTAATGTGAAAATGAGTTAATGAAATAATGTGCAAATTATTTTAACCCAATTCTGATTCTACATTCTACTTTTTGTAGTTGATATTATTTTAGAGAGTACTTTTTCTATTTTTTTTAATTTTGTGAATTGTTCCTCTTTCGGTGATGGTAAATGAAAGTTTTCAAAATTTGCACATTGAGCTCATTTATAAATTGTCACATTTACAAATTACTCTCGAGTACGAACGGTTCTTTGCTCAATTCTCTTCTCATAGGTTACTCCTTGGAAAATGCGTTTTACAAAGATTCCTGGAATATGGATTTGATTAGGATCAAGTGTTCCTGCTGGAACTAATTCTTCTACCTCAGCAACGGTAATAGTCGCAGCTCCACACATCACTGGATTAAAGTTACGAGCCGTTCCTTTAAATATTAAATTTCCCGCTTCATCACCTTTCCATGCTTTTACAAAAGCAAAATCTGCTTGAAAGGCGTGTTCTAGAATATGTGGTTTTCCATTAAAATCTCTTACTTCCTTCCCTTCAGCAACCTCAGTACCGTAGCCGGCTGGTGTAAAAAAGGCTGGTATTCCTGCTTGTGCAGCGCGACATCGTTCAGCCAGCGTTCCTTGCGGAATTAAATCTACTTCAAGCTCGCCACTTAACATCTGTCTTTCAAACTCATCATTTTCACCTACATAGGAAGAGATCATTTTTTTAATTTGTTTGCCTTGTAACAATAATCCAAGTCCAAAATCATCTACTCCAGCATTATTTGAAATACAGGTCAAACCTGTAACGCCAGTTTTTACCAGTTGAGCAATACTATTCTCAGGAATTCCAGATAATCCAAAACCACCAACCATTAAAGTCATATCGCTCTTAACGCCTTCTAGTGCATCTTCTACACTCTTTACCGTTCTATTAATCATCTCACTTTATTTTGCCTTAAAAATACGGTAATAATAACGTCTAATCAAGACGATTTCTTTTCCTAAAATCTTTCTTTTAATTAAAGCTTATCTATAATAAACGATAAAAGACCGTTTGAATCATCCTATGATAAGTTGCATTTTGAAACTGTTGGATTATAATAGCTTTTAAATAAATTGCAATACTATTTAAAGTCCAAGCATGAGTATTATAAAACATCTTATCAATCCCGAAATAGGAGAACGTGGATATTTCCCTATTGATTTATCCATTCAAAATCCTCATTGGGATAAGAATGATGTGAGTGATATCGAGGTTTTTGAAAAATATTTAGAAAGTAAAAGACTGGAAACCAATCGGTATGTAGCACATGGTGGTTATCTAGAACAGCGTGCTTTATATCGCAAAAATTCCCGTTTTCAATCGGGAATTACTCGAGATATTCATATGGGCATCGATTTATGGGCGCCAGCTGGTACAAGTGTTCATGCGTTAATGGATGGTGCCATCCACTCATTTACACATAATGATGATCCTGGAAA
Source organism: Nonlabens sp. (assembly GCF_965660805.1). Lineage (GTDB taxonomy): Bacteria > Bacteroidota > Bacteroidia > Flavobacteriales > Flavobacteriaceae > Nonlabens. The sequence goes on along the minus strand of NZ_CBFIBE010000039.1, from coordinate 9,799 downwards.
TTATGGCCCTACCTTGATCTTAGAACATGACTGGAATGGTAAAAAAATCTATAGCCTTTATGGGCACCTATCTATTAATGATATGGTAGATTGGGAAGTTGGTTTACGCTTTCGCGAAAGCGATAAAATTGCAACCCTAGGAACTCCACAAGAAAATGGTGGCTACTCACCACACCTACATTTTCAAGTTATGACTGATATGAAAGATTATCAAGGTGATTTCCCTGGCGTGGCAGCAGCAGCAGAGTTAAAAAAATATCAAGGTGTGATTCTAGATCCTAATCCTTTTATTTTTAAATAGTCATTATATTTAAAGCATGGATCAACAGGAGTTACTTTCTATTCTCGCGCTTAAAAAAGCGCCACTTATAGGTGATATTATGGCTAAGAAGTTGATCAGAACCTTTGGCAGTGCTACAGCGGTTTTTGAACAATCCATGCGAGAAATAGCCGCCACAGAAGGAATAGGTGATAAAAAAGCACAATTTATAAAAGCTACAGACCTTTTCACCAAAGCCGAAAAAGAGCTAGAATACATTGACAAAGAAGGGATTACAGCTCGGGTTTATTATGAAGACGACTATCCAGAACGATTGCAGTATTGTGTAGATGGACCCATCGTTTATTTTGAAAAAGGCAATATTAACTGGAATAATCCTTATACATTAAGCATAGTAGGAACGCGCCAAATCACCTCAACGGGCGCAGCGTTTCTAGAAAAATTCATTGCTGAAATTGCACCGCTGAAACCACTTATTATTAGTGGTTATGCTTATGGAGTAGATATTCTAGCACACCAAATGGCGATTAAACACGATTTACAAACTATAGCGGTAGTTGCTCATGGACTCAACCAGACCTATCCTAGAAATCACGAGGCTTATAACGAGCAAATGATGGCAAACGGTGGTTTTGTGACCGACTTCTGGCACACGGCGACTTTTGATCGTAAAAACTTTTTAGGTCGCAATCGCATTATCGCTGGATTAAGCGAAGCTACAGTAGTTATAGAAAGTGCTGCAAAAGGTGGTTCTCTAGTCACCGCAGATCTTGCGGCTGGATATAATCGAGAAGTATTTGCCGTACCTGGTCGTGTGACTGATAAATATGCCGTAGGTTGTAATGAACTCATCAAACAGTCCAAAGCCCATTTACTCACAAAAGCAGCAGACATTCCATACATACTAGGATGGCAAGAACGTAATACTGGTGTTCAAAAACAACTCTTTGTAGAACTCACTGATGATGAAAAACTGATTTATCGTTATCTCAAAGAAAACGAGAAAGAACTGCTAGACATCATCGCGATTAACATCAATAAACCGGTACATCAAGTCGCCTCACTTTTAATGGGAATGGAATTAAAAGGTGTGGTAAAACCATTACCAGGGAAGATGTTTATGCTGGCTTGATTAGTTAATGGTTAACTGTTATTAGTTGTTTTCCATTATTCACCGCAAGCGCAATTACAGGTCTAATCACTTAATAACCCAACTTCTCTCTAACACGTTCCAAGGTAGCATTTGCAACTACAGCAGCCTTAGCAGCACCAGCGTCTAGCGCAGCGTCTATCTCATGCTTGTTCTCCATATAATGGTTGTAACGCTCTCTAATAGTTCCAAATTTCTCTACAATCGCTTCAAAAAGGGCTTGTTTTGCATGACCATAACCGTAGTTTCCAGCAGCATAGTTTGCTCGCATGGTTTCTACTTGCTCTGGAGTGGCTATGATTTTATAAAGAGCAAACACATTACAGGTTTCGGTATCTTTAGGTTCTTCTAGCGGTGTACTGTCTGTTTCTATAGACATGACTTGCTTGCGTAACTTCTTATCTGTTAAGAAGATATTAATCAAGTTTCCGCGAGATTTACTCATCTTCTCACCGTCAGTTCCTGGTATGAGCATGGTATTTTCTTGAATCTTTGCTTCAGGTTCAATTAAAGTATCACCCATGGCGTGATTAAACTTACCAGCTACTTCTCTAGTAATCTCTATGTGTTGCAACTGATCTTTCCCTACGGGAACAACCTCAGCATCATACAATAGTATATCGGCAGCCATGAGCATAGGATAGGTAAATAACCCAGCATTTACATCTTGTAAACGGTCGGATTTATCTTTAAAACTATGGGCTAGTGTTAATCGCTGATATGGGAAAAAACAATTGAGATACCAGTTCAACTCTGTTACTTGTGGCACATCGCTTTGTCTATAAAAAGTAGTTTGGTTAATGTCTAGTCCACATGCTAACCATGCTGCTGCTGTAGAATAGGTGTTCTCTCTTAAAGTGTTTCCGTCTTTAATTTGGGTGAGTGAATGCATGTCTGCGATAAAAAGAAAAGCATCGTTCTCTGGTTGAGCAGACATTTCTATAGCTGGTAAAATAGCGCCCAGTAGGTTTCCTAAATGTGGTGTTCCTGTAGATTGTACGCCGGTAAGTATTCTAGACATGGTTATTTTATTGAACTGCAAAGGTAATTTGTTCTTTTTAAGTACAAAGTATTAAGTATAAAGTATTGAGTCTTTAGTTCATCGTGCCTGGCTGATAGAAGGTTTAGGGAAATCATAATTAGAATGAGGTATTCTCACATTTAAAGTTAGGATTCCCGTTTGATAAAGCGTTTGTTTCCATTACTAGCAGATTGTTTCGTCGTTGTTCTCCTCGCAATGATGTTTGCAAAAGAATGTCTAAATGACGATTAAGACCTATTAATCATCGTTACTTCATAAATTCTTCTATTTTTGATTCCTTGAAATGGTTGCGCTACATATTAATGCCTTTATACCGAGTATGGTTCTATGTACTGATGGGAATTCCTATCATTATCTTATTTCCTATTCTGGTTCTGGCGACTATTTCTGAAAAGACCTATCACATCTTTTTTGCCATAGCTCGGTTTTGGGCTGCAATTATCATCTACGGCATGGGTTTTTGGCCCAGCATTAAACGTGAAGAAGCTATGCAAAAAGATCAGAGTTATATGCTCGTCGCAAACCACACGAGCATGACAGATATAATGATGATGTTGCTTATTTCTAAGAATCCGTTTGTGTTTGTGGGAAAAGCTGAACTTGCTAAAATTCCTGTTTTTGGGTTCTTTTATAAACGTACTTGTATTCTTGTGGACCGCAATAATCCTCGCAGTCGTAAGGCTGTTTTTGATAGAGCAAGTGCGCGACTTGCCACTGGTGTAGGAATATGTATTTTTCCAGAAGGTGGCGTGCCTGATGATATGGACGTCGTACTTGATTCTTTTAAGGATGGCGCTTTTAGACTTGCTATAGAGCATAAAATTCCAGTGTTGCCCATTACTTTATTTGATAATAAAAAGCGTTTTCCGTTTCATTTCTTTTATGGTGGACCGGGAAAAATGAGAGCGATAACTCATAAATCAATCGATACAGCTGGTATGGATTTGAAGGATGATAAAGCACGCTTACGCGAAAGCGTGAGAGACACCATTCTTACTTCTCTACAAAAAGGTCCAAAATAGAAAACCGCTCCATGGCACTGGAACGGCTTTCTTCATCATTGCAAAACAATTGAGTTTTCTTAACTAACCTCAATATTTTTCTTTTTCAACTTAACTAATGGCACCTGCAATGAACGGGTCACATTCTTAAAATTTATAAGTGATTCCACTATAAACTCCAATGTTAAAAGGTCTGAAATTTGCTGTGTTTTCTCTTAGTGCGTTGAGCTGGTATTTAAACATGGGCTCAACGGTAATTCCTAACTGGTCTGTAAATAAATAATCGATTCCTATTCCAAAGTTTGCACTCTGGTTGAAGGAGTTAAAATTATCATCTTCTCCTAGTTCTAGTTTTGCCGTGTTATTTGAAACAGCGATACTGTTATCTGTAAGGAATAAAGCACTCAGTCCACCCATTACATTAACGCTTACCTTGCGATCCAGTAGTTTATACTTTACCTCTAGAGGCACTTCTAAGTAGCCTAATCTCTGAGATATTTCTCCTTGAAAGCCATTAAAAGTATTATCTGCAAGGAATTCTTGAGAGAAGGAGCTGCCTAAGTTATCTGTAGAGATCGTTCCTGGATTAGAGACCGCATTTCTATCAAAAGAATCTACAGAGAGTAACTGTACGCTAGGTTGTGACGGTCTTCCATAAATGATATCATTAGTAGTATAACTCATATTCACACTATGAACACCAGTGCGCACTGATAACCGCGGCGATAAGTTATAACCTATGTTTACTCCATAACTAAGGTTCACTCCTGCTGACTTATTATTATCTACAAACTCTTGATCTATAGATGATCCACCTAAGGTACTGGAGTACACCGGAGCAATCATGCTAGAAGCGGACCATCTTTTAAATGAAACTGGTTCTATGTTTTCCTCATCTGCTCTGTGTTGTGCGGCGACATCTTCTAAAGAAGGTGTTCTAACCGTAGTTGTGGAGTCCTGTGGTTGTATTGTGGACGCTATGTCAGTATTTCTAGTGGATGGTGTTAAAAAACCTGGATCAGTAAGCGCTGGAGCTGGTATATTTTGAGCTTGGTTTTTATGCTCTATTTTTTTCAACCCTTTGGTTTGTGCAACGTCGTTCTCTACAGTTGCATTAGTTGCTGTATAATTATGTTGTGATTCTTGATCTAATAGATTTGAGTTACTATTACTGTTTGTATTATTTGAACTCGAGGCTGCATAAGAGTCGCTAGTTTCAGGAGATAAATTGCTTTTCAGCGCCTTATTGTGTGGAGCTGAAATGGTTGTTGTTCCAGTATTCTTTTTAATCGAAGAATCAGTGGAAGTACTATTGCTGGATGTATTTGAGACAGTAGATTGAGATTTGATTCTAAAAGAATGAACATCATTATTCATACTGTTATCCTGCTCAAGCTTGTCTCCTACTGTTACCTGAGTATTTTTAGAGTTATTATTGATATTCTCTTTTGGAGCCTGGTTAGTAATAGCAGTATTTAAATTAGAATCATTTGAAGTTTCTTGTGTGTTTTGGTTTACTATCTCCTGACTGGTATTAAGGTCTTTAACGGCATCATAAAAACCAGTGTAAGCGAGAGTAGCAAGCAGTGCGATACCAGCTGCAACACCTATCGATTTAACCCAAAGAGGTAGTACCGCAACTGGTTTCTTACCATCGAGTTCTTTTTCAATGTGATCCCAAGCTGTGGCAGGTGGCGCAGCCTCAAAATCCTTGAAGCGCTCTTGAAATAAACGATCTATGTTCTTTTTATTACTCATTATTATTATCAGCTAGCGTTGCTATTATTATGAGCACGCCATGTGTTAATCATTTCCTTTAAATGTTTTCTAGCTCTTGCGAGATTAGATTTAGAGGTTCCTTCAGTGATGTTCATAGATCTTGCTATTTCTTTATGAGAATATCCATCTAGCACGTACATGGAAAAAACCATTCTATATCGATCGGGCAGTTGTTGTACCATCGCCAGTAGGTTTTTCAAGTCTATATCATCTGTTTCTTCTTCTTGAACTTCCTCGTCTTTAATCTGGTCTTCATGGACTAGGTTAAAGACTTTTTTCTTGCGATACCGTTGCAACGCCGTGTTTACTGCTATTCTCCTGCACCATCCTTCAAAAGATCCCTCATCTTTAAATTGATCTATTTTATTAAATATGGTTATAAAAGTATCCTGTAAAATATCTTGTGCTTCCTGATCATCAGGCGCATATTTTAAACAACTCGCAAAAAGGTTGCTAGAAAATCGGTTATAGAGTTCCTTTTGAGCCTTGCGATTGTTTTTTCTACATTCATTAATAAGTTCTTTTAGAACCACATGATATCTTTAAAGTTATTCCAATACCTGTACTGTATATTCTAAAAATGTTTCTTCATTATTTGCATTCAGCCCTGTAAAAAACCTAAATACATAACTACCATTACTAGCTGCGGTAAACCTTAAGGTTTGCTGTTCAAGAAACTGTCCATCTATACAGCCACCAGAGTCTAATCTTGCTAGAACAGTAGATATATTACGTATGTTTAATTCCTGACTTATATTAAACCCTTCAAAAACATGACAGTCAGTAGGTTTATTATAAAAAACTGGGATTTCATAAGTCTGACCAAAATTGAAGCTAGCAGGCATTTGCACACTGTCTATGGCTACCACGTCATAAGAAACCCTAAGTCCATCATCAGATACCTCACAACTGGTCAGTGATATAGTGGCTATAACAGCTATTATTATTAAAAAATATTTCATGTCGCGTACTTTGTTCTGTTGTTAAGATGCAGTAACCTCATAAAGGTTGCGTGTAAAGCAAAAAAAATCGCCTACTTTTTCTTTTAAAAGAATAAAAGTAAACGATTTTAGGTTATTAAAAGCGTGGTTCTAGCTGTTAACTAGCTTCATGGCTTCCATAATTTTAGCCTGCAGCTCATCAGCCAGGTCAGGATTATCTTTAAGTATATTCTTAACAGAATCTCTTCCTTGACCTAGTTTAGTGTCTTCATAAGAGAACCAGGAACCTGCTTTATTTATAATCTCATATTCTACACCTAGATCTATGATCTCACCTAGAATAGAAACTCCTTCACCATACATGATATCAAACTCAGCTGTGCGGAATGGTGGCGCAACTTTATTCTTTACCACTTTTACACGAGTTTTATTACCTAGAACAGAACCCGAAGTATCTTTAATTTGAGTAGATCTTCTTATATCTAATCTTACAGATGCATAGAACTTTAAAGCGTTACCACCAGTAGTAGTCTCTGGATTACCGAACATTACACCTATCTTCTCTCTCAACTGGTTAATAAACATAACCGTACAATTAGTCTTAGAAATGGTTCCTGTCATTTTACGTAACGCCTGAGACATTAAACGAGCATGTAAACCCATTTTACTATCTCCCATTTCTCCTTCTATCTCACTCTTAGGAGTAAGTGCGGCAACAGAATCTATTACTATAATATCTATTGCTCCAGATCTTATAAGGTTTTCAGCAATTTCTAGCGCTTGCTCTCCATGATCTGGTTGAGAAATGATCAGGTTATCTATATCTACACCTAGTTTTTCTGCATAAAAACGGTCAAAAGCGTGCTCTGCATCAATAAATGCGGCAATTCCTCCAGCTTTTTGTGCCTCAGCAATGGCATGTAGTGTAAGTGTGGTTTTACCAGATGATTCTGGTCCATAAATTTCTATTACTCTACCACGAGGATAACCTCCTACTCCTAGTGCCGCGTTAAGAGCTAGTGATCCCGTAGGAATACTTTCTACCTCAACCACTTGCCTGTCACCCATTTTCATTACAGCACCTTTACCATAGGCTTTATCTAGCTTATCAAGGGTTAATTTAAGGGCTTTTAATTTTGCTTCTTTCTCTTTCTCTTCTTTCTTATCTGCCATTTTTGATTCTATTTGCGGTAAAAATACAACCCATTCTTTGTAGTAACAATATAAGTTGAAATGGGTTATTAACTTTATGAGTTTACGCTTTCGCGAAAGCGTGTTTAACTAAAATTACTTGTTTGAAGTAATTGTTCAGAATATCTTTCATTAGATAATGTCATTACTTTTATTTTAGAGCGGTTAAACACTTGTTCCTTTTAAAGCTTTAAACCATAATTATATATTAAGCATTTTAAATTAATTAAAAGTTCATGAAGTCTAACTCACATTCCTGAAAACAGGATTGGGAAATTCTATTACCTTTGCCGGTTCAACACATAAAATGTTTATAGCATGCAACTGTATAACAAATTAAGTGCTGAAGAAAGACGAGAACTCATACGTGCCGCTGGAAAAGAGCGGTTAACGATCTCTTTCTATCAGTACCACCAGATCGGTAATCCTCAACTTTTTAGAGACCATTTATTCTTACACTGGCATCCCATGGATATATTAGGTAGAATATATGTAGCTCATGAAGGTATTAATGCCCAACTCTCTGTTCCTGGAGATCGATTTGAAGAGTTTAAAACTTTTTTAGACCACATCACTTTTCTGGAAGGAGTTCGACTCAATATTGCTCGTGAACAGGATAACGAGAGTTTCTTAAAACTTAAAATTAAAGTGCGTCACAAAATAGTGGCCGATGGGTTAAACGACCACACCTTTGACGTAACTAATAAAGGTATTCATGTGGACGCACCTACTTTTAATGAGCTTATAGAAGATCCTAATACGGTGCTGGTAGATATGCGCAATCATTATGAGTCTGAAATAGGTCATTTTAAAAACGCCTGGACACCAGATGTGGATACCTTCAGAGACAGCCTGGATTATATCGAGGAAAAGCTAAAAGACCACAAAGAAGATAAAAAACTAGTAATGTACTGCACTGGTGGGATACGCTGTGAAAAGGCAAGTGCTTATTATAAGCACAAAGGCTTTAAAGATGTATATCAACTAGAAGGTGGTATTATAGAATATCACAGACAGGTCACTGAACAAGGTCTGGATAATAAATTTAAGGGAAAAAATTTCGTTTTTGATCACAGGCTATCTGAAAAGATAGGAGAAGAGGTGATTGCAAATTGTCACCAGTGTGGTGAACCATTTGACTTACACACTAATTGCGCAAACGACGCGTGCCATTTATTATTTATTCAATGTGATTCTTGTAAGGAGAAAATGGAAAACTGCTGCAGTGAAGAGTGCCAGGATATCATTCAGCTGCCTTATGAAGAGCAAAAAAAGTTACGTGCTGGACATTATAACAGTAACAACATTTTCAAGAAAGGTCGTTCTGAAAAGTTAGCTTTTAAAAAACATTAGTCTTTAAATTCCGCTTTCGCGAAAGCGTATAACCTTAGTTTACCATTTAAATAACCCGTTAATTCATAAATTTTTATTGGTTTAAAACAAAAAAGGAGCTCAAATTGAGCTCCTTTTTAATTGAATAGATTTAAGTCTATTTTTTAATAAATCGTTTCACTGCGGTTGCATCACCGGTAGCGATATTAACTAAATACACTCCAGTAGTAAGTGAACTTAAGTTCTCTACCACAATGGTATTATTTGATACGCTGTTATACGATCTAGTCATTACTTCTTGTCCCAGTGTGTTATAGATCGTGATTCCTACTTGACTCGCTGGAGTAGTTCCTAAGTTAATAGTCATCGTGTCACCAGTTACTGGGTTAGGATACAGACTTACCGCATTTTGCAATGCAACATCTCCATTACCAGCGGTAGCATCTACTACAAACACACCTACATGGAAATCATAGTCTTCCATGTCGTCCACGGTTCCATCACTAGCTAAGAACGCAAATTGTACTATTCCTGAATAAGCAGCTAAGTCTATAAATACTCGCTCTCCATCAACAGCAGGTTGATTTGCAGCATTCCAAGTCTGAATAGAAGTCCAAGTCATACCACCATCATCAGTTACTAAAAGATCAACAGAATCATCAGATCCCATAACATCAGTATCAGCAGCAGTAGAAGTACCAGTAAATGCATAGTCAGTTACAGCAACCTCAACCGTAAGAATCTTAGTAGTTAAACTAGATAGATCGTATGATTCAGAGATTAACCATTCTCTATCTACATTTTGCCATAAGTTAATAGCGTTACTCGGTACTACCGTCCCAGATGCATTTGTATAAGCTCTACTCGCTCTCCAGTCTGATGCGCCTATATTCATAGGTCCATCAGTAATCTCACCAGATCCAGCTTCACTCCAGCATGCGTTAGGCACATTGTTTGTGAAGTCCGTTGTAGCAGGGAACATAGTAACCGCGGCACAATCAGTAGTAAAGTTTAATGGAGTAGTACTCCATGGACCTTCATCTCCTGCTCCACAAACTTCCCTTACATGAACAAAGTATTCTG
>NZ_CBFIBE010000038.1:0-21471 GCF_965660805.1 Nonlabens sp. | reverse complement strand
GCTTTTGGGATTTTTTTTTACTGCTTTAGCGTTAAATTACTTAGCAATATTAACTGCTCTAGTTTCTCTAATCACGGTTACTTTTACCTGACCAGGATAGGTCATATCGGTTTGAATTTTTTGTGAGATTTCAAAAGATAGTTGTGCTGCTTTATCATCAGTCACTTTCTCACTTTCTACGATAACCCGTAACTCACGACCAGCCTGTATGGCATAAGCCTTTTCTACTCCATTAAACCCAAAGGCTATATCTTCTAGGTCTTTTAATCTTTGTATATAAGAGTCTAACACTTGTCTTCTTGCTCCAGGACGTGCACCACTAATAGCGTCACACACTTGAATAATAGGAGAAAGTAAAGAGGTCATTTCTATTTCATCGTGGTGGGCTCCTATGGCGTTACAAACTTCTGGTTTTTCACCGTGCTTTTCGGCAAGGTTCATACCTAGAATTGCGTGAGGAGTTTCATCTTCCGTTTCTGGCACCTTTCCTATATCGTGTAATAAACCAGCGCGTTTTGCGAGTTTAGGATTGAGTCCTAGCTCTGCTGCCATGGTACCACAAAGTTTTGCTACTTCTCTACTGTGCTGCAATAAGTTCTGACCATAAGAGGAACGGTATTTCATTCTACCTACCATTTTAATGAGTTCTGGATGTAATCCATGAATTCCTAAATCTATGACGGTACGTTTCCCTACCTCAGCAATTTCCTGATCTATTTGTTTGCGTGTTTTACGTACTACCTCTTCTATACGCGCTGGATGGATACGTCCATCAGTCACTAATTTGTGTAATGATAAACGAGCTACTTCTCTACGCACAGAGTCAAAACAAGAAAGGATAATAGCATCTGGTGTGTCATCTACTATGATCTCTACACCTGTTGCTGCTTCAATGGCTCTAATGTTACGACCTTCACGACCTATGATACGTCCTTTAACATCATCAGACTCTAAGTTAAAGACAGACACACAATTTTCAACAGCTTCTTCTGTACCTATGCGCTGTATGGTATTAATAATCACTTTACGAGCTTCTTGTTGAGCTGTAAGCTTAGCCTCTTCAATGGTATCTTGAATAATACTCATGGCTTCAGTTTTGGCTTTATCCTTCAGAGACTCTACGAGTTGTTTTTTTGCATCTTCTCCAGACATACCACTGATAACCTCAAGTTGTTTCACTTGGGATTCGTGCATTTTTTCAACTTCGGCCTGTTTTTTAAGGATAGATTCTCTTTTAGAGTTTACCTCTTCTAATTTACTAGAGAGCTTTTGCTCGAGCTGTTTTGCCTTAGCTAGTTCACTAGAAGCTTTAGATTCTTTGTCTCTGGTGCGTTTTTCGGCATCGCTCATTTTACGTTCACGGTTTGAAATCTCTTTTTCATGTTGTGATTTGAGCTCTATAAATTTTTCTTTGGCTTTATAGGTTTTTTCGGTTTTGATTTTTTCACCTTCTATTTGAGCTTCTTTAAGGATTGCTTTTGCATCCTTTTGAGCATCATTTATAAGTTGAGAAGCCTTTCCTTTTTCAACGATTGATTTTGCGATAAAATAGCCTATTAAAAGACCTATGACTAATGCTGCGACAGCATATATAATTGTGTTTGTTTCCATTGGTTATTATGTATAAAAAAACCTGCACAAGTTTGGGTTTTGTATGAACTCCTTAAATAAAGTTTAGGGTTAGCTGACTGATCAAGGATCCGGCTATGAAGTCCGGCTTGCTTTTACAACCACGATTCACCCTTTTTAAAGAATTATGTGTTGAGTTCACCAAAAAATGAAACAAGTGCAGGTAGTAACTGTTTATGTTTAAAGAACGACTAAGATAATTGCTGGGACAATAACAAGTTCAAGAGTTCTAATTTTTCTTGAGCCTGTGCCACGTCTTCATTATTATCTATATTTATTTGCTCAGATTTTGCAGCAAATTGAAGAGCACACATCGCCAGGACATCTTGCTTATCTCTTACTGCATAACTGCTTTCCAGCTGTTTAATCATCGCTTCAATATTTTTTGCTGCTTTACGCAAACCTTCTTCACGAGAAGGATCTATGGTTAATGGATAAACTCGATCTGCAACAGATATTTTTATTTTGAGTTGATCTCCCATTATGAAGCTAACTGATCTATGCACTGATCTATTTCTTTCACGAGTGCGTTTATTTTAAGCTTGGTTTTTGTTTTATATTCATTACTACCTAGCATAGCATTTGCTGTTTTGAGCGCTACATTTCTCTCTTTACTAACTTCTAACGATTCCACAAGGTCTTTATTATCTCTTTTTAATTTAGAAATTACGGCTATTTTTTCTTCATTTTGCGACTTTAACCGCAAATTTTCTTCAATTAAAGCCTTGACCTTAAGTTCTATAGTTTCAATTTGTGAAGATAATGTAGGCACTTAAGCAAATTTTATACTGTTCTTACAAAATTAGGATTACCGCTAGACTTATCAAACATTTATGGAACAAAGTTTGAAAGTAGAGTGAGAAATACCTTTGCAAGTTCACACAAGCCTCTTATATTTAGCCTATGTTACAGAAAAAATCCCTCTTATTTATTCTTATTTGCTCCACCTTTCATTGGGCCGCAAGTCAAAGTCTCAAAAATCTTCCCAAAGGGTATTTTAAAAACCCGCTAGATATTGAGTTGAAACTTTCTGGAACTTTTGGCGAGCTACGATCTAACCATTTTCACAGCGGTCTAGATATAAAGACTAACCAGCGCACTGGACTTAAAGTTTATGCTACGGCTAGAGGTTATGTGAGTCGTATTAAAATAGAACGCTATGGTTATGGAAAAGCGATATATATAACACACCCTAACGGCTATACCAGCGTTTATGCGCACTTAGAAAAATTTTCTCCTCGCATAGAGGCTTACCTTAAGAAAAGGCAATATGCAAATGAATCTTATAATATACAGCTCTACCCTACTGACTTAGAGTTAAGAGTAGATCAAGGTGAAGTGATCGCTTATAGCGGGAATAGTGGCGGTAGCGGTGGACCTCATTTACACTTTGAAATAAGAGATAGCGTAGCAAGACCTATTAATCCATTAATGATGGGAATAGAGATTCCTGACACTAAAAAACCACTTGTTAAGCAAGTAATGGTTTATCCTCTTGATGAAAACGCCACAGTTAATGGTAAAAATGAATCGGCATTATTGCGATTAATTCCACTTAAAAACGGCGGTTTTAAAACTGAAAAACTACGTGCTTATGGAAATATAGGGATAGGAGTTAACACCAGTGATAGGCAAAATGGTGCTCATAATCAAAACGGTGTTTATGAAATCACGACCAGTTTTAACGGTTCTAAGAATTTTGAAGTTTGTTTTGACACCTATGCATTCAGCGAGACGAGATACCTTAATCAGATGATAGATTATGGTTTTTTCAAAAAACACAAAAGCCGCATCACTAAATTATTTATTCCGCCAGGAAGCCCATTAAGTCTTTATGGTAATGCTATTAATGAAGGGAAACTATCCCTTTATGAGCCTGGACTGAAAAGCGTTTACAGCATAGATATTAAAGACTTTAAAGGGAACACGAGCAGCATAATAGTAGATATTATTAATGATGAACCACCTACTGAATTAATGGCTCCTAATAATGACGGTCTAGAGTATGTAAGTCATACACAAACTTATAACTCAAAACTAGGGAACTTTAACCTCACCATTCCTAAAGGCGCTCTGTATGAAGATGAACTTCTGGAAATTAAAGAACACCTAGATACTATAACCATACATAGTGATATAGTGCCGCTCCATAAAAACATGATTCTAGAGTACGACATTAGTGCTAAAGCTGGTGACCATCTAGATCAGTATTACATCGCTCGCATTACCGATTGGGGTGCTGCCTACCACGTATCTACTAAACGTAAGGGAAACACACTAACCGCTTACAGTAAGTATATGGGAACTTATGCTATTACTAAAGATGATAAAAACCCTACGATTACCCCTAAAAATTTTAAAAATAAGCAATGGATCAGTAACCATAAAACACTCCAGCTCTCTATAGCCGATGATGATAGTGGAATAGATGGATATCGTGCCACCGTTAATGGTAAGTTCATTCTCATGGAATATGATTATAAAACTGGTGTCATTAAACACGATTTTTCAGATGATGTCGTTACAGATAGTGAAAACCTACTTAAAGTAATCGTAACTGACAATGCTGGAAATAGTACTACATTTGAAGCTACGTTTTACCGCAAGAATTAAAAAAGACACTTGAAAACCTATCTTTTCCTCACTGCATTTCTTTTAAGCCTTATCGCTGTGGCTCAACAAGCCACTATACAAGGTGTGATACTCGATGAATTTAATGAACCCGTAAAGGACGTTAATATTTCCATACAAGGAACGACGATAGGTACGGCATCAAATGAAAATGGATTCTATAAACTAGAAATCCCAGCAAACCAGAAAGTAACCATAACTTTTACAGCGATAAGTTATAAAGACATTATTATTAATGACTTTACACTTAAACCTGAAGAAATTTATGAGCTCAATCCTGTTATTAAAACTAACATTGAGCAAATCACTACCGTTGTTTTAAACACTACTACTCGCAAAGATCTAGAAGGTATCACAACAGTAAGTGCTACCGTGATACGTAAAATTCCAGGTGCACAACCAGGAGTTGAGAATATTTTAAAATCACTACCTGGTGTAAGTGGCAGTAATGAATTAAGCACACAATACCGCGCCAGAGGTGGAAACTTTGATGAAAACCTCGTTTACATTAATGAGATAGAAGTCTATAGACCTTTTCTCATACGTAGCGGTCAGCAAGAAGGGTTAAGTTTTGTAAACTCAGACATGGTGCGTAGTGTAGATTTCAGCGCTGGTGGATTTCAATCTAAGTATGGTGATAAACTAAGTTCCGTTTTAGACATTAATTACCGTCGCCCTACCACTCTAGCTGCAGGAATAGACGCAAGTTTATTAGGAGTAAATGCCTTTGTTGAAGGAGACGCTTTCGCGAAAGCGTTTACAGGAATACTAGGCGTGCGGTACAGAGATAATAGCCTGCTCGTTAATTCTAGAGAGATTGAAGCTAATGCTATTCCAAGGTTTTTTGACGCACAGACTTACCTAACTTATAAAATCAACCCAAAATTAGAACTCAGCTTTTTAGGGAACATAGCAATTAACAGTTATGAATTTGAGCCGCGATTTAGGCAAACTAACTTCGGGACACTACAAGATCCACAAGCGATTGTGATACGTTATCAAGGAAGAGAAGATGACCAGTATGAAACTTATTTTGGAGCGCTTAAGGCAAGTTATGATGCTACTGAAAATCTTAGTCTAAGATTTATAACCAGTGTTTATCATACTCAAGAGCAAGAACATTATGATATTCTAGCAAACTATGGTCTAGGAAGACCTAATACAGATATAGGCGGCACTGACTTAGGAGAAGTAGATTTTACAACTGCCATAGGATCAGAACTGGAACATGGACGTAATGACCTGGATGCCCTTATCATGACGGCAGAACATCGAGGAACCTTAGAAATACCTAGCGATAAAAAAGAAAACGATCAGATCGATTGGGGAATGAAATATACTAAAGAAGACATAAGAGATCGTGTGCGTGAATACAATGTTATAGATAGTGCTGGTTTTAACATAAGACCACCATTACCAGATCTTGCAAATGACCAACCTTATGAACCATATGCAGGACCTTTAGTACCTTTTGAATCTATAAGCGCAGATAATGATGTTCAAGTCACACGTTATCAGATTTTTGGCCAGTATAGCAGTCGTGGATACATTAAAGACCATGAAGTATTCTGGAATGCAGGATTACGTTCTCATACCTGGAATGTAAATGGCGCTGGAATTAAAAGCACTACACAAACGGTAGTTTCCCCTAGAGGTCAATTTGCTATTAAACCAGCGTGGAGTTCTACAGATATGCTTTTCCGTATTTCAGGAGGACTGTATTATCAACCACCATTCTATAGAGAACTGAGAGATGAACAAGGTGTTGTAAATCCAAATGTAAAAGCTCAAAAATCTATTCATGCCGTTATAGGTAACGACTGGAGTTTTAACTGGACCTCAAGTGATGGAAAGAAAAGACCTTTTAAATTAACTACTGAGGTTTATTACAAAGACCTCTCTGATGTAAACACATACACATTAGAAAATGTACGTATAAGATACCGAGCAAATAATGATGCGGTGGCTTATGCTTATGGTGTAGACTTGCGTATTAATGGGGAATTTGTTCCTGGAACAGAAAGCTGGTTCAGTGCAGGATATTTAAAAACAGAAGAGAACTTAAATGGTAGAGGTTACATAGCCAGACCTACAGATCAGCGATTAAAGTTTGCTGCGTTGTTTCAAGACTACATCCCTAATATGCCACATTTGAAGATGTATTTAAACTTAGTGTATAACACAGGCTTACCTGGCGGTTCCCCTAACTATGCAGATCCCTATGATTTCCAATTGCGCTTACAGGATTACCGTCGTGCAGATATAGGGATTAACCTGGTTTTAAAAGACGATAAAAAGTCGAGCAAACTGTTTAAAAATTTTAGCGAAGTAACTTTAGGAGCTGAGATTTACAACATTTTTGACGAGAGCAACTCGATTACTAATATTTGGGTGAGAGACGTTTCTAGCAGGCAGCAATTTGCTATTCCTAATGAGTTAACACCACGCGTTTTTAATGTGAGGTTAGTAGCAAGGCTTTAGTGAGTTGGTGAGTTGAAAAAACGAAATTCTTATTAGAGCGATCTCAAAACGTTCTTGTTTCTGAAAAATTTGTGTTTATAATGTCGTTAAAATAAATTGAATTATTTTTTTGCTTAGTTGAAGTTTAAAATTCTTTACATGTCCCTAGCTACGGAAATAACTTTAAATGAAAAGTAAGTGAAAAAGAAACTATTTATTAAGACTTAATAAATTCAATTCGGTATAAACTTCACTAGCAGGATAGTATTAAATCTTAGATCAGGTAATAAGAAATCATTTTTTCACCAAGTGAAAACAGAATAGGAAATCCCTAAATAGACGCTAAATACTCTACTAAAACATCTACCACATAATCTAACTCTTCTTGAGTATTAAAAATGGAGAAGCTAAAACGGAGACTGGGTTTATTTAAATCTTCATCTCTAAGAACATTTGTAAGAACATGTGAGCCTTTTTGAGAGCCGCTCTGGCAGGCACTACCTTTAGAACAAGCGATTCCTTTTAAATCCATAGTAAAGAGTAACATCGCAGCCTTATCTGCAGGACATGGTAGGCAAACGTTTAATAAGGTAAAAGTACTATTTTCATGATCACCGCAGTTCCCATTAAACTTAACACCTGGTATTTTTTCAGTAAGTTGATTTTTAAAATATTCCTTGAGACCTTTAACATAATCACGTTCTTTCTCTAGGTTCTCATATGCCATGGTAAGTGCTAGTTCCATACCTATTATGTTATGAACACTTTCTGTTCCCGCACGTATCCCACGTTCCTGTGAACCTCCTAAAATAAGAGGTTTTAAGCCTGTACCTTTTCTTATAAAAGCAAAACCTACTCCTTTAGGACCATGGAATTTATGAGCACTTACAGCCGTAAAATCTACTGGCAGGCTTGCAAAATCCATTTCATAATGACCTATAGACTGCACACAATCACTATGAAAAAACGCATTATGATCACGACACAACTTCCCTACTCTATAAATATCTAGTTTATTTCCTATCTCATTATTAATATGCATGAGACTAACTAATGTCTTTTTAGCATCATCCTTTAATAATTTTTCTAAATGATCATAGTCTGGTGTTCCACATTCCTGTAAGTCTAAAAACTCTACTTGAGTCCCATACTTCTCTTTACAATAATCTATAATGTAAAGAACTGCATGGTGCTCAATTTTTGTGGTAATAATACGTTCTACACTTAAATCGCGCACACAACTGTGAATAGCTAGATTATCAGCCTCAGTACCACCAGAGGTGAAAATAATTTCGGCAGCAGTAACATTCAGTTGTTTTGCTATGCTTTTACGAGCATTTTCAATTAGAGATTTTGCACTACGACCATAACTATGAGTACTACTAGGATTTCCATAAACCTCTTTCATGACACGAGTCATTTCATCAATAACTTCGGTTCTCATTTGTGTGGTAGCGGCACTATCTAAATAAACTTGTCTCATAGTCGCAAAAGTAAAATAAATGACTTAAAAATTAGCTTTATACCTTTAATTGTAATCCCTATTTTTACAATCATGAAAAAACTAGTACTAATTATAACTTTAGCAGTGTTAACCAGCTGTGATGATGGAGACTTCATCGTAGAAGATTTAAACTTTGAAAACTCCACCGTTCAAGTCTGTGACATTCCCGTAAATGAAGATGTCTCAGAATACTTGTTCTATATCATAAATGATACTGATTTTGAGACTATCGCCCTAGCTCTTAACACTACAGATGATATTCTAACTGAACAGAGAATTCATGGCCCATATAGTTTAGGAAATAATAATTTAGAGTATCGCAAGCTCAGCGGCGCAGCAGGAAGCACTTATTACTGTAACGATGTTCCTCCTGCAAGCCCTACCACTACCCAAGCATTTATAGGAGAAGCCGGTAATGTAATGATAGGTACCACTATTATAGAAGAAGATAACGACGGAATCAGCGCCATAGATGAAGGTATAAACCTTTTAGACTTAAGTCTAAGTAGAGATACAGATGGTGATGGACTACCAGATTATAAAGATGAAGATGATGATGGCGATAATGTCCTTACCATTAATGAAGGTGTAAACTTAACCGATTTAACTTTGAGCCTAAACACAGACAGTAACTCTCCTAATGGCGACACTATTCCAGATTACCTAGATCCTGACGATGATGGCGATGGAATTTTAACAATTCAAGAAGATATAGATGGTATTTTAGGACCGGCAAGTGATATCATAGGATCAACACCTAATTACTTAAACGCCGCAGCAACATTTACCGCAAATCCTGCAATAGACAGATATATTCAACATAATTTCACAAATACTGCGACACTAGAAATAACAATAGAAGATTTAACCATTACTAGTGATAGTCGGGAAATCATTTTTGCAGTTTATGAGTTCGGCACTTATGTCAGGACTTTAAACGTAAGGGTTACTCCTACTTTTTAGGGTTTTGATAAATATAAACTTCAGTAGCGCCACGTCCATACTTTTGAAAATCTGCATCATAATAGGTGACATCACTATACCTATCAAATAGATATTCCAGTTCTTTTTTTAACACACCTTCACCTACTCCATGAATAAAAACAAGTTTAGGAATGCGCTCTTTACGAGCCCATTCCAGTTTATATCTTGCTGTATCCATTTGAGTATTTAGCTTATCATAAGCATCCATTCCGCGCTCGCTTTTCACTAATTGATGAATATGTAAATCTATTTCTACGGCTGGAATTTCTTTTGCTTTTTTACGAGAAACATGTCTTTTTTTACCCTTTTGAACAGTTATTTCTTGTTTAACCACGACTCTTTCGACTTTGAATCTTTGATCGTGAATCAGTTCAGATGAATGGTAAGCAACCTCTATCTCATCATCTGTGATAATGGTTATTTTTTCCGCTTTCGCGAAAGCAACAACACCACCAAAATCTTCATCTAAAACAAGCACACGATCACCCTTCTTAAACTTACTCATCACCATCTGCATTTTCTTGAGACCTATGACTGCTATAACCATAAGCACCAACCATAAGTAAAACTATTCCAATCACTTGAAAAAAGACTGTATTATTTTCAAAATACCAGGAGGCTCCTAAAAAAAGGATTCCTAGAAGCAAAAAAACACCATTATAAGACTTCTTCATTTTAATATTCGTCGTTAAATTATAACATTACATCGAAGTTAGTGCACTTTACCGAATTTTTAGCTCAATCTTTGAATAAAAAGCAAGGAATAGCTTTATTTTGTAATCTTTAAACTAACAGTTTATAATATGAAGAATTATATTTTAGGCGTTATCGCTGTACTATTTGTAGGAACACTATCTGCTCAAGTTTATGCAGAAGATGGTTATATCTACTCTAAAGGTACCGATATTTATGTAAAAGGTGACATTAATCTTTCTACAGACGGCTATATATACTTGCGTGGAGAAGCCCAATTATTGCAAGGTGATAATGTCCCTAATAAGGGTGAAGGATCTCTTTCTGTATTTCAAGAAGGTACTGCAACAAATTTTGACTATAACTACTGGTCTTCACCAGTAGGTATTACCTCAGGTGCCACCTCAGGTAATGAAGGTTTTTCAATAGACTTAATTAACTACCCTAAACTCCAGGCAGATTATACTGCCACTGGTTTTGAATCTGGTGCAGCCGCAGTAGATTTGAGCACTAATTACGTAATAGATGCAGATCCTGCAGTCATACTAAATTATTCAGAAAGAGATGGAGTTACAGATGAACACGCACTAGGTGGAGCAGCCTCTGACCAGCCTTTAAGAATTGCTGGTAGATGGTTGTATGCATTTAGAAATGGTGGTGGTTATAATGGTTGGGGAATTATCAATAACCCTTCTACCACTGTAGATGCAGGTTTTGGTTTCTCTATGAAAGGAACCACAGGTAGTGGTCCTAACAAGGAAAGTGGTGGCCAGCGCTATGATTATAGAGGACGCCCTAATAATGGAACCATTCAAGTAGATGTAGATACAGACAGCTTTTCTCTAGTAGGTAATCCTTACCCTAGTGCTTTAGACTTGAAGCAGTTTTTAATAGATAATAACTATAACCCTTCACCTTCTACTTCTGGAGATTATCTAGAAGGTTCTGAATTCAACAATGAAATATTATTTTGGGAACAGAATTCAACTTCTCACTTTTTAACAGATTATGAAGGTGGCTATGGAACTTATGTGCCAGGTGGTGTCGCACCTGCTGATCTAGACGGGAACGGCCAGTATATAGGAGCAGATAATGGAATGTACACGGCACCTACTTATACAAGATTTGACTCTGATGGTAATATTATAGCAGGAGGAACGATTACTGGGTCTAATCCAGTAACTGGCGCTAGAAGATATGCACCTATAGGGCAAGGTTTTATGATTTCAAGATCTTCTCTTTATGACACATTAGGAGCAGATTTCCCAACAGGTACAACAGGAACTCCTGAGTTCAATAATGGACAAAGAAGACTTTTTAGAGAAACTGGAAGTAGTGGTTTATCTTATTTTAAGTCAGCAACTGGAAACTCAAATACAACTTCTGTAAACCCAACTGCTACTTACGTAAGACCTAAATTAAGACTTAACGTTATTGTTAATGATTTATATGTGAGACAACTTCTACTTGCTTTTGGAGATGACTCTACAGATAACTTAGATTGGGGACTTGAGGGTAAAATAGATAACAACAAGCAAGCTAGTGATGTGTATATGACTCAATTTAATGGTGAGTATTCTATTAAAACCATCCCATTTGCTGTACACAAAACTGTGCCCTTAGGATTTACTGCAGCAGCAAATAATACTACCTTTAAGTTTCACGTAGGAAGTTTAGAGAATTTTGACACTCCGCATATATTGATACATGATATATACAATAACACGTATCATGATATAAAAAATGCTTCTTTTACAACTACTGTTAATTCAGGAAGTGTAAACGATCGTTTTGAAATTGTTTTCCAAGACCCTAGTACACTTTCTAATGATAACGCAAACATTGAAGAGCAACTTAATGTAGTACAAAACAATAGTCGCCAGCTATTAACTGTATTTAATCCTGATGGACTTGAAGTAAGTAATATTAGCCTTTATGATCTTACTGGTAAAGAAATATTCTCAAGCAAAGAAGGTAATTCAAATAACGCTTACTCTTTTTCAACAGGAAACTTGAGTACTGGAATTTACCTAGTAAGAATACTAACCGCTGATCAAAAAGAAGCTGCTGTAAAAGTGAGTATTAACAATTAATATGAATTTAGCAAATGTAGATGACAGCTGGATGCTGCCATGTATGAGTAAAAAGCTAACTGGAATGGACTGTCCTGGATGTGGAATCCAGCGATCCATTTCTTATTTAATGCACGGTGATTTTATAGATGCCTTTTTTATGTATCCAGGTATTTACCCTATGTTTTTTCTTTTTACTTTTCTTACATTTGACTGGTTCCTTAAAATTAAACATGGTGAAAAAATCAAGCTCATTCTAGCTTTAATCACCATAGGAACTATCGTAACCAATTTTTTAATCAAATTAACCTTATAACCAATTAATCAATCAATTATGCAAAAATTAAACACAACCCTAGTTTACATACTTTCTGTAGTAGGATTTATTTGCTGCTGTTTTTACGGATTAGGATTCGTAGCAGCATTAATAGCCTTCTTAATGGCGAATAAAGAACTCAAAAAGTATGCAGAGAATCCAGAATCTTATTCTAATGGTCCTGCTATGAAAACGGCCAAAACTGTAGCTTTAGTTTCGTTAGTTGTTTCCGGACTTGTATCAGCATATCTAGTTTACAACTATTTCACAACTACTGAAAGAGAGAGAATAGAACAGGGAATAGAATTTTACAGATCTTTAGGTGCTCCCGAAGAAATGATAGATGCAATGGAGAATGAGTTGGATCAAATTGAAGACTAAGCAATTATTTTTCTGTAAAAAAGGGAACGCAATGCGTTCCCTTTTTTATTATTTTTACCTGAACTAAAACCATATCATCATGCAAAAATTAAATACTACTTCAGTTTATATCTTGTCCATTCTAGGATTTTTATGTTGCTGCCTTGGACTAGGATGGATTCTTTCCCTCATCGGGTTTTTAAAGGCAAATAAAGATCTGAAAAAAGCTAACGAGGATCCAGATAATTATGAGAACATTAATGCGATGAAAACAGCAAAGACCATAGCTATCATATCATTAGTCATTTCAGGGTTAGTAGGCTTATGGGTTTTATATACTGTTATTATGATCCTTACTAATCCAGATTTTGCTTGTGAATTCTGGAATGAAGCAGTAAGAAACGTAGAGAACAATCCTGGTGTACAACCAGAAGTAGTTGATATGTATAGAGAATGGAGAGATGAAGCTTGTTCAAAATTATAAGCTAGCACCAATTTATGTAACAAAAAAGGCTCGCAATCGCGAGCCTTTTTTATTCTAGAGACTAGCGTTCCATCTACTCAAAGCTTTTTAAAGTAGCAATGATTATATCGATACACTCATCGAGTTGATCTTGAGTCATCACTAGCGGTGGAGCAAAACGTATAATGTTCCCATGAGTAGGTTTTGCCAGCAATCCGTTATCACGTAGTTTTAAACAGATGTTCCAAGCGGTATCACCATCTTCTGTATCATTAATAACAATAGCATTTAATAAACCACGTCCTCTTACCAGTCTTACTGTCTCTGTAGTTTCAATGTACTCATTAATACGTGATCTGAAATAGTTACCTAAATCGCGCGCATTTTGAGCTAACTTCTCATCTTTAACTACATTAAGTGCTGCCATTCCCACTGCCGCTGCAACTGGGTTCCCTCCAAAAGTACTACCATGCTGACCAGGCTTAATCACATTCATAATATCATTATCAGCAAGTACAGCACTCACTGGGTATGCCCCACCAGATAAGGCTTTACCTAGAATTAATACATCAGGCTGTGCATAAGTAGCTTCTTGCTTTTCACAATGTCCAGCACAATCACAAGTTCCACAAACTGCAAGTAAAGCTCCAGTTCTGGCTATACCGGTCTGGATCTCGTCTGCTATAAAAAGTGCGTTATACTTTGCACATAGTTCTTTAGACTTTTTCATGTAATCATCACTAGGTGTATAGACACCAGCCTCACCTTGAATAGGCTCTACTAAAAACCCTGCAATATTATCTTGCTGTAAAGCTTCTTCTAGTGCTGCCGTATCATCATAAGCAATTTTTATAAAACCAGGCGTGTAAGGGCCAAAGTTCTTACGAGCTCCTTCATCATTTGAAAACGAAATAATAGTGGTAGTACGACCATGGAAATTATTCTCAGCGACAATAATTTTTGCGTCATGCTCTGCCACTCCTTTTTTCTCATAAGCCCATTTACGTGCTATTTTTATAGCAGTCTCAACAGCCTCAGCACCTGTATTCATAGGCAAGACTTTATCAAACCCAAAATACTCTGTCATGTATTTCTCATAAACACCTAGCTTATCATTATGAAAAGCGCGAGAAGTTAAAGTTAATGTTTGCGCCTGTTCATTCATAGCGTTTACAATCGCTGGATGGCAGTGCCCTTGATTCACGGCAGAGTAAGCACTTAAAAAGTCATAATACCTTTTTCCCTCTACATCCCATACATAAACGCCATCACCTTTTTCTAGCACCACTGGTAGTGGATGATAGTTGTGTGCTCCATGTACATCTTCTAGATCTATATAATATTGAGAATCTTTTTTTACTGCTGTGCTCATAAGTTTATTATTTACTGAGTCGCAATTTACAAAATCAATAGTCTAAGGCATAGAGCAAGCTCTTAAATTTTAAGTAAAATATACGATTCACCTCAGCCTATTCCATTAAATTTGGCGCTATGTCAAAAAGAAGAAAAAGAGCCCATAAAACCTTTGAAAATGTTCCCGTAGTAGATGCTGGTGCAAAAGGAAAAAGTGTGGCCAAAACTGAAGATGGAGCCGTTATTTTTTTAAAAAATGCTGTTCCAGGAGATATCGTAGATATTAAAACTTTTAAAAAAAGAAAATCTTTTTTTGAAGGAGAAGCAACTGCCTTTCATAAACTATCAGAACGTCGCGCAGCGCCTGTCTGTAAACATTTCGGCACTTGTGGTGGTTGTAAATGGCAACACATGGGCTATGATAGCCAGCTTTACTTTAAGCAAAAAGAAGTCGTTGAAAACCTCACCAGAATAGGACATTTAGATCTTCCAGAGGTCACTCCTATTGCAGGTTCTTCTCAACAGTTTTATTACCGTAACAAGATGGAATTCAGTTTTTCTGACAGCCGCTGGTTAACGCTTCAAGAGATTCAAAGCGATATTGAAATTAAGGATAAAAAAGCGCTTGGCTTTCATATTCCAGGCATGTGGGATAAAATTTTACACCTGGATGAGTGTCACTTGCATCCTGAAATAGGTGAGCACATAAGGTTAAGTGTTCACGCTTTCGCGAAAGCGGAAAACATATCATACTACGCTCCTCGAGAAAAAACAGGTATTCTTAGAACCTTAATGCTGCGCATGGCATCTACTGGAGAAATCATGGTCGTTTTACAATTTTTTAAAGATGATGAACAAGCGAGAGTAAGCTTGTTAGAACACTTAAAATCTGAATTCCCACAAATAAAATCCTTGCAGTATATCATTAATGAAAAGGCAAATGATACGATCTATGATCAAGAGGTGATTTGTTATCATGGTAGAGATCATATTTTTGAAGAAATGGAAGGTTTGCAATTTAAAATAAGTGCAAAATCTTTTTACCAGACTAACTCGCAACAGGCCCATGAGCTCTATCGCATCACAAGAGATTTTGCCGGCTTAACTGGTGATGAACATGTGTATGATCTCTACACAGGAACGGGAACTATCGCCCAGTTTGTTGCAAAAAAAGCAAAACATGTAGTAGGAATAGAAACTGTTCCAGTAGCTATAGAAGATGCTATTGCAAATGCAGAACGCAACGGTATAGAAAACACCACTTTTATAGTAGGTGACATGAAAGACGTTTTTACCGTAGATTTTATAGAAGAACATGGTAAACCAGACGTAATTATTACTGATCCTCCACGAGATGGAATGCATAAAGATGTCGTTACTCAACTACTAGCACTGGCGGCACCACGTATCGTTTATGTAAGTTGTAACAGCGCAACACAAGCACGTGATCTAGCGTTATTAAAAGATCTCTATGATGTGGTTAAATATCAACCCGTAGACATGTTCCCGCAAACACATCATGTAGAAAGTGTAGTTTTACTAGAGCTGAAAAAATAACAACTATGAAAAAGACTTTTATTTTACCACTCCTTATTATAGCAATAGTAGCTTGTAATGATCAACAAAACATAGAAAAAGCTGTTAGTACTGCCATAATCTCAGGTAAAATAACTGCTGTAGATTCTATAGGTATTCCAGATAAACTAACAGCTTATCGCTATAATAACAGTATAGCTGACTATGATGAGATAGAAATTACTGTAACTAAAAATGGATCTTTTAAAAAGACTATAGAAGTAAACAAACCAATGAGTATTGCAGTTTATGGCGATTATGGCACTCAGTTAATTCTAAGTCCTGGAGACTCTGTTCATTTAAACACTAGTGCTCGTTTTAAGAATATATCTTATAGTGGTATAGGTGGCAGTATTAATAAATCTCTTGCTAGTTACAAGGAAAATAACCCTACAAAAAAACTGATGCAGAACTGGGACCAACTGGACTTGTCTCAGTTTTCTATACAACTGGACAGTTCATTTCAAATTATTAAAAAATATAATTCAGATTTTCTCGCACAGAATAACGACCCTATTATAAAAACCTATGTGGAAAGTGAAGAACAGTTTTTTATACCAGCATTTAAATTAAATTATGCTTTATTTGCTCTGAAAGGTGAGCAAGCACTGAGTGATTCTATTTTCTTAAACGA
Source organism: Nonlabens sp. (assembly GCF_965660805.1). Lineage (GTDB taxonomy): Bacteria > Bacteroidota > Bacteroidia > Flavobacteriales > Flavobacteriaceae > Nonlabens. The sequence continues at coordinate 4,797 of NZ_CBFIBE010000038.1, read as the reverse complement.
CCTTAATAACTTACCGCTTTATAAAGAAGGTTATGACATAAATAACAACCATCCCAGTTCTACAGCCATGAACCTGGGTTACTTATGGAAAAATCATGCAACTGATAAAGAGAATGAGAGCGCTAGAGAAAAAGCCTTTATGAACGGCTTATTAAAATTAAAAAACAATGACTACTTAAAACAAAAAATAGCCTATCTCACTGTAATGGGTCAGTTTGCTGATAACAATATTTCCTTTTATGAAAGGTATAGAACAGAAATCAAATCTATTCTAGAAGGTGAACCTCAAGCCCACATACTGAATGAAAAGTATACTGAAATTAAAAAATTACTTGATAACCCAGTAATCCCAGAAGATGCTGAACTACTTACATTTAAAACTCAAGACCCGACTCAATTTATAGATGAAATCATTGCAAATGCAGAAGGTAAAGTGATTTATATAGACAACTGGGCTACCTGGTGCGGACCATGTAAAAGTGAATTTAAAAGCGCTTCTCCTAAATTACATGAGAAATTTAAAGATGATGTAGAGTTTGTATATTTATGTCATAATAGTAAAAAGGCTGGGTTTATTCCTTCCATAGCAAAATATAAAATAGCTGGTAAACATTATTTTCTTGAAGATGCTCAATCCAGACCTATCTTTAAACAAATAGATCTAGAAGGTTTCCCTACTTACACGATTATAAATAAAAAAGGAGAAATAGTTTTATCTGACTATATCCACAGACCTAGTTATGCAAAAACAACAGAAATACTAACAGGATTAATTAATGAATAAGTACAACTTTATACTCTTAATAAGTGTCCTTCTTGTTGCAGTTAGTTTATCGAGCTGTGAAAAAGATGATTTATGCGATCCTAATTTAAGTGTAACACCACGATTGATTATAGTATTTAAAGACATCACAAACTTTGAGACCTCTAAAACGGTAGATGAGTTACAAGTAAGAGAAATAGGCTACACAGAGTTTGCTCCACTAAACAGTAATGGGACAACCTTTCTGACTGATGTGGACTCCATAGCCATACCATTAAGAACTACCGGTGTAATGACTAACTATGAGTTTTTTAAAAATGATGAAAACGGTTTAAATATAGACAGTGTAGATTTTAATTACATCCTAGAAGAAATTTATATCAATAGAGCCTGTGGTTATAAAATGATTTATAACCAGTTAGGAGCTTTTAGACAACCCGAAGCTACAGGAGAGGAGTGGATTAGAGACATACAAGTCATCACTCCTAATGTTACTTCAAATAACGATATACACATTGAAATACGTCATTAACATTCTATTTTTAATACTAGCTCTTACAGCCTGTGCTCAATCGCAAGAAGAAACAGCAACTGTAGCAGATAGTGTGCAATACAAGCGCACTTATGGCCTGCGTGTGGGAATAGATGCAGCAAGCTTAATACGCACTGGAATAGATCCAGAATATAATGGTTTTCAAGTTCTTGCAGACTACCGTCTTAAAGACCGACTTTACATCGCAGGAGAATTAGGTAACGAAAACATAGATCGCAACAGCGACCGTATCGATTTTAAAGCTAGTGGTTCTTATTTTAAGGCTGGTATCGATTACAACCTGTATCAAAACTGGCTGGATATGGATAATATGGTCTATTTTGGGGCACGACTAGGAGCAGCAAACTTTTCTCAAACCTTAACCAGATATGACCTAGCAAGGGATAATAATTACTTCCCTATTTTCACAAATATGGTAAATCGAGAGTTCAGTGGTTTAACCGCTTTATGGCTAGAGATTCAGCTTGGTATTAAAGTAGAAGTCTTAAACAACTTATACCTAGTAGCAAACTTGCAATTAAAAAGAATGCTCACAGAAAAAACACCAGATAATTTTGATAACTTATACATCCCTGGTTTTGGTAGGACTTATGATACTGGTGAAATAGGTGTAGGATATACTTATGGCGTTATGTATCGCATACCTTTATTTAAAAAGTAATTTATACCAAATTGAATTTATTTTAACGACATTAGGAATGTAAATTGGTATGATACAAAATAGCACCATATCATTCATAAAAAATGCCTTCTTAAAAATAGAAGGCATTTTTTATATATCTATGAAAAGTATTCCTACTCTTCTTCCTCTTTTATAACACTAAGCATGTCATTAGATTGTAACAAGTTGTACCACTGCACTACTTTTTTAATATCACTAGCATACACGCGTTCCTCGTCATATCCAGGCAGCACTTCACTGAAGTAAGATTGCAACTCATTCTTACTCACTTTGTGATTAATAGCTGGACCTTCATTTTCTTTAGTTGCTATTTTCTGGAATACTTCTTTTAAAGGTACCTCAGTCTCATAAGTGTAAATAGCGATATCTTTTAAAACACTCACATTATGGTTTATACCTATAATGGAGGTTTTCTTATCTAAAAGAGATTCTACGACAAACCCATTACGAGTTTTAGTCTTTAACTGATATAAACCAGGCTTACCGGTAACTGATAAAATGTTTTCTAAACTCATATTATTTTTTTTCTGAGGTGGGCAAATATATAAAACCTCATCTTTTAAAACTTATTTATTTTCTTCCTTTCATGTCAGGAAAACGCATGCGGTAATCTACACTTACTTTTCCTTTAGAAATATTAGACAGCTTGCCTTTTATTAATCGCTTTTTAAGTGAAGATATTTTATCTGTAAATAAAATTCCTTCTATGTGATCATACTCGTGCTGTATCACACGCGCCATAAGACCAGTATAAGTCTCTGTCACTTCATTAAAATTCTCGTCACAATAACGTATGGTAACTTTTTCATGTCTGAAAACATCTTCTCGTACATTAGGTATACTCAAACAGCCTTCATTAAAAGCCCATTCCTCACCATTTTCTTCGATGATATGTGCGTTAATAAAAGCCTTTTTAAAAGAACCCAGTTCTTTTTGCTCCTCAGGAGTAAGATCTGGATCATCTCCAAAAGGCGAAGTATCTACTAAGAATATGCGTATAGGCATGCCTACTTGAGGAGCTGCCAGTCCTACTCCACTTGCTCCATACATGGTTTCCCACATATTTTCTAAAACAGATTTTAAATTAGGGTAATCTGGTGTGATGTCCTTAGCTACTTTTCTCAGTACAGGATCGCCATAAGCGACTATTGGGTAAATCATATTTCAGTATTCAGTATTCAGTATTCAGTATTCAGTATTCAGTATTCAGTATTCAGTATTCAGTATTCAAAAGAAAAAAATATGGTTCATGAATTTTACGTCATTTCTAGATAATTATCAATACTTATTAAATGTTAAATTTTCCTATCTAAATAGGTTTGTAGAATAATCGTCGCTGCGATTTCATCTACTAGTGCTTTATTACGTCTTTTACTTTTACTCAAGCCACTATCGATCATGGTTTGGAACGCCATCTTAGAGGTAAATCTCTCGTCCACTCGCTCAATGGTTATCGCAGGATATTTGATTTGTAACGCTTTCGCGAAAGCGTTAATAACCGCACCCAGCTCACTATCTGTATAATCCATCTGTTTAGGTTCTCCTATCACAATGGTTTCTACTTTTTCAGTCCCTAAATATTCTTCTAGAAATTTATGAAGCTCATGAGTGGCTATTGTGGTAAGACCAGAGGCAATAATTTGCATAGGATCTGTAACCGCAATACCAGTGCGTTTTTTACCGTAATCTATAGATAGAATTCTACTCATAAGGACTGCAAAAATAAGGTTATTTATGTTCTAGTTACTAAAATCGCACTCAGGTATGAAAACCTGTAATGCTTTCCTTTTATATTTGTAAAAAATCAGAAGTCTTGGATCAATTACAAAACGTCATAGAAGAAGCCTGGGAAGATCGTTCCCAATTAGAAAATAGAGTTACTCAAACAGCCATAAGAGAAGTAGTAGACATGCTAGATCGTGGAACACTACGAGTTGCTGAGCCTACTGAAAATGGATGGCAAGTAAATGAATGGATTAAAAAGGCAGTAGTTCTATATTTCCCTATTCAAAAAATGGAAACTATTGAGTGTGGACCATTAGAATTCCACGATAAAATACCTTTAAAAACAGGATATGCGCATAAAGGAATACGTGTCGTACCGCATGCGGTAGCTAGGCATGGAGCCTATATTTCTAGTGGTGTGATTATGATGCCTAGCTATATCAACATAGGCGCTTATGTAGAAGAAGGAACCATGGTAGATACTTGGGCTACGGTAGGTAGCTGTGCTCAAATAGGTAAAAATGTTCACTTAAGTGGTGGCGTGGGAATAGGTGGTGTTTTAGAACCGTTACAGGCCGCTCCAGTTATTATAGAAGATAACGCCTTTATAGGATCGCGATGTATCGTGGTAGAAGGTGTGCGCGTGGAGAAAGAAGCTGTTCTAGGAGCAAATGTGGTACTTACAGCATCTACTAAAATTATAGACGTTACTGGTGAACAACCTGTAGAATCTAAAGGGTTAGTTCCTGCACGATCTGTAGTGATTCCTGGTAGTTATGCAAAAGAATTTCCTGCGGGAACTTACAATGTTCCATGTGCTTTAATTATAGGAAAACGTAAAGAAAGCACTAATAAGAAAACATCACTTAACGATGCGTTACGTGAGTATAATGTAGCGGTGTAAATAATTACACTCTTATAGATTAACTTAAAATAATAAGTGTTGACTAAACAAATACGTCGCTTTTTTTGCAGGCACTTGCGTAAATACAGGTTTTTACCATCTAAATTTTATGCAAGAGTTCATTATGAATACTTCTCTGGCAAACCTTTAGATTTAGCAAATCCTCAAGA
>NZ_CBFIBE010000037.1:0-21777 GCF_965660805.1 Nonlabens sp. | reverse complement strand
ATCAACCTGATAAACTTAAAGGTTTAGAGAATTAAATCATTTAAGTTTTTAAAAATTATGAAAAATTGATTGGTGTTTAATTTATAACCTGCATTAAGAAGTATTTCAAAAAAAATCACTTCTTTGTCTCCATGTTTTGTAATTGAATTGAAAGCGCCTTTGTAGAAAGCTGTACCTCGATCAATGATAGAATGAGAGAAACCATCAGTGCAAATAAACTGATTCCAAAAACAAGATTTGCCCAAAAATTCAATTCTATGTAAATTAAAAACATGGTGATCACGGCTAGTAAAAAGCTCAATATGGCTACGGCTTGCATATTTTTAATTATGGTAAGTCGCTTTCTTAGCTTTTCCACCTGAATTTTTAAATTCTCTGATTCATTTGCTACATAACTACTATGTAAGTTTCTAATTAACGCAGCTATAGCAAGATAACGAGCGTTATAAGCCAGCATGGTTAGAGAAATAGCTGGGAAGAGTAGGGCTGGGATGTTTAGGGAAAGATTCAAGGTTATTATAAGATAAGTTATTAGTTTTTTGCTGTTTTTATAGTATTGAAGTCATTCAAGTATTTTTCTTCATGAACTGAGGTGACTAAGCTCTACTCCCAAAAATTGCACTTCCTATCCTTACCATGGTGCTTCCTTCTTCTAGCGCGACTTTATAATCACCAGTCATGCCCATGGAAAGTGTTTTTAACTTGTGAGATTCATGGATGAGGTTGTTCTCGTTAATGTGGTCGAGTAGTGTTTTCAGGCTCTTAAATTCTTTACGCACTTGTTCTTGATCATCTGTAAAGGTGGCCATTCCCATGAGTCCTGTGATACGTATGTTTTTATAATCATTAAAGTCCTTGCTGGCTAGAAGTTCTAGCAATTCCTGCTGATCAAAACCAAATTTACTTTCCTCCTCAGCGATATGAATTTGTAATAAACAGTCTATAACCCGATTGTTTTTATAGGCTTGTTTATTAATTTCTTTAAGTAAACGTGCTGAATCTACACCATGTATTAAATGTACATAAGGCGCCATATATTTTACCTTATTGCGCTGCGTGTGACCTATCATGTGCCAGTGAATGTCTTTGGGAAGTGTTTCCCATTTATCGGTCATTTCTTGGATTTTATTTTCTCCAAAATGTCTTTGACCAGCATCATAAGCCTCTTGCAGGTCGCTTATAGGTTTGGTTTTGCTTACGGCAACTAGTGTGGCGTTGGGTTCTACGCTTTCGCGTAAGCGTAATAAGTTATCTTTTATACTCATGATTCAAATTCATAAATGGTTAAACCACTAGGCAATTTAGGTTTGATATAAGTGCTTTTAGGCGGCATGATCATGGACTCGTTTGCAATGGATTTTAATTGTTCTACTGTAGCTGGAAACAGTCCAAAACCTACTTGAAACTCGCCTTTATCCACACGATCTTTAATGCGTAGTAAATCAGTCTGGCCGTAGCTGTAGGCAATACGAGAATCATTGCGCAAATCTTGTATGCCTAGAATAGGTTCTAATACTAGATCATATAACATTTGTGTGTCTAGATCATCCAGCGCAGATTCAATCTGGAAAGTATCTTTACGTAAATAAAGGCTGTAAAACTCACCATTTAAATACATCGAGAAATGGTGTTTTTTAGACGGTTTATACATTTCAAGACCTCGATTCTGTATACGGAATTTCATATCCAGTTGCATAAGAAAAGATTCTTTGCTCAAACCGTTCAAGTCTTTAACCAGCCTATTAAATTCATAAATGCGCAGCTGGCTTTGTGCAATAATGTAGCTCATAAAATAATTATAACTATCATGTCGATTTCTCAGTTCGCTAGAGAGCAGGGAAGAGCTTGCACTGCGGTGGTGACCATCTGCGATATAAATATGAGGCATGTTTTTAAATTGCTGCTGTAGCAATTCCATATCCTTTTTAGAGTCAATCACCCATAGTTTATGCCGACTGTGGTCTGTGGTTAAGAAGTCATAAACGGGTTGTGTTTGTTTTTGTTTTTCCAGTACTTGATTTACCTCATCATCATCGGGATAGGTGAGTAGTACTGGCTCTGCATTAAAGCCTACGGTCTTTAAATATTCTTTAAATAATTGCTCGCGTGGTTCTAGCGTGCCTTCATGCTTTTTAATGAGGCCATTTTGGTAATCGGTTGTGGCGGTTCCTGCGATAATTCCTGTATAAGAATGTACTGCGTCTGATCGCTCATAAATGTAAAAAACAGGTTGCTCATCTTGAACTAGATAAGATTCTTCTTTAAACTCTAGATAGCGATTGCGCACTAGGTTAAAGCGTTCTTCACCTTTTAAACTATGACTGAATTTATAACCAGGATTAAGAATATGTAAAAAGCTAAACGGATTATATTTTAAAATAGCCTCTAACTCTGCATCACTATAGTCCTGATAGGTGCGCGATATCACGTGCGACGCCATGTGTGGCGCTGCTCGTACTCCTTTAAAAGGTTTGATGATGGGCATTTATTGGTTTACTTTAATGTTACTAGAGTTTCTTTTACGTAGCTTTAAAATTTTGTACTCGTTTGAATTGTAGTACTTTATGTTTGTATTATCAAATTCTTTAAAATTATTTTTAATGATTATATATTGAGTGTACTACTGAATTACTAAAATAGCTAGCCAATAATTAGTTTCATTAAAAGCTTGTTATTTCGTTCGTTTCAATTTGTTAGGAGTTTGCCTTGAATCAAAAACATCGGCAATTTTAATTGTTTCTGTTTTCTCCTCAAGACTATAAATAAGCTTGTAATTTTTATAAACTAAATAGCGATAATCTGCTTTTCGGTCTTTTAACAATTCTTCTTCTTGACCGATGAATGGAGATTTTAATAGTTTATTAGGTTCATTAATAAGTCCATAAATCAACTTTTTCGCTATTCTTTTACCTGCTTTGTTTTTGTAATATTCATAGATCTCATCGAGTTGCGTTTCTGCAAATGCTGACCAAATAATTCTCATGTCCATCAATTATATTTGGTTAGCAGTTCTGAACTACTCTTAAAGCGGTCATTTTTAAAATCAGATTCTGATTGATCAATGCGTTTATTCAACTCATTTTTTGTCATGGGCTGAAAAAGAGATTCTTCGCCAGTTTCTCTTTCTTTTTTCAGTATTTTTTCCAAACGTAAAATGACTTCTTCGCTTTGAAGTTTTAAAAATTCCTGAACAAATTCGATTTTTCGTGCTTCTAAATTCATTTTACCTGTCTTTTAATCAAAGTTACAAAATTAGTGGTGTTCAACTCATAGGTGTTTCACGCTTGCTTATGAGTCTTCATTACTTTCTATTTAAAACTAGCACTCACATTCTCAGCCTTTCTAGATTCACTATAATCATAAAAACCTTCTCCAGATTTCACGCCTTTTTTACCTGCCATAACCATGTTTACTAGCAATGGACATGGGGCATATTTAGGATTTTTAAATCCATCATGCATGACGTTGAGGATAGAAAGACAAACGTCCAGTCCTATAAAATCTGCTAGTTGTAATGGTCCCATAGGATGTGCCATTCCTAGTTTCATTACCGTATCGATTTCTTCTACTCCAGCAACACCATTATATAATGTTTCTATGGCCTCATTAATCATAGGCATTAAAATACGGTTTGCAACAAATCCTGGATAGTCATTCACCTCGGTAGGTGTTTTTCCTAGCTTTTGCGAAAGCGACATAATAGTTTCTGTAACATCATCACCAGTAGAATAACCTCTTATAATTTCTACTAGTTTCATAATAGGCACTGGATTCATAAAGTGCATACCTATTACTTTTTCTGGTCGCTTAGTTACGGCAGCTATTTGAGTAATGGAGATGGAAGATGTGTTTGTAGAAAGAATACAGTTTGCTGGTGCAAATTCATCCATCTGTCCAAAAATCTTTAATTTCAAATCTACATTTTCTGTTGCGGCTTCTACCACTAGATCTGCTTGAGAAACACCTTCTTTTAAATCTGTAAATGAAGTAATGTTGCCTAGCGTTTGGTTTTTGTCAGCCTCGGTGATTTTTTCTTTAGCAATCATGCGATCTAGGTTTTTAGATATAGTTCCTATTCCACGGTCTAGTGCTTCTTGTGATATATCTACAAGAGAAACGTTAAAACCTGATTGTGCAAATGTATGTGCTATTCCATTTCCCATGGTTCCAGCTCCTATTACAGTAATATTCTTCATAAGTAAAGTAATTTATTTTTTTAGTATTAGGTTTCCATAGCTTTCTAGTATGGAGTCTGTAGCGATGAAACTTTCATAAGCTTCTTTGCTATTAAAATCTGTATTTAAAAATGTTATGCGACCTAGGTTTGTTTTTGGGTTAAAAAACATTAAGGTACTCACACCAGGATCACCACCAGAATGTCCTATGGCACCGCGTTCATAAGTAATGAATATACCTTTGTTAAATCCTTTATGGAAATCGGCTAGGGATTCATCTGTTTTAAACATAGATTCTTCGAGTTGTTTTTTAAAGAATGTTACATAGGTTGTGTTCTTTAACAAGGTTCCTTTACCGTTATAACCTTTTATAAGTTCTGTTAAGATGATGCCTAAATCATTAGGACTGGTGTATAATCCACCATCTGCAAATGTGATTAACCTGTAAAGTGGATAACGCAATTCTAAGGTGCTGTACAAGGTACTGCGATTGCGCGTATCTAAATCAGTAATATTCCATGAGGTATTTTTAAGACCTAATGGATCTATGATATGCTTTTTAGAATATTCCTTAAAAGAAGTTCCTGTGGCTTTTTCAATAATTAATGCCGTTAAACCAGCGCCTATGTTAGAATAAGCATAAGTCGTACCAGGTTCATCATTATGAAAAATATAAGAATCTTGAATACTGTCTTTAGTTTGAAACCCTTTTTCTAGATATGCCTCTAAACATAAGGCTGTCTTTTTATCATTAAAATACTCTAATTCATCCTGATCTATTTTAGGATTATCTAGCGCATCTTCTTCTAGGTTTACATAACTTAAATCATAATAATCACCATCTTGAATCCCAGCGGTATGGCTGGTAAGATATTTTACAAGAACTGGAGTTTCAGGAAATAATGGATGACGTACATCAAAATCTAAGTATGTATTCACGTCATCTTCTAATTTGAGATGTCCATCTTCTACAGCTTTAGCCAGTGTTAACCCTAGAACTACTTTAGAAATAGAAGCAATGTTTTGAATCGTGTTTTCTGTATAATCTGCTCTGATTTTGCGATCTAAATAACCATAACCTTCTTGAAAAATAGGACCTTTATCGTTTACCAGGGCAACACCTATACCGTGGAAGTGCTTTAGTTTATGAATACTATCTAGTTTTTTATCGAGTTCTATTTCTACTGCTTTAACGATAATGTTTTCATCTGGATGTACAGTTGAAACATCTTTACAGCTGTAGAAACTATAACAACAAACTAGAATGAGAAGTATTTTAAATTTCATAGGTTATAATTATTACTCTAGTATAAAACAGGTCTCGACCTGCCTTTACCGGCTGGCAGACTGCGCTCGACCGTACATTATAGTTATTAGATTAAAGAGATTTGAATTCTTTGATAATTTGAAGAGCCACGTCTAGCGCAGCAGTTCCATCTTCCAGGTTAACTATAGGTCTGGTGTTATTTTCTATCGCATCGGCAAAGGTTTCTAGTTCATCTAAAATGGCATTATTATCTTGAACCTCTGGATTATCAAAATAGATTTGCTTTTTCTCACCTTCGGCATTTTTCAGTATCATATCAAAATCTCCAGGAACATCTGGTGCATCTTTCATGCGCACCACTTCTACGGCTTTAGTAAGGAAATCTACACTTATATAAGCATCGCGCTGGAAAAAACGAGCTTTACGCATTTTCTTCAAGCTTATGCGACTTGCGGTAAGGTTTGCCACACAACCGTTTTCAAATTCTATACGAGCATTGGCTATATCTGGGGTTTTAGAAATTACAGAAACACCACTAGCGCTTACAGATTTCACTTTGCTTTTAACTACGCTTAAAATAGCATCTATGTCGTGGATCATTAAATCGAGCACCACACTCACATCCGTTCCTCGCGGATTAAATTCTGCCAGTCGGTGTGTTTCTATAAACATGGGGTTATCAAATCGGTCTGCTACAGATCTAAAGGCAGGATTGAATCGTTCTACTTGACCTACTTGACCTTTTAAGTTACGCTTTCGCGAAAGCGTTATTAAATCCTCTGCCTCTTCTACAGTAACTGTAATGGGTTTTTCAATAAAGAGATGTTTCCCAGCTTCTAGAACTTTCATACCACTTTCATGGTGTGATGATGTAGGTGTGACCACGTCTATCATGTCACATGCGGCGATAAGTTTATCAATATCACTAAAGTACTTGTATCCTAGCTCACTCTCAATTTGTCTTGCATACTCTGGATTTGCATCATAAAATCCTATTAATTCATAACGCTCACTTTGTTCCAGAAGTTTCAAGTGAATTTTTCCAAGGTGTCCAGCACCTAGCACGCCAGCTTTAAGCATAATTTATTTGGTTTTCCACAAAAATAAGGATTCAATTCCAGAAAATTATATTAAATGTTTAGGGCTTTACAACGGTAAACACGATCTCCTTGCTTCCTTGAAAATAAGATGATGTATTTTAATTTAAAATACTTTGTAGAACTGTTTCCCTAGAGGGAAACGCCGATAGGCAAAGGGTGTTTTTTTGCAGGATATTATCGTTATAAATTGCTCGTTTTTTTTCTTTAAAAAACCTTTATATTAAAATCCTTCATTATAAATTAGCGGTATCAAAGATGATTATATACATAAAGGAAAAAGACGCCAGCTCGTAGCGATGATGCGTGAAAAAGGAATTAAGGATGAGCGCGTTCTTAATGCCATGAATGCCGTACCACGTCATTTATTTCTCGATAGTTCTTTTCTAGAACATGCTTACCAAAATAAAGCATTTCCCATAGGTGCAGACCAGACCATTTCACATCCTTATACCGTAGCTTTTCAAAGTGAACTGCTCCGAGTAAAGTCTAGTGATCGAGTTCTAGAAATAGGAACAGGTAGTGGATATCAGTGTGCTGTTTTATTAGAAATGGGTGCGCATGTCTATACCATAGAACGTCAGAATGAACTTTATAAAAAGACTAATTTACTTTTCAGGAAATTACAGTACCGTCCTAAAAGATATGTTTTTGGTGACGGTTATAAAGGACTGCCAGAAGATGCGCCTTTTGATTCCATCATAGTCACCTGTGGCGCTCCAGATATTCCTCAAACCTTATTGCGCCAGCTCAAAATAGGTGGTCGTATGGTAATTCCCGTAGGTGATGATTCCCAAATCATGACCTTGCTCGTGCGTGAAAGTGCTACAGAATTTTCTAAAAAAACCTTTGGCGAGTTTAGGTTTGTACCTTTTCTAGAAGGCAAACAGTAAAGCCTCAAAGATTTTATCCAGCATCTATATTTTTACTTACTTGGTTTTTAATATGTTAAAATAATTAACATCGTTAACAGCTCTTAAGTTCCTATTATTTAAGTTTTTCAAAAATTATATCTTTTAAAAGCTTATCTACCTTGAAAGTAGTTGTGATTATTTATTTTAAATCATTAATTATTGTTATGTAATGGATAAATAATATAAATTATAATTTATGATATTAAAGCTTTTACTTTGTCGTATCTAAAAACAACTCGATAATGACAAGAATCACGATAGCTAAAGGAGACGGAATAGGTCCAGAAATAATGGACGCAACTTTAAAGATCTTAACCGCTGCAAAAGCGCCTATAGAATGGGACGAAGTATCCATAGGAGAGCAACAGTATCTTGCTGGAAATACAACCGGAATTCCTAATGAGGCATGGGACACCATAAGAAAAAATAAAATCTTTTTAAAAGCACCTATTACCACACCACAAGGTAAAGGGTATAAAAGCTTAAACGTAACCTTACGTAAAACATTAGGTCTTTTTTCAAATGTAAGACCTTGTAATAGCTTTGCTCCATACATAGCGACTAAACATCCTGATATGGATGTGGTGATTGTACGTGAAAATGAAGAAGATCTTTATGCCGGTATCGAGCACCGTCAGACAGATGAGGTTTATCAGTGCTTGAAGTTAATCACGCGTCCAGGATGTGAGAAGATCGTACGATATGCTTTTGAATATGCAAAACTCTATAACCGTAAAAAGGTAAGTTGTTTTGTAAAAGATAACATCATGAAACTTACTGATGGATTATTCCATACAGTATTTAAAGAGATTGCTGCTGAGTATCCAGAAATAGAATCAGATAGCTGGATTGTAGATATTGCAGCTGCCAAAATTGCTAACGAGCCAAAGCAATTTGACGTGGTAGTTTTACCTAACTTATATGGAGATATCGTGTCAGACATTACTGCAGAGATTTCAGGATCTGTAGGGCTTGCAGGTTCTTCAAATGTGGGCGAGGAATGTGCTATGTTTGAGGCTATTCATGGTTCTGCGCCATTAATTGCAGGAAAGAAAATAGCAAACCCTTCAGGTTTATTACGAGGAGCTATTATGATGCTCAATCATATAGGTGCGCAAGATGTAGCCATGATTATTAAAAACGCTTGGTCTTGTGTGATTGAAGAAGGAATTCATACGGCCGATATCTATAAAGAAGGCGTGAGTAAGAAACTGGTAAACACCATGGAATTTGCTGATGCTGTTATAGAACGTCTAGGTCATAAACCTAAACATCTTCCAGAAGTAGTATATAATACTAATGCTCAAATCGATATTAAAAAATATAAACGCAAAACACCACAAACTAAAGTCCTAGTAGGTGTAGATGTTTTTATAGACTGGAAAGGCACTCAGGCAGATGATCTCGCGGTACAATTAAGTAAGGCAAACGGTGATCTAGAACTAAAAATGATTACTAATCGTGGTGTTAAGGTATGGCCACACGGTTTTCAAGAAACTTTTTGCACAGATCACTGGAGATGCCGTTTTGAAAAATCAGTAGGAACTGAAAAAGTCTTCAACCAGAGTATTGTAGATTTACTTCATAAAATAGGAGTAGAGCAACTAGACGCTATTAAGACTGAAAATTTATATGAGTTTGACGGACAGTTAGGCTACTCTTTAGGGCAAGGACAGTAGTACAAATCACTTGAAATAAATAAGAGCAGTTCTAGAAATAGAGCTGCTTTTTTAGTTTACGCTTTCGCGAAAGCGTGCTACCTAAAAGAATAATAGCGGTGATATATATCTTCTTTTTACTTAAACTTATCTCAGTAGTTACACCAATTTGTTTTTACGGTATGTAAATGATGAATTGGTATTAAGTCTAAGTCTTGCAAATCATCTAAGGCTATAACTACGTTAAAAGATAATACGTTTGTTTTGAGCGACTTATTTAATTCAAAGTGTGGTTAAAACAAGAACTTCCTTAGTCCTATAAAAACAAACACCATCACCGTATAGCCTAGAAAAAAAGGCAAAATAAACTCTTTACAACCCGTTACCAGTAACACAGCGATAATAAGCAATTGAAAGCCCAGTCCAAAGGTGGAGACTGCACTCATGAACCATTTAGGCAAGATCTTACCATAAGCTGCTCGAGGATCTAGAAAATAAATGACCTTATCAAACGCTCCATAAAGAAATTGGTACATGCTAAAAAGTGTGTTTACATGTTTTTGCTGCTCGCCAGGTAGCGCTACGGGCCTTTTATTTTCAAAAACCCGACTGGTCATATCACCATCAAATTTATTACGCAATATCACATAATAGTAATTATATAAAGTTCCTTGAAGTTGCAATCCTAGAAAAGCTGCTATACAAATCCATATACTGCTGCTGGAAATGCGCCAGACCGATAGAAAAAATAGTAGGTTTAAAATAATATCTGCAACGCTGTCTAGGTAACGACCTGTGTAAGATGGAGTTTCTTTTACACGTGCAAGCTCACCATCTGCAGCATCTAGAATAGATTTGAGAATCAGAAAAAATGCAGCAAACCAGTAATGGCCTGTGAGTATGACATAAATAGCTGCTATACCAGAAATGATAAACCCTATAGTCACATGTATAGGAGTAAAACTGGTCGTTTTTAATGAGTTTGCGATAATAATCGCTACAGGCCTACCGTAGTCTGATAGGTCTATAAATTTATGCTCAGAAGGAAGTTTAGACATGTAATGTCATAGAATACTGTAATGCGGAATATACCAAAATTGAAAGTCGTAAATATAAGACTAAATAGAGGTTGTTATCTATATTTTTTATTTGGTATATGACCAAAAGTATTAGTCGTGTTTGTTTTCTTTGGAGTGTACCTATTTCCTTTGTACTAGTATTACTGTAATTATTATTCCTGTGCTTTTGGCTTACATGGTATAATTTAAATTGAAAACAGCAGTCATAAAGGTATAGTATGAGGTGCTTATCTTCTTTTATCAGTCTTAAACATGGAGTCTAAGATTGTACGTATACCGTAGAACATTAGATAAACGGCAAGAATACAAAAAGCGATTCCAGGCATTAAAAATATAATGGGATGATCACTTCCTGCACCGATGTAAACCAGCACTGGACCTAAGAATATAAACGGAATAGCCATCATGAGTCTGGTAATTCCTTTTTGAAGTACTTGTTTATCTGTAGATGGTTGCTGTTGATCTTTCATTAACAATTAGCGATTTGATCCACGGCTGCTCTTACACTGCCATGGTCCTTTAATGCTTGGTGGGCATTTTCATAAGTAAGTCCTGTTTGTTGCATGATCATGCGTGTTCCACGATCTACTAATTTATCGTTGCTTAATTGCATGTCTACCATTTTATTTCCTTTTACGTGGCCTAGTTGAATCATAACAGAGGTACTGATCATGTTTAAAATTAGTTTTTGAGCTGTTCCAGCTTTCATGCGGCTGCTTCCAGTTACAAACTCTGGTCCTACAATAGGAGTAATAGAGAACTGTGATTCAATCGCTATAGGGCTACCGGCATTACAAGTAATAGATGCTGTAGTGATGTTTAATTTATTACATTGCTGTAAACCACCTAGAACATAAGGAGTTGTGCCACTTGCGGCTATGCCTATTACTACATCACGTTCATTAATAGAGTGAGATTTTAAATCTTTTATGGCTTGTTGCGTGTCATCTTCTGCGTTTTCAACGGCTTTACGTATCGCGGTATCGCCACCAGCTATTAACCCAATGATTTTATCATGAGAAACGCCAAAGGTAGGTGGGCACTCACTAGCGTCTAGAATTCCTAGCCTACCACTAGTTCCTGCTCCTATATAAAATAAACGACCACCAGTTTTCATTTGAGTAACGATGGTCTCCACCAGTTCACTTATTTGAGGAATTACTTTTTCAACCGCTAGAGCTACTTTCTGGTCTTCCTTATTTATATTATTTAGTAGTTCTGTCGTAGACATATGCTCCAGACCATCATATAAAGAGTCTAGTTCTGTAGTTTTAGTAAACATTTTTAATAGCTTAAGATTTCTGTAATTTCTAAGCCATAACCTATCATACCTATACGTTTACTCTGTTCACTATTAGTAAGTAGCTTGAGTTTAGAAATTTTAAGATCATGCAAGATTTGAGCACCTATACCATAATCTCTATTATCTAGATTTTTACGAGGAGCTTTTACTTCTCCTTTTTCCTGCAAGTCCTTAAGTTGCTCTAAACGGCTCAACATATTTTCTGGTTGAAACTGCTGGTTTATAAATACAATCGCGCCTTTTCCTTCTTGATTTAAGCGATGAAACATTGCATCTATTTTACGGTCAGCCTCTGATGTAAGAGTGCTGAAAAGGTCGTTATTTACCTGAGTAGAATTCATGCGCGTTAAAACCTCTTCATGTTCTTTCCAGTCGCCTAGTGTAAGGGCTAAATGGATTTGCTGGTTAGTGGTTTGTTGATAAGCACGCAATCTGTACTCACCAAATCTGGTTTGTAATGTAAAATCTTCTTTCTTCTCTATAAGACTATCGTTTTTCATGCGATAAGCGACAAGGTCTTCAATGGAAACGAGTTTTAAATCAAATCTTTTGGCAACTTCTGCTAACTGTGGTAAACGAGCCATAGTTCCATCATCATTCATGATTTCTACAATTACTCCAGCTGGTTCATGTCCTGCAAGTCTAGCAAAATCTATAGCAGCTTCAGTATGTCCTGTGCGTCTTAATACACCACCGTCACGTGCCCTAAGCGGAAAAATATGTCCTGGTTTACTGAGTTCATGACCTCTAGTATCTGGCTGGATCATTGCCTGAATAGTTTTTGCTCTATCTGCTGCACTTATTCCTGTGGTAACTCCATGTCCTCTTAAGTCTACAGAAACAGTAAAAGCGGTTTCCATAGGGTCAGAATTATTAGTAACCATCATATCTAGTTCTAATTCTTTACAACGAGATTCTGTGATAGGCATACAAATTAAACCACGACCATGTGTGGCCATAAAATTGATCATTTCTGGAGTCACTGATTGTGCCGATGCTAAAAAGTCGCCTTCGTTCTCTCTGTTTTCATCATCTACAACGATTATTACCTTACCATTTTTAATGTCTTCTATGGCATCTTCTATGGAATCTAGTTTTATGGAGGTAGTTCTTTGTGTTGCAGTAGTCATGCGTTTTATCTTTTGCACAAAGATAAGAATTAAGGTGCTGCACTTGGGCTCTTTGGCTTTTTTTTAAACCTTGAAAATAAGGATTCTATAGAGCCGCCTAAATCAAAAAAGCCTTGATCTGTAGTGGCGCGATAGGTAAGGAATATCCCTATAGGAAATATGATCAGTGTTCCCATCCAGGCGCCTACCCAAGTAGGGAATGCTCCTTCTACGCCTGCTTTTTCAGCAAAAATATTTATGAAGTGAAAGGTTAAAAAGAATAACGTAGCGATCACTAATGGCAGTCCCATACCACCTTTTCTAATAATAGCTCCTAGTGGTGCTCCTATAAAGAAAAGAATAATACACGCCACGCCGAGAACAAATTTCTTTTGTATTTCAATTTCATGTTTAGCTATTCTTTTATGCTCTTCATTTAATTGAAATACTCTGTTCTTTAGAGCAGAGCGTTGTTGTTTTAATTTATTAATTGTGTTTTCAATAGTGCGACGCTGGTCGTAAATGCTGAGCTCACTTATAAAATCAGAACCTATTTCTTTTTCTATAATTTCTGTTTCTTTTCCTATTCTGGTTTTAAATAATTCAGGTGCCCATCTTTTATGTTGTTGTTCATGATAGGTAGATAAATTATTATTAAACTTTGTAGTAAAAGAATCTATACTCGTTTGTAATTCATGGATCTTAAGCATACGATGATTATCTGTAACACTAGCTTCATCGAGATTATCTTTGTTTAAAGCAGATACATCTATATTTAAAGTATAGGTTTCAAAAGAACTACGCACAAAAGGTGAGCTTCTTCTTTTTTGAGCATTTTCTGGAAATAAATCATCGTAATAATTACCATTACTCAGTACGAGCTGTATGATATTAGATTTTAAGGAGCTTTTTAATTCTCCTTTTTCAGATTTTATAACCGTATAGTTTCCACTTCTTTTACGGTTTTTTTTATGAATAAGAACATCATGTAAGTACTGACCGCGATCTCCAGATTTTTTATCTACTTTTATATTGATATCTCCTATTTGATTAAAGGTTCCTACACCTATTGCCATAGCGGGCTTTTTATTTACAATATTGCGCCGCAGATTACCTTGTTTAAAATGGCCCCATGGAATAACGGTATTTGCAAAAAAGAAGGAAGTAATTCCTAGAACGCCCACCACGATGATCAAACTACGCATGGCTCTCTGTAATGAGATTCCATTAGACTTCATGGCAGCAAATTCATAATTTTCAGCCATGTTACCAAAAACCATAATAGATGCTAGCAAGATACTAAGAGGTAAAGCTAAAGGCACAATTACGGGAATGGTGTACATCATAAACTTAGCTATGGTAATCATATCTAAGTCCTTACCGGCAAGATCTTTAATGTAAAGCCATATCGCTTGTAGGATAAGTATAAACATAATCACAATAAAGACGCTTAAAAACGTCTTTATAAATGAGGTCAATATGTATCTATCCAGTATTTTCAATCTAGTCTAGGTTCTCGATATCCCAGCCTTCATAATCACTCGGTTGAAAGCTGAAACTCTTTTTAGGTAATGGCTGGTTAGTTTTAAGGGATAATAAGGTAAAAGTAGCTTTAGTTCCACTATTTTCAGTAACTATAGCATTATAGATATGCTTGGTATTAATATCTATACCTAAAAGTACTTTTTCATACTCTGAGTCAGATTTAATAGGCGTTAGTTTGATGTATTGAATCTTACGACCTCGCACATTTTGTTCAATATCCCATTCTGAACGATATCCTTTTTCATAAAAGGTTAAAATATTAGTAGGCGATATAAGACCTTCATCTGAATCTGTTTGTGTAGAGATAGTAACTTGTTCATCTTCACGATTAATCACATATAGTTTAGAGCCATTATATACATAAGTGCTACCCATAAAATCTACGTTATAATTCTCGCCGCTCAATGTTGCTTCACCTTGAACATCTAGATTAAGTTGCGATTTTGTATTTTGTAAATTTCCCTTGTAATTAAAAACTACGTTTTCATAGCTTTTAAATTTAGCGGCTACTTCTTTGAGTAATTGATCTGCTTTTGAGTTTTGAGCATTTCCAATAATCGCAACACAAAACATTAATAAAATGAAAATCTTTTTCATGAGTTTAAACTTATTTTTTTTCTTCGTTAAAAAATACTTCAAGAGAGGTTAAATCAGGGATTAATACTTGTCTCGCTTTACTACCTTCAAAACCACCTACTATTCCAGCAGCTTCGAGTTGATCAATAATACGGCCAGCTCTATTATAACCTAATTTTAATTTACGCTGTAATAAAGAGGCACTACCTTGTTGAGCAATTACGAGAATCTCTGCAGCTTCCCTAAATTTACTATCTCTTTCGTCGATGTTATTATCAATGCTTGTGCCACCTTCTTCACCTACATACTCAGGTAATAAATGAGCATCTGGATATGCTTTTTGGGATCCTATAAAATCAGTGATTTTTTCAACCTCAGGAGTGTCCACAAAGGCACACTGAATTCTTATAATTTCGTTTCCTGCTGTATAAAGCATGTCTCCACGACCTATTAATTGATCTGCGCCACCACTATCTAAGATGGTACGTGAATCTACTTTTTGTTGTACTCTAAATGAAACACGAGCAGGGAAGTTAGCCTTAATCATACCTGTAATTACGTTTACAGATGGACGTTGCGTTGCTATAATCAAGTGAATACCTATAGCACGGGCAAGTTGTGCTAGTCTAGCTATAGGAGTTTCTACTTCTTTACCAGCAGTCATAATAAGATCTGCAAATTCATCTACTACTAAGACTATGTATGGCAGGAATTTGTGGCCGTTTGCAGGGTTGAGCTTACGCGCTTTAAACTTAGCGTTATACTCCTTAATATTACGGCACATAGCCTCTTTAAGAATATCATAGCGCTGGTCCATTTCTATACACAAACTATTTAAGGTGTTGATCACCTTAGAATTATCTGTGATAATAGCATCTTCACTATCAGGCAGTTTTGCGAGATAGTGGCGTTCTATTTTATTAAATAAAGTAAGTTCTACTTTTTTAGGGTCTACAAGTACAAACTTAACTTCTGCGGGATGTTTAGAGTATAATAAAGAGGTCAGTACAGCATTTAGACCTACAGATTTACCTTGTCCAGTGGCACCAGCCATAAGTAAGTGAGGCATTTTGGCTAGATCCACTACAAAGGTCTCGTTACTAATAGTTTTCCCAAAAGCGATAGGCAAGGCCATCTCTGCATTTTGAAATTTAGGAGAGGCAATCACAGATCGCATAGAGACTATAGATGGGTTCTGGTTAGGAACCTCAATCCCTATGGTTCCTTTACCAGGTATAGGAGCTATGATACGTATCCCTAGTGCCGCAAGAGAAAGAGCAATGTCATCTTCTAGATTTTTAATCTTAGAAATACGCACACCAGCTTCAGGAACTATTTCATATAGAGTAACTGTAGGACCTATAGTTGCAGTAATTTTTGCAATACCTATTTTATAATTATTGAGCGTTTCTACAATTTTGAGCTTGTTAGCTTGTAGCTCCTCTTCATTAATAGTTATGGTCTTACCACCCGTATAATCTTTTAATAAATCTAGCGGTGGAAATTTAAAATTACTCAATTCTAATGTAGGGTCAAACTCACCGAAATCCTCAACGATTTTCTCAGCTTTACTATGTATAGCCTCATCTTCATCTATGACAGCGTTAATTTCTACATCTACGTCATCATCTTGAGTTTTAGGGATGGTTTTTAAGATAGGTTCTGGAATGATCTCTGGTTCAGGATTAGTTATTTCTATCGCTTCTTTGAGATCAGGTGGAGTAGGAGATGTTATTTCTTTATCTACTTCCTTTCCTTCTATAGTAGCCGTTTCCCAGTCTTTTTCCTCATCAGATGGTACAAGATCTGGCTCAAAACTATCTTTAACTTCACTTGCTTTTTTAGTGAAATAAGCACTCACTTTTTCTGGTGTAATATGCAATCTCAGCACCATGTATATAATGGCTAGAATAATCATGACCACTATAGTACCTAGCAAGCCTATATAGTCCTGCATAAAGTCATTAAGTTCTAGTCCTACTTTTCCACCTAGTAAAGGGTTCGTTTCATGGAAAAAACCTAAGGTAATGGATAACCATAGCATGAGTAAACTTCCCCAGAACCAGAGGTTGAGTATACGCTTTCGCGAAAGCGTAAAAACATCTTTCTTAGCGGCAAATAAGTAGATCCCAGTAACTATTACAAGTACTGGTATAGAAAGTGCTGCTACACCAAAACCGTCATAAATAAAGAAATCACTAAGCCCAGCACCTAATTTACTGAGCCAGTTTTTTGCGGGAAGCTCACGTTGTGATAAATCGCCTAGAATACTCTGATCCTCACGCCAAGTGAAGAAAAATGATATAAAAGAAAACAATAGTATAGTTCCTATACCTATAGACACCAGTCCAGTAATGACCTCTTGTGTGCGGCTTAATTTAAAGCTGGACAAGGTCATTTTATTGAGAAGTGATTTTTGAGTTGTTTTCTTTTTAGCCATACTCTATAGTGAACTCACAAAAATAACAATATTGTACTCTTATTAAGTGATTGTTTTACTTAATAGTTACCTAATGTAGAATTAATGATCATGTAAAGAAGAATTCTTGAATATAGGGAATGTAAATAATGCTACCTACTATCACCGCTGTTATGGCTGTAATAAAGACTGCTCCGGCTGCAATATCTTTAATATGACCTATTTTTTCATGAAATTCTGGATGAATAAAATCGGCTATAGCCTCTGCGGCAGTATTCATACCTTCTAGGCTCATAATGAGTCCTATGGCTATGGTTTGAATGATCCATTCTGTTGCTGTAATATCAAAGTAAAAACCAGCAATAGTCATAATAATAGCTATGATAGCCTGGACTTGAATACTAGCTTCAGTCTTTATTAAGGTCACGGCACCTTTAAAAGCATAACCGCAACCTTTTAATCTTTTATATAGAAATGATCTTAGTGCCACTTTTATAATAGTGTCTTTAAAGCAGCAAGATAATTAGGTTCTTGTGCAATTTCTGGAACTTGCTCGCTGTACATAACCTTTCCATTTTCATCAAGCACTAAAACGGCTCTAGAATGAAAACCTGCTAGCGGTCCAGTAGTGATGGTAAGTCCGTAATCATTACCAAAAGTTCCATCTATAACATCGCTTAAATTTTCAACGTTTTCAAGTCCTTCATCATTTACAAAGCGTTTCTGAGCAAAAGGAGTGTCTCGAGAAATACATAAGACTGCAGTGTTATGAAGATCAGTTGCTCTTTTATTAAAACTTTTTACTGAGGTAGCACATACATCTGTGTCTATACTCGGGAAAATGTTTAAGATGACTCTTTTTCCTTTATAATTATTTAAAGTAGCCTCAGACAGGTCTGCTTTTTTTAGTTTAAAATCTGGAGCTTGAGTACCTATTTCTGGTAAGCTGCCGATTGTTAAAATCTCGTTTCCGCCAAGTGTTATAGTAGCCATAGTGCTATGAGTTAAGTTGTGTTTTTATATTTTTAATTTTGGCATCTAGTTCAGCTTTTAAAGCCGTGTCTGTGATTCCTGTTTCTGAATTAAAGTTACTGGAAAAACTGGGTAAACTAAAAGTGTCTATAACGGGTCCATCATTATAAGGGAATCTGCCTTTGGCAATTTCTAGTACACTAGAACCACCTCTAGCTCCAGGAGAAGTAGCCATGAGAAAAATAGGCTTGTTATGAAACCCTTTAGTACCTTCTACACGAGATAACCAGTCGAACAAGTTTTTAAATACCGTTGCATATGCTCCATTATGTTCAGCAAGAGAGATGATTAATAAATCACTTTCTTTCAGAATATTTGAAAAGTCGATAACAGATTTTGGAATCCCATATTCATTTTCTAAATCAATTCCATATAACGGCATTTCAAAATCATTAAGGTCTAAAACCTGAGTAGCCTGTTCTTGAAATAAATGAGCTGTATGCGTGACGAGCTGTTTATTAATAGAGTTTTTACTGTTACTACCAGCAAATGCGGTGATTTTCATAGGTTCATATTTATGTCCTAAAAATAGCCGTACCTAAGTTTACAAGGAGTTGTGAAAATGTTAATTTATAGGTTCTTTTTTATGTGAGCATATTAGAGCAGCCCATAGCCGTATCGCTATCGGTTTTATATGCTTGTGTTTAAGTGCGTTTCATATGGGTTTTTAGTTATGTTATAATATTAAAAGGAATAACTATCTTCTGGGTTCCAGTACTATTTTTTTAATTACGCTTTCGCGAAAGCGTATATTCTAAAAGAACTCCTATTAAAAGTATAACAGTAAGGACAAATCAATATAAAAAAAGGAAGTTTCACCATAGTTAAACTCAATAGATTTAATTATTTTTGTAGAAAATATCTATTATGACGATCACTCAATTGAAATATGTTCTTGCCGTGGCGCAATACCAAAATTTCACTAAAGCTGCTGAGAAAGTTTTTGTAACACAACCTACTTTAAGTATGCAGATTCAAAAGCTTGAAGATGAGTTAGATATTCAGGTTTTTGACCGTACTAAAAAGCCTATTGAGCTCACTGAAACCGGTAAGAAAATAGTGCAACAGGCACGTAATATAGTGAATGAAAGTGATCGCATACAGGATATCGTGGATCAGGAAAAAGGTTTTATAGGTGGAGAGTTCAAGATAGGAGTGATCCCTACCATCATGCCCACGTTATTACCTATGTTTTTGAGGAACTTTGTGAATAAGTACCCTAAGGTAAAATTGCGCATAGAAGAACTCACTACAGATCATATTATAGACGCACTGCAAGATGGTAGTATAGATGCCGCCATAGCTGCTACACCTTTAAATCATGAGATGATTAAGGAACGTGTCTTGTATTATGAACCATTTGTGGCTTATGATCCTAGAATGGCTGGAAAAGATAAAAACAAATTTAAAGTTCAAGATATTAATGTAGATGAATTACTGCTTCTAGAAGATGGACACTGTTTTAAAGATAGTGTACTCAATCTATGTAGAGGTTCTAGAGATACAGATGAGGAACGATTCATGCTGGAAAGTGGTAGTTTTGAAACGCTCATAAAACTTGCTGATGAAGGTTTAGGAATGACGCTATTACCTTATCTAAATACTATGGATCTAAGCGATCGCAAAAAAGAGAACCTCAGCTATTTTGAAGAACCATCACCAGCACGAGAAGTGAGTCTTATTTATCACCGTAGCGAACTTAAAATGCAAATCATAGAAGCGCTGCAAGAAGTTATAGCAGGAGTTATCAAAGGAGCAATTACGTTTTCTAACGTGCAGATTATAAGTCCTGTGGCAAAGAGGTAGTTTTTTAAAGCCTAATCTAGTTGATGGTTTTTAATACTTTTATTTTCCCTTATCTACTAACTCGACTTTATCTTCAGAGATGGTAATTACCTTTTGTTTATATAGTTTCCCTAAGGCTTTTTTATAAGCTTTTTTACTCATGTTTAAATGGTAACGTATATGGTCTGGCGGACTTTTATCAGTAAGTAAAAGATAACCGTTAGGACTTGCATTGAGTTCTGATAATACTCTATCCACATCATGGTCTATGACGTTTAAAAAACCTTGTGGGCGTAGTGATACATCTATTTTACTATCTTCCCTTATGTTTTTTATATAGCCAGTCACTGCGTCGTTTTCTTCTAGATCGTGATAAACCTCACTGGCATAGAGTAATCCTTCAAATTCACCATTTATAATAACGGTATATCCTAGCGGTGTTATGCTTTCTATTTTTAGATCTACTTGATCTCCTGCTTTAAAATTCATCAGTATTATAGGGGGTTTTTAAGATCTGTGACGGTATTTAAAATTAAGAATTATGGAACTCTTTTAAGATACTTTGAGCCTTTTCAAGATCGTTTTCTTCAATCCATAAATCTACATCATTATGAGACGTCCCAAAACCGGCTAGCCTTCCTGACTCCACATGATTCTTAATTATACAAGCAATTCCTTGTTGCTTTAATACATCTGCAGCTCTAGTAATGGTGATGGAACTGTCTGTTATTAATTTAATATGCTTGCTCATAAAATGATGGTTTTAAAAAGTACTAAGTTACAACATAGCATGAGTTTGATATCAGTTTACCTTAAGATATTTAATAGTAATAGATAGCTACTAGGACGATATATGATTTACCGTTTACTGGTTTTACTGTTTATTTTAAGCGATACAGTTTACTCGTGGTCTAGAATCGCACTGCGCTGTGAGGATTTTTTATAGTTATTTTTAGGTGGGATTTTCAGTTGAACGATAGAGTCATCTTTGTTATGTTCTGGGTGGAGCATATAATCTAACTGATATTCTATCATTTTTTCAAAAGGAATTAAGAATCTGGCGGTTTCAATTTGTTCTATACCACCTGCCTTAAGTAAGTTTAATACAGTATGTACTGATTCAATGGTGCTTAAACAAAGAGATTCTGGTTGCTGTTTGATAATAAATTTTGATTTTATGGTTTGATCAAAACTTACTCTTTTAAGTTGCTGCAGGTTGCTACTTAATTTAAGCATTTTGCGTGCGCAAGGCCAGGTGCCATCTAGAATAAATAGGTGAGGAGTAGTACCTAGAAATGATTTCATTTCTGAGCTATTTCTTAACGATAAGTTGAAATTATCTTTTCCTGGATAGAGCAAGAAAGAACGATTATTTTTTTGATTCAGAATTCTATTAACACGGTCGTTATTTGTAAAGTCTACACCTACGATGATCTCAGAATTTTCTAATTGTAGATGAGTCATGTGTCCCGTTCCATTTTTTTGTTTTTTATATTCCTTAGGATGCATTAAAATAATAAAACGGGTTTGAGTAGGTAAAGGGTGGATATGTTCACAAATACAAGTGCTAGAAGGGCGCATGCATTGGTAACATTGTATTCTTGGATCTTCTGATTCTAGGTGCAATGAAATTATTTTAGATATCTAATGAATTACATAATTAAACAATAGGTTCTGTTTCTAACCTTCCAGACACCTTTTAATATGATATAAAGTTAACATTAATATTTTTCTTTTAATCAGTGTTGTTTTTTGGGAAGTTTACAACTGTTGCCTCGATAACTAGAAGATTATACTAATAAAAAAGGCTCCAGAATC
>NZ_CBFIBE010000036.1:0-21832 GCF_965660805.1 Nonlabens sp. | reverse complement strand
GAATCTCACGCTCGTTTGCAAACTCACTATCAGTCTTTTTACTACTGCTTATAACTGCTGGTAAGTTCTTTCCAGCATCTGGTAAATAATTACGCAATGTAGCGGCGTTTATATTACGTTCTTTTTCAAGAACGCTTATTTGCTCAGCTATGTTGCGCAGTTGTCTTATGTTACCACTCCATCTATAACTTTCCAGTAGCGATATAGCGCCATCATCTAATCTTAGGGTAGGCATCTTATATTTCATAGCAAAGTCAGACGCAAATTTGCGGAACAATAAATGAATGTCTCCTTTGCGTTCTCGCAATGGTGGTAAATGAATGTCTACCGTACTTAATCTGTAAAAAAGGTCTTCTCTAAACTTTCCTTTTTCAATAGCTTCTGTCATGCGCACATTTGTGGCGGCTACTATACGTACATTGGTTTTCTGAGTAGTTGATGATCCTACTTTTAAAAATTCACCGTTTTCTAAAACACGTAGTAGTCTTACTTGAGTAGGTAGTGGTAATTCTCCAACCTCGTCTAGGAAAATTGTTCCTCCATCTGCTACTTCAAAGTAACCAGATCGGGTAGAGGTAGCACCGGTAAAAGCTCCTTTCTCATGACCGAACAGCTCTGAATCTATCGTTCCTTCAGGTATAGCACCGCAGTTTACGGCAATGTATTTATTGTGTTTGCGATGGGATTGAGCATGTATAATTTTAGGAATACTTTCTTTTCCCACACCACTTTCTCCAGTAACGAGTACTGAGATATCAGTAGGTGCCACTTGAATCGCTTTTTCAATCGCACGATTAAAACCAGGATCGTTTCCTATAAGTTCAAACCGCTGTTTTATAGACTGCACGCTTTCCATAATTTACTCGGTATCTTTAGTTAAAGGTCCTTTCATATCTGAGTAGCCTACGGCTTCTCCTATTAAAGTGGCACTGGTACAATCTGTGATTTTTACATTCACAAAGTCACCTACTTTATAATGCTCCTTAGGGAAGACAGCAACATAGTTTTGAGTATTACGTCCTGCCCAGTGTAAATCAGATTTTTTAGATTCTTTTTCTATTAAACATTCCACCGTTTTACCTATAAAATATTGCGCACGTTCTAAACCTGTACGTCGCTGCACGGCTATGATCTCTTCTAGTCTACGTTTTTTAGTTGCTTCAGGCACATCATCTTCCATTTTGCGCGCAGCCATAGTTCCTGGTCGCTCAGAATAAGCAAACATAAAACCGTAGTCATATTTTACATATTCCATAAGGCTTAACGTGTCTTGATGATCTTGTTCAGTCTCTGTAGGGAAACCGGTAATCATATCTTGAGAAACAGCACATTCAGGAATAATATCATGAACACGGTCTATTAACCTCATGTATTCCTCACGAGTATGCAAACGATTCATTTCTTTTAGAATGCGGTCACTACCAGATTGAACAGGTAAGTGTATGTAGTTGCATATATTTCTATGTTGAGCGATCGCATGCAACACATCATCACTAATATCTTGTGGATTACTAGTAGAAAAACGTACTCTTAACTGAGGTTGTGCCGCGGCTACTTTATGTAATAATTGAGCAAAGTCTACCGCAGTGGCTTGAGCCATAGGGCTTGCTTTTGAAAAATCTTTTTTTAATCCACCACCATACCATAGGTAAGAATCTACATTTTGTCCTAATAAGGTAACTTCTTTAAATCCTTTGCTTACTAGATCGCTTATTTCTTCTAGAATACTCTGTGGATCACGACTGCGCTCACGACCTCTCGTAAATGGAACTACGCAAAAGGTACACATATTATCACAGCCACGTGTAATAGAAACAAATGCTGTTACACCATTAGAATTCAGTCTTACAGGAGCTACATCTCCATAGGTCTCTTCCTTAGAAAGAATCACATTTACGGCATCACGTCCTTCATCTACTTCGGCTACAAGATTGGGCAGGTCTTTATAAGCATCTGGCCCTACGACCATGTCTACGATTTTTTCTTCTTCTAGGAATTTTGATTTTAAACGTTCAGCCATGCAGCCTAGTACGCCTACCTTCATGTTAGGATTCTGGCGTTCTTTAACTCTGTTATACTTTTCTAGTCGCTTGCGTACGGTTTGCTCTGCTTTGTCTCTTATCGAGCAAGTGTTTACGAGCACTAAATCTGCTTCTTCTAGTTTATTTGTGGTGTTAAAACCTTCCTTTGAAAGAATAGACGCTACTATTTCAGAGTCAGAAAAATTCATTTGACAACCGTAACTTTCTATAAATAGTTTACGACTGTTCTTATCATTATTTTCTAACTGTAGGGTCGTTCCTTGTTTGTCTTCTTCTATAACCTTTTCCATCTTCCTTACTCTATTAATAAGCGTGCAAAGATACAAAATTCGCTCATTTTGTGACATAATGTCATATAAATGATTTTTTTAATTACGCTTTCGCGAAAGCGTATACCACAAACCTTATATCAAGTTATGATTGTAAAGTTATAGATATAGAATTTTTAGAACAAAAGCATTTCATTAAGAGGTCTGTTGAGTTAATAATTTTAAGTAAAAAGAAACTATTAAATAAGACTTTATAAATTCTATAGGGTATTACCTTATTATATAACCATCATAAAGTGAACTGGTTGTATATTGTGGCGCTTTTTTAAAACTCTGGTAAACAGATGTCTGTGTTATTAAAAAAAAATACGCATACCTTTGCAATCCAAAATTTCAAATCTGAATGGCAAAAAATCTCGTAATCGTAGAGTCGCCGGCAAAGGCAAAAACTATAGAAAAATTCTTAGGTAAGGACTATAAAGTAGCGTCTAGTTTTGGCCACATCGCAGACCTTCCAGCAAAGGAGCTAGGAGTGGATGTGGATAAAGACTTCTCTCCTAAATATATAGTAAGTTCAGATAAAAAGGACTTAGTAAAGAAACTCAAAAAAATGGCTGCCGATTCAGATATGGTTTGGCTAGCGAGTGATGAGGATCGAGAAGGAGAAGCGATTGCATGGCATCTTGCTGAGCAACTGGATCTTCAACAAGATAAAACTAAACGTATCGTTTTTAATGCGATTACAAAAAGTGCTATTCAAAAAGCGATTGAAAATCCACGTCAGATCGATTATGATTTAGTTAATGCTCAACAAGCACGACGTATTTTAGATCGTATCGTAGGTTATGAAATATCACCTATTCTATGGAGAAAAGTGAAAGGTGGAGCCAGTGCTGGTCGAGTTCAGTCCGTAGCAGTACGTTTAATCGTAGAGCGAGAAAATGAAATTATCAATTTTAAGACAGATAACTTTTTTAGAATAGATGCAGATTTTACTACCAAAGATGGTAGTCTTTTAAAAGCCAAATTACCGAGTAATTTGAACTCACTTAAAGAGGCTCAAGATTTTCTTGAACTTAATAAAGGAGCTCAGTTTCAAGTAGGTGATTTAGTTAAAAAGCCGGCTAAAAAGAGTCCTGCACCACCGTTTACTACCTCTACTTTACAGCAAGAAGCTTCTCGTAAATTATTTTATAATGTGAGTCGTACCATGCAATTAGCCCAGCGATTATATGAGGCTGGATTGATTACTTACATGAGAACAGACTCTGTAAATTTAAGTAACGAAGCTAAAAAAGGAGCGCAAGCAGAGATCGAGAGTGCTTATGGAACAAAATTCCATAAGGAACGTAGTTATAAAGGGAAATCTAAAGGAGCTCAAGAAGCACATGAAGCTATCAGGCCTACAGATTTTGCTGTGCATAGTGCTGGTCTAGATAGAGACCAGGTGCGATTATATGAGTTAATCTGGAAAAGAGCTATCGCCAGTCAAATGAGCGATGCGCAATTAGAACGTACTAATGTTTCTATTACTGCAAACACTCATGACAAGAAATTTACGGCAAATGGAGAGATTGTAAAGTTTGAAGGTTTCCTTAAAGTTTACCTAGAATCTACTGATGATGAAGATCTAGAGCAACAAGGACTATTGCCAGCATTAACAGTAGGGCAAGACTTGTTGAGTAAAAAAATCACTGCCACGGAGCGATTTACAAGACCGCCATATAGATATACAGAAGCCTCTCTTGTAAAACAATTAGAAGAGCTAGGAATAGGTCGCCCATCTACTTATGCGCCCACTATTACTACTGTTCAGAATAGAAAATATGTTGAAAAGGGAATAGCTCAAGGAGAAGAGCGCGCTTATGTGCAGTTAACTCTTGCAAAAGATACCATTAAAGAAAAGGAGCTTTCAGAAAAAACAGGAGCAGATAAAGGAAAATTAATCCCTACAGACGTAGGTCGTGTGGTAAATGATTTTCTAGTAGAACACTTCAGTAATATTTTAGATTACAACTTTACAGCCAAAGTAGAAGAGTCCTTTGATAACATAGCCGAAGGTAAAGAAGAGTGGACAGACATGATGAACCACTTCTATAAAGGATTCCATCCTAAGGTAAAAGACGTGGCAGAAAATGCCGAGCGTGAGGTAGGAGAACGTGTTTTAGGAATTGATGAGAAAACGGGTAAACCTATTAGTGTGCGTCTAGGAAGATTTGGTGCGATGGCACAAATAGGTACAGCAGAAGATGAGGATAAACCTCAATTTGCTAGCTTGTTACCTTCTCAGTCGTTAAATACTATTACTTTGGAAGAGGTATTAGACCTGTTTAAACTACCTAGAACTTTAGGTGAATATAACGGTCATCCTGTTGAGGTGAATCAAGGTCGTTTTGGTCCTTATGTAAAGTTCAACGAGAAAACCTTTGTCTCTCTAGAAGATGGTGATGACCCTATGACGCTCACCTTTGAAAGAGCTGCTGTTTTAATTCAGCAAAAAGAAAAAGCAGATGCGCCCATATACATGTATGATGAGCAACCTGTTACTAAAGGAGTAGGTCGTTTTGGGCCATTTATCAAATGGGCAGGAATGTTCATTTCTGTGAATAAGAAATATGACTTTGATAATCTTTCAAATGATGATATCGAGCAATTGATAAAAGATAAAATCCAAAAAGAGAAAGATAAACTGATCGTGAACTGGGAAGATGAAGGGATAAGAATCGAGAAAGCACGATGGGGAAGGCACAATGTAATTAAAGGTAAAATTAAAGTAGAGCTTGCTAAAACCATAGATCCGCTTAAGATTACTTTAGAAAAAGCTCAAGAGCTTATCGCAAAAAAGGCTCCTAAAAAGAAAGCTGCGGCAAAAAAGAAGACCGCAGCCAAAAAAAAGCCTGCCGCAAAAAAGAAAACGACTAAGAAGTAAGTCTCTATGAGTTTTGAGTTTTTAAAACCAGTAAGCGACGCCGTGCAGGCTCATGCTATGTTGCAACCACAGCACGCTATAGGTAATGTGATTCAAATTCATACAGAGCATACAGGTTTGCCTCAGTTAGATGGTGTGCAAATGGTGCTCATTGGGGTTTTAGAAAACCGCCGGGATGAGAATGCACTCCTACAATTAAAAAGTGTAGATAGTGTAAGGAAACAGTTCTATGAGTTGTATCCAGGTAACTGGTCGCTCAGTATGGTTGATTTAGGAGATGTACATCCAGGAGAAACCGTTCAGGATACATATTATGTACTTAAACAAATAACTGCTCAGTTATTAATAAAAAAAATCATCCCTGTTTATCTGGGTGGTAGTCAGGACTTGATGTATCCCATTTACAGAGCTTTTGATGATATACAGTACATGATAAATGTGGTGAACGTGGACTGTAGATTTGATTTAGGAGATATAGAAGCAGCCATAAGTTCTCGTAGTTATATAGGTAGAATGGTGGCAGACCAGCCTTATAACCTGTTTAATTATAGTAATTTAGGTTTTCAAACCTATTTTAATAGTCAGGATGAGATTGAGTTGTTAGAGCGCATGTTCTTTGACGCAACTCGTTTAGGAGTTTTAGATGATGATATGCGCCAGGCAGAGCCAGTAATGAGAGATGCAGACCTAGTAGGAGTAGATATGGCCGTGGTA
Source organism: Nonlabens sp. (assembly GCF_965660805.1). Classification (GTDB taxonomy): domain Bacteria; phylum Bacteroidota; class Bacteroidia; order Flavobacteriales; family Flavobacteriaceae; genus Nonlabens. Next base: position 15,878 of record NZ_CBFIBE010000036.1, on the reverse strand, counting down.
AAAGCTGGAGATACCGCTTTCGCGAAAGCGAATCCAAATGGATTAACCGGTAAACAGATCTGTAGTCTATCCAGGTATGCGGGAATTAGCGATCGTACTAAAGTTTTTGGAATATTTGAAATACCTATAGACGCTACTTTAACAGGTGCGCAGCTTATAGCAGAAATGATCTGGTATTTTATCGAAGGTTACAATTATAGAGCTGGAGAGCACCCAGTAGATATAAATGAAGGGTTTTTAAAATATAGAGTTCCCATAGAAGAAGAGGTGTTAACCTTTTATAAGTCTAATAAAACTGGGCGATGGTGGATAGAATTACCTTTTATTTCAAACGTTAATAATAAACTAAAACAACATACGTTATTACCTTGTACTCGCAAAGACTATGAGCTTGCATGTGATCAAAATGTGCCAGAGCGATGGTTAAAAGCGAGAAGAAAGAATGAAGTATAGCGTTTTATTGCGTACCTTGTCAAACTAAATTTATTTGGTAAAAAAAAGTTGCCAAATAGAAATGTTTTAAATAGGTTTACGCCCTTAATTCATAAAGAAAACATAAATCACCCTTATGAAAAAGTTATTTGTCCTTGCAGCAGTAGTTGTATTTCTAGCAAGTTGTGGTCGAGGAGACCGTGGAATGGTAGTAGGAGTTAAAGGAAAAGCATGGCATCCTGAAAAGCCTTATGGTATGACACTAGTTCCTGGTGGATCATTTATTATGGGTAAAAGTGATGATGATTTTGCCGCTACTAACAATGCACCTACTAAAACAGTGACCGTTCCATCTTATTATATGGATGAAACTGAAATTACTAATTCTGAATACCGTCAGTTTGTTTACTGGGTAAGGGATTCTATTTTTAGAACTCGTCTAGCCATCATGGCCGATGAAAATGGAGCGCAACCTGGTGATGACGGAATCGGTGAGTATGCATTCTTAGGGACTGATGATACTGAAGAGCTAACACCATGGGAGCAATATTATCAAGATAATTATGCAGGAATGGGTGAGACTGGATATGAAGGATTTAAGCTTAATCACGATGTAGATTTAATTTGGGATACTGAAGATATTCCAGATGAGTTTTATGCTGAGGTGTATGATTCTATGTATATTCCTTTTGAAGAAATGTATAATGGGCAGCGCACTCTAGATGTGAAAAAATTAGTATTCACTTATTCAGAAATGGATATTCAGAAAGCGGCTCGTAATCCTAAAGATAAGAGAAGTAAATATATTACTCAAACTCCGGTAGAGATTTACCCAGATACTACGGTGTGGATACGTGATTTTAATTACTCTTATAATGAGCCTATGCATAATGATTATTTCTGGCACGAAGCCTACAGTGATTATCCTGTAGTAGGTGTGAACTGGAAACAAGCAAAGGCTTTCTGTCAGTGGAGAACATTATATCATAATTCTTTTAGAAAGGAACGTGGACGTCATAATGTGAACGCATACCGTTTACCTACTGAGGCAGAATGGGAATATGCGGCTCGTGGCGGTCTAGAAGGAGCTACTTACCCATGGGGTGGACCTTATGCAAAAAATGACAGAGGTTGCTTCCTAGCTAACTTTAAACCACTACGTGGAGATTATGCAGCAGATCAAGCGCTTTATACCGTTGAGGCTCGTTCTTATGAACCTAATGAGTATAATCTTTATAATATGTCTGGAAACGTAGCAGAATGGGTGAACTCATCTTATGATGCAAGCTCTTATGAATTCATGTCTTCTATGAGTCCAGTAGTAAACGATGAAAATAACATGCGTAAAGGAGTGCGTGGAGGATCATGGAAAGATATTTCATATTTCCTTCAAGTAGGAACACGCGATTTTGAGTATGCAGATTCTGCAAGGAGTTATATTGGTTTCCGTACGGTACAATCTTACATGGGGACTGACGTTACACTTAACGCAGGAACTAACTAATTAATTAACAAAACAACTTAACTAAACCCTATATTAAAATGGCACAGTCTAAAACAACAAAGAAATTATTTAACATGGCTTACGGTTTCGGAGCCTCAATCGTAATCATCGGAGCATTATTTAAAATTCTTCACTGGGATTTCGGTTATGGATTCTCTGGTAATAACCTTTTAATGATTGGGTTGGTTACAGAAGCACTTATTTTCGCTATATCGGCATTTGAGCCTGTAGAAGATGAGCTTGATTGGTCACTTGTTTACCCAGAATTAGCTGGAGGACAAATGGCAAATAAAAAAGGTAAAAAAGAAGAGCCGCAAGACGCTCAAGGATTATTATCTAAGAAATTAGATGAAATGCTTAAAGAAGCTAAGCTTGATAGTGAATTAATGTCTAGTTTAGGAAACAGTATTCGTTCTTTTGAAGGAGCTGCAAAAGGAATTGCTCCTACTGCCGAGGCTATGTCTTCTACCAAGAAGTACTCTGAAGAGATGTCTATTGCTGCTGCTCAAATGGAGTCTTTAAACAGCCTTTATAAAGTACAGGTAGAAAGCTCTGCTCGTCAAAACCAAGCAAACGAAGCTATCGCAGAAAACGCAGCAAAACTTCAAGAACAAATGGCTGGTCTAGCTAATAACTTGTCTTCTCTAAACGGAGTTTATGGAAACATGTTAGGAGCAATGAAAGGATAATTAGCAATAATTATTATAACACAATTATTAATAGCTAATTAGAATATTATGGCAGGAGGAAAACAATCCCCAAGACAAAAGATGATTAACCTAATGTACTTGGTTTTCATCGCAATGCTTGCTCTTAACATGAGTAAGGAAGTACTAAATGCATTTGGTTTACTTAATGTTAGTATTGAAGAGAGTAATGTTACTGCAGCAGCTAATAACGCTAGTACTCTTGACGGCTTAGCACAATTAGCAAGCGATCAGCCTGAAAAATATAACAAGTTGAAAGCCCAAGGTGATCAGGTAGATAAGATTTCTGAAGATTATTTCAAGTATATACAATCCTTAAAAGACGAATTAGAAGGAACAGTAGAAGATCCTACAGATTATCAAGTAATGGATAAAGGAGATTACTTAGATACTAAATTCTTAGAAAGTGGAGTAATCACTAAAGAAGGTCAAAAGTTTCTTGATATGATGAACAATTATCGTAATGATATGGTTGCAATCGTTGGTGAAGAATCTGAATTGGCTGGTCAATTAAAGAAAAAATTCACGCCATCAGATCAAGAAAACAGAGATGGTATTATGGTGCCTTATTTGCAATATAATTACCAAGGTTTCCCATTAATTGCTTCTGTAGCAAAATTAACTTTACTACAAAGTGAGATTAAGAGTATCGAATCTAAAATTTTAGGAACGTTGCTTAGTGGAAGTCTTAAAAGCGAAGTTAGTATGACTAACTATACTACTTTAATGGAAACGCCTAAATCAGCTTATTATAACGGTGAGATGTTTGATGGTCAAATAGTTTTAGGTCGTAAGGATGCTACTTTAAAACCTAAAACGGTTTCATTAAAGCTTGATGGACGTGCTCTTACTGAAAGTCAGTATGCTGTTGAAGATGGTAGAGTTGTTCTTAAAGTTGGTGCAGGTTCTCCAGGTGAACATAAGATTACTGGTGAATTGATATACGAGCAGGATGGTGAGCCTTTACCGGTTCTTGTGGAGCAAACATTTTCTACCATACCTAAACCTAACTCTGCAACGATTTCTGCAGATAAGATGAACGTTGTTTATAGAGGTGTAGAAAACCCTATGACGATCTCTTTTGCTGGTGTGTCTTCTAATAATGTAAATGCAAGTGCTCCTGGACTTTCTAAAAGAGGTTCTGGTTATGTAATGAAGCCAGGTGCAGGTAGAGAGGTTAAGATTAATGTGAATGGTAAGTTATCTACTGGTGAAACAGTATCTGACAGTAAAACTTTCCGTATTAAGAACCTGCCAAGACCAACAGGAACGGTTGCAGGTGGTTTTGATGATGTTAAGAAAGGTAGAAATCAATTGGCTATTGCTACAGTTAAAGCTGAATTTATGGATTTCGAATTTGATATTAAAGCCTCTGTTACAAGCTTTTTATTCAAAGTGCCAGGACAGCCAGCTATACCTGTAAATGGTAGTAAGCTTAATGCTGCTGCTAAGAATGCACTTAAGAGAGCACGTAAAGGAGATATTGTTCAATTTGCAAAAATCAAAGCGACTATCCCTGGTGTAAGTGTTAATGTACCTAGTGTAAGTAGTGTTGCTGTAGAAATTACAGACTAATAAATTTTTAAAAAACGATTATGAATAAGATTGTAGTTTTACTTGCAGCAATGATTCTTTCGGGAATGGTATCTGCTCAAAACAACATCCTTAATGCAAAGGATCCTAATGAAATAGGTAAGAAAACGGAGTCTCAGATGGAGAATGATAATGATCTGCCGTTGCCTTATGGTTTTGTGGATGATAGAGATGTTCTTTGGCAAAAGACCACTTGGGAAAAAGTAGATCTTGATGAAAGAGTTAACTTTCCATTGTATTATCCTATTGATACTAATTATGTAGGTAAAGAACGTAGATCTTTGTTTCATGTATTATCTGCTGCGGCACGTGCCGAAGAGGTGACTCTTTATGCAGATTCCTATTTCAATGAAAAACGTGAATTTAAAGATATTGAATCATCCTTAATGAGTCAAGAGATTGATGATGCTGGTATTAATATTCTTAATGATAACGGTATTGTTTTAGACGATACTGTAAAGCCGTTAGATATTGATACGACTTACAATCTTGCAGACTTTGATCAGTATGTTAATGTTCGTACTATTGGCGCGTCTGACGTTGCTGAGTATCGCCTTCGTGGTGTTTGGTATTTAGATACTAGACAAAGCGAAATGAGATACCGCATCTTAGGAGTTTGTCCAGTGACACCTGACGTAAATTTTCCTGATGAATTAATTGAATTATTCTGTGTTTATTATCCAGATGCTAGAGAGTTGTTACACAACGCAAAGGCTTTTAATACACTCAACTCTGCTAGACCTATTTCATTTGATCATATTTTAAACTCTCGTAGATTTAATGCTGTGATTTATAAAATGGATAATGTTCAAGGAGATCGTGAAGTAAAACGTTATATAGCTGATAATTCTATGATGCAATTATTAGAATCTGAACGTTTAAAAGATATCGTTAGAAATAAAGAAATAGACATGTGGAACTATTAATAGTTGCTCAATTTATATTTATAAAAACGCCTTGCACCGCAAGGCGTTTTTTATGCTCTTCATTGAAATAGATAGTACCTTTGAATTATGAATGATGTAATTATAGTCGGTAGTGGAATAGCAGCTTGTTCTTTGGCATGGGAACTACATGCACAGAATAAATCTTTTGTGATCATTACAGATGGTGCTAAGGGAAGTAGTGATGTTGCCGCTGGAGTTTATAACCCTATGGTGTTAAAGCGTTTTACACCTGTGTGGAATGCTCAAGAGCAGTTGTCGCAGCTCAACGTTCTTTATGAATATATTACAAGTCATACCGGTGTTGACTATCGTCACCCTATCACGGTAGCCCGTAGAATGCATGATGATAAAGAAGCTGCTACTTGGGTAAAGAAGTCTAAGCGAGTTGATTTAATGGCTTTTATGAATCCGGATCTTGTGGAAATACCGGTAGATGGAGTGGAGAGTAATACAGGTTATGGATTAGTAAATGGAACAGGTTGGGTTGATGCAGGTGCACTTATGAAAGATACACTAGCATACTTTGATAAAAGCGACTCTGTTTTTATAGACAGCTTTGATTTTGATGCCTTAGCCGTTCATGAAGATATCATAGAGTATAAAAACCTAAAAGCCTCAAACATCATCTTTTCTGAAGGTTACCGTATGCTTGATAACCCTTACTTTAAAAATTTACCGTTGCAAGGTAATAAAGGCGAAGTGCTCATTGTTAAAATCCCAGGATTTAAATTAGATTTTATTATTAAATCGTCGGTGTTTTTGATGCCCTATAAGGAAGACTTGTTTTGGGTAGGAGCTACTTATGATAGAGATGATCTAGAAGATACCGCTACCAGTAAAGGTCTTGAGTTTTTAACTTCAAGATTAGAACGTTTTTTAAAGTTGCCTTATCAAATTATAGATCATAAACACGGTATAAGACCTACCACTATAGATAGACGGCCATTTGTAGGACATCATTTAGATCATCATAATCTATGGATTTTTAATGGGATGGGAAGTAGAGCAGTTCTTATTGCACCATGGGCAGCACAAGAGTTATGTAACCGTATTTATAATGAAACTCCTTTAAATAAGGAGATGAACATTTCGAGATTTTAAAAGAAGTAATTACCATCTGTCATTCTGTACTTGATGCGGTATCTTATAGTAATGAATAACAATTCTTTCTCTAAACCATTTACCACATTTCTTTTTATAAAAGCATGAGGATTTAATCTGAAAAAGATATTTTAAACTTAAACTTCTCAAAGCTCAAGACTCAATGCTCACAGCTCAAAAACTCATCACTACTCAGCCTTCTCCTTATCATAGCTCATAAATAAGTTGATCCATATATTACGAGACAGCCTTATAATAACCGGCAAGCCTAGAATCATGATCGCCATAATGGCAAAGAAAATATTCAGTCTTCCCAATTTAAAAATATAATTAGAGATCACAAATGTCGCTATAGCAAGCGCTACTCCTACACCATAACTTACATACATAGCGCCGTAGAAAAAACTAGGCTCAATTTTATACTTCGTATCACAGTGCGAGCACCTCTCGTGCATCTCTTGTGTTTTCTTAGGGTTGTACATGTTAGGACTGGTGTACATGGACTCGTTTTGACAAACGGGACAAGTTCCTGTGAAAATACTGTATAATTTTGTTCCTTTTAGCATGAGAAAACTTTAGTGTTTATGCACAGTTGCGCATCTTTGCAAAGATATAAAAACACTATGCTTAATATACACGATTTACATGTTTCCTTTGGCGGCGAGCCACTTTTTGAAGAAATCACCTTTAGGCTTAATGGCGGTAATCGTGTGGGATTGATCGGTAAGAATGGTGCAGGGAAGTCCACGTTACTCAAGGTAATTGCTGGTGATTTAGAATACGATCAAGGACAGCTTGCCATGGAAAAAGACACGAGCATTGGGTTTTTACGTCAGGATATAGATTTTGAAAAAGGTCGTACGGTACTGGAAGAGGCTTATACCGCTTTTGCGAAAGCGAGAGAAATAGAAGCTCAACTCGATACTATAAACATTCAGCTTGCTGAAAGAACTGATTATGAGTCTGATTCCTATTCAAAGCTTATAGAAGATATGAGTACCTTAACTCATGAATATGAAATTATAGGCGGCTATCAATACAAAGGGGAAACCGAAAAGATTTTAAAAGGACTGGCCTTTAAACCAGAACAATTTAACATGCTGACCGATGAGCTATCAGGTGGATGGCGCATGCGTATTGAACTCGCTAAGTTACTCTTAGAAAATCACGATATTTTATTACTCGATGAGCCTACGAATCACTTGGACATAGATTCTATTCTTTGGTTAGAGCAGTTTTTACAAACCTATCCTGGAGCAGTAGTGATTGTAAGCCATGATAAAATGTTCCTAGATAATGTGACTAATCGTACTATAGAAATCAGTCTAGGACGCATTTATGATTACCCTAAACCTTATACACAGTTTCTAGCCTTGAGAGCAGAAATGCGTGAGCAGCAAGAGGCAACCTTTAAAAATCAACAAAAGGAGATCGAGCGTACTGAGAAACTAATTCAAAAATTCAAAGCCAAAGCCAGTAAAGCTACCATGGCGCAATCACTGGTTAAAAAACTCAACCGCATGGATGTGGTGGAGATCGAGCAAACTGATAATGCGGCTATGAATATTAATTTCTCTAAATCTATACAACCTGGTAAGGTGGTCCTTGAAATCGACCAAGTAAGCAAGTCTTATGGAGAGAAAAAAGTGCTGAACGAAGTGGATTTAATGATTGAACGCGGTGCTCGTGTTGCTTTTGTAGGGCAAAATGGAATGGGGAAATCCACGCTCGCTAAAATTATTGTAGGCGAAATTAAAGATGCTAAAGGTGACGTAAATCTAGGTCATAACGTACAGTTAGGATATTTTGCTCAGAATCAAGCAGAGTACTTAGATGGAGAAAAAACAGTGCTCGATACCATGATAGACGCTGCCGATGATAGTAATCGTGTAAAAGTACGCGACATGCTAGGTTCCTTCTTGTTCCGTGGTGATGAGGCAGAGAAAAAAGTAAAAGTACTAAGCGGTGGAGAACGTAATAGACTGGCACTTTGTAAACTTTTATTACAGCCTTTTAACGTGCTCATTATGGATGAGCCTACAAATCACTTGGACATTCAGTCTAAAAATGTATTGAAAGCAGCGCTTGTTAAATTTGATGGAACGCTCATAGTCGTGTCGCATGATAGAGAGTTTTTACAAGGACTCACTGAGGTTGTTTATGAATTCCGTGACCATAAATTAAACTTACATTTAGGAGATATAGATTATTATCTCCAGCAACGTAAGGCACGTGATATGCGTGAGATAGAAAAAAGCACTGAGGTTAAAGTGGATACGCTTTCGCGAAAGCAAGATACAGAAAAGAAACAGCTCTCTTACGAAGATCAGAAAAAGCAAAAATCACTGAACAATCGCCTTTCTAAAGCCGAGTCAGAAATTAATAGTCTGGAACGCGACATCAAGAAATTAGATAATGAACTCGCCGCAAACTATGATGAGCTTGCTGCTCAACCTGGTTTCTTTGATAGCTATCAAGCTAAGAAAAAAGCGTTAGAAGAATGGATGGAGAAATGGGAGAAAATTTCTGAAGAGCTAGAGGCTTTTTAAAGCGGTATGATACCTATCATGTTTTAAAATTACTTAATATTTTTTTTGTTTTCTGATCATTTTAGCAACTTTGATGCAGAAACAGGTCTCTTTTTTAAAGGATTAAGTTAATTTTAACCGCTCAAGTCTAGAGCTTTATTAGCTTTAACCACTCTTAGAGTACTTAATTTTTTTTCATGCGCAAAATCATCATCGCCATACTGGCGTTATTCATTATAGGTGGCGCCTTTTTTGGTGCAAAAACACTTATAGACAATAAAAAAGCTCCTAAACCTAAAATAAAAAAAGAGGTTAAAATTATTTCTACAGATACAGTCGTGAACGCTACTGTGCCTATCATTATTCCGGCAAATGGAAATTTACAAGCTAAGCGTAGAGTAGAACTCTTCTCTGAGGTGACTGGCGTTTTTAAACCTACTGGTACTCTTTTTAAAACAGGTCAAGAGTATAGTGCTGGTCAGACTATGATTATCATTGAAAATTCAGAGTTCTATGCACAAGTGCAGAGCGCTCGCAGTAATTTAAATAACCAGATCACCGCTATTATGCCTGATTTGAGGTTAGACTACCCTAACTCTTATGCACAATGGCAATCTTATCTAAATAACTGGGATAGAAACGCTTCTACGCCACAGTTGCCTGAGCCTAAAGATGATAAAGAAAAATACTTTATAACAGGCCGTAATATTTACACGACTTATTATAATATTAAAAACCTAGAAAGCCGTTTAGGAAAGTTCAGGATCAAAGCGCCTTTTACCGGAGTATTAACTGAGGCGCTCGTGACTGAAGGAAGCTTAGTGCGCAATGGACAGCAACTAGGTGAGTTTATTCAAACGGGTACTTATGAACTTGAAGTTGCTATAAGTGGTGAATTTGCAGATTTACTTAAAGTAGGTAAAGAAGTAGAGCTTCAAAACATTACAGGAACTAAAACCTATATAGGAAAAGTGACTCGTATTAATGGTAAAATAGATCAACAAACCCAAACCATCACCACCGTTATAGAAGTAAGCGATAAAAATCTAAAAGATGGAATGTACCTCACCGCAAATCTTCAAGCACAACAAATAGAAAATGCCATAGAACTGGACCGTAGTTTGTTGCAAGACGGCGATCAGCTGTTTGTGGTTCATGACACTTTATTAGAATTGGTTAGCGTTCAACCTGTTCATTTTTCAGACAAGACGGTCGTGGTAAAAGGAGTCGATGATGGTACAGTCATTATTTCTAAAATGATTCCTGGTGCTTATGAAGGTATGATTGTGAAAACAGAACAACAAGCTGCAGCCGATAAGCAAAAAGCAGTCTCAAAGTCAGAATCTAAATAAGCCATGAGAAAAATTATAGCTTATTTTATTAAACATCACGTTGCGGTTAATGTGGTGATCATAGCGTTTGCGATTTTTGGAATCATGGGTATGCGTTCTTTAAAGTCTTCCTTTTTTCCATTAGTTGATTCTAAAATCATCACCATTAATGTGGTGTATCCTGGAGCATCACCTCAAGAAATAGAAGAAGGTGTTGTACTTCAAGTAGAAGATAATCTTAAAGGTCTAGAAGGAATCGATAGAGTTACTTCTGCTTCACGCGAAAACTCAGGTACTATAACCATAGAGATCATAAAAGGCTATGATATAGACTTTATGCTACTAGAAGTTAAGAATGCCGTGGATCGAGTACCATCTTTTCCAGTGGGAATGGAGCCTCTAGTGGTCGCAAAACAAGAAAATGCTAGACCTACCATAGTATTTGCTTTAAGCGGGACAAACGTTCCTTTAAAAACACTGAAGCAACTCGCCAGAGATATTGAAAACGACCTGAGAGCGATAGACGGTATTTCACAAATATCTATTGCTGGTTATCCTGATGAAGAAATAGAAATAGCGGTAAATGAAAATACATTATTAGGGTACAATCTCACTTTTCAAGAAGTGGCAGATGCTGTTGCAAACTCAAATATCCTCACCACTGGTGGGAATATTAAAACAAATGTAGAAGAATACCTCATTAGAGCAAATAACCGTTCTTACTACGGTGATGAACTAAGTTATATTCCTGTAAGAACAAATGCTAATGGTTCCACAATCCTTTTAAAAGACGTTGCGACCATAAGAGACCGCTTTGCTGAAACGCCTAATGCGACTTATTTTAATCAAGAAAGAGCTGTAGAAATTACAGTAACTAGTACAAATTCTGAAGACCTTATTTCTACTGCCGATGTCGTTAAGCAATACATAGAAGATTACAACCAGCGATTTACAAACGTGGAGCTCAATGTAGTAAGAGATCTATCTACGACTCTAAACCAGCGTACAGCCTTGCTTACAGAAAACGCGGTAATAGGAATGTTGCTCGTCTTATTATTTCTATCGGTTTTCTTAAATACACGGTTAGCCTTTTGGGTAGCCTTTGGGTTGCCTATTGCTTTTTTAGGAATGTTCATTTTTGCAGGACAGTTTGATGTGACTATTAATGTGTTATCACTTTTTGGGATGATTATAGTAATAGGAATTCTGGTAGATGATGGAATCGTGATTGCAGAGAATATCTACCAGCATTATGAAAAAGGAAAAGATCCTATTACTGCTGCTGTAGATGGAACGATGGAAGTAATTCCGCCTATTTTGAGTGCTATTATAACCACTATTCTTGCTTTTTCTACCTTCTTGTTTTTAGACGGTAGAATAGGAACTTTTTTTAGTGAGGTTTCTGTAATTGTAATATTGACTTTGCTTGTTTCTCTAGTGGAAGCACTCATAATTCTACCAGCTCATCTTGCACATTCTAAGGCTTTAAAAGCCCAAGATAACAGGCCCAAAACAGGTGTAGCAGCACTGTTCCAGAAAATGCGTGTGGTTAATGAATACGGTGATAAGTTCATGAACTACATGCGTGATAGGCTCTATGCACCAGCGCTACGGTTTACGTTGAAGTATAAATTACTGGTGTTTGCAATTTTTTTAGGAGCTTTTGTGCTTACTATAGGTTCTGTAGGTGGAGGAATCGTAGGTGTGACCTTGTTTCCTCGTATTTCCAGTGATCAAGTATCAGTTAATCTAGCCATGCCTAATGGTACCGCACAGCACATTACAGATTCTATAATTTCTTCTATAGAAGAGAAGGCAAAGATCGTTAACAAAGAATTTACTGAAGAATATCTCAGTGCTGAAATCTATGGGGACACAACCGTTCTCTTTGAAAACATTATTAAAGCTCAAACATCTTCTTCTTCAGCAAGTTTAAAGATTAATTTATTACCTGGAGAAAACCGTCCAGATAATTTAAACACCAGTCTGGTCGCAAACCGTTTGAGGGAACTCGTAGGAACTGTTTCAGGTGCTGAGAGTTTGACTTTTGGTTCTGGTGGGAACTTTGGTGGTAGTCCAGTAGCTGTTTCTTTATTAAGTAATGACATAGCAGAATTAAAAGCTGCCACAGCAGATTTTAAAGAAATACTGAAGCAAAACCCTTTATTAAAAGATATAGAAGATAACGATCCAGCTGGAATTAAAGAGATCAAGCTCGAACTTAAAGAAAATGCTTATGCACTAGGATTGAATTCTAGGAGTGTGATGACTCAAGTGCGATCAGCCTTTTTTGGTAGAGAAGCGCAGCGTTTCCAGCGCGGTCAGGACGAGATTAGAGTTTGGGTACGTTACGATCTAGAAAACCGTAATAGTATTAAAGATCTAGATGAGTTGCGTGTAGCTACACCATCTGGCGAGCGTGTGCCACTTAGAGATATCGCTACTTATAGCATAGCACGAGGTGATGTGGTGATCAATCACCTAGAAGGTAGGAGAGAAATACTTGTAAGTGCAGATTTAAAAGACCCTAATCAGAGTTCGACAGATATTCTAAGCGATATTCAAGATAATATTATCCCAGAATTGCAAAAAAAGTATCCCACTATCTCACCTAACTATTTAAGCGGTCAGGCTCGCGAGGCGCAAAAAATAAGTAGTAGCGCAAAAATACCAGGCATTACTATTTTACTTTTGATTCTCTTTGTGATCGCCTTCACCTTTAGAAGTTATATACAACCCATCATGCTTATCTTATTGATTCCATTTAGCTTTACCGCTGTGGCTTGGGGACACTGGATTCATGGATTTCCTGTTAATATTTTATCCATGTTAGGAATTATTGCACTCATAGGGATTATGGTAAATGATGGACTGGTCTTGATCGGTAAGTTTAACACGTTAATTAAAGAAGGATTAGGTTTTGATGAGGCACTTTATGAGGCAGGTAAAAGTCGTTTTAGAGCTATATTTTTAACTTCTATTACTACCATAGCTGGACTGGCGCCATTACTTCTGGAAAAAAGTAGACAAGCACAATTCTTAAAACCTATGGCTATTTCTATCTCTTATGGTATAGGGATAGCCACGATTCTTACCTTGCTATTGCTGCCACTTTTTCTAAGTTTTGGGAATAATGTAAAAGTATGGATACATTGGTTGCGCACAGGAGAGACTGTAAATAAACGCGATGTTACTGGTATAGCACAAGAACAAGAAGAACTAAAAGAATATGATGAAGCATAAAGTATTATATGGACTTAGTGTTCTGTTTTATCTCGCTTTCGCGAAAGCGTATGCACAACAATCTCTAGAGTCGCTATTAACACGTGAGCAGGCTGTGGAGCTCATGTTAGAGAATAACTACGGCATCCAAATCGCCAACAATACGGTAGAAATTGCCGAAAATAATACTGGTTTATTGAATTCTGGTTACTTGCCGTCGCTACAAGGAAATGCAGGTGTCAGTAGAGATGAAAATGATTCTAATACAGATTTTAAAGGCGCGCTGGATAATAATGGGAATCCAAGACCAGATATAGAAATTAATAATGCTCAAACGACACAGTATAACGCAGGATTGTCCCTTAATTACACGCTTTTTGACGGTTTAGGAAGGTTGTATAATTTTAAAAGGTTGAAGGAGCAATATCAATTGAGCCAGCTCGAAGCGCGTTCTACCATTGAAAATACAACGGTTCAATTAATGAGTGTGTATCTAGAAATTGCGAGGTTAAGTGAAAATGTCAAAGTATTTGAACAAAACCTGGAAATCTCTAAAAAACGAGAAGAGCGTGCTCAATATCAATTTGATTATGGTCAGGTAAATAAGCTAGAAGTCCTTAATGCGCGTGTAGATATTAATACGGATAGTATCAATATCATGAATGCACAACAACAATTGCGCAATACTAAGCGTGATTTAAACCTACTATTAAATAGGGAACTAGATGCTGAATTTGTAGTAGATACCACGGTTACCCTGCAGAATATGCTGGTAATCGATAGCTTTTTAGAAAAGGTGAAGGAGAATAACGTGAGACTATTACAGGCTGAAAGAAGTTTGCAAATAAGTGATTATGATATAAAAACGACACGAGCTTTATTGTTACCTACGATAGGGTTAACAGGTACTTATGGATGGAATCAATCTATAAATCCGCCTACGGCCTTTTTTCCTGCAACCACGCGTACCGCTGCAAACGTAGCTGTAGGAGCAAATTTAACTTGGAATATTTTTGACGGTGGTAACACGATTAACAGTTTGCGTAATGCCAAAATAGCTTATGAAAACGAAGCACTTTTTAAAAGCCAGATAGAGCAAGAAGTAGCTCGTGATGTAGCAAATGCTAAGGGAAATTATGAAAACGCACTCGCTATTTATAGGATGCAAGAGCAAAACGTAATTACTAATGAGGATAACTTTAACCGTTCTCAAGAACGTTTTAAACTAGGCCAGGTAAGCAGTATCGAGTTCAGACAGGCGCAAGTGAATTTGCTCAATGCTATTACTGTTAAGAACCTAGCAAAGTATGATGCTAAACTAGCGGAGTATCAACTACTGCAGTTTGCAGGGCAATTGCTCAATGTTCCTTTGTGATAGAGTATTCTTTATGGGGCTGCACTGCCAGCAGGAGATGTCTGTATTAGGATCCTGATTTTTTTGGCACTAAAAAACTTAAAAGTAGCCTGTTATACTAAATTGAATTTATAAAGTCTTATACCATTTTACATTCCTAATGTCGCATATAAATCGTTTCTTTTTGGCCTATATTTCAAAATAAAATGAAACCGTAACTTAGGCTATGCTTTAATTTTCTTTATCATCTAGTCAAAAAACAATTCAAATTAAGAATGCTGCATTAGAAACATAAATTGGTATTAATAGTTTCTTTTTCACTTACTTTTCACTTAAAATTATTGCCGTAGCTACGGTTATGCATAGAATAATTCCATTTATTTTATTGACATTAGAAACAGTGGTTTGTCTTCATTAAATGCAGTTGTTATAGATAGGTTTGAAAGAATTTACAAATATCTTAAGAGAACTACTTGTGAGATGTTGAAACTAGTCTTATATTTGCATCCCAATTAAAACGAAGAGTTGTCAGAGTAATGATCTGAAGTTTAAGAGACGAGTAACTTAAGTTTTATATATCGCGGGATAGAGCAGTAGGTAGCTCGTCGGGCTCATAACCCGAAGGTCACTGGTTCGAGTCCAGTTCCCGCTACTAAGACCCTTTCAGAAATGAGAGGGTTTTTTATTGCCTTAAAGTCATGCATTTACATCCCTTAGCACAGTTATTACCAAAGTTTATAGACCATAAAGATAACAAATAAATGCAAATATGATCAGATCTCTACTGGCAGTAAAACTGGCAGTGATTTCTATTTTATTATGGCCTAATAGGGCTTAAAACTTTACAATAAATTGATTACATTAGAGCTTTGTTACTATATAAAAACACATTCTTAAAAAATTCATGATCACAGGAGAATTAAAATCACAAGTAGATAAAATCTGGGAAGCCTTTTGGACAGGTGGAATTTCTAACCCGTTATCTGTTATAGAACAGTTTACCTATCTGCTCTTTATAAGAAGACTGGATGAACGTCAGCTTTTAGAGGAAAAGAAAGCCAATACAGTTGGTATTCCTATTCAAAATATCATTTTCACAACAGCCCAAAAAGAACTTAGATGGAGTTCCTTTAAAAATAAGGATCCAGAATCTATGTTT
>NZ_CBFIBE010000035.1:0-21848 GCF_965660805.1 Nonlabens sp. | reverse complement strand
TTGTTGGGCTCTTTTATTTATACTATAATCGTATGCATCACGAGCTTCTGCTAATGGTTTATTGGTAAAGATTTGATATTTTAAGGGATCAATCCTAAAAGTTGTGTTTAAGCAAATATTTTAATTAATCTGTATAGAAAGAATTCTATATTTCTCGCATCTCTAAACTGTACTCTAAAGGCTTTTATTTTTGCATTGAATGATTGTGCTGAGGCATTAGTGTTTCTTTTTATAAAATATTTTAATATAGACCTATAGTTGAGCCGTATTGTATTAGCAATAGAATTAAAAGCTTTAAAGCCTGTTTTCTCTACATTATTATTCCAATGTGCTTACCTTGTGTATACTAGCTATATTGATTTAGCTGATTTAAAAATATTTCTGAGTCCTTGTGCCAGTTTAAAACCAATGTTGATATTTGGATATTCGCTGTACAATATTTTGGTTTTTTGATATTGGTTTTCAGTCCAGTTGGACGGGTCTTTATAGAGCGCTTATATGCTTCGTGCCAATAGCTGCTTTCTTCAGCTACTTAATCATTGTTTCTTTTTTATTGTTTATTTTAAACTGTGTAATACCGGCTTTAGGTTAGCTTTCTATAGGAGGTTTTTGAACTGTGGTTTCTTTTTTATGTAGTATTCATGTAAATGTTGAATCTAAAATACTTGGACTCAAACCCAAGCATTTTAAAATCAGGTATTTTTCTTACATTTTTTTCAATATTAAATTTCTCTCAGCATTCTGAGATTTATAGTTTTATAATTGAAAAAGTGGGTACCTTTCCACTAATTCATTAACTTTTTTTGTAAGATTTTTTAGGTATTCATCATTGGTATGATGAAGAATTGCTTGGTCTATAAGGTCAACTATTTTAACCATATCTTCTTCCTGCAAGCCTCTGGTTGTTATAGCCGCTGTACCTATTCTTATTCCACTTGTAATAAAAGGAGACTCGGTGTCATATGGAACCATGTTTTTGTTAACGGTAATATGAGCTTTGCCAAGGGCTTCTTCGGCCATTTTACCGGTTATGTTCTTATTTCTTAAATCTATGAGCATCATATGATTATCAGTACCGTTAGATATGATTTGATAATCCTTTTTAATAAACTCGGCGGCCATAACTTTTGCGTTCTTTTTAACTTGAACCATATATTCTAGGAACTTATCGTCTAAAGCTTCTTTAAAAGCTACTGCTTTAGCAGCTATGATATGCTCTAATGGTCCTCCTTGATTTCCTGGGAAAACTCCGCTATTTAGTAGAGAAGACATTTTCTTTAATTTTCCATTTTTTAGTTTTTGTCCAAATGGATTTTCGAAATCTTTACCCATTATGATGATTCCTCCTCGTGGTCCTCTTAAAGTTTTATGTGTAGTAGATGTACAAATATGTGCGTGAGGAACGGCATCTTGTAAAATACCTTTTGCAATAAGCCCTGCGGGATGTGCTATGTCTGCAAGTAATATAGCGTTTACACTATCTGCAATCTCCCTGAATCTCTTGTAGTTTATCTCTCTACTATATGCAGAGGCACCTGCTATAATGAGTTTAGGTTGTTCTTTTTCTGCAATTTGTTGAATATGATCATAATTGAGTAAACCGGTTTCTTTTTCCACACCATAAAATGATGTTTTATATAATTTACCTGAAAAGTTTACAGGGGAACCATGTGTTAAATGACCTCCATGTGAAAGGTCAAATCCCAAAATTTTATCACCAGCATTTAAACATGCATGGAATACTGCCGTGTTCGCTTGACTACCAGAATGTGGTTGAACATTAATATACTCTGCACCAAATAGCTCTTTAGCTCTCTCTATTGCTATGTTTTCAATTTGATCTACTATTTCACAGCCTCCATAGTATCGTTTACCTGGATACCCTTCGGCATATTTATTTGTTAGAATGGATCCTGCAGCAGCAAGTACATCATCACTCACGTAATTTTCACTTGCAATAAGTTCTAATCCAGTAACTTGTCTTTTTCTTTCTAAATTTATTAAGTCAAAAATCTCTTTATCTTGATTACTCATGGTTCTAATATAATAGTTAAGATTAAAACAAAAATAATTCATTGCTCTTTGCAAATGCTATGAATATGATATATTTGATTAGTACTTTTTAACAAGATATAAATATAACATATGCCACTAGAAACTAATGACCCTAATAGAAAATCATGGATAGGCTATAGCAGCGATTCTCATTTCCCAATTCAGAACATTCCTTTTGGAGTATTCTTAACTAGAGATAATGTTATCACTATAGGTACTAGAATAGGTGATTGGGCTATTGATTTAGGAGCCTTGCAGGAATTGGGGTACTTTGAAGGAGTACCATTAACTGACGATATGTTCATGCAAGATTCCTTAAATGACTTCATCTCAGATGGTAAGAAAACATGGAGGTTAGTGCGCAATCGTATAGGTGATATTTTTGATGCAGATAATCCCGTTTTAAGAGATAATCAAGAACATAGAAACCGAATCATTTTTAACATGGATGAAATAGAAATGCAATTGCCTGTTTTAATAGGTGATTATACAGATTTCTATAGTAGTAAAGAACATGCAACAAATGTAGGTACTATGTTTAGAGACCCTGATAACGCTTTGTTACCTAACTGGTTGCATATGCCTGTTGCTTACCATGGTCGTTCCAGTACTATAGTTCCTTCAGGAATCCCTATACATAGACCTAAAGGGCAAACCATGCCAGCTGGAAGTGATGCACCTGTTTTTGGGCCGTCTAAATTAGTAGACTTTGAGCTTGAAATGGCTTTCATAACTACTGATGCTAATAATATGGGACAGCCCATAAGTGTAGAAGATGCTGAGGATTATATCTTTGGTATGGTAGTGTTTAATGACTGGAGTGCAAGGGATATTCAAAAATGGGAATATGTTCCTCTAGGTCCATTCTTAGCAAAGAACTTTGCCAGCTCTATTTCACCATGGATAGTTACATTAGATGCGCTTGAACCTTTTAGAACTAAAGGTCCAGAAATGGAGAAACCAGTTCTAGATTATTTAAAATCTAATGGCGATAAAACCTATGATATTCACTTAGAAGTAGATATTACACCACAGCAAGGGAAACCTACTACTATATGTAAATCTAATTTTAAATATTTATACTGGAATATGTCTCAGCAATTAGCGCATCATACCATTAATGGTTGTCGAGTTAATAGTGGGGATATGATGGGAAGTGGAACCATTTCTGGTACTAAGCCAGACTCTTATGGCTCTATGCTGGAATTAAGTTGGCGTGGAGAACGTCCGGTAAAATTAAATGATGGCACAGATCGTAAATTTATTAACGACTTTGATACGGTTACTATGAGAGGTTATTGTAAGAACGGTCCTGTACGCATTGGTTTTGGAGAGGTTTCTAATCAATTGTTACCTGTTTATGAACCTAAAATTAAACATTAAATGAAACAGGTTTATTCTTTTTTTTTATGTTCCTTTTTATTGATAAGCTGTAATGGTCTTAAAAAGACTGAGACAGCTATTAATACTGGTAATTTTGATCAAGCTATTGATATAGCGGTGAGCAACCTGGTAAGTGATAAAAACGCTAAGCGTAAAAAGGAGTACGTATTATTGTTAGAAGACGCTTTTGCGAAAGCGGTACAAGAAGATCAAATAGTACTTAATAGATTAAAATCTGATCCTAATCCAGAGGTGTTAGAAGCTATCTATGAGACGCTAGAAAACATGGAGATCAGGCAATCTAAAATCAGACCTTTATTGCCATTAAAAATCTATGGAACTGGGAAACAAGCAAAATTTCCTATGGAGGATTATGCTCTTAAAATTATTGCTGCTCGTACAGAACTTTCTGATCACTTATTAAATAAAGCACGCAACTCATTAAGTGTTTCAAATACCGGTCAAGCGAGAATCATTTTTGATGATTTAGATTACTTAAATTCCATTAACCCTAATTATAAAGATGTACATGATTTAATGGATCAGGCGCTTGAAAAAGGAACTGACTATATTCTAGTTACTTTAAGAAACGACACTCAACAAGTGATTCCACAACGATTAGAAGAAGAGTTGCTTAACTTTTCAACTTATGGATTAAATGATAAATGGACGGTTTATCACAATAAAAAAAACGATAACACTTATTATGACTTTGATCTTGCTATAAATTTTAGGAACATTAATATTTCCCCAGAACAGCTGCTGCAAAAGGAGTTGCAAAAGGAAAAGCAAGTTAAGGATGGTTTTGATTATGAACTGGATGAAAGAGGAAATGTTAAAAAAGACAGTTTAGGAAATGATATTAAAAAAGATAAATTTAAGCTTGTAAAAGCAACTGTTTTTCAAAGCACCCAGCAAAAAGAAGTTTCACTCGATGCAAATATTATTATTACTAACAGGCAATCAGGTCAGTTAGTAGACCGTTTTCCAGTGAGTAGTAGCTTTATTTTTACTTATATATATGGTAGTGTTAATGGAGATAGGCGTGCGATTGATAAAGGTTATCTAGAAACACTTCACCCAGAGGCTGTGCCTTTTCCCTCAAATGAGCAAATGATTTATGACGCTGGTGAAGATTTAAAAATACGTATTAAAGAAGTCTTAACTGGCTTGCGATTGAGGAGATGATTTTTCACTTGCTCCTACTTTAAAAACTATTTCACAACTCTAGTTCTATATTTGAACTTATGACTTCTAGAAAACTATCTTATAAATCTGCCCAGTATTTCTCTTCTTTAATGGAAGATTATTTAGTAGAAAAAGATAAGTTAAAACCATTTTATCACCGTTTTCCTAAATTAGAACTCTTTAAAGCTCAAATTGAAGAAAAACAAGCTGAGTTTTCTTCAAAAAAAACATCAAGAGAAATACTAGTAACATCCTTACTAGAGCAGTATAATGGTTTAGAAGATTCTAAGCGATCTTTAAGTAATATAAAATTACTTAACGACTCTAAAACGTTTACCATTACCACTGGTCACCAGCTTAATTTGTTTACTGGGCCACTTTATTTTTTATATAAAATCGTATCAGTTATTAATCTGTGCAAGCAGTTGAAGGTAGTCTATCCTTCTTATAACTTTGTTCCTGTTTACTGGATGGCAACTGAAGATCATGATTTTGAAGAAATAAAATATTTTAATTACCACGGTAAAAAAATAGTTTGGAATCGTGAGGCTACTGGTGGAGTAGGAAGACTTTTAAATGATGGTTTAGAGCAAGTTCTAGAAGTATTTAAAGAAGAATTAGGAACTAGTGATAACGCTGGAGAAATCATTACAATATTTAAAGCTGCTTATTTAAAGCACGATAATTTAGCTCAAGCAACCCGTTATCTAGCGCACCAGCTTTTTGGGAAAGAAGGCTTAGTCATTATAGATGGTGATGATAGCTCCTTAAAAAGTCTTGCCATTCCTCATTTTAAAGATGAACTTTTATATCAAACCAGTTTTTATAAAGTAAATGAAACCATTGAAAACTGGCCAGCTGCTTATAAAGTTCAGGTAACGCCTCGAGAAATAAATTTATTCTACCTAAAGGATGATTTAAGAGAACGCATCGTTTTAGAAAATGACATCTATAAGGTAGTCGATAGTGATATTTCTTTTACTAAAAATGAAATTTTAATTGAATTGCAAAACCACCCAGAACGCTTTTCACCTAATGTGATCATGCGTCCTTTATATCAAGAAGTTATTTTGCCTAATTTATGTTACATAGGTGGTGGTGGTGAGATGGCATACTGGTTAGAATTAAAGGAATATTTTAACTCACAAAACGTTACTTTTCCTATGCTACTCATGCGCAACTCAGCCTTGCTCATGACTCGTAAACAAAAGGATAAAGTAGAGAAACTGAGCCTAGAACTTAAAGACCTTTTTCTCAAAGATTTTGAACTAGATGAAAAGCTTACTAAGCAACTTAGCGAGATAGAAATAGACTTCTCCACTCAAAAAGAGCATCTTCATAAACAGTTTAAAGAACTTTATAAAATAGCCTTACAAACTGAAGCATCTTTTCAAGGAGCGGTAGCAGCTCAAGAACATAAACAAATAAAAGGTCTAGAACATCTTGAAAAACGACTCTTAAAAGCTCAAAAGCGTAAACTGAAAGACTTTTTAAATCGCGCAAGTGATCTACAAAAAGAACTTTTTCCTAACTCGAGTCTTCAAGAACGACAGGAGAATTTCTCTAGTTTTTACCTAGAATATGGTAGCAATCTCATAGAACACATAAAGGAAAACTTAGACCCTTTAGATATGAATTTTACAATTATTGTTCTGGATACATAAAATTCTTTAAAACACGTTAACAAAAGTGTACGGAACAGATTTACTTTCCCTCATAAAAAAGTAAATTTGCGCATGCAACACGATAAAGTTTTAATCCTAGATTTTGGATCGCAATATACACAGCTTATTGCGCGTAGAGTTCGAGAGTTGAACATCTATTCAGAAATCCATCCATTTAATAAAGTTCCATCAAATATAGAAGACTATAAAGCGGTTATCCTTTCTGGTAGCCCTATGTCTGTGCGTTCAGAAAAAGCCTTTCATATAAACCTAGATAAGGTTAGAGGTAAAAAACCTTTACTAGGAGTTTGTTATGGTGCTCAATACTTAGCTCATTTTCATGGTGGAGAAGTAGGAGCTTCAAGTACACGCGAGTATGGAAGAGCAAATCTATCTTACGTAAAAACTGATGAAACCTTTTTAGAAGGTATCTCTGCCGGCAGTCAGGTATGGATGAGTCATAGTGATACTATAAAGAAATTGCCTGAAAACGGTGAGCTACTAGCTAGTACTCATGACGTAGAAAATGCTGCTTATAAAATTAATGGTGAAGAAACTTATGCCATTCAGTTCCATCCTGAAGTGTATCATTCTACAGATGGTAAACAGCTGTTAGAAAATTTTCTAGTTAAAATTGCTCAAGTAAAACCAGACTGGACACCTAATGCTTTTGTACAAGAAACGGTAGATGATTTAAAGGAAAAACTAGGTAATGATAAAGTAGTTCTAGGTCTTAGTGGTGGAGTAGATTCCTCTGTGGCGGCTATGCTGTTGCACAAGGCTATAGGTGAAAATCTTTACTGTATTTTTGTAAATAATGGACTACTACGCAAAGATGAGTTTACACAAGTTCTGGAACAGTATGAAGGAATGGGCTTAAATGTAAAAGGTGTAGATGCTTCGGCACGATTTATGAATGCACTTGCTGGAGAAAGTGATCCAGAGTTAAAACGTAAGGCTATAGGTCGTGTATTTATTGAGGTTTTTGATGATGAGGCACATCAGGTTAAAGATGTCACCTGGCTTGCTCAAGGGACTATTTACCCAGATGTTATAGAAAGTGTAAGTGCCACTGGAGGACCTAGTGCGACTATAAAATCGCATCATAATGTAGGTGGACTACCAGATTTTATGAAGTTGAAGATAGTAGAACCTTTAAAAGCACTCTTTAAAGATGAAGTGAGACGAGTAGGTGCCTCTATGGGAATGGCTGCAGAGCTACTGGGAAGACATCCTTTTCCAGGACCAGGACTTGCGATACGCATTCTCGGTGATATAACACCAGAGAAGGTAGCTATCTTACAAGAGGTAGATGCGGTGTTTATTAATAATCTCAAAAAATGGGATCTATATGATCAAGTATGGCAGGCAGGAGCGATTTTATTACCTGTAAATAGTGTAGGAGTTATGGGTGATGAGCGTACTTATGAAAAGTGCGTGGCGCTCAGAGCCGTAGAAAGTACTGATGGTATGACTGCAGACTGGGTAAATTTACCCTATGAATTCTTGCAAGCCACCAGTAATGAAATAATAAATAAGGTAAAAGGCGTTAATAGAGTAGTTTATGACATCAGTTCTAAGCCGCCAGCAACCATAGAATGGGAATAAAATATTATGAAAAATATAATCTTAATAGCTTTTGTTTTTTTCGCTTTCGCGAAAGCGTACTCAACAGCAGTACTTCAAAATTACAAGCAACACGTAGTTCAGAAAGGTGAAACGCTATATAGTATAGTAGGAAAGTATAAAATTAATGCTGCCGAATTAACTCAACTCAATCCAGATATTAAATCTGGTTTAAAAGAAGGTTCTATTTTATTAATTCCAGTAGGAAATGATGTGCTCACACAGCGCAAAATTGTGTCCTATAAAAAACACAAAGTACGTCGTAAGGAAACACTTTATGGTATAGCAAAAAAATACGGAGTCACAGAATTAGATATTAAAGAGACTAATAAGGAGTTGTATTCTAATGGTTTACGTAAAGGTGATCGCATTAAGATTCCAGTATTTGAGGAAATGAGCACTCCGGTGATAGTAGAGCAGCAAGTAGATGTGATAGCAACAGATTCTGTACTTGCTGATGGTAAATATCGGGTGATGCCTAAGGATACTAAATATGGTATCGCTACTCAATATGGGATAAAAGTACCTCAATTAGAATTGCTTAATCCTGATGTTAAAGACCTGCAACCAGGTATGGTCATTAATGTACCTAAAAGCACAGATCTAGTCATAGAACAAGCAAATTCAAACTCAAATGGAGGAATTGCTATCGTTGAAAAGTTTATCGATTATCAAGTCCCGCCTAAAATGACTATGTATTCCCTAGAGAATCTTACGGGTATCAGTGAAGATTCCTTACTGGTTTTAAATCCGCAAATAAAGGATGGTTTAAAACTAGGTATGAATATTAAAATACCTAATCCAGCAGCCGCGCAAGCAAATGTGATGGATGATAAGGTTACAGGTGTTGCAAATTTGTTAGACAGTATTTCTAATCGCAACGCGCAGCGATATGCCGTTATGTTACCACTTTCTTTACATAAGAAAACAGAAGAAACTTCAGATGAAGACTTTTTAAGTAAAGAAAAAACCACTCGCATAGCCTTAGACTTTTACAGCGGTATGAGTATTGCTAGAGACTCTGCGGCGTCCATAGGTATTGCTGTAACTTTTGATTTATTTGATACTCAAAAGAAGGAAAGTAACGTACAAAGTATAATAAGAGCCCATGACTTTAATACATATAATGCAGTTATAGGTCCATTACTGGCCAAAACCGTCGTTGCAGCAGCCAAAGAATTAAAAAGTAACGAGGTACCAGTGATTTCTCCTCTTACTAATACTGATGTGAAGTTGTACAAAAACTTGTTTCAAGCTAGACCAGAAGCTGCTATACTCAAGCAAAAACTCATGGACTATCTAGTTGCAAATGCTGAAGGTAAAAATATCATTCTGGTAACAGATGCTAAAAAACCAGAACTTAAAAATGAATATCTAGCACTTTTTCCTGAGGCAACAGAATTAAAGCCTAATAAGGATAATTACATTTATAAGCGTACTTATGTAAACGCTTTAGATAAAGCAAGAGAGAATTGGGTTATACTAGCTGTAGATAATGAAGGCTTTATTACAGATGCTGTTTCTCACTATTCTGCAAAGGCTGCATCTCATAACATTACTATGTTCGGTTATGATGATTATGAAAAGTTAGAATTACCTCAGTTAAGATTAGGTGCTTTAAAATATACTTACCCTAGTATTTATCGTGACTCAGGTGCGTCTAATGGTTTTTCAAATAAATACTATTCTAAATATGGTATTTCTCCTAATGCTTTTGCTACTAGAGGATTTGACGTAGCGATGGATATCATTTTAAGAAATGCCAGTGCCAGTGATTTATATGAAAGTGTAATGAAAAATGGAAGCACAGAATATGTGGAGAATAAGTTTAATTATTCAAAGCAAATCATGCAAGGATACTATAACGAGTCTGTTTATTTACTCCAGTATCATGAAGACTTAAGTATTAAAGAACTTAATTAATGACCTCTACGGTAACTTATTTAGGAAATTTAAGATGTCAGAGCAAGCACTTAAAAAGTGAAGACACTTTCATCACAGATGCACCTATAGATAATAACGGTAAAGGAGCAGCATTTTCTCCTACAGATACTATTGCTACAGGCCTGGCTAGCTGTATGTTTACTATGATGGGAATTAAAGCTAGAGACTTGGGAGCTGATTTATCAGGAAGTACCGCTCAGGTTACTAAAACTATGGCGTCTCATCCACGACGTATTTCACAAATAGATGTAGTCCTGCATTTAAAAGGTAATTGTGATAAGCGTTCACAACTTATTTTAGAACGTGTAGCAAACACCTGTCCTGTGCACTACAGCCTTCATCCAGATATCGTAAAGAATATTACTTTTAATTGGTCTTAGAAATGAAAACTGCGCTGCTTTTCATCTCTTTATTGATAACCTTTTCCATAGTTCCAGAAAAGAAATTTACATTTCAAGAAAAACCAGTCCTAACCTGGGATGATTTTATGGGCACGCCTCCTAGAAATGCATCACACGCAGCAAGTGTTAATTCAGGAATCGCTTATAGTTACTCTATAAAAATAAAAGGCAAGGAAATCATTTTAGATTTTGAAGTTCACAGTGAATTTTATCCGCAATTGAGCTGGAAAAAAGATTTGAATGAAAGTAGTTCACAGCTACTAGCTCACGAGCAATTGCACTGGAATATCTCTGAGTTACACGCACAGATTTTAAAAAGAGCTTTTCAAGATTATGTACCATCACCACAGTATAAAAAAGAACTAAGAACCCTTTTTAATAAAGTAGAAGCCGCAAGACAAACCATGCAAGGCCGCTATGATCGTGAAACTAATCACGGTCTCCACCTATCGCAACAGAAGGAATGGGAAACTTTTATTGCTCAAGAGTTCTTTAAAATGAGTTGATTTTTTTGAGTAAAATACTGCTGGATAGCGTTTAATGGGAACTATGTTTTATAAAAAGGTTGCTTTTTGAACTTACATATAGCGGTAAAGGGCGACAGGAGATTTTTTATGAAAAGCAAATAAAAATGACTTATCCATAGCTTGTAACACAAAATTCTTTATAAATACGCTCATAATTTCCATCTGTATTTCTACATAAAATGACTACTTTTGCAGCTGATTTTTAAACCGCTCAGAACACTTTTATGGCACACGCAAAGTACATTTTTGTAACCGGTGGAGTTACTTCTTCCTTAGGTAAAGGAATTATCGCCGCATCTCTTGCAAAACTGCTACAAGCACGTGGTTTTAGAGTAACTATTCAAAAGTTAGATCCCTATATAAACGTAGATCCTGGAACACTTAATCCTTATGAACATGGTGAGTGCTATGTAACAGAAGATGGAGCAGAGACAGATCTCGATCTAGGTCACTACGAGCGATTTTTAAACGTAAACACTTCTCAAGCAAATAATGTCACTACAGGTAGGATTTACCAGAGTGTGATTCAAAAAGAACGTCGCGGTGAGTTTTTAGGTAAAACCGTTCAGGTAATCCCACATATCACTGATGAGATTAAAGAGCGTATTCAAATCTTAGGGAAATCTGGAGATTATGATATCGTTATCACAGAAATAGGTGGAACCGTAGGAGATATAGAATCCCTACCTTACATAGAAAGTGTAAGGCAGCTCAGTTGGGAACTAGGTGAACATAATTCTATGGTGATTCACTTAACCTTAATACCTTACTTAAGTGCCGCTGGAGAGTTAAAAACTAAACCTACTCAACACAGTGTAAAAACGCTCATGGAAAGTGGAGTGCAGGCAGATATATTAGTATGCCGCACAGAGCACGAGCTTTCTGAAGATATTAAAGTGAAACTAGCACGTTTTTGTAACGTGAGACGTGAAGCGGTTATACAATCCATAGATGTAGAAACTATCTATGATGTTCCTAATAAAATGCTTGCCGAAGGTCTAGATACTGTAGTTCTTGAAGAATTAAAGTTAGAGGTTCAAAATAAACCAGATTTAACCAGTTGGAACGAGTTTGTACAGCGTCATAAAAATCCTAAAAGTGAAGTGACCATAGGATTGATCGGGAAATATGTAGAATTACAAGATTCTTATAAATCCATTCTGGAAGCATTCATTCATGCAGGTGCGGCAAACGAGGTAAAAGTAAATATAGAATCTATCCATAGTGAGTTCCTTGAGGTAGATAATGTAAAAGCCAAGTTGTCACATTTAGACGGTTTACTGGTAGCTCCAGGATTTGGAGAACGAGGTATAGAAGGTAAAATAGAAGCAGTACGCTATGCAAGAGAGCATAAAATTCCGTTTTTCGGGATTTGTTTAGGTATGCAAATGGCTGTTATAGAGTATAGTAGAAATGTTTTAGGTCTTGAAGAGGCTAACTCTGTAGAGATGGATGAATCTACAGTTCATCCTGTGATTTCCTTAATGGAAGAGCAAAAAAACATTACAAATATGGGTGGAACCATGCGTTTAGGAGCATGGGACTGTGAGTTAAATGGTGGCAATGTGGCAGCCATTTATGGTTCAGGCATGATTTCTGAACGTCACAGACATCGCTATGAGTATAATAATGAATATAAAGAGCAATTAGAAAACGCTGGTTTGAAATCCACAGGGATCAATCCTAAAACGGGACTTGTAGAAATCATTGAGATTGAGGATCATCCTTGGTTTATAGGTGTTCAATATCATCCAGAGTATAAGAGTACGGTGGCAAATCCACATCCTTTATTCAAGTCATTTATAGCAGCAGCTGCACAGAAGTAGTAAGATTATTAAAAGTACGCTTTCGCGAAAGCGTTATTAAAACACAACCAGTTCTTTTAAAACAGAACTACAGTAAAACCCTTACGAGGGAATTTTTATGGAACAAAAACCAACAGACTGGAAGTCAATCATAGGAATGGGATTAATTGCAGTGATTTTCCTATTCTGGATGAGTCAAACCAAAGAAGAGACTCCAGAAACAAATCCTGAAACCACTACTGAGGCAGCAGCAACTGCAGCGACCACTTCTTCAACACCACAGCCACAGCTCTCCTCAAATGAGGTTACTGCTGTGAATAATGGTGTTTTTCAAGCTGGTTCTAGTGAAGTGATCACTTTTGAAAATGATCTTATAGAATTTAAAATAGATTCTAAAGGAGCACTTATTCAAGAGGCCTTACTAAAGAGCTTTAAAACCTATGATTCTCTGCCTGTTTATCTAGCTAAACCTGGTGAAAAAGACCATCAACTGGATTTAGAATTTGTGACTAGCGATGGCCGCAAGATGCATACTAAAGACATGACCTTTACACCATCTCAATCCATGAATGGTGCAAATAAAGTTCTTTCGTTTAAAGCAAATGTAGGTCCAGCACAATTCCTAGAGTTCAGATATGAATTACAGCCTGAGGATTATATGATGGATTTTACCATACGTTCTCAAGGATTATCACAAACATTTAATACTGGAGAAACGCCGCAGTTAAACTGGGAAATGCTAGCTTACAAGCGTTCTAAAGGTATGGATAATGAGAACCGTTATACTGAGGCTATTTTTGAATACGGTGGTGGTAGTGATGACTATACAGGTCAAGGTGCTGAGGCTGAAGAAGAAGAGGCTGATGTCTCTTATATCGCTTATAAACAACACTTTTTTACATCTATATTATTAACTGACACGCCGTTTAAGAACGCAAAAATTATGTCTGAGAATATAGAATCTATAAACTCAGAACAAGATACTTATACTAAGAAATTTAACTCGGCCATAGAGTTAGAGTATACAGGAGGCGAGCTTTCTTATAACATGGACTGGTATTTCGGTCCTACAGATTATGATATTCTCGATGGATATGATCGTAACCTAGATGAGGTAGTAGATTTAGGTTGGGGAATCTTTGGATGGATTAATGAGTTTGTGATCAGACCACTTTTTACCTTGCTTACTAAAAGCGCTGGAATACCTTATGGAATTGCGATTATCTTACTAACCATTTGTGTGCGTATTATTTTATCTCCTGTACTTTATAAGAGTTATTTAACGCAAGCTAAGATGAAAATCTTGCGTCCAGAATTAAACCGTATTGCCGAGAAGTATAAGGATAATGCTATGAAAAAGCAGCAGGAAACCATGAAGGTTCAGAACGAAGCCGGCGCCAGCCCGCTATCGGGTTGTTTACCAGGTTTGTTACAAATGCCGGTGTTCTTTGCACTCTTTAAATTCTTTCCTACAGCCTTTGATTTAAGACAGAAAAGTTTCCTCTGGGCCGACGATTTATCGAGTTATGATGAGATCTTTAAATTGCCATTTGAAATTCCATTCTATGGTGATCACGTGAGTTTATTCCCTATTCTTGCATCTATTGCGATATTCTTTTACATGCAAATGACTACGGGACAGACTATGCAAGCCTCACAGCAGCCTGGTATGCCTAACATGAAGTTTATCATGTACCTATCGCCACTATTCATGCTGGTATTCTTTAATAACTATGCGAGTGGACTGTCATTGTACTACTTTGTATCTAACTTGATTACCATAGGAATTATGCTTGTGATTAAGAACTTTGTAATCAAAGAAGAAAAAGTTCTCGCTAAAATCGAAAAGGCTAAAGCAGCACCTAAGAAAAAGAAAGGTCGTTTTGCTTCAAAGATGAGCGAGATCATGGAACAAGCACAAGCACAACAAGAAGCGCAGAAAAAAGGGAAGAAGTAAAAGGTTGAATCCTCAGATCTCAACTTAAAAATTCCAAAATAAAAAAGTGCAAATCTCTGATTTGCACTTTTTTATTAAAAATAATTAAAGCTCCTTTCAGGCTTCTGATAGTTTGTCGTCACAAATTTCTAAGTAAGGAATGGTGGGCAAAATGAATCGCAGCGCAATTTTGGATAGCAATTTTGATCCTTAATTTTTACAATAGAAGGATATATTTACTGCTAGATATGCAACGTTTTTTAGTTATTCTCTGCTTATTTGAGTGGAACATTTTTATCATTTGTAAAATAAAAAAGCTCCTTTCCTTAGAAAGGAAAGGTGGGCAAAATGAAGCGCAGCGCAATTTTGGTCGGAAAGGTTGAAAAAATAGATGCTCTTAAAAACTCACAGGACCTCACAAACCCAAATCTTTAATAACTAACCTATAAAACCTTTCGGTAAATCTCCTTCAATTAGTAAATTGGCTACTTAGTAAAGTAGAAAAGTGAAGTGTCCATCCTAGAAAAATACATACCACGACTAGCTGTAATGCCACTGACGCAACTACTGGAAATGAACAGTGTTCATCTCAAAATAGTAAATGAGCGTAAAACGAGACACGGCGATTACAGACCGTTACCAGATGGATCTCATCGCATTACTATAAATGCAAATTTGAATCAGTATCGATTTTTAGTGACGCTGGTGCATGAGATTGCCCATTTAGTGGCTTTTAAAAAGTATGGACGCAATATTAAACCGCATGGCATAGAATGGAAGCATACCTTTCAACATCTCATGCTGCCGTTTTTAAGACCCGATATTTTTCCTAATGACCTGTTACCAGTTCTCGCCAGGCATTTTAAGAATCCTACTGCAAGTAGTGATACAGATGCAGTAATGAGTATAGCTTTAAAAAAGTATGATGCTGCCACTGATAAAAATTATATATTTGAGATAGTACAAGGCGCTATCTTTGTAACTGATAATGGACGCAAATTTAAGAAGGGTAAAAAGCTGCGTAAACGTTATGAGTGTCTAGAATTGGAAACAGGTAAAGTGTATCTTTTCCAGCCTAATGTTCAAGTACAGGTTTTAAAAAGTTAATATGAGTAATAAATATGCGGTCATTATGGCCGGTGGAGTAGGTTCCCGATTTTGGCCAGTAAGTAAGCAATCCTTTCCTAAGCAGTTTCATGATATGCTAGGTTTAGGTAAATCGCTGTTACAAATGACTTATGAGCGGTTACATGCACAAATTCCAGCGCAAAACATTCTTATATTGACTAATGAGCTATATGTAGATTTAGTTCAAGAGCAATTACCGCAAGTGCTTAAAGAGAATATAGTGGCAGAGCCTGCTATGCGCAACACCGCACCATGTATTTTACTTGCAGCTTTAAAGATTCAGAAAATGAATCCAGCGGCAAGTATGATTGTAGCACCTAGCGATCATTACATAGCCGATGATGATTTATTTAATGAAGACCTCGCAACGGCTTTTGATTTTTGTAACACACATCCACAGGCGTTAATGACCTTGGGAATTCAACCTACAGCACCTAATACAGGTTATGGTTACATAGAGTATGATAAAGAAGAAACAGCTGTTAAAAAGGTCGTACAATTTAGAGAGAAACCTAACTTAGAAACAGCACAAGAATTCCTAGCAGAAGGTAATTTTTTATGGAATGCAGGAATTTTTATATGGAGTGTAGATGCTGTTGTTAACGCTTTCGCGAAAGCGCAACCTAATATGACTCAACTATTCACTAACGGTTTAAATCTATTGAATACATCTCAAGAGCAAGAATTTCTAGAACGAGAATATCCAAAAGCAGATAACATATCTGTGGATTATGCCATTATGGAAAGCTCCAAGGAAGTCTATGTGTTACCAGCTAGATTTTCATGGAATGATCTAGGTACATGGGGTTCTTTATTTGATAAATTAGATAAAAATGAAGATGATAACGCGATTGTCAACTCTAGTGTAACAGCTATAAATTCTAATGGTAACATGATAAGAACTGCGGCAGGCAAGAAGGTGATCATACAAGGAATGGAAGATTATATTATTGTAGATCAAGATGATGTACTCATGATTATTCCTAAAACTGCCGAACAAGAGATCAAAGATATACGTAACGCTGCCATGAAAAAGTATGGTAAAGAAATAGGATAATGGAATCACAACAGCCACAACAAGAGGATCCTCAGCTGGAGAGCAGTCTGGATTCAAATCAACAACGCATCAGTGGTATTTGGGAAAATATCATGGCCTTTTTACACGATTTATTAGATATCAGGCAGGACTCTGATCGTGATGAAACCATAGAGTCTGTAAAAAAGGACATTTCTTTTCAAGGACATAATGCGTGGATTTTAATATTCTCCGTCTTTGTAGCCTCTATAGGTTTATATGCAGATTCTACAGCGGTAGTAATAGGAGCCATGTTAATTTCTCCACTTATGGGACCTATCGTGGGAATGGGATTAGGTACAGCTATTAATGATGATACTATGTTACGTCGCTCTTGGACTAATTTACTAGTTATGGTTGTGTTATCTTTATTTACGGCCACATTATATTTTGTCATCATGCCTACTATAGCCTTTGATGATATGACACCTGAATTAAAAGCAAGAACCTATCCTACCATTCTCGATGTTTCGATAGCGATTTTTGGTGGACTAGCACTTATTGTTGCTAAGGCTAAAAAAGGAACTATTTCTAACGCTATTGCTGGTGTAGCCATTGCTACCGCATTAATGCCACCTTTATGTACAGCAGGATATGGAATTGCAATATTGAATATAAGTGTCTTTAGCGGTGCGATGTATTTGTTTTGTATTAATACTGTTTTTATTGCGCTAGCCACATTTTTAGTTTGTAAGCTATTGAGATTCCCTATGGTTAAATATGCTAATCAAGCTAAACGGAAACGCGTTTCAAGATTAGCCTCGTTAATAGGTCTACTCGTTTTATTACCATCTATTTATCTTTTTTATGAATTATATAAAGATCAGGTAAAGGAATCTGCTGCAAATACTTTTATTAATCAATATGTGGATTATGAAGGCATGCGTCCAGATGCTGACTGGAATGGAGAAACCCAAACCCTAGATGTAGTCATGGTAGGTGCTCCTGTTCCAGATCCTATTATAGAGGAATGGACAAAAAAGTTTGCACAAATTGAGGAATTAGAAGAAAGTCAGGTGCGCTTTTATCAAGGGAGCTCCATTCTTAATGCAAGTAATGAAGCAGTAGAAGTGGTTCAAGAAGAACTAATCGATAAATTACGACTTATTCAAGATAAAGATGTGCGCATAGCAGCGCTTGAAGATGAACTACGCAGGTTAAATGAGCAAAACAAAAACTTTGATGTAGTGAGTGAAGAGGTGCGATTGAATTATCCGCAAGTTGCGAGTATAAGTTATGCACCATCTGTGAGTAAAGATTTTATCACGCAACAAATGGATACCGTATCAGAGTACACTATACTTTTTAAGGATACTACTTTATCTACAGATCGTAGAGTTGAGATTAAAAAACGTATGGCAAGCTGGTTGCAATACCGCCTTAAAACTAATAAAATTCAAATCAACGAGATTAAAAGAAGCCTAACAACTGCTATGGATTCTGTTAAAGTCTCTGCTCCATAAAAGAGATAAGGTATGTGATTTATGAGTCTTTTTTAGGACAGCACTATAAAGCACAATAGCAGCTTTACAAAAGTGTTACAAACCTTGATTCTGTGCCACTCTAACCTTCTTAAATAAGTCTGAACTGTAAACGAAATCAGTAACGGCTTCATTATCTGTTTTAAAGATTTCTTTGTTGCTACCTTTCCAGGCAATCATTCCGTCTTTAAGAAAAACGATAGTTTCACCTATTTCCATTACTGAATTCATATCATGTGAAATAATTACCGTGGTAATATCGCGCTCATGAGTAATTTCTTGAATAAGCTGGTCTATGACCGTAGCGGTTTTAGGATCTAATCCACTATTAGGTTCATCGCAAAAGAGGTAGTTAGGATTATTTGCAATCGCACGGCCTAGTGCTACACGTTTTTGCTGTCCGCCTGAGATTTCACTAGGTCTTTTATGATTGAGATTTATTAAGTTTACACGGTTCAGAATTTCATTAGCACGTTCTCTACGCTCTGTTAATTTCATTCTAGTAAACATACGTAACGGGAACATAATATTTTCCTCGACGGTCATGGAATCAAAAAGGGCACTGTGTTGAAACAGCATTCCCATTTCTTTACGTAATTCACTCTTACGATCTATATTCATTTCAATAAGAGACTCACCAGAATAGATAATATCTCCTTTATCAGGTTCAAATAAACCTAACATGTTTTTTAAAAAAACAGATTTCCCAGATCCACTGGCGCCTATAATCATATTAGTCTTTCCTTTCTCAAAAGTTGCATCTATACCTTTAAGAATTTTCTCGCCATTAAACCCTTTATGTAAGTTTTTAATTTCTATCATGACGTTAAAAGGATTTGGGTCAGAATATAGTTAGCAATTATAATAGCCACACAAGTCCATACAAAAGAGGTAGTAGCCGCCTTTCCTACTTCAAGAGCGCCGCCTTTCATATAATAACCATGATAACTAGGAATGGTAGCCAGTAAAATCCCGAACACCATCGTTTTAATAAATGCATAAGCAATGTGCCATGGTATAAAAGTGTCTTGTAACCCTATTACAAAATCTTCTAGGCTCACTAAATTCCCATATACACTAGCCATAAATCCTCCAAAAATCCCAACAAACATAATGATAGCAATTAGGAACGGATAAAAAAGCAGTGCAATAATCTTAGGGTAAACCAGGTAATTTAAAGAATTAATGCCCATGACTTCTAAGGCATCAATTTGTTCAGTAACACGCATGGTTCCTATACTAGAAGTGATATAAGAACCTACTTTACCAGCCATAATAACTGATATGAAAGTAGGAGCAAATTCTAGTATGATAGATTGTCTGGTGGCAAAACCTATCAAACTTTTAGGGATTAAAGGATTATCTAGGTTAAGAGCAGTTTGTAGCGCTACAACGGCACCCATGAAAAGAGATATAAATGCTGTAATACCTATTGAACCTATAACTAGATCATCTACTTCCTTAAGAATCAGTTCTTTTAAAACAGATGTTTTTGTAGGACGTCTAAAAACGCCTATTAACATCAACATGTATTTCCCTATATGTCTTAAAAATCTCATCTGGCGTAAAAGTAGAGAAAAATATTGGCTAGTAATTTAATCCATTCTTAAACTTTACAGTTTTCATAATCCTTATTTTTGCATAAAATTAATCTCTATGAAATCATTGTTACCTATTTTATCCTTGTGTTTATTTTTAGTGAGTTGTGCTACGCTTTCGCGAAAGCAAGATAACCACAGCACTACGGCTACGAAAACGCTAGTGGATAAGGAATTAAAAAGGCCTAAGCTTGTAGTAGGAATAGTAGTCGATCAAATGCGATATGATTACTTATCTAGATTTTATAACCGTTATAGTGATGGTGGTTTTAAACGGTTAATGCAAGATGGCTTTAATTGTACTAATAATCATTACAACTATGTTCCCACTTATACGGCGCCAGGTCATGCATCTATTTACACAGGAACATCTCCTATGAATCATGGAATTATAGGGAATAACTGGTATGATAAAGTAGAGGATCAAATGATTTATAATGCTAGTGATGCTAACGTTTTACCTGTAGGAACTACCAGTGATGATGGAAAAATGTCTCCATACCGCATGCTTACTACTACAGTAACAGATGAGTTAGAACTGCATACTCAAAGTCGTGCTAAAGTAATAGGTGTTTCTATAAAAGATCGTGGTGCCATTCTACCAGCAGGCCATGCTGCAGACGCTGCTTACTGGTACCGAGGTAGCGATGAAGGAACTTTTATTACTTCTACGTTTTATCGAGATGAATTACCACAATGGGTAGAGAACTATAATAATAGTAAGCCATCTTCACAATATGCCAAAGAATGGAATACACTTTATCCGGTAGAAACCTATACAGCTAGTGGTACAGATCTAAACGATTTTGAAAGAGCTCCTCGTGGTAAAGAAACAGCTACTTTTCCTTATGATTTGCCCGCCTTAATGGAAAAAAATGGAGGTTTCAGTCTTTTAAAAGGAACGCCTTACGGGAATAGCCTTGTAGCAGATTTTGCCA
Organism: Nonlabens sp.; assembly: GCF_965660805.1. Classification (GTDB taxonomy): domain Bacteria; phylum Bacteroidota; class Bacteroidia; order Flavobacteriales; family Flavobacteriaceae; genus Nonlabens. The sequence goes on along the minus strand of NZ_CBFIBE010000035.1, from coordinate 1,099 downwards.
TTGCAGCACTTAAAAATGAACAAATGGGAATGGACGACATCCCAGATTTTCTGGCAGTAAGCTTTTCAAGCACTGATTATGTAGGTCATCAATATGGTGTCAACTCAGTAGAACTAGAAGATACTTATCTAAGACTAGATTTAGAAATAGAACGATTATTAAATGAACTAGATCAACAGGTAGGTAGCGGGAATTATACGGTGTTTTTAACAGCAGACCACGGTGCAGTGAATAATCCTGCTTACTTACAATCTCAAGGTGTAAATGCAGGTTATATGGATGCTAAGGAGCTAGAAAGCTACCTTAAAAAACATCTTAAAAATGATTTAGGGAATGATACTTACATTAAAAATATTTCAAATAATCAGGTGTTTCTAGATCATGAGAAACTAAAAGCGGCAAAATTAGAAACCGGTTATATTCAAGAATATCTAGCCCAGCTTTTAATAGATTACCCACAAATTGATACGGTTTTTACCAGAGCATCACTTACTAATAGTAGTTTTACTAGTGGAGTAGGAGCGCTTATTCAAAATGGTTTTCATCCTAAACGTAGTGGTGACGTGGTTTTTGTAATAGAGCCAGGTGTTATCGTTTATTCCAGAACTGGTAGTACACATGGTAGTCCACAGAGTTATGATACTCATGTACCTCTGCTATTTTATGGAGCAGGAATTCAACAAGGACATACTACAGATCGTACACATATTATAGATATAGCACCTACTATATCAAGTTTGCTCAAAATTAGTTTCCCTAATGGCGCTACTGGAAATCCTATTTCAGAGGTTTTAAAGTATTAACATTAGTTTAATTTGTAGGAATAATTATATTTGCCGCCCAATCAAAATATAGTTATAATGAAAAACATTTTTCTAGTAGCAGCTTTTCTCTTTTCAGCAACGGCAATGGCGCAAGTTTACAGCGGTAAAGGAGATCAAAAATTCCAAGTAGGTGCAGATTTTCAATCGGGTGCTACAGGTGTTCAAGCCACTTATGATTATGGTGTAGGAGAGAATATTTCTTTTGGTCTTACCGCAGCTTATGCACTAGGTATAGATGAAGAAGTAAGTGTAGACTTTGACGAGCGTGCGATGTT
>NZ_CBFIBE010000034.1:0-22139 GCF_965660805.1 Nonlabens sp. | reverse complement strand
TAAGTAATTTAAGAATAATGATAGACAGGCTACCTCTATATAATTGTGATGTGGACATACCTAAAATTCTCAGGTAAATATACATAAGATTCTTAAGTATACAAATAAATATTTTTGAATACGCTTTCGCGAAAGCTAAATTTTAAACAGTTGTCACTCGTACCAGTCCATCCTCATCGATATGATCCAGCATTACAGTTTGTAGCTGGTTAACTAATTCTGGGTTCCAGTAGGTTTTTACCTTTACATAGTTCTCTGTAAATCCTTGAATAAAACCTTCTTTATTCTCTGCTTCCCAAAGCACTGTTTTAGTTTTACCTAGCTGACTTTCATAAAAAGCACGACGTTTCTTAACTGATAAACCACGTAGCATTTTAGAACGTTTAGCTCTGGTTTTCTTAGGCACTACTCCATCCATGCTGGCAGCAGCAGTATTTTCACGCTCTGAATATGTAAAAACATGCAAATAAGAAATCTCAAGATCATTTAAAAAGTTATAGGTATCTAGAAAGTGATCATCAGTCTCACCTGGAAAACCTACAATCACATCCACTCCTATACAACAGTCAGGCATGACTTCTTTAATCTTAGAAACACGATCCACGTATAATTCTCGATTATAACGCCGTTTCATTTTACCGAGCAACTCGTTATTACCAGTTTGCAGCGGTATATGAAAATGTGGCACAAAGGCATTGGCTCCAGAGACAAATTCTATAGTCTCATTTTTCAAAAGATTAGGCTCTATAGAAGAAATACGCAAACGCTCGATTCCTTTTACGGTATCTAGAGCATGAACTAGATCTAAGAAAGTATGTTCATGTCTTTTATTCCCGAACTCGCCCTTACCATAATCACCTATATTCACACCTGTGAGCACTATTTCTTTAATACCTTGCTCTGATATCAATCGAGCATTTTCCATGACATTTTCTAAGGTATCGCTACGCGAGATTCCTCGTGCCAGTGGTATAGTACAATAAGTACATTTATAATCACAACCATCCTGCACTTTTAAGAAAGCTCTTGTACGATCTCCTATGGAATAAGAACCCACATAAAAATCTGCCTCATCAATCTCACAGGAATGGATTTGAGTAGGCGTCTCTTTACTGAGCTGATTGAGATAATCTGTGATTTTAAACTTCTCAGTGGCACCTAACACTAGATCTACTCCATCTACAGCAGCTAGTTCTTCAGGCTTTAATTGCGCATAACAACCTACTGCAATAGTAAAAGCATCTTCATTTACTTGTCGTGCTTTCTTAACGATGGATTTAAAACGCTTATCTGCATTTTCTGTAACACTACAGGTATTAATCACATAAATATCTGCTCGTTTCTCAAAATCAACACGCTCAAAACCTTCTTGCTCAAAATTACGAGCAATAGTACTGGTTTCACTAAAGTTGAGTTTACAACCTAGTGTATAAAAAGCAACAGATTTTGTAGCCGTTTCTGTGGACATTTTTGTTTATTATTTGGGCGGCAAAGATAAGAAGGATTTTGAGAGTTTGGATTGTTTGTGAGTCTTTGAGTGGTGAGTTTTGAGTTGTGAGTCTTTGAGCTGTGAGTGGTGAGTTTGTGAGTTTTTGAGTTTTTGAGTCTTTAAGTTCATGACATCGCACTTCGAGAGTCTCAATGCTCTATGGTTGGTTTTGATTTTGATTTAAGTTTAAGTAAAATATTTCCCTAGCCCTAAAGGGTAGGTTTCTAATTTTAGAGTTAAAAAAACAAGAGCTTCCTTTATATTTACCACATGTTTAAAAACACTTGCCTTTTTATTTTAAGTCTCTTACTCATCAAATGTGGAAACTCAGATTTACAAATTGATGATAGCACTGTTTTCAGATACAACGAGCATGCAAACATCACTACACTTGATCCAGCATTTGCAAAAGATCAACGCAATATTTGGGCTTGTAACTTGATTTATAATGGGCTGGTAAAACTCGATAAAAACCTAGAAGTAGTACCTGATCTAGCGCAAACATGGACAGTTTCTGAAGATGCTCTTACTTATACCTTTAAGCTGAAAAGTGGTGTTTATTTTCATGAGAATACCGCTTTCGCGAAAGCGAGAACCATAACCGCAGCAGACTTTAAATATTCCCTAGAGCGATTAAGTGATCCTAAAGTGGCCTCAAATGGCGCTTGGGTTATGACTCATGTGAAACAAATTACCGCTCCAGTAGAAGATCAACTCATTATAGAGCTCAAACAACCTTTTCCAGCCTTTCTAGGGTTGCTGACCATGAAATATTGTAGCGTAGTGATGCCCGAGGCTGTGGAGTACTATGGTAATGAGTATCGATCTAATCCTGTGGGAACTGGTCCATTTTATTTAAAACGCTGGGAAGAAAATGTAAAAATGGTGTTGCGTAAAAATCAGCAGTATTTTGAAAAAGACAGCGGTGGTAAGTCACTACCTTACTTAGAAGCGGTAGCCATTACCTTTAAAAGCGATAAACAAAGTGAGTTCCTAGAATATGCTCAAGGAAATCTCGATTTCATTAATGCGATAGATCCCAGTTATAAAGACGAATTACTTACCACAACTGGAGCATTAAAATCTAAATATGAATCCACTACCCGACTGGTAAAAGCTCCGTTTTTAAATACAGAATACCTAGGTTTATATCTAGATAGCAATACTCCAGAATTACAAAGTAGATTATTACGAGAAGCGATCAACAAAGGATTTGATCGTAAGAAAATGATCAAGTACTTGCGCAACAATATAGGAATACCAGCCACTAGCGGACTTATTCCGCAAGGATTACCAGCTGGTGGCGTGGTACAAGGATATGAGTATGATATTAATGAAGCGCAACAATTAGTCCAACAATACATTACCGAAACTGGTGACGTGCAACCAGAGATTACCATTACCACTGGTGCAAATTATCTAGATCTTTGTGAATTTATTCAAAAAGAGCTCGAGAAGATAGGTATATCCACCAGTGTAGAAGTCATGCCACCATCGACACTACGCCAAGCCCGTAGTGCTGGAAACCTCGATATATTCCGCTCCAGCTGGATAGCCGATTATCCAGATGCTGAAAATTATTTATCGCTAGGTTATTCTAAAAACTTCTCGCCTAACGGTCCTAATTACACCCATTTTAAAAGTGAAACTTATGATATGCTTTATGAGCAAGCACTCACCTTACCTATCGCTGCTGACCGTGAAGACCTTTATATTAAAATGGATTCTATACTCATTAGTGAAGCGCCTATAGTTCCTCTTTATTATGATGAAAGTGTGCGGTTTATTAGTAAAAAAGTTACTGGTTTAGAAAGTAATGCGGTGAATATGCTGGATTTGACTCGAGTTAAAAAACAGAATTAGTCTTTCCTGTAAACCGAAGTTTTCTCAAAAACCGCATCTAGAATATCTATATCTACTTGCTCTAGCGATAATCCACGGCGTTTCATGACCACGTCTGCAACTTCATAAGCTTTATTAGTCTTATACGTCATGTTGCCTTGTGGTCCACCCCAATTAAATGACGGAATGAAATTGCGCGGATATCCTGCTCCATAAATATTGGCACTTACTCCTACTACAGTTCCCGTATTAAACATGGTATTAATTCCACATTTAGAATGATCGCCCAGCATGAGACCACAAAATTGTAGACCTGTTTTAGCAAAACGAGCCGTTTCATAATTCCACAACTTTACCTCAGCATAGTTGTTTTTTAAGTTGCTGGTATTTGAGTCTGCACCTATGTTACACCACTCACCTAGCACGCTGTTTCCTAAGAATCCTTCATGGCCTTTATTAGAATACCCAAAAATGACTGAATTATTCAGCTCGCCACCTACTTTAGAATGAGGTCCAACGGTAGTAGGCCCATAGATTTTAGTTCCTAATTTAGTAGCACTGTGTTCTAACAAAGCAAATCCACCGCGTATAATACTACCTTCCATCACCTCAGCATTTTTACCGATGTAAATAGGTCCATTTGTAGCATTGAGAATCGCACAATTTAATACTGCACCTTCTTCTATAAAAATACGTTCAGGATGAATGGTTTGAACACTCGACGGCACTGGTTGAGTTGTTTTTCCTTTGGTAACAAGTTCAAAATCATCATTTAGAGCTTTACCATTTTTAGAAAAGATATCCCAGGTATGATCTATTCCATCACAATCTCCTTCATAAATAACTTGATCTAATTCTATAGTCGGTGTATGAACGGCAGCAGCACGGTAAGCGATAAGAGTATCTTTATGCATTAATTTTTGTCCTAGCTCAAGAGCTTGGATCGCTTTGCACAATTCATCGGTAGCAAAAATATGTCCTGCGATTACCACATTATCATGAGTCTCCACGAGTGGGAATTTAGTTTGCAAATAATCTTCAGTAAGGAAACTCACTTTTACATCGAGCCTTTTCTCCCATTTTTCTTTTAAAGTTAAGATCCCACAACGTATTTCACTGGTAGGTCTGGTATACGTAAAAGGTAACAGCGCTTGGTGTTTATTAAAGTCGGCTAGAATGTAGTTCATGGGATGATAAAATTTTACAGGTACAAAGGTAATGAGATTTTGAGTCTTGGAGTTTATGAGCTTTGAGTCTTTGAGCTTTGAGTTTGTGGGATTAAATTATGAATTAGATTTCAATTTAAGTTTAAAAAGTATCTTAGCATCATGCTCAGAACAAAAAAACGTCATTTAATAATTGCTGTTAGCTTGCTTTTAGTTCAAGTACTTTTGTATTACAGCTTGCGCAATGTTCCAGAATTAGTAGAAACCTATTACAGTAATGGCATTTATCCTTACATCTCTAGAGCTATGCGCTTCGGTTTAGGATGGATTCCTTTTTCTTTTGGTGATCTAGTCTATGGCGCAGGAATTATTATGATCTTGAGATGGTTATGGATTTCTAAAAAGGATTTAATAGTGCTACCTTTTTCTGTAATGCTTTCGCGAAAGCGTTATAAAAACAAAGTTTATGCTAAACTTGCTACGGTACGTAAACGATACACCCAACTCTTTGTGTCGCTCAACCTCATTCTTTTTACTTTTCATGTCTTATGGGGTTTTAATTATTACCGTCAACCGCTGAATGTGACTTTAAAAATAGAAAAGGAATATTCTACTGAAGATCTTAAAAGGGTAACGCTGGAAATAGCAATGCTCTCTAATGCTTTACATCAAACTTTACAGCCAGTAGATAGTTTACCAGTGGTCTTTAATCGCTCGCAAGATGAACTTTTTAAAATAGCACCTAGCGGCTTTAAAAACTTAAAGCAATCGCAATTAAGGCAATCGTTAACACCTCTTAGCATTAAAAAATCCTTACTCACCATGCCATTAACACACATGGGTTATAGTGGTTACTTGAATCCTATTACGGGCGAAGCGCATACTAATGCCTGGATTAATTGCTATAAAACACCTGTATTAATTTTACACGAGATGTCACACCAGCTAGGATTTGCTAAAGAAAACGAAGCTAATTTTGTGGCCATTCATGCTGGGTTAAATCATGAAGATCCATATTTCCAGTATAGCGCGAGCATATTTGGTTTGAAATATTTACTCAATGATCTATATACTAAAGATCCAGCGGCATTTGAAAAAATTAAAGATCAGTTGAGACCTGGTATTCTTGAAAATTATCAAGAATTAAGAGATTTCTGGGCGCCTTATAATGATAGCTTCATAGAAAAAGTATCTCAAGCCACTTATAATCAATATCTAAAAGCTAATAATCAACCCGATGGTATGAAAACCTATAGTTATGTGGTCGCTTTGTTAGTAAACAGTCAGTAACTGTTAAATTCGTTAACATTTTTTAAAGTTATGCGATGAGCTTATTTGCTATCTTTAAAATCTTAATTTCTAAAACCTTATAATGAAAAGAGTATTTCTACTCCTGTTCCTCGCTTGCAGTCTCGCTAGCGCACAGGATTACTTCCCTAATAATGACGACGTTTCTGCTCGTAGTGAAGTGATTATAGCCGTTACAAATGCCACCATCATCACTAAACCTGGAACGGTAGTTACAAATGGAACTATCATCTTAAAAGATGGGAAAATTGAAAACATAGGTAGCGGAGTTTCTATTCCTACTGGAGCAGTTATTCAAGATGCTAAGGGTAGCTATATCTATCCATCTTTTATTGAACCTTATGGAAATTTCAGTATGAAAAAACCACAAAGATCTAATCGTAGCGGCCAGCAATATGATGAAGGCAGGCAAGGTTATTACTGGAACGACCACATTAGATCTGAACAAGATGCGATCAACTATTATAAATACAATGATCAGGAAGCAAAAAAAATGCTCGATGCTGGTTATGGTGCTGTGCAAACGCACCTTCATGATGGGATCGCTCGTGGAACTGGAATGTTTGTAGCCTTAAACAATAATGGAAATGATGGAACTCGTATCCTTAAAAAAGAAAGTGGTAATTTCTTTTCTTTAAAACGCAGCTCGCAAACCAGCCAATCCTATCCTACCTCATTAATGGGCACACTAGCCTTATTAAGACAAACTCACTTTGATGCAAACTGGTATTCAAAAGGACATAGCAACACTCGAGATTTATCGCTAGAAGCTCTTATTGAAAATAAAAACCTGGTGCAAATCATAGAAGCTGGAGACAAGAAGAATATCTTGAGAGTAGATAAAATGGGTGATCGAGTCGGTAAACAATTTACCATTGTAGGTGGAGAAGATGCTTATGAAATGATAGACGCTATAAAAGCCACTAAGGCTTCTCTTATTTTACCTATTAATTTTCCAGATGCTTATGATGTGACTAACCCTTTTCAAGAATGGTATGTGAACCTGGCAGATATGCGTGAATGGAAACAAGCACCTGCAAATCCATTTTTATTATCTCAAGAAGGAATTAACTATGCGATAACTAGCCATGGTTTAAAATCTCCTGATAAACTGATGGAAAAACTTAAAATAGCTATGGAATATGGACTTACCGCAGACCAAGCTCTTGCAGCACTTACTACTGAACCTGCTCAAATCCTAGGTGTGAACGATATGGTAGGAACTCTTGAAAAAGGTAAAGTGGCAAATTTTATTATGACATCAGGACCTCTTTTTGAGGCAAATAGCAAGATTTATGAAAATTGGGTTCAAGGCTCTAAACATATCATTAAAGATCGCCACCGTAAAGATATAGATGGTTCATACACCGCAATCATAGCTGGCGATACATACAGCATGGATATTTCTGGAAATGCTAAAAATATTACTATAAAAATAGACAGTACTCAGTTAGGCTGTAAAATAGATTATGATGGCCACTGGATTACCATTACCGCTTCTCAAAAAGATAAAGATGATAAGTCCTTTACTAGACTGGTCAGTAAAATTTCTAATGAAGACCGATTAAAAGGAACAGCTTACCTATCAAATGGAGACGAAATTTCTTTTACGGCTACCAAAGAAGAAAAAGAGAAAAAAGACAAAACTGAAGATAAAGACATAGAAGATAAGAACACCTTAAAGACCATAGGCCCTATTACCTTTCCTAATGTAAGTTATGGAAGTACTGTAAAACCTCAAGAAGAAACCATACTCTATCGCAATGCCACTGTATGGACTAACGAGCAAGATGGAATCTTAGAACATACAGATGTACTGGTTAAAAACGGGAAGATTTATAAAATAGGTAAGAACTTAAGTAAAGGAAATGCTAGAGTTATAGACGCAACTGGAAAACACTTAACCAGTGGTATCGTAGATGAACACAGTCACATCGCTATAGATAAAGGAGTTAATGAAGCTGGACACAACTCTACCGCCGAGGTGACTATTGAAGACGTAGTAGATCATGAAGATATAAACATATACAGAGATCTCGCTGGTGGCGTGACTACCTCGCAATTACTTCACGGCTCTGCAAACCCTATAGGTGGTCGTAGTGCGATCATTAAGTTGAAATGGGGCTATTCACCACAAGAAATGATCTATTCAGACAGTCCTAAGTTTATCAAATTTGCACTAGGAGAAAATGTAAAACAATCACGGTACCAGAATGGCGTGCGTTTCCCACAAACTCGTATGGGTGTAGAACAAGTATTTGAAGACTACTTTACACGTGCCAGAGAATATGCAAATTCTAAAGGGAAAAAAGATTTCCGCTATGATGAAGAGATGGAAGTTCTACTTGAAATCTTAGAAAGCGAGCGATTTGTTTCCTGTCACTCTTATGTGCAGAGCGAGATTAATATGTTAATGAAAGTGGCTGAGAAGCACGGTTTCCGTATCAACACGTTCACACACATCTTAGAAGGATATAAGGTGGCAGACAAGATGCGCGAGCATGGTGTAGGCGGCTCTACGTTCTCAGATTGGTGGGCTTATAAATATGAGGTAAATGATGCTATACCATATAACGCGGCGATTATGCATTCTCAAGGAGTCCTTACAGCCATTAATTCTGATGATGCAGAGATGTCCAGAAGATTAAATCAAGAAGCTGCCAAAGCCGTAAAATATGGTAACGTCAGTGAAGAAGATGCCTGGAAATTTGTCACACTCAATCCCGCAAAACTACTACACATAGATGACCGCACAGGTAGTATTAAAACTGGTAAAGATGCAGATTTGGTACTTTGGTCTGAGAATCCACTTTCGGTCACCGCTACTGCAGAGATGACTATGATCGATGGGATTGTGTTTTTTGATAAGGAACGTGATTTACGCTTTCGCGAAAGCATAAAAAAAGAACGCCAGCAGCTCATTAACGAGATGATCGCTGCAAAGAACAAAGGACTCAAAACGCAAGAGCCAAAACAATCTACTAAAACTCTGTATGAGTGTAACACACTAGAATGGTAATCATGAAAAAATTTATATACATATTAAGTGCTGTAATAGGATTTATGGCAACTGCACAACAGACTCCAGCACCAGCCACAGATAAGGCATATACTATTATGAATGCAACGGCTCATATAGGTAATGGTGACGTCATAGAAAATAGTATTATAGTCATACAAAAAGGTAAAATCACCACTGTGGCCGACGCTACAACTGTAAAAATGGCATTACCAGCTCATGGAGAAATAATAGACGCCAGCGGTATGCATGTATATCCTGGAATCATTGCCTGTAATACTACACTAGGACTGGTAGAGATAGATGCCGTAAAAGCCAGTGATGATGATCGAGAAATAGGAACTTTTAATCCGCATATACGTAGTTTAATTGCTTATAATGCAGAGAGTCGTGTGGTAGAAACTATGAAACCTAACGGCGTTCTTATCGCTCAAGTGGTTCCTCGTGGTGGTCGCATATCGGGTCTCAGTAGTGTCGTTCAAATGGACGCTTGGAACTGGGAAGATGCTGCTGTACGTGTAGATGATGGAGTACATATCAACTGGCCTAGAACTTTTACCAGGTCTGGTAGCTGGTATGAACCAGGACCTATTATTCCTAGTAAAAACTATGATAAGCAAGTAGAAGAGTTAACGCAGTTTATGACTGGAACAAGAGCCTACAATGGAGCAACTCAGAAAGATTTAAAATATGCTGCTTTACAACAGGTACTCGTAGGAAATACAACTGCTTATATTCATGTAAACGGTGAAAAAGCGATACGCGATGTATTAGCTTTTATAAAAGAACAAGGACTGAAAAAAGTGGTTCTCGTAGGTGCTCGTGGTGCTCAAAACGTGACTAAAGAACTAGTTGCTATGAACATTCCAGTGCTGGCAGGAAGAGTACATGATTTACCAGCCAGAGATGATGCTGACTATGACATGCCTTATAAATTCCCTAAGCTATTAAGCGATGCAGGAGTTATGGTAGCCCTAGAAAATTCTGGAGATATGGAACGCCACCAAGCGCGTAATTTTCCGTTTTATGCAGGTCATACTATAGGTTTTGGAATGAGTCCAGAAAAAGCCCTGCAACTGGTGACACTTAATGCTGCTACAGTTTTAGGAATCGATAAAGATTATGGTTCTCTAGAACAAGGCAAGAGCGCTACCCTATTCATCTCAAAAGGAAATGCCCTAGATATGCGTGGAAACCAATTAACTCGTGCTTTTATAGATGGTCGAGATACCTCTCTCAATACGAGACAAAAAGACTTAAACGATCGTTATATGGAGAAATACGAAACACAAAAGAATGAGTAAGTGGTATTAGTTAATGATTACTATCCCAATAGGATGGTATCTTTATTATGGATAAAATAATAATTATGGACGTATAAGCAGAAATAAAATGGATAGAATCAGCACTATCAGAATCTAAAAATCCAACCTTTATAGAAGAGGTAGAGAAAATGATCCAATCTATGAGAAAAGTAAAGCAATCTATATCTACAGAACGTATAAGTATAGAGCAATACAATCGAGAACTAGAGGAGTCCATTGCTCAAATCGAAAGAGGCGAATGCTACACGCAGGAAGAAGTTGAAAAAATGGCCAAAGAATGGTAACACTCAAAGTAGTATGGAGTAATAATGCACTATTCCAGCTTAAAGAGTTTCAATAAAAAGTAATAACATGAACCTTAAAATTGAAAATTCCTGGATAAACCTTACACAAAGTTAAACCGTGATATTATTTAAGAATCTATTACCACGGTTTTTACATTACAAAATTCCCTGATCCCAAAATGTGACAACTCTCTACCATAGCCTGAAATTCCTGTACCGCCAAAGGGCAACGCTGGATGACTCGATACCTTAGCATTTACAAAAACAGCTCCATCGCTACATCTAGGAACAAGTTTTTGTGCTTTTTCTAAGTCTTGAGTAAATAAAGAAACTCCTAGACCAAATTCAGACTTGTTTACCAGTTGCACCGCTTCATCATCGGTTTTAAATGTTGTTACCGCTATTAATGGGCCAAAAGTTTCTTCCTTAAAAACAGGCATTTCACTAGTAACCTGAGTTAAAACAGTCGGTTCAAAAAATGCCTTATCTCGATTACCTCCTACCATTAACTTTGCTCCCATTTCTATGGACCTATTCATGAGTTCCTCTAACTCTATGGCGAGATCCTCACGCGACATTACCCCTATATAGGTATCTTCCTGTTGTGGATCTCCTATTTTTAAACCTTTTACAGCTTTTATAAATAATTCCATAAAAGGTGCGGTAATATCTTCATGTAGTAAGAGACGTTTGCCAGCTATACAGCTTTGTCCTGTATTTTGATAACGAGCTGCTATACAAGTTTCCACAGTTTTTTCTAGATCAGCATCTTTAAAAACTACTAAGGCATTATTACCACCTAATTCTAGTACTGTTTTTTTAATCACACTGCCTGCAGTAGCCGCGACAGCACTACCAGCTGGTTTAGAACCAGTAAGGGTTACCGCTTTTATGATAGGATTTTTAATGACCTGTTCCACAGCTTTACTTCCTATGATTAGATTTGTAAAACAACCTTTAGGAAATCCGGCTTCTAAAAATAATTCCTGTAATAATTGAGCGCTTCCCATAACACTACTAGCGTGCTTTAAAACGCCCACATTACCCGCCATTAATGCCGGTACAATGAATCGCATTACTTGCCAGAATGGATAGTTCCATGGCATCACTGCCATTACAACTCCTAGCGGCTCATAACTCACATAAGACTTAAAATGATCTGTTTTTACATACTCATTCTCTAACTGCTGCTCTGCATTATGTGCATAATATTCACATAACCAGGCACATTTCTCAAGCTCGCTACGCGATTGTGAAATGGGTTTGCCCATTTCTAGCGTCATTTGCATCGCATATTTATCTGTCTTTTTGCGTATAAGCTTTGCGACTTCTAGAATTAATTGAGCTCTCTGATCATAACTTGTAAAGCGCCATTTTTCATATTGTTGTTGAGCAATTTCTAGCTTCTTCTGGAGCGTTCTACTATTATCTTCAGTGTATTCAGCGAGTTTTTCACCATTATATGGGTTGATCGTTTGTATCACGTTTTTGTGTTAAAAATAATACTATTAAAGGTGTTCTACTAATTCGTCATTTCAATACCGTTAATAAATCATTGGTATTTAAGAGTAAGATTTACCTCGGTTTAACGATTCAATGATTGTGTTGATAAGGTTGTTGAGAAACTACGCTTTCGCGAAAGCGTATAAACCATAAGCATCCTTAACTTTAAAAAACCTTCTATTATGAATAATCGAGACGAATACCTAGTAGCGCTAAGACCAGAAATTCCAAATGCTCGAGTGAGTGATGATATGTCTAATGAAGAACAATTTCAAAACCGTACTTTAAGACCTATTGCTAAGTTACAGCACGATTTATTTATGGTAGTTTTTCATAATTATATTAAAAAACATAAAAATGTGTTTTTTGGATTAACGTCAAATAAGCGTGTAGATTACATTGAAAATGCAGTTAATCGCGATCAGAAATTTAGAAATTCGCTAAAAGGAATTATGATCGGACAATTTACTGTGACAGAGTATGAAGAATATATTAAAAATTCCAGTGCCCTAAACAAACGTATGATGAATTTAGTGCGTGAGCGATTGATCAATAGTATCCAACTTTTTGAACGTCCATCAATAGAATTATAGTGTTACCGATTAAATTAGAGATTCTCCATTTAAGTCTGTAGTTAAAACTGCCGTCATATAGTCTAAAAATGGTCGTGCTATTATAAAGTCATGATTTACTTTTTCAAAGAAATCTGGTGCAGTAACTTCTTGATCTGAAAATGATTTCATGAAATAGAAATTCTTAAAACGTATCAAGTCTATGTCTGGATGATCTTTATCAAAATTACGAGGAGCTGTTTTAAGTGATTCACCTTGAAAAGTTCCCCACGTATTTTTAAATGTAGGCTTTTCTATGATGTCACGCAATTCTTGAGCGTCCACTTCAAGCTCTTTTCTAATCCTTAATAAATCATGTTTTTCTGGTGCAAAGAAACCTACACCTATGAGGTTTTCCTTTGGCTTTATGCGCATATAATAACCACCTCTACGTTCTACTCCTGCTCTAATCCAGTTAGCACTTCTATGACATTTAAAAGGTGTTTTATCTTTTGAAAATCTAATATCACGATAAATCCTAAAGGTTTTATCTTTCTCAATACTATCGTGTTCATTTAATAATTCGGTTAGGTTATGAACGCCATTTTTAAAATGAGCATCAAGCTTAGTGAACTCGGGTTTATGCTCATCAAACCATGGTCGGTTATTATTCTTTTCTAAGTTATTTAAAAAATGGAGAAGTTCTTTTTGAATCATTGTTAGATGGTATAAAAAAACCGCTTCAAATAAATGAAGCGGTTTATAATATGGGTGATTAATATTATCGTACAATTAATTTTCTAGTGCTTGCAGTAACACCGTTTCCTACTCTTACTAGATAGATTCCAGAGTCTAAACTTGCCGTTGAAATTCTTTGTTCAAAAGCACCTAAATTATTATCGTAAGATTTAGACATTATCTCTTGCCCTAAAACATCATACAGCACCACATTAATCGTATCACCAGATAATTGATTATTAAAAGCTATGGTAAAATGATCATTAGCTGGATTAGGAAAAAGACTGAATGTATCTAGGTTATTATCACTATTTGAAAATGTTCCTTGATCTGCGCCTGTTATAATTAGGGAATAATCTTGAGAACCTCCTAGTAAAGTACCTTTGTGAGAAACTGTTATGGTGTAATTTCCAGAAGGGTTATCTATTTCAATTTTCTCAAAATTATCTACATCATTACTAGTATTATTGGTAGCTGCAAGATTAGGTTGAGCTGGATTCAATTTCCAAGGATAAGAAATAGTTCCACTTGCATCTGTAACAATTAAATCTAAATCATTTCTTAAGGCTGGAGTGGTGTCGTCTTCAGGTCCATTGTTAGGAGCAGCAGGTAGATCATACCAAGAAATAGAAACAATAACTTTAGAGTTAGTACTAGCAGAAAATGATTTTGTGTAAGTGGCTCCTTGAACAAGGTTATTTTCCTCTATTAAAGACGTGCTCCCATCATTTTGAATCGCTAAGGCAGCGGCTTCCGTATCTAAAAGTCCCCAACCAAACTGATAATCAGGACCATCTGCTATACCTGCCTCTTTTACCGTGTGTAAAGCTAGGCCTTTCAAAGTAGCTCCTAGCATATATTGGGAATTTAAAGAATTATAATATTGCTGCAGCAAGATCATTCCACCAGAAACTGCTGGAGCAGACATACTAGTTCCTTGTCTAGAAGCATAGGAACTGTTATTTGCATTATCTGTAGAGTACATAGCAACACCTTTTGTTGTAATATCTGGCTTTACTCGACCATCATCTGCAGGACCCCAAGAACTAAAGTTAGACATAGGTACAGATGTTGGGCTTGTGTAATTAAGGTTCCCGACTGAAGCACCTACAGTTAAGGGGTTTTTCGCCAAATTATTACCAGTTAAAATATCATAACCGTTGTCAGAAGGATTCCAACCACTATTTCTGTCATTCCCAGCAGAAATCACTGGTAATAAAAATGGAGCGTTGAAGGTTAAATTATCCCAATTTGTTGCTTGGGAAGTATACTTTCCAAACTGCGCTTGAGGGACATTATCGATCACTATACCATAACTGTGATTAGACACTAACATTCCCTGATTAGCTTGATTTAGAAGTTCACTAGTATCATTTTGAAAGTCAAACGAAATTAAAGATGCTTGAGGCGCTATCCCCTTTGCGGCTGGATTGGGTCCGTTTGCTATAATTGTTCCACCCACATGAGTACCATGACCATCTGAACCACTTAAAAATTGTCCTGAAACAATTCTACCTGTTAAAGCCTCGTGCGAGTCTAATACTTTACCACCATCCCAGATACCTACTTGCATATTCTGACCTTCAATGTTGATTCCTAAGGAACCACCATTATATAATTCGTTAGCACCTTGCATTCTAGATGCAATATTATTAGTTACTGACATATATATTGGACCTTTTTCACTTACGTCATAAAGGTGAGCCTTTTCTCCATTATCCAATGTTTTCACAATCGGCCAGTCGTTTTGTTTAGCAGCAGCATAAGCTTTACTCAACCGCTCATTTTCTTGACTAACTAAATCCTTCTGTATCTGGGCTAACTTTTCAGTATCATAATTTTTCACAATCTGTGCCCTTTCCTCACCCGTCTGAGCAAAAGCTAATCCTGAACCTAGCAATGCTAATCCAAGAATAAATGTGGTCTTTTTCATAATTTTATTTATAAATAGGGTTCTTTTGTTAATAAGTATCTTTCAGCATTGTTTTTATTCAAATATCTTTGCGCTGAGTCCTAATTTAGGTCGAAAAATACGTAAAAAAATTACATTTGGTTTACTTTTAACTAATTTCAAAGATATGATTAAACCAAATTAATATCACAAAAGCATAACACCTCATGAAATTCATTGTTTCAAGTTCTTATTTACAAAAGCACCTTCAAATGTTAGGTGGCGTTATCAATAGTAATAACACTCTTCCTATCCTAGATAATTTTTTACTTGAATTAAAAGGTAAAGAGTTAAAAGTATCTGCATCTGACATGGAGACGACTATGCTCACAGCTCTTGAGGTAGATAGTGATGATGATGGAAGTATTGCTATTCCAGCAAAATTACTACTGGATACTTTAAAAACCTTTCCTGAGCAACCCTTAACCTTTAGTGCAGATAATAACATTATGACTGTTAGTCATGATAAAGGTAGTTCTGAAATTGCTTGTTCAAATGGTGCCGACTTCCCTAAGGCGGTAAGTTTAAATGACCCAAGTAGTACCACTATATTAGGCGACACACTTGCTACAGCTATTAATAAGACCATATTTGCTGCAGGTAATGATGACCTTAGACCAGTAATGTCTGGAGTGTTTTTTCAATTCTCAACAGAGTCATTAACCTTTGTAGCTACAGACGCTCATAAATTAGTGAGATATCGTAGAGAAGATCTCGCTGCAAATGAGACAGCTGAGTTTATAATGCCTAAAAAACCACTGAACCTTTTAAAAGCGATGCTTCAAGGGAGCGAGACTGAAGTCCTTATTAACTATAATGAGAGTAACGCTCAGTTTACATTTGATTCAACAAGTATTATTTGTAGATTGATCGACGGGAAATACCCTAATTATGAAGCGGTTATCCCTAAGGAGAACCCTAACAAACTCGTTATAGCTAGAAATCAGTTCTTGAACTCTGTAAGGCGTGTGAGTATTTTTTCTAATAAAACTACTCATCAAATCAGACTTAAAATGGCTGGTGCTGAGTTGAATATATCTGCAGAAGATCTAGATTACAGCAACAAAGCTGATGAGAGACTCACTTGTGATTATCAAGGTGATGATATGCAAATAGGTTTCAATAGCCGTTTTTTAATTGAAATGCTTAATAACCTTAATTGTGAAGATGTTTCTCTTGAAATGTCTATGCCTAACCGCGCAGGTATTTTAACCCCTGTAGATGGGCTGGATGATGGTGAGCAGGTTACCATGCTGGTTATGCCAGTGATGCTCAATCAGTAATTAATAAAAAAGGCTCGCGTATTGCGAGCCTTTTTTTATTAATAACAAGTCAGACCTATAAATAACGCTCCTTAATAACATTTTCATGGTGTTTAGTGTGTCCTGCTATCAAGAAAGGAATTACCCTAACACTCATAGTATTGTTACTTGCAACTCCTTTGCGCAATAAGTGTTTATCGCTTACCCCATTAAACAGTTCTATGGTTGCATTTCTGGTAGTAACAAATGATTTTATAAGATCTGCTTTCGCGAAAGCGTAATTATCATAATCTCTAGCAAAAACATCTTGATCAAATCCTGGCAAAGCTGTCTGATCTCCACGTATAAATCTTAACGCACGATAAGTAAAAACTCTTTCTGTATCAATGTTATGAAGTATGACATGTGCAATACTCCATTTATCAGAAGCATAAGCAAAATTTAATGGTTTATCTATTGCTTCTATAAAGGCTATACTATCTTCCTTACTCGATTGTAAAATGTTTTTAAAATTTGCCTGTTCTGGGACTAGGTTCAAATAGTGAGCGTAATATTCATGATATTCTGATGGATCTATAGCTGCTCTAATCATTATTGAAGATCTTGAAATAATTTATGTAACAGTCTTGTTTTATCATTAATACTTTCTTCTAGTGAGATCATCGTTTCAGTGCGACTTACTCCATCTATATCATCTAGCATAAAAATGATTTTCTTAGCGTGTGCAGTGTCTTGAGCTCTAATCTTACAAAAGATATTAAACTTTCCTGTAGTAATGTGAGCGACTGTAACATAAGGAATCTCTGTTATACGACTTATTACAAACTGAGTTTGTGATGTTTTCTCAAGAAAGACGCCTATGTAAGCAATAAACGTGTAACCCAATTTTTGATAATCTACTGTTAATGAAGAACCTTGAATAATACCACTTTCCTCCATTTTTTTAACACGTACATGAACCGTACCTGCCGATATGTTTAGTCGCTTAGCGATATCAGTAAAAGGTGTTCTAGTATTCTCTATAAGGACATCTAATATCTGTTTATCTATGTCATCAATCCTTGCCATGGTTGTATTTTTTATGAATTATCTACAAAAAAACACAATTCTTTGCGTTTAAAACAGAAAAAAGAAGTTTTTATAAAATAATTAGTAAAAAATATCGATTTCAAGAGATTTACTAACAAACTCTTGTCCTGTAAAAATTTCAAAATCTAAAACAGCACCAGCATCCCTGAAATCTATGACTCTATGAGCATTTTTAACACTTAAATCATTAATTCCGCTTAGTATAGGTACAAAATAAAGGGTTCCATCATTAACACCTTCTTGATACATGATACTTAAATTCACTACCTCATTACCTGAAGGTACATTTTTAATAAGCACATCAGTAAAGTTAGTCTCAATGGTTGTAATAGCTTCATAAACCCTTAATACATGATCTGATTTAACTTGATGTGTAACTTTAGTAGCTACCAAGGCAGATTTTAGAGACTCAAACATCAAATCTACTGTACTAAAACGGTAATAATCCATATTTGCCTGACCAGCTTCAAATAATATAGTAGGAACATTAAAAGACTGGAACGTATCTCCTACGCAATTTACATTAAAACGATCATCATACCTACCTACTGCGCCATTTACATAATCACTCACATCATTTACTATGGAATTAATTACATTCATAGCAGCTAGTCGGGCTGGCGTGACCTCTCGTGACTCATTTGCAGCAGGTGATAGGAATGAACACTGTACGGCTTTAGTACCGTCTGGTGTTCCATAAATGGTTCTTTGATCATGTAAGTTAAAACAGAAATCAGGTTCAAAAGAATCAAAGGCTGCCCTAAGCAACTTGCTTTCAGGTTGTGATAATGCTTGGGCGTCTCTATTTAAATCTATTCCATTTGCGTTTTCACGTGTCCATTGATTTAATCCATCAGGATTTAATACGGGAATAATATACAATTTATAATCATGGATTAAATCAGAGTTAAGGAACCAATTGATAAAATAAAATAACGATCTAGTGGTGGTAGATTCATTTCCATGCATTTGAGACCACATAAAAATTTTAGTAGCTCCCGTACCTAATGTTAGTTTGTAAATAGAATTATTCTTTACAGATTTCCCTATAGGAGCAAAGTCATATATATCTTTTTCAAAAAGATTCAATAAGTGCTCAATCGAATTTAAAAAAGTGGCATAGGTAAAATATCTATGACCAACTACAGGTTTACAAAATAGAGGTAGCTCTGGTCGTATCATTAACAGTGTTTATAAATGTAACACAAAGGTAACTCAGTTGAAGTTTACAGATGTAAACATGTGGTAATTTACAATTGTAAACAATACGGGATTTAAAAGTGTTTACAGTTGTAATCAACTTACGGTGTCCTTTTACAATTTGTTCACTACAATTCCAGAATAGCGACCATAACCCATGATTAAAACAATCAGATTCTTTATTACCAACAAATTAAGTATATTTGAATAAACCTAAACTTCATGTATCAGCTAGCCTTTTACCACTACTTTTGCTTATGTAACACAATATGTTTATCTTTGTAAACATCAAGAACATGTTGTTTTTGTTTACAAATGTAACACATGATAAATTCAACCGATTTTAGTAAAAGAATCCAAAAAGTAATGGAAAGAAATGACTTAAATGCCTCTTCATTTGCAGAGGCTATACAAGTAGGTCGTAGCTCTATTTCCCATATTTTGTCAGGAAGAAATAAACCTAGTTTAGATTTAGTAATGAATATAGTCCAGCGTTTTCCTGAGGTTGATTTATACTGGTTACTCAATGGAAAAGGTTCTTACCCTAAACTAGAAGACATACCTGTCCATAAAAAGGTTAGTGAACCTACCACTGTAGAACAGCCAGTGGTTGAAGAAAAAATGCCTTTGCAAAAACAAGAACCAGCTCCTACTCCAGACCTTTTTTCTACACATTCTACTGTAAATACCATTACTGAATCTTCAACTCATAAAGGGAAAAATATAACAAAAGTAATTATCCTGTATTCTGATGGAAGTTTTAAAGATTACATTCCAGAGTAATTCTACTATTGATTAAATTTGTGAAAAAATGAATATGAAGTATTTTATTGTTCTATTCCTATTATTTATAACAACTAGTTCTTGTTATCAAGTTCAAAGAGATTGTTCTAATTTTAAAACGGGTACTTTTATCTGGGAACAAGAATCTGGTGGAAAGCTTCTCAAAACTACTTTTACAAGAACAGAATTATATCAAATAGAAACTTACGAAGGTGTAACTGATAGCTCTCGCGTAGAATGGGTAAATGACTGTGAATGGAGAGTCATCCCTATCAACCCTAAAACAAATGCAGACAGCCGTGCTTATCTTTTTAGAATTCTAAACACCACAAACGATTCTTATACTTTTGAGTTTAAGCAGTCTGGACGTGAACAAACCTATCAAGGTGTTGCTGTAAAGCAATAAACAATATATCTAAAACTTTAAACTTATATGAAGATTATTAAAATTACACTGCTCTCTATCGCTATCGCTACATTAACAAGTTGCGCCTCTGGTTACAGAATGATTGAACCAACCTCTATAAACTACCTTTCTACAAACGAGACAGATAATGTAGTGCTTCAATATAAGTATGATTTACTGGATAAAAAGTATGCCAAAAAAGAACTAAAAAAAGGAGTTAAACTCATTGCTGTTAAAATCGCTAATAACTCTGAAAAGGATATCATATTCGGTAAAGACGCAAAACTGACTTATGAAAATGGAACAGAGGTTTACGTGCTTGAAAATCAAAAAGCTTTTAAGACTTTAAAGCAAAGTCCAGCATCTTATTTATGGTATTTATTACTGTCACCAGCAAATTTATATACTACTAAAACTTCTTCTAACGGGATTCAACAAGAGACCAGTTCCACACCTGTAGGTCTTGTACTGGGACCTGGACTCGCCGGAGGAAACATGATCGCAGCAGGATCTGCAAATAAAAGGTTTGAAGAAGAGCTTTTAAAGTACAATGTGAACGGATCGATCATTAAAAAAGGGGAAACTAAATATGGACTTATCGCCATAGAAACAGATTCTTTTGAAGCGCTTGAACTGAAGATTGAGTAAGCGGTTCCTTTACATAGCCGTTATTTAACTTTTCTATTAAATATGTCTAGCTCTCTTTATTTACAACATTATGAGTGACCACTTTAGGTACTCTTAATAACAGCACTACACCTATTATAAAGAACACGACTAGAAAAAGAATACTACCACGCATAGAGCCGCTCCATTGTGTCACTACAGTAAAAATGGTCATTCCTATGACTATTCCTATTTTCTCTGCCACATCATAAAAACTAAAATAAGATGCGGTATCTAGAGTTCCTTGTGGTATCATTTTAGAATAAGTACTGCGCGATAAGGACTGAATAGATCCCATAACTAAACCTACTGCCGCAGCTGTTACATAAAATTGCATGGGTGTGATCACAAAGTATCCATAAACACATATCGCAACCCAAATGACGTTTATACCTATTAAAACTTTTAAGTTTCCATAAACATTTGACAATTTACTGGCGATAAAAGCACCTCCTATAGCCACGATCTGAATTAATAAAATAGAGATAATTAAACCCATAGTGGCGCCACCTTCTTCCCATGTCACCTCTTCAGTACCGAAGTAAGTAGCCACAAGCATTACTGTTTGGACCGCCATACTATAGATAAAAAAAGCACCTAAATATCGTTTCATCTGAATATTATCTCCTAATTGAATCCATATTTTTTGAAGCTCTTTAAAGCCATTAGTAAAAATATTCTTAACCTGACTGGTGTCCTTTTTAGTTCCTAGTGGTAAATAAGCATAGGTATATTGAGCAAATCCCATCCACCAGATTCCTACTAGAATAAAAGAAAGTTGAACAGCGTTTACGACTAAAATGTTGCTGTCTGGAAATAATCCGTTCTTAGGATAAAAACCGCCTTCATTTAATGCTAAACATATTAATAACAACAGTACACTACCTATATAGCCCAGAGAAAATCCCTTTGCACTGACCTTATCTTGTTGCTCTGGTAAAGCAACATCAGGTAAATAGCTATTATAAAACACCAGACTACCCCAAAAACCTAAAAGTGCCAGTAAATACATCGCAAGACTCAACCATAAATAATCAAATTTAAAAAAGGCTAAACCGATACAGGATAATCCACCTAGATAGCAAAAGAATTGCATAAAACGTTTTTTCTGTCCAGAATAGTCAGCGATACCAGATAATATAGGAGAAAGGATACTCACCAGTAGAAAAGCTATTGCCGTAGTTACAAAAATGATATTCTCAGGATTCACATTTCTCAAAATCTCAGGAACGTTATCATTTGCAAAAGCCTCTTTACTTACTACAGAATAGAAAATAGGAAATATAGCACTGGTTATTACTAGAGAGTACACAGAGTTTGCCCAGTCATAAAAAGCCCATGCATGGAGCAACTTCTTATGACCGCGAGGTAGAGTATTTTTCATAAAATAAAAAAAGGGTTCATTAGGAACCCTTTAAAAGTATATAAAATGTATCGTTTAATTTAAATTAAGTCACAGGATGTTTAAACAACTGCTACAATAATACCAATTTATGTTTCTAATGCCGTATTCTTAATTTGAATTATTTTTTGACTAGATGATAAAGAAAATTAAAG
>NZ_CBFIBE010000033.1:0-22412 GCF_965660805.1 Nonlabens sp. | reverse complement strand
CCTTGCGTAATTATTTACCAGATGCTGGAAAGAACTTACCAGCAGTTATAGGCAGTAGTAAAAAGACTGATAGTGAGTTTGCAAACGAGCGTGAGATTCTATATAAGGTGCTTTTTGACATGAAAAATGACCTGAACGACCTTAAAAAGTTGACCAATGAATTAATGGTAAAAGGAGATTTAAGCGAGGTTCAAGAAGAAAACAAAAACCTTATTAAACGTATTTATGGTAATGATAACAATGAAGATGACTATGAAGACGTTATAGACCAAGCCTATGAAGTAACACAAGTTGAGCCTCCTACATTAAATGCGCAGCCAGCCTCTAACTATGTAGAACCAGCTGCCACTAATGATCGCTATGATTTTGCCCAAGAAGTGCAAGAAGAAGAATCATTATCTTTAATGGATAAAGAAATTGAACTCATTAAAAAATCTCTAGAACGCCATAAAGGTAAACGCAAAGCTGCTGCTGATGATTTAGGAATATCAGAACGTACCTTATATCGCAAAATAAAGCAATATGATTTATAGAAGAATCACCCTTTTTATGGCTGTTATAGGTTTCATGGCCTTAACTTCCTGTGGTTTTGGCTACAGTTTATCTGGCGTGTCTATTCCAGAAAATATTAAGACATATCAAGTAGATTTTTTTCAAAATCAAGCTGCATTTGTAGAGCCTGGAATAGAAAGAACATTTACTTTACAACTACAAGACTTAATACTCAACCAGAGCAGTCTAGATTTAGTAAACAAAAAAGGAGATTATATTTATCAAGGAGAAATCACTCGATTCTATATAGCTCCCATGACAGCTACATCCAGCAATACTGCTTCCCAAAACCGTGTTACTATAGAAGTTAACTTAAGGTTTACTAACACAAAGGATGATGAAGCTAGTTTTGAAAAAAAATACAGTTTCTTCCATGACTATGATGCTAATACTCAATTACAAGGTGCAGCACTAGATACGGCGCTTGAAATAATCTTTGACCAGATTACTCAAGATATTTTCACAGACACACTAGCGCAATGGTAAATCACAGCACACATATTAATGAACTGCTTAGCACACCCGAAAAGCTCTCTGTAAACGACCTGGTGATTCTTGAAAACACGTTAAAAGAGTACCCATGGTTTCAAGCTGCACGTAGTGTACACCTTAAAGGCCTGCATAACGAGAGTAGTCCTTTATATAATAACGCCCTTCAAGTTGCAGCCACTCATACCGGTGATCGTGGAGTCTTATTTGATTTCATCACCTCACCCGTTTTTATTCAAAATAGAATAAGCAACCAAATAAAAAAACAACAAGAGTTTTTAAAAGAACTACCTGTAGAAGTAGAGACTGTTCAAATTAAAGAAGAGGATTTAAACGGCAGTGTTAACTTTAAAAACACACTAGACACAGATCTATTTGAACGACCGCAAGTAGCTATAGATAAAGAACCCATCCAGTTCAAGTCTGACGAGACCTACAGCTTTACCGAGTGGTTAAAACTAACCACTGTAAAACCTATTGAGAGAACAACAATTGAAAAATTACCTGAACTCACAGAAGAAAAGAAAACACCTGTCCAAGATGATCGCGATCAAAAAATGGCGTTAATCGATCAGTTTCTTAAGGCAAACCCTAAAATTAAACCCAGCAAAGAAAAAAAACCGACCACTAACCTAGCAGATCTCAACACTCCAAAGGAACAGTTAATGACTGAGACACTTGCGCAAGTGTACCTAGCTCAAAAAAACTATTTAAAAGCGATTCAAGCTTATGAAATTTTAGTTTTGCAGCATCCAGAAAAAAGTGGTTTCTTTGCAGACCGAATTCAGCAAATTAAGAATTTACAAAGCAATACATAAATGAGCTCATTATTTTATCTTTTTATAGGACTTATAGTCTTAGTATGTTTTCTACTCATAGTAGTAGTTATGGTTCAAAACCCTAAAGGTGGTGGACTTTCTTCTAGCTTCGGTGGTGGAGGAACGCAGCAACTAGGTGGTGTTAAGAAAACTGGAGACTTTCTAGATAAAAGTACCTGGGTACTTTCTACTACATTACTGGTACTTATCATTGTAGCGAGCACTATTCTAGTTAAAGACAACTCAACTAGCACTAGGGACGTTATAGACACTAATAATGTAGAAACTCCTGCACTAGTAAAGCCAGAAAACGCTTCAAGTGATGAAACTGCTACACCTGTAGAGGGCGAGTAAGACTATTTACACTCTCAAACTGACAAAATATCCAACCAATACGGTTGGATATTTTTGTTTTATGATGTTTTGTCATGCTAAATGAATTGGCATACTTATGGAAGAATGCAGTTCAAATTAAATCAATTAAATTCTATTATAATGGCATTAAAAATTCAACCTTTATCAGACAGAGTGCTTATCGAGCCTATGGCAGCTGAGCAAAAAACGGCATCAGGACTTTACATTCCAGACACCGCAAAAGAAAAACCTCAACAAGGTAAAGTAGTCGCGGTAGGAAAAGGAAAAAAAGACCATGACATGACTGTAAAAGTAGGAGACACTGTGCTTTATGGAAAATACAGCGGCACAGAATTAAAACTAGATGGCGCAGAGTATTTAATGATGCGTGAGGATGATATTCTTGCAATCGTTTAATGCGGTCACGCTTTCGCGAAAGCGTAAATTAAAAACACAATATTTTTAAAATTAGCATACTAATTAAAAAATTAATAGTGCCATAGAGCACTGCAAAACAAAACTAAAATGGCAAAAGAAATAAAATTTGATTTAGAGGCGAGAGACGGTATAAAGCGTGGTGTAGATGCACTAGCAAATGCTGTAAAAGTAACCTTAGGTCCTAAAGGACGTAATGTAATCATCGGGAAATCATTTGGCGCGCCAGTGGTGACTAAAGATGGTGTTTCTGTAGCAAAAGAAATAGAGCTAGAGAACGAGCTTGAAAACATGGGAGCTCAAATGGTTAAAGAAGTTGCCTCTAGAACTAACGATCTAGCTGGTGATGGAACTACTACTGCTACAGTACTAGCTCAAGCCATCGTTAAAGAAGGTCTTAAAAACGTAGCTGCTGGAGCAAATCCTATGGATTTAAAGCGCGGAATCGATAAAGCTGTTGAAGCCATTACTGCAGATCTTGATAAGCAGTCTAAAAAAGTAGGTGACTCTAGCGAGATGATTAAGCAAGTAGCATCTATATCTGCAAACAACGATGAAGTAGTAGGTGACCTTATTGCAAAGGCTTTTGGTAAAGTAGGTAAAGAAGGAGTTATTACTGTTGAAGAGGCTAAAGGAACTGAAACTTATGTAGATGTTGTAGAAGGAATGCAGTTTGACCGTGGATACCTTTCTCCATACTTTGTTACTAACTCTGAGAAAATGACAACTGAGTTAGACAATCCGTACATCTTGTTATTTGACAAGAAGATTTCTACTATGAAAGAATTAATGCCAGTTCTTGAGCCAGTAGCTCAAACTGGTAAACCACTTCTTATCATTGCTGAGGATGTAGATGGTGAAGCTCTTGCAACTCTAGTTGTAAATAAATTAAGAGGTTCTCTTAAAATTGCAGCGGTTAAAGCTCCAGGTTTTGGAGACCGTAGAAAAGCAATGCTAGAAGACATCGCTATTCTTACAGGAGGAACAGTTATCTCTGAAGAAAGAGGTTTCACTCTTGAAAACACTACTCTTGAAATGCTAGGTACTGCTGAAAAAGTAGATATTAATAAAGACAATACTACTGTAGTAAACGGAAGCGGTAAAGCTGCAGATATTCAATCACGTGTAGGTCAGATCAAATCTCAAATAGAGAATACAACCTCTGACTATGACAAAGAAAAACTTCAAGAACGTCTCGCTAAACTAGCTGGTGGTGTTGCTGTGCTTTATGTAGGTGCTGCAAGTGAAGTAGAAATGAAAGAGAAAAAAGATCGCGTAGATGACGCTCTTCATGCTACTCGTGCAGCAGTAGAAGAAGGAATAGTCGCTGGTGGTGGAGTTGCTCTAGTACGTGCAAAAGCAGTACTTAGCAAATTAAAAGCCGTTAATGCTGACGAGGAAACTGGAATCTCTATCGTTACTCGTGCTATAGAAGCGCCATTAAGAACGATTGTAGAAAATGCTGGTGGAGAAGGAAGCGTAGTAATTTCTAAGATTCTAGAATCTAAAGGAAGTCAAGGTTATGATGCAAAAAATGATACTTATGTAGACATGCTTAAAGCAGGAATCATAGATCCTAAAAAAGTAACTCGTGTAGCGCTTGAAAATGCTGCATCAGTTTCAGGAATGATCCTGACTACTGAGTGTGCTCTTGTAGAAATCAAAGAAGATGCACCAGCTGGTGGCGGCATGCCAGGTGGAATGCCAGGCGGCATGGGTGGAATGATGTAATCATTTCTTTTTATAAGTGCTTAAAAGCCATCTCTTATGAGGTGGCTTTTTTTATTTAAAAAAGAAAGTTAGTTAACGTCACATTAAGAAAATTTTTAATATTTACACAATATCTTAACACCACAAAAAAACATATACAATGCGAATAATTAAACTACTCGTACTTGCTCTTTTTGTAGGAACACTAACTGTAAGTTGTGGTTCTAAAAAAACAAGTACTAAAACTGTTGCTAGTACCCAAAAGAAAAAGTCAAAAAAAGGAGGTATTCAACCTTACGAAAAGGTCATCACTAAAAAAGCAAAAAGTGATGAAGGTCTCTTTACGGTTCACCAAGTTGAACAAAAATATTACTATGAAATTCCTGACTCTTTATTAGAGCGTGAGATGTTAATGGTAACACGTATTGCTAAGACCGCAGCAGGACTTGGTTTTGGTGGTGGAAAACAAAACACTGAAGTTTTAAGGTGGCAACGTAAAAATGACAATATTCTTCTAAGAGTAGTATCTCATCAAGTAGTAGCCGCAGACTCTTTACCGGTTAGTATGGCAGTAGAGAACTCAAACTTTGAACCTATTCTTTATTCGTTTCCTATTAAGGCTGTGAAAAAAGACAGTTTAAACAACAATGTAGTTATAGATGTTACTGACTTCTTTTCAAAAGATGTACCGTCCATAGGATTCCCTAAAAGATCTCGTACTCGTTATAAAGCCACTCGTCTGGATGATAAAAGGTCTTATATAGACACCTTACGTTCTTATCCCTTAAATATAGAATCGCGACACGTAAAAACCTATTTTGCTAGCCAGCCACCTTCAAATAGTAGTACAGGTTCTATTTCTTTAGAGATGAGCAATTCAATGATACTATTACCTAAAGAACCTATGAAGCGCCGTTACTTTGACCAGCGTGTAGGATGGTTTGCTAGAGGTCAACAAGACTATGGACTGGATGCACAAGAAACTAAAACAGTACGTTACCTAGACCGCTGGAGACTTGAGGTAAAAGATGAAGATATCGCAAAGTTTAAAGCTGGTGAACTCGTTGAACCTAAAAAACAAATCGTTTATTATATCGATCCAGCAACTCCTAAACAATGGAGAAAATACATCAAACAAGGAATAGAAGACTGGCAAGTAGCTTTTGAAGCAGCTGGATTTAAAAATGCAATTATTGCTGCAGATCCACCTAGTAAGGAAGAAGATCCAGACTGGAGTCCAGAAGATGTACGTTACTCTGTAGTGCGTTATCTAGCATCACCTATTCCTAATGCAAATGGACCTCACGTATCTGATCCACGTAGTGGTGAGATTCTTGAGTCAGACATTAACTGGTATCATAATGTAATGACATTATTAAGAAACTGGTTCTTTGTACAAACCGCTGCCATTAATCCCGATGCTCAGTCTACTGAGTTTGACGAAGCAGTAATGGGACGTTTGATACGCTTTGTGAGCTCTCATGAAGTAGGTCACACCATAGGATTACCACATAACATGGGTAGCTCTGTTGCTTATAAGGTTGAAGACTTACGTGATCCAGAGTTCACAAAAAAATATGGAACAGCGCCTTCTATTATGGATTATGCACGTTTTAATTATATCGCGCAACCAGGTGATGGTGATGTCGCTTTAATGCCTAACATAGGTCCTTATGATAAGTATTCTGTAAACTGGGGTTATAGACCTATACTTGATAAAACTGCCGAAGAAGAAAAAGCCATATTAGATCAGTGGATACTGGATAAAGCAGGAGATCCTATGTACCGTTTTGGTCGCCAGCAATTTGGTGTTATAGATCATACCAGTCAGACTGAAGATCTAGGAGATGATTCTATGAGAGCTAGTGAATACGGTATTAAAAACTTAAAAAGAATCGTTCCTAATCTAGGAAAATGGACGGGTAAAGAAGGAGAAAACTTTGACGATTTAGAAACTATGTACGGGCAAGTAGTAAGCCAGTTCAATAGATACATGGGTCATGTTGCTGGAAACATAGGTGGCGTTAAAGAAACTTATAAAGCTTATGGTCAGGAAGGCGCTGTTTATGAACACGCTTCAAGAGATAAGCAAACCAGAGCTATGCAATTTTTACAAACTCAATTATTCTCAACTCCAGAATGGCTTATAGACCAGAACATTTTTAATAAATTTGAGTCTGATGGTGCGATTGAGCGCATACGTGGAGTACAAGTACGTACTTTAAATAATCTATTAGATTTCGGCCGCATGGCTCGTCTTATGGAAAATGAAGAGGTTAATGGTTCTAGTGCATATGGATTATTAGAAATGATGCAAGATCTAAGAAAAGGAATCTTTAACGAGTTACCTAAAGGTCAGACCATAGATCGCTACCGTCGTAATTTGCAGCGTGCTTATATAGAACGCCTTGAATTTATAATGAATAATGATCAACCTAGAAGACGTTTTGGAGGCAGCTCCATAGATGTAGAACAAAGTGACATCCGTCCTATCGTGCGTGCAGAATTGAAACAATTAAAAAGAGACGCACAGCGAGCAGCAAGTCGCAATAGAGATCAACTTTCTAAGATTCATTTACAGGATCTTGTGGAGCGTATCGAAATGATTTTAGACCCTAAATAGTGTCGTTAGTTATGCTTTCGCGAAAGCGTAACCTAAAAACTATAATACCACAAACTGCCTTTCAATATGAAGGCAGTTTTTTTTATTGCTCTTTTAGAAAAGATTATCTTGCCATCATGAATGTGTTACTTTATATAGACCCATCTATAGGGATGATGATTGCCCAAGCTGCGGTAGCAGTGTTTGCCGGGATTGTGCTTTTTTACAAAACAGTGATCGGAAAAATTAAGAGTTTTCTAGGTATAAGTAAAAAAACTGACGCATCCAGTTTTGACGATATGTATGAGGAACAAGATTTAAAAGATGAATAATGCTCAGGCATCCTGCATCTTATCGTGACCCGTCAGGTTTTATTTTCAAGAAAGATGGTCTTTACTTAAGACAGATTAACCCATCTTATTTTGAAGCATATCAAGCTATTAAAAAAGCTGGCATTTATGAAGCTTTATGGCGCAAGGGCTGGCTCATACCTCATAAAGAAATAAAGAGCAGCGCTACTGAGGTTATCTTAGAACCTGAGCAAATAAACTTTATCACGTATCCTTATGAATGGTCTTTTACGGCTTATAAACATGCCGCACAACTTACCTTAAGAATACAGTTGTTCTTACTTGAAAAAGGCTTTTCTCTAAAGGATGGTAGTGCTTTCAACATTACTTTTAAAAATGGTAAAGCTATTTTTATAGATACTTTAAGCATAGAACCTTATAGAGAACATGAACCGTGGAAGGCACTTCAACAATTTAATGAAAACTTCTTTGCACCGCTTACACTAGCAAAATATTACGGAAGTTTTTATCTTAAATCATTACAGCACCGCATAAATGGATTCCCTTTAAAAGAGGCATCACGTTTATTACCACTAAGCTCTAAACTGAATGCGACGACTTATTCTCACATTCACTTTTTAGGTAAAAAAGAGAATAAAGAAACAGGAACATTAGTTAAAGACACTAAACATAAAGGCTTATCTAAAAGCGCTCAAATAAAGATGTTAAAGTCTCTAGAACTGCACATTAATGACATGTCCTTAAAGGAGAATACTGAATGGAGTACTTATTACCAGCAAACTAATTATGAAGACGCTGCTTTTAACCTTAAAAAGGATAGAATAGCCTCTTGGACTCAAGAAGTAAGCGCAAAAAAGGTAGTAGATCTAGGTGGAAATAATGGAACCTTTGGCATAGAATCTTTAAAGCATGCACAGCAAGTTATAGTAAGCGATATAGATCAAAGCGCCATAGACCACTGTTATAACCAGAGTATTAAAAATAAAGAAATAAGACTCATCCCAGTAGTAACAGATTTATTACAACCAGCGGCAGGAATAGGTTTTAATAATGAAGAAAGAAGTTCATTCATCAACCGTATCAAAGCATATCATCCCGACTTAAGTATGGCGCTAGCTCTTATACATCACATTACCTTGTCAGGTAATGTACCCTTTGAGATGAGTGCTGCGTTTTTTAGTTCGTTAAGTAAATACTTAATCATAGAATTCCCTGATCGAGAAGACAGCTGGGTGCAATTTATTTTAGATAGCAAGAGAGATGCGCGACACCTTTTTAACGATTATAATCTAGCCCATTTTGAAAAAGTTTATGGTGATCATTTCAGTATTTTGAAAAGAGAAAAATTACCGCAAACCCAGCGCACGTTATTCTTAATGAAACGTCATGAAGAATAGCATAATTTCATATCTCAACAGTAATAAACACCACTGGTGGACTGTAGGACTTTTACCAGGACTCTATGCTATAAGTTATTTATACCACCACAACTACACACTGGTTAATTCATGGACTCAATTTGCCTATTTAGTCCTACAAATGATCGTAGCTCCCAGCCTGATCGTGTTACTAGTAAATCATCTCATTAAAAAACAAAGTGACCGAGTTAAAAATGCTTTTAACGCTAGTGCCGTAACCATCTTAACGGCAATAACTGTTTCACTAGTCATATATCTAGGCTGGAGATGGAAAGGTTTATTACTCATAAGTGTCATAACAGTAGTTGCCAGCTGGTTTGTGGGGAAGCACTATAAAAAAGGTGTTCTTATCTTAGGGCTCATGACTGTTTTAAGTATTTTACAGTTTGCATTTTACTTTTTTACTGATGTACTACAAAAACAAAATTGGGTCACCACCAGTCCTTTAACAACTATTACGTTTCAAAAAAAACCTAATATTTATTACATTCAACCCGATGGATATAGTGCAAAACCAGCCCTTGAGAATATCCATTACGATTATAATAATGACCGTTTCTATTCAGATCTAGAACAACGTGATTTTTACATAAATCATGAGTACCGGACTAACTATCCTTCTACACTTTCTTCAAACGCAGCTTTATTTACAGGTCAACATCATTTTTATGATCAAGGAACATTAAAAAACGAGCTGTTTAATGCTCGTGAAATAATTATGGGAAATAATCCCGTATTACAAACTTTTAAAAATAACGGTTACCAGACTACAGCCATTTTACAACATCGTTATTTATTGCTTAACCATCCAGAGGTTGCTTATGACCGTATCAACATCAGCTCAAATGAACTCAGCAGTTTGCCTAAATATAAACTCGATAAAAATTACTTAAGCGATCTAAAATCCATGATGCAAAGCGCTAGTGATGCACCACAATTTTATTTTGTTGAGATCTTAGAACCAGGACATATTCCTGGACTACCTTATAAAGGAAGTAGCCCTATAAAACAACGAGAAGATTATATTTCTAAGCTTAACCACACGAGTACAAAACTGTTACAAATGATAGATCATATCACACAACAGGATCCTAACTCGATCATTATTATTGCCGCAGATCATGGCGGTTTTGTAGGCTTTAACTATGCTACACAGTGTTATGAAAAACCTATAAATGACGCTACACTTAAAAGCTCTATTTTCAGGGCTTTACTAGCCGTAAAAGCACCATCAGAATTTGAGAGTTATAAAGATCATTTAAAAAGCAGTGTAAGCCTGTTCCCTACCTTATTCTACTACTTAGGAAATAAGTCTATGAAAGAACAAAATATGGACAACAGTAGTTATCAACTCATAAAAAGTGGCTCGCAAGGTGGTGTTTACAGGTATTATGATGACCATGGAACTTCTGTCACAGAAAAAATACTGTAACTTTTAGAAAGCTCATAAAACTGAGGTTTCACAACAATTTGTCTTTATAAGGTTACTAAAGTTATTTTTCATTTAAAAAATAAAAGCCAGCCACCATTATGAATAATAAAATAGGGTGGATTAAAAAACGTCTCACATAAAACAGTGCCATTTTTAAAAGGTCTGAATCTGCATGTAAAAGAAAGATAAATGCGGTTATTAATATTACAAAAGCAAATAAATACACCCATAACGCCGCCTTTATAAACATCTCTTTTTTATAAAGATACCATAGCAGCCATAAGGAAATCACCATATTAAATAAGTACCTCAGGCTTGTTCCTGCAATTACATGAATATAATTCAAGGCAGGAACTGGATGTTTTTGAAAGTCTGAATGAAAGTAATTATTCAATGGATCATTAAACAACTCTACTTCAAAAAGTCGTACACCTACCATAAGAAATAAGAGTGCAACTACCATTATAATGGAAAAAACTCTAGTTATGGTCATGCTGTTTTAGGCTTTTTAATCCATAATAACCACAAGGCAATTACTGAACCATAAATTACAGCTGGAAATATAATATCATGAGAGATGTAGTCATATTGAGGATAGTTAAGCTTAATGACCGCCAGTCCGGCTAATCTCAAAATGTTTACTAAGTATATAAACAACAAGCCTATTGTTATGAAGAGTATGGTTTTTTTCCACGCTTTCGCGAAAGCGAGAACAAAAGCAACAAATAAGATCATCACACTTACCGCATTACAACCTTCTATCACACGATAGACTATTTGTTTATTCAAAAACATATATACCGACGGGTTTCCTGGAACGTTAGAAATTCGTGCATCATACCCTAGAACTAGAAGGATTTGCTGCGTTTGATATGACACCTGTGAAGTGATAGGGTCTGGATAATTAAGTGCGCTATAATCTTGCTGCAAATAATAATAATACATCAAGGACAGCGCTACATAAATAACTCCAAAAGCAGCAACAAACTTAAAAACTGGTACATATGGACGCAAAAGACTCAAAATAAGAAATATTTATAGCAAAGTTAATTATTAAAAGACATCATAGACTTAATTTTACCGACTTTAATACTAAAGAAATGAAACTCGAATCTCTCAAAGAACAAGTAACTGCGATTATTGAGCTATCAACCCAGGAAGCCCGTGTAAAAATGCAAGAAATTTGTGATTTGCTGCAGGATCAAGTATCCTATTATGATTGGGTAGGGTTTTATATGGCGCACGAGACAGAACCTACACTGCATTTATGGTCGCAAGCTGGTGAACCTACTGATCATACCATCATCCCTTTTGGAAAGGGAATTTGTGGACAGGTTGCGGTTTCTAATAAAAACTTTGTAGTGGATGACGTCCATGCACAGGACAACTACATCGCTTGCAGTATTCATGTAAAAAGTGAAGTGGTGATACCGCTATTTAAGAACGGTAAAAACATAGGTCAGATCGACATAGATAGTAATACCGCACAAGCCTTTACCACTGCCGATGAACGTTTCCTAGAATGGGTTAATGAACAGGTAGGGACTATTCTTTAGAACGCACCTTCTTTTCCCATTCCCAAGCGCTTGCCAGTGACTCTTCAAGAGAATACTGTGCTTTCCAGCCTAGCACATCATTTGCTTGTGCTGTATGCGCATAAGCCGCTGTAACATCACCTTCTCTACGTGCTACTATTTTATAATTCAAGGATTCACCTGTAGCTTTTTCAAAAGCATGAACCACTTCTAGTACTGTAGAACCAGTTCCAGTTCCTATATTAAAAGTTTCAAAGTTAGTGGCAGCCTTATGATTTAATAACCGTTCTAGAGCTACAACATGTGCCGTAGCCAGATCCATAACGTGAATGTAATCTCTAATAGCTGTTCCATCTCGGGTAGGATAATCATCTCCATAAACCGATAATTGTTCTCTCAAGCCTATAGCCGTTTGGGTTATATAAGGCACTAAATTTTGTGGTGTTCCTAAAGGCAATTCTCCTATTAACGAGCTATGATGCGCTCCTATAGGGTTAAAGTAACGTAGTGCGATCGCCTGTAAAGTCGGTTTTATATTGCAAACATCTTGAATAATCTCTTCACCTATTTGCTTGGTATTTCCATAAGGTGATGCTGCTGGTTGTACAGGAGCTGTTTCTGTTATAGGTAATTGCTCAGCCTGCCCATAAACAGTACAAGAAGAACTGAAAATAAAGTGAGCTTGTGGCAAGTCTTGTAATTCCTGAAGTAAGTAAACAAGAGTATTCAGATTATTCTCGTAATATAATAAAGGATTCTCTACACTTTCTCCTACCGCTTTTGAAGCTGCAAAATGAATCACTCCAGTAATAGCTGCATGTCTTTTAAAAAAATCCTGCACATCGCTTTTATCGCGCAAGTCTAACTTTTCAAACTCAGGTTTTTTACCAGTAATGGCATGAATACCTTCTAACACCTCTAAGGAAGAATTAGAAAGGTTATCGATAACGATCACCTCATAATCTCTCTCCAAAAGTTCCACTACAACATGTGAACCTATAAATCCTAATCCTCCTGTTACTAATATTTTCATGAAAATACTTTAAAAAGTAAAAATACGGAATTACAAAAGAGTAGAAATAAAAAAGGTCTTCATTTCTGAAGACCTTCTGTGGGCGCGAAGGGATTCGAACCCCTGACACTCCCGATGTAAAATCGGGATGCTCTGAACCAACTGAGCTAAGCGTCGATCAATTTTTCAATCATCGCTCGGCTTTTCCATTTCTTGATTTGATTTTCTCTTTGCAGAGCTTCATTCTTGGATTGAAATTTTTCAGTGTATTTAATGACCCAATCTTTAGCTCGAGCCGTAAATCCTTTGTTGCTCGCAAGGTGCTTTTTCAAACGTCTCTCAACGTCCTGACTTGAACCGATGTAGTATCGATCTAATTGTTCTGAAAATAATATGTAGGTATAATAACTCATGGAAATAAAAAAAGGTCTCCATTTCTGAAGACCTTTTGTGGGCGCGAAGGGATTCGAACCCCTGACCCCTTGGGTGTAAACCAAGTGCTCTGAACCAACTGAGCTACGCGCCCTAAAAGCGGATGCAAATATAAAAGCTTTCTTTAAACTTGCAAGCATTATTTTAAAAAAAATTAAATAACCTCGGCAACCACAAATACACTTCCTGTCACGATGATTAAATCATCCTTGTGCGCCAGCCTTTTAGCACTTTTTAGAGCAACTGGAATAGATGTGTATTTTTTATATCTCAAATCCATTTCTTTAAAATAACTTGATAAAACAGAGACTTCCATACCGCGAGGTACATCGGGCTTTGAAATATGGTAGTATGCATCTTTAGGCAACAAGCTTATTACTTGTTTAACATCTTTATCTGCCGCCATTCCTATGACTATATGCAAGTTCTCATAGATTTCTCTCTCTAATTGTTTCACTAGAGTTTTTATACCAGCTGGATTATGAGCCGTCTCTGCTATTACCCTAGGATCAGTTTGTAACAACTCAAAACGACCTCTTAATCCAGTATTCTTAACCACATGGAGCAACCCATATTCTAGCTGTTCTTTTGTAAATTTAAAATAGTTGTTACTTTTTAAAACCTCTAGTGCTGTCACTGCGGTACGCGCATTATCTTTTTGATAACTACCTAGTAAATCTGATGGTAAGGCTTTTAAACGATGGTTTACTTGATAATATGGAGCGTTTTTATGTAGTGCGCTTTCGCGAAAGCGTTTTCTCAACCATCCACGTCGTTCTCCTATAACTACTGGTTTCCCTTCCTTTATTATACCTGCTTTTTCTCCTGCAATTTTTACCAAAGTATTTCCTAACATAGCGACATGATCCATATCAATAGCAGTGATGATAGAGATTAAAGGTGTTACAATATTTGTAGAGTCCAGCCTGCCGCCCAGGCCTGTTTCAATAACGGCAACATCTACTTGCTCTTCTTTAAAATACTGAAAAGCCATACCTACGGTCATTTCAAAAAAAGAAAGATGATTCTTTTCAAAAAAGGTTTTATGATTCTCTATAAACTGAGTGACAAACTCTTGAGAAACTTCCTGACCATTAATTTTAATACGTTCTCTGAAATCTTTTAAATGTGGCGAGGTATAAAGACCTACTTTATATCCTGCTTCTTGCAATACACTTGCTATCATGTGACAAGTACTACCTTTACCGTTAGTTCCCGCAACATGTATAGAACTAAACGCCTCATGTGGATTCCCCAGATGATCATCTAACAGTATTGTGTTATCAAGATTTGCTTTATAGGCTGCCTTTCCCACACGCTGGTACATAGGCAACTGGCTGAAGAGCCATTTAAGTGTTTGAGGATAGTTCAAGACTACTCACCTACTTTAAAGATTACTTCTACAAAACCTATTTGTATATCCTTAGCTTTATTTGCTGGACTAAATCTGTAGGTTTCAGCACTTTTCTTTGCTGCTATTAAAAGACAAGAAGCCCTGTTAGTAGTTCCTTTTTTTCCTGGAATAGCCTGAACCACTTTACCACTGCGATTCACATGAATCTCTACAATAACGGTTCCTGTCTCAAAACAATCAGGTTCTGCACCTTTTCCAGATAGTGCTTTTCTACCACCTAATCCTGCGCCGCGACCACTTTGCCCAGAACCTGGCGCACCGTAATATGTATTTGCATAAGGATTCCCGTTAATATCTCCTTTATTACCTGGTCCATCTCCAGGTCCTTCACCTGTATTATTTTCACCATCTGTAGGAGTTGCTCCGGTCACATTATTTAAAGCATCTAGCACAGACTGATCTGGTTTAGGGTCTGGTTTAGGCTGTGGTTTTGTATCTACCGGCTTTTTAACTGGTGTAGTAACAGGCTTAGTCACGTTAGGGTCTGAGTTTATCACAGGTGCATCTTTTATATCCTGTGTCGCTATATTATCCACTTGCGGCGTGGTTTCTACTGGTGTAGGGTTAGACTCTGGTGTTAATTGAGTAGGCTTAGCTGGTTCTACTGGACCAGATCCTACTGCTGTATTCCCAAAGTTAATGGCTATACCTGTTTCTTCCTCTTCTGGTAGTGGTTCCAGAACTGATACAAAGACAAAAAGCAATAAAAAAACACTCATCAATACAGTAGTAATGATAAAGGACTTCTTCTTTTCTTTAGTATCTAGAAAACTCATATTATTCTGGTTTTACAGCTAGAATGATATTGATCTTATTGCGGTTTGCAATATCCATAACCTTTACAGCCTTATTTAGAGCGATGTCACCATCTGCTCTTAAAATTATAGTAGGTTTTTCTTGACCTTCCATAGTTTTAATTACGGTAGCCTCAAGATTTTCTTCTTCTACCTCTTCACCATCTACAAAAAACGCGCCGTCTTTATTAATACTGACTGATGCTTGCTGTTTACTTTCACTACGTCCACTAGCACTAGGCAAAACTAAATCAAGAGCTTGCGGTGTAATACTAGGTGAAGTGAGTAAGAAAAAAACCAATAACAAGAATACAATGTCTGTCATGGAAGACATGGAGAACTCTGGGCTTACTTTATTTCTACCTCTTAAATTCATATTATGCAGGTTCGTTTAATAGGTCTAAGAAATCTACTGCGTTAGACTCCATTTGATGTACTACCTTATCAGTTTTAACCACTAAGTGATTATACCCTATATATGCGATGATCCCTACTATAAGTCCTGCCACAGTAGTGGTCATTGCGGTATAAATACCTTCTGCAAGCGAGCCCATTTCTGGTGCTCCTTCACTTTCGGCCAGTGTTCTAAAAGCGATTACCATTCCTATCACAGTTCCTAAGAATCCTATCATAGGAGCGGCTCCAGCAATAGTTGCTAGAATACTTACATTCTTTTCTAGTTTATAAACCTCTAACTTACCAGCATTTTCAATCGCACCATTAATATCTTCTAGTGGTGATCCTATTCTACTGATCCCTTTCTCGGTTAATCTTGCTACTGGTGAGTTCTCTTGTGCACAAAGGATTTTTGCAGCATCTATACGACCATTTGTTACATGATCTTTAATTTGAAGCATGAATTTATCATCTATTTTAGAGCTTCCTTTGATTTTAAAAAGGCGCTCAAAATAAATATATAACGCCACAAAAAGCAACACAATAAGAATCCCGATAATTACCGTTCCTGATGGATCTCCAGATAAAATAATATCAAAAACAGTTTCTGTTTTATCATCTACTACTGCAGTGCTTGGTAACACCACTTCGGCTGATTCTTGAATAAATAGGCTCATTAAATTTTAATTAGTTAGTTTAATAACGTTTATAGTATCACAAAGATTGTGTTTATGTGATGGGTTCATGTTTTTACGCTTTCGCGAAAGCTTAAATATATAACTTTACAATATTACAGAATTATTACAAGAACAGCATCACACAGGCTAGCCCAACTATGGTCAGGACAATCGTGTAAGGAAAAGCCATTTTTGCCATTTTACCGTAGGATAAATTAATAACTGGCGCCAGGGAAGATGTCAATAAAAACAAAAATGCAGCTTGCCCATTAGGAGTGGCCACACTTGGCAAGTTAGTTCCTGTATTAATCGCAATGGCAAGGTGCTCATAAGTCTCTTTAGTAATTTTACCAGCAGTATATGCTGCCTCTACTTCTCCTATATATACCGTCGCGACAAAAACGTTATCTGAGATCATACTTAAAACACCGTTTGCGAGATAAAATATAGCAGGCTGGTTTGCTGGATCCTGGTGAAGTGCCCAGTCTATGATAGGCTTAAATAAATGCTGATCATGGATCATAGCTACTATCACAAAAAATACCACTAGAAGACCCGTAAACGGTAACGCCTCTTCAAATGCTTTACCTAAAGAATGCTCTTCAATAATCCCCATAAACGCTGTCTGAAGAACTATTAATCCTAAGCCTATAAAACCTACTGGTGCAATGTGTAAGGCTAAACCAGCAATAAGTAATATTGCAGAAACTGCTTGCACTACTAGAGCATATTTTTCTTTTTCTGTGCGTTCAGCATCACGTTTCTCCATCCATCCTTCAATAATCTGACGGACTACTGGAGGCATTTTCTGGCCAAAACCAAATATTTTAGTAGTTTCTAACAGTACGGTAGTCAGTAACCCTGCAAAGAGAACTGGAATGGTTATAGGTGCCATTTTCAAAAAGAACTCCACAAATTCCCATTTCATTTTAGAACCTATCAATAGGTTTTGAGGTTCTCCTACAATCGTACAAACACCTCCTAAAGCTGTTCCTACCACACCATGCATAACTAAACTCCTCAAAAAGGCACGGAACTGCTCTAGTGTTTCACCACTTAACTGATCTCTATCTAAGGTATCATCCTGATCTAAATCTAAATCACTAGAATGAATCTTATGATACACATTATAAAACCCTAAACCTACACTTATAAGCACAGCAGTTACAGTAAGCGCATCTAGAAACGCAGATAACACAGCGCTTATGACCACAAAAAATAAAGATAAGACAAGTTTAGACTTCACTTTTGTAAAGAGTTTTACAAAAATGTACATGAGCAATGGCTTCATGAAATAGATTCCTGCCACCATAAAAATGAGTAACAGAATAACTTCTAAGTTTTGAGAAACCTCAAAATAAACTCCATGTTCCACTCCAGGTCCGCCAGGACTTGTTAAACCTAGGGCTAGTACTTGTATAGCAAGTAATCCACCAGACTGTAATGGGTAACATTTTAATGCCATGGCGAGACAGAAGATAAACTCTGCTATAAAAATCCATCCCATTACTGTGCCGTCAAGAATAAAGTATGCTGCGGTATTAATAACTAAAAAAGCCAGAATAGTAGACTTGAACCAGGTCGGACTATTCCCTAAAAATGATTTAAACATTATACGAGTTGTTTTAATGCGATTTCAAATGCGGTAGAACTGATTTGAGTACGTGAGCTGTTATTATTATAAGTATTTTGTATGGCGTTACGTATAGTCATACTGGTATCATTAAAGATAGCCTCATCTGTCATTTGAACACGACGCTCCATGAAGTAGGCAAATACTCTAGCCATTCCACAGTTAGAGATAAAATCTGGTATAAGGCTTACTTTCTCATCAGTATGTTCCATGATCGAGCCGAAGAATATTTCTTTATCTGCAAATGGGACATTTGCTCCACAAGAAATAACTTCTAAACCTGAAGAAATCATTTGATCTATCTGATCCTGACTTATTAATCTAGAAGCTGCACATGGAGCAAATATCTCTGTATTTAATGACCATATCCTATCATTAACTTCTTCAAAAGGTATGAGATTTTGAGTATTTAAGGTATTACCATCTTTGTTAAGAAACATCTCCTTGATTTCATCAAAGGTAAAGCCATCTTCATTTATCAATCCACCTACTCGATCTATAATCCCAACAACTTTTGCTCCCATCTGTGCGAGATAATATGCTGCAGCGCTACCTACATTACCGAAACCTTGCACCACAGCGCGCTTACCTTTTACATCTCCACCATAAATATCATAGAAATGTTTAACAGCCTCTGCCACACCATATCCAGTAATCATGTCTGCGATGGTATATTTTCTAGAAACATCTGGTGAGAATATAGGGTTTTCTATAACCTTTATAACACCTTGACGCAGCTGCCCTATTCGGTTAATCTTATCAGCTTCAGTAGGAGAAAAATGCCCTGCAAAAACTCCTTCTTGAGGATGCCACACGCCACAATCTTCTGTTATAGGAATCACCTCATGAATCTCATCAACATTTAAATCTCCACCTGTTCCATAGTAACTCTTTAACAAAGGGGAAACCGCTTTGTACCATCGCTCTAATACACCTTTTTTACGCGGATCTTTAGGGTCAAAGTTGATACCACTTTTTGCACCACCTATTGCTGGGCCAGAAACCGTGAATTTAATTTCCATGGTTTTAGCAAGTGAAAGGACTTCATTCTTATCTAATCCTACTCTCATACGTGTTCCACCACCAGCAGCGCCACCTCTAAGGCTATTAATAACAGTCCAACCTTGAGCATCAGTCTCAGGATCGTTCCAGTGAAAAACTATTTCAGGTTCAGCGTTTTCATAGCGCTTTAAAAGTTCCTTCATATTCAGGTATCAAATTTATAGTAGACAAATATAAAAAACACAAGTCCACTATTGCAGTATTTTACAATTTCTTATGGGAGATAAATATCACCACTAGAATGATCTTTTGAGGCTCCAGTAACAGAGGCTAGGCAATTATTCTCATTCCTCAACCTTAACACACCTAGCAAAGCAAAAATAAGAGCCTCTTTGTACTCTACTAATTCTGGTTGTGGAATAATCAACTCCACTTTACCATGAAATTTTATTCTATTAATTAAATGCTCGTTATAAGCGCCGCCGCCGGTGACCAGAACCTTTGAATACATTTTTAAACAACGGG
Source organism: Nonlabens sp. (assembly GCF_965660805.1). GTDB lineage: Bacteria > Bacteroidota > Bacteroidia > Flavobacteriales > Flavobacteriaceae > Nonlabens. Next base: position 2,871 of record NZ_CBFIBE010000033.1, on the reverse strand, counting down.
CTATTTGTATGGCTACATGTTCTGTATAGGTTGCAAGTGCGTCATACGGTTCATTAATAGTTGCTAAAACACTCCAGATATATGTATTTACCCATTCTATACCGAGAGATTTAGGCGCTTTAAGATTGTAAAAATCTAAGTTATTAAGCTGATTAAGAACTGTTGAATTAATGTTTCCCGCTTTCGCGAAAGCGCCTTTATCATCATAATCTGCTCCTAATAAATTTGCAAAATGATTTAGCACCACATTCACAGGGGCAATATCGTAAGCGACACGTATCCCGTTCACATCTGAGGAAATATTTGCAAAACCTCCAAGGTTTAAACAATAATCATACTGAGCAAACAACAACTGATCTCCTATAGGCACCAGTGGTGCTCCTTGACCACCTAACATAACATCTTGAACCCTAAAGTCACAAACGGTTCTGACACCAATAATCTTAGCTATTTCAGGAAGATTACCGATCTGTAGCGTATAATTCAATTCTGGTTTATGAAAAACCGTGTGACCATGACTACAAACAGCTAGCACATCTTTCAGTTTCTCATTTTCAATAAACAGTTTTATTTGATTACCCAAATAAAAAGTGTAATCAGAGTTTAATTGCTGCAACTCCCCATCATTTAACAGAAAAGCATCTCGTAATTTCTTTTTCCAGCGTGGAGAATAAGCTACAGATTTTGTCTTTAAAAATTGAAAGCTCCAATGATGATTTCGTACTAAACGGAGGTATGCAATATCAATAGCATCTAAGGATGTACCAGACATAATCCCGATAACGTTATAGTACTGATGGTTCATAGAGTTAATGTGTTGAAATTACCCTTAAATAAGCTTAGATTTGCAAATGTAAATGAAGTATTAATCATATCACAAATACATGGATTTTAGTTTAACAGAAGAACATTTAATGATACGCGACGCGGCGAGAGATTTTGCCCGCACAGAGTTACTTCCCGGAGTAATTGAAAGAGATAAAGAACAGCACTTTCCTAAAGAACTCATTAAGAAAATGGGAGACTTAGGTTTCCTAGGAATGATGGTAGATCCTAAATATGGCGGCGGCGGAATGGACACTATAAGCTACGCACTTGTAATGGAGGAACTTTCAAAAATCGATGCTAGTGCCAGTGTGATTGTATCTGTTAACAATTCCCTGGTATGTTATGGGTTAGAAACATACGCAAGTGAAACTCAAAAAGAAAAGTACCTTACAAAACTTGCTAGTGGAGCATCTATAGGCGCTTTTTGTTTAAGTGAACCTGAGGCTGGAAGCGATGCTACATCACAGCGCACCACAGCTATAGACATGGGCGATCACTATCTCCTAAATGGAACTAAGAACTGGATAACAAATGGTAGCAGTGCAGATTACTACCTCGTAATTGCACAAACAGATAAAGAAAAGGGACATAAAGGAATTAATGCTTTTATAGTAGAAAAAACATGGGAAGGTTTTGAGATAGGTCCTAAAGAGGATAAACTAGGTATAAGAGGTAGTGATACGCATTCCTTAAACTTTAATGATGTCAAGGTCCCAAAAGAAAATAGAATTGGCGAAGATGGTTTCGGATTTAAGTTTGCAATGAAAACCTTAGCAGGTGGTAGAATAGGGATTGCTGCTCAAGCCTTAGGTATTGCAAGTGGTGCTTTTGAACTAGCGCGAGATTATAGTAAACAAAGGAAAGCATTTGGCACTGAAATATGTAATCACCAGGCCATCGCATTTAAACTCGCAGATATGAAAGTTAATATTGATGCTTCTAGACATTTAATCATGCATGCTGCATACCTGAAAGATAATGGTGCAGATTATAATGTCGCAGGATGTTCAGCAAAACTATTTGCCTCACAAACTGCTATGGACGCTACAGTTGAAGCTGTTCAAATTCATGGTGGAAACGGTTATGTAAAAGAATACCATGTAGAACGATTAATGCGTGATGCAAAAATCACACAAATTTACGAAGGAACCTCAGAGATACAAAAGATAGTAATTTCCAGAGATTTACTTAAAGATTAGTTCTCATTATACCAAATCAACAATGAATTAATTAGAACTTGGTAACTCACTATCTGTGTAAGTATTAAAATCGGCTTGGGTCATAACCCAAGCCGATTTTATTTTAATAATATAACGATAATTATTCTTATTAAAAATTAAAAAAGGCTGAAAAGAACAAAAACAATCACTCTATTCATGGATAGAAAATGCCATCAATTAATTGATCATTTAAGCTTTGCTCCCATGCGTCAGGATAATAGACATAGATTAAACAAAAATAAATTAACAAGGATTCAAATAAATTAGCTACTACCAATAGAATAAAAATGTGTTATCGGGCATTGAAATTTACATGTTACATAAATAGCTTTTGTCTACATATCATTAACGTAATTTAAAATGTAAGAAATATAAACAATAGAACTAAAAGCATGTATAAAGAGCTTAGAATCCCTTAAAACATCAAATCTTTACCAATAAACCATTAGCAGAAGCTCGTGATGCATACGATTATAGTATAAATAAAAGAGCCCAACAAACATAAAATCTTGCTACAAAACATGTTAAACAAAAAAAGTCCTTTCCAAATGAATAGAAAGGACTTAAAAGAAGGCGGCGACATACTCTCCCACAAAATAGCAGTACCATCTGCGCAAATGGGCTTAACTTCTCTGTTCGGAATGGTAAGAGGTGAGCCCCATCGCTATAACCACCTTAATGGTTCAGCTGACTTTTGTCAACTGTATAAGTTGACATATTGAAAATAAAACGATAATAATAAATATAAAATACAAAAGCTAAAGGATAGAATACCTAAGCTTACGGGTAATTAGTATCACTCGGCTATGACATTACTGCCTTT
>NZ_CBFIBE010000032.1:0-22636 GCF_965660805.1 Nonlabens sp. | reverse complement strand
TTCATGATGCAGAGATTAATAGACGTGATGAGGTTCCTATTCCAGTACTGGAAGTGAGTAAATATGTTGCTCCTAGTCTGGTGCAACGTTATCAAAAACTGTTTGCCATAAAGAATGAGCAGTTTATTAATTGTGAGAATGACTTTACCATAGTTGATGAATTTAAAAAGGCACAATGGTTTGAAAAGTTGTTTTTTGAACGTCTAGAAAAACGCAGTGATTATATAAAAACCATTTTAGAAAAAACACAAAATGATTGGGAAGCGACTTTTTTCCAGTTGTTGAGCAGGAGTTTTGGGACTAAGGTGAACAGTGATGCTTTTGAACAACTTTCTCAAAGTATGGATTCTGCAACGGTGCGCAAACTCGCAAAAGATGCATTTCAACTAGAATCTGTTTTATTAGGGCAGGCAGGATTGCTAGATGAGCCTAGAAATGATAGGTATTATGCACAGCTTGTTGAAGAGTACGCTTTTGCGAAAGCAAAATTTCAACTACATCCTGCTCATACACCTATGAAGTTTTTCAGGCTGCGACCTGCAAATTATCCTACCATACGTATATCACAACTAGCGATGTTGTATCATAGGAATCCGCATTTATTTGGAGCGATATTGCTGGCAAAAACTCGAGACGAAATTCAAGAATTATTTCAAGTAAAAGCCTCTAAGTACTGGGAAACGCACCACGTGTTTGATAAAGAGACTAAGTGTAGAGAAAAGACACTCACACCAGCCTTTATAGATTTAGTAATCATAAATTGTATCGTGCCATTAAAATTTACACATGCACAGTTCACAGGAAAAGATAAAACTGAAGAACTACTGGAAATTATGTATGCTCTCAAGGCAGAGTCTAATACTATAGTAGATGGTTTTAAAAAGTTAAGCGGAGTTAAAAACGCACTAGAATCACAAGCGGTTTTACAGTTAAAGCCTCATTATTGTGATGTGAATAAATGTTTAACTTGTGATATAGGCGTTTCTTTGCTGCGAGATAAGTCCTAGTGAAGTGTCTATATTAAACTCTAATGATTAAATTTACCCCATGGGAATAGTTACAGGTGTAAGACATTATATGGAGAAGTATGGCTTTTATGTCTCTAGCCGTATAGCAGATCGTTTAGGTATGCGTGCCCGTAATGTGCGCATAACATTTATTTACTTTACGTTTGCGACCTTAGGAGTTGGTTTTGGGGTTTATTTAATCATTGCTTTTTGGTTAAAAATAAAAGACATGCTTTATGTAAAGCGCAACTCTGTTTTTGATCTTTAAAAGTTATATCCAGTGCGTTCTAAAATTACCGTAGCTATATTTTTACTATTAACTATTTTAATAATAGGAGTAGTAGGGTTTAAAATTACCATGGAGCTGTCTTGGGTAGATGCGCTTTACATGACTGTTATTACTATTACTACTGTAGGCTATAGAGAGGTTGAGATGCCTTCAGATACTGCAAAGTTATTTATCATCTTCCTTATATTATGTAGTGTGGTTATAGTAGGTTATGCGGTAACGGTGATTTCAGAATATTTAATATCTCGCACTTCAATTAAAGAGTTAAGAGAAAAAAGAAAACAAAAGAATATAGACCACATGGAGAATCATATTATAGTTTGTGGCTATGGCCGCAATGGAAGAGAAGCTGTTGAGAAGCTCATAGATTATCATAGGGAATTTATTATCATAGAAAAAGACCAGCAGGTTATAGATGATTGTAATCTTGATGAAGACCTTTTTTTAAGAGGAAATGCTAATGAAGATGAAGTGCTCTTAAAAGCGGGAATAGAAAGAGCTGCCACCTTAATAACCGCACTTCCTGATGATACAGATAACCTTTTTACGGTATTAAGTGCTCGTCAATTAAATAGTGAGTTAAAAATTATTTCACGTGCAAGTGAAGAAACGAGTTATAAAAAGTTAAAGTTTGCTGGGGCAAATAATGTCATACTACCTGATAAAATAGGTGGAGAACACATGGCGTCACTTATTGTAAGTCCAGACTTAGTAGAGTTCTGGGATAATCTAAGTTATGGAGGTGATGATGGAGTAAATCTAGAGCAAGTATCTTTTGAACAAATGTTTGATGATGATCGAGGCTGCTCCATAATAGATTTAAACTTGAGACAAATAACGGGTTGTACCATAATAGGGTATAAATCTCCAGAAGGAGATTATACTGTAAATCCTGACCCTAAAATGATGCTTACTAAAGGTTCTAAAATCATAGTAGTAGGAAACACTCAGCAAATCCAAAACCTCCAAAAGGTCTATAGAATTAACAATGAGGTCATATAAGTCCCTTTAAAATTTTTAAAAGGCAAGATTTTTATGCATCTTGCTGACTTAACCAAAAATTAAATCAAAATAGAATGAAACGTATCTACAAAGTGTGTTTATCGATGCTGGTCTTCCTTTTACCGTTAATGACATTTGCGCAGGAACGAAGTACTTCAGATCTAATCGATGAGAAATTTAAAAGTTGGACTGGATGGTTTGTTGAATTAATTTTTTATGAAATTCCTTTTACAGATACAGTTAAAATACCTTGGGTTCTTTTTGTACTTATAGGTGGAGCTATCTATTTCACTTTTTACTTTAAATTTATTAATGTAACCGGTTTTAGAAAAGCCATAAGAGTAGTTCAAGGAAAGTATGAAGATATTGAGAAACATGGAGTAGATGCGCTTTATGGTGATCAAACACCTGGTGGTGATGTTTTTGAAACCATAAGAGATGAAAGTGCTGATGGTGAGGTTTCTCACTTTCAGGCATTAACAGCAGCCTTGTCTGCCACAGTAGGATTAGGGAATATCGCAGGAGTTGCAGTAGCCTTATCTATAGGTGGTCCTGGAGCTACATTCTGGATGATTATTGCCGGTTTACTAGGTATGGCTTCTAAATTTGCTGAATGTACACTAGGTGTAAAGTACCGTGACGTAGGAGAAGATGGAACTGTTTATGGAGGTCCTATGTATTACTTAACTAAAGGTCTTAAAGAGAAAGGCGCTGGTGGCTTAGGAAAAGTGCTGGCTGTGCTGTTTGCAATCTTTGTAATCGGTGGTTCTTTCGGTGGCGGTAATATGTTTCAGGCTAATCAGGCAGCTGCACAGTTTACTAAGTTATTTGAACTTACTGGTGATAATACAGGAATGTATTTTGGAATAGTAATGGCGGTTTTAGTAGCTGTTGTAATTATAGGAGGGATTAAAAGAATTGCATCAGTAACTGAGAAGATTGTGCCGTTCATGGCTGGAATTTACGTTCTAGCATCATTGATTATCTTGTTTGCAAACTTTAGCCTTATTGATGATGCGTTTGGAGCTATTTTTAGTGGTGCATTTTCACCAGAGGCTGGACTAGGTGGTTTTATAGGTGTTATGATTCAAGGGATAAGACGTGGTGCTTTTTCAAATGAGGCTGGTGTAGGTAGTGCTGCCATTGCTCATAGTGCAGTGCGTACTAAGTATCCAGCTAGTGAAGGGATCGTTGCTTTATTAGAGCCTTTTGTAGATACCGTTATTATATGTACTATGACTGCATTAGTTATTATTATTACAAACTTTGATGGTGGATTTATGGAGTATGGTGTGGAAATAAAAGAAGGTGTGGAGATCACAGCTACAGCATTTGACACAGTAATACCACATTTCTCTATTGTATTAACTATTGCGGTAATCTTATTTGCCTTTTCTACTATGATATCTTGGTCTTACTATGGTATGCAAGGATGGAAGTTCCTTTTTGGTAGAGGACCTATTACAGATATGGTTTACAAGATATTGTTCCTTTTATTTGTAGTAGTAGGTGCTTCTATAAGTTTAGGAGCTGTAATAGACTTTTCAGACGCTATGATATTTGCAATGGTAGTTCCTAATATTATAGGTGTTATTTTATTAACTCCTGTAGTTAGGAAAGAATTAAATAAGTATAACAAAGCTATTTCAGTAAAAAAAGAAGCCATAGACGATGGTGCTGAAGATTTAAGTAATGAAGTTTAAGCAACTTTAGATATGAGTTTCAAATCCCTCTTTTTGTTTAACCGTAAACAACAAAGAGGGATTTTTGTATTACTTATTTTGCTCGTCATTTCCTTTGCGGTTTATGCTTATGCGGTAACGAGGCCTTTGGAAAAGTTAGTGGTAGAAGATGTAAGTGTATTTCAATCTCAAATAGACTCACTCAAGTTAGTAGCTTCTCAAAAGAGGAATAAAATCTACCCGTTTAATCCTAACTATATCACAGATTATCGTGGTTATGCACTAGGATTAAGTGAAGAGGAGTTAGCTCGTTTACATCGCTTTCGCGAAAGCGATAAATGGATTAATTCAAAGCAAGACTTTCAAAAAGTAACTGGAGTAACAGATCAATGGCTAGATAGTATAAGTCCATACTTCAAGTTTCCAGAATGGGTTACAAATCCTAAAAAGCAGAAAACCTTTGTCCCTTTTAAAGATCGTAAAGTGGTGGCAAAAGATATCAATTCGGCAAGTCAGGATGAGTTAAAAGCGGTTTATGGAATAGGGCCAGCGCTGTCAGGTAGAATTATAAAAGAGCGTGAGTTTCTCAACGGTTTTATTCATATCAAGCAAGTACGAGGAGTTTATGGCCTTACTGACTCCACAATGATACAGGTTAAAAAGCACTTTTACGTCACTAAACCTAAGGGTTTTCAGAAAATGGCGCTTAACACTGCAACTAGGGATGAACTGTTAACCATTCCATATTTTAACGACTACTTAGTGGATCAGTTGATAAAACAGCGCACCTTACGTGACGGCTTTGCAAACTGGGATAAAGTTGTGTTAACCTCTAGGTTTCCTGAAGAGAAATTAGAGCTAATTCAGCTATATTTGACACTCGACTAAATCACAAGTTTAATTACATTATATGTATTCAAAATATTTTACTGAAGAACATAACGTCTTCAGACAGAGTTTTAGAGATTTTCTTAATAAAGAAGCAGTACCACATATCGAGCGATGGGAAGAAACCGGTCAGATAGACCGCGAGATTTTCCAGAAAATGGGCGAGATGGGATATTTTGCTCTTTATTATCCAGAACAGTATGGAGGTTTAGATTTAGACTTCTTTTATACCGTTATTTTTCTAGAAGAAATGCAACGTATTAACTCTGGAGGTTTTGCTGCCGCTATGTGGGTACAAGCCTTTTTAGGAGCTCAGCATCTTCTAAAAGAAGGAGATGAGCGTATTAAACAAGAATATTTAGTTCCTACACTTACAGGAGAAAAGATAGGTTGTTTAGGGATTACTGAACCCTTCGGTGGTAGTGATGTGGCAGGCATGAGAACTACCGCTGTAAAAGATGGTGACCACTATGTGATTAACGGTTCTAAAACTTTTATCACAAATGGAGTGTATAGCGACTATCTTGTCATTGCCGCAAAAACAGATCCTGATGCAAAAGGTCGTGGGATTTCTATTTTTGTTATGGATCGAGATACACCAGGAATAAGTGCAACTAAACTCAATAAATTAGGATGGAGAGCAAGTGATACTGGTGAGATAGGGTTTGATAACGTGCGCATTCCAGCAGAGAATCTAATGGGTGAAGAGGGAAAAGGTTTTCCTTATATCATGCAGCACTTTGCTCTTGAACGTTTAATTATGGGAATTAATGCTCACGCTAGAGCAGAGTATGCTCTTGAGTACACAGCTCAATATATGAAAGAGCGCACGGCCTTCGGTACCACTATCGATAAGTTTCAAGCACTGCGTCACGGTATGGCAGACATGTATAGTGAGGTAGAAATGGCAAAAAACTTTAATTATTCCATTTCTGAGCAACTTGATAAAGGATTGTATCCAGTAAAAGAGGCAAGCATGTCTAAACTAGTCTCCACAAAAATTGCCGATGAGGTGATTTATAAATGTTTACAATATCTAGGCGGCTACGGCTATATAGAAGAGTATCCATTAGCTAGAATGTGGCGCGATAGTCGTTTAGGTCCTATAGGTGGTGGAACTAGTGAGATTATGCGAGAGATCATTGCTAAGATGGTCATGGATGGTAAAGATTATAAACCTGCTGCAAAGTAATTAGAGCTGTTTTATGCCGCTTTCGCGAAAGCGTAAAAAAAATAACTTCTATTTATAAATAAAAATGTACTTTTGCCATCCCAAAGAAAGGAGGTGATGACACTATGTTAATAATACCAGTTAAAGACGGAGAAAATATCGATAGAGCTCTAAAGCGTTTCAAAAGAAAATTTGATCGTACAGGGAAAATGCGCGAGCTACGTAGAAGACAGCAGTTTACTAAGCCGTCTGTTGCAAAGCGTGCACAAAATATCAAAGCAGCCTACATACAAGGCTTAAGAGATGCAGAGAATATCTAGTATTTCTTAAATTAATAAAGACCGCTAGTGGTAAAATTCTTAATTTTACTTTCTAGCGTTTTTTTTATGTCCTTTAATTCCTATTTAGATTATTTAAGTTTTGAGAAAAAATATTCTCAACACACGGTTATTGCTTATAAGAAAGATTTACAGCAGTTAGAAGATTATCTACAAGAAGAGTACAGTCTAGGAATTAAAGATGCTACTTATCCACTTATAAGGACCTGGTTGAGCGCTTTGCTTGATGAACATCTGTCTTCTCGTACGGTTAATCGTAAGATGGCAGCTGTAAAGAGTTTTTATAAGTACCTGTTGATTACAGAGCAATTAGATCATCATCCGCTAGCTCAGCACAAGAGTTTGAAAGTGTCTTCTAAGATTCAGATCCCTTTTTCTAAAAGCGAAGTAGAGGCTATATTAAATTCAAACTATGATTCAAGTGATTTTGAAAGTTTGAGAGATGTATTGATCATTGAACTTTTTTATGCTACTGGAATAAGGCGTGCTGAGTTAATTAACCTTAAGTTAGATGATTTTAATGTTTCTAGTAAAACTATTAAAGTACTAGGTAAACGTAATAAAGAGCGCATAATACCCATGTTATCTAGTGTTGAAAGGCGCGTGGAGGAGTATATCTTATTAAGGGCTGAGTTTAACGTGAGTGGATGTGATGAATTCTTTCTTACTAAAAAAGGGGCTAAACTCTATCCAGGTCTTGTTTATAGGATTATTAAATCGTACTTTAGTAACGTATCTAAAAAGGTAAAAACGAGTCCGCATATTCTAAGACATTCTTTTGCAACACATCTTATCGATGAAGGAGCTGATCTAAATGTGGTTAAAGAGTTATTAGGGCATTCCAGTCTCGCTTCTACCCAAGTTTACACTCATTCTAGTATGGCTATGTTAAAAGGAGTTTATAAAAGCGCGCATCCGCGATCAAAGAAAAATTAATTAAAATAGAAAGGTTATGAAGCTAAATGTACAGTCTGTTAATTTTAACGCAGACGTTAAACTGATTGAATTCATTCAAGAAAGACTAGATAAATTAGAGCATTTTTACAGTAAGATTATTAATGCTGATGTTTATTTGAAAGTTCAGAAAACATCGGCACCAGAAAATAAAATTATAGAGGTGCGGTTATTTGTGCCTGGAGAGGACTTAATGGCCAGTAAAACCTGTAAATCTTTTGAGCAATGTATCGATGAATGTGCTGACGCTTTAGAACGTCAGTTGAAAAAAAGAAAAGAAAAACAAAATTCACATTAATTTTTTTTAAAAAACATTTTGCAAATTAAAAAATACGCTTACATTTGCACTCCGTTAGAAATAGCGGTGTTTTTTACGCAAGTAGAAAATGGTTAAAAGCCGATGTAGCTCAGCTGGCTAGAGCAGCTGATTTGTAATCAGCAGGTCGTGGGTTCGAGTCCCTCCATCGGCTCTTTAAAATATTAAGTCTTCATTGACTTATTGGGGAGATACTCAAGCGGCCAACGAGGACGGACTGTAACTCCGTTGGGAAACCTTCGCAGGTTCGAATCCTGCTCTCCCCACGAAATATGATCTCTAGTTGAGATTATTTGAAATATTGATTACCAGTAAGCAATTTATTTGTTTCAAAATGCGAGAGTAGCTCAGTTGGTAGAGCGTCAGCCTTCCAAGCTGAATGTCGCCGGTTCGAACCCGGTCTCTCGCTCTAAAGTATTTGAAGTGTGCGAGTAGCGCATATTTTTTAAGGTCAACTCTGTTCCTTAAAACTATAATGGTTTAACCGCCGGTGTAGCTCAGGGGTAGAGCGTTTCCTTGGTAAGGAAGAGGTCACGAGTTCAAATCTCGTCATTGGCTCATAAGAAAAAAAGGTCTCCAGTTGAGGCCAGTACTAGTATATGCTGATTTGGTTTTCCTTGTTGGTATTTGGAATTGAACACTAATATAAATTAAGATTATAAATTATGGCTAAAGAAACGTACGATCGTTCGAAACCCCACCTAAACGTAGGAACAATTGGTCATGTTGACCACGGAAAAACTACACTTACTGCTGCTATTACAAAAGTTTTGGCTGACAAGGGTTATTCAGAAGCATCTGCTTTTGATCAAATTGATAACGCTCCTGAAGAAAAAGAGCGTGGTATTACAATTAACTCATCACACGTAGAATATCAAACTCAAAACAGACACTATGCACACGTAGATTGTCCTGGTCACGCCGATTATGTAAAAAACATGGTTACTGGTGCTGCTCAAATGGATGGTGCTATTCTTGTGGTTGCTGCAACTGATGGTCCTATGCCACAGACGCGTGAACACATTCTTTTAGGTCGTCAGGTAGGTATTCCTCGTATTGTTGTATTCCTTAATAAAGTGGATATGGTAGATGATGAAGAGCTTCTTGAGTTAGTTGATATGGAAGTTCGTGACTTACTTTCTTTCTATGAATATGATGGTGATAATGGTCCTGTTGTTTCTGGTTCTGCACTTGGTGCATTGAACGGTGAGGAAAAATGGGTAAACACTGTTTTAGAATTGATGGAAGCAGTAGATGCATGGATTGAAGAGCCAGTTCGTGATATGGATAAGCCTTTCTTGATGCCTATCGAGGATGTATTTTCTATTACGGGTCGTGGAACTGTAGCAACTGGTCGTATTGAGACTGGTGTTGCTAACACTGGAGATCCTGTTGAAATCATCGGTATGGGGGCTGAGAAATTAACTTCTACTATTACTGGTATTGAAATGTTCCGTCAGATTCTTGATAGAGGAGAAGCTGGAGATAATGCTGGTATCCTTTTGAGAGGTATTGAGAAGTCTCAAATCTCACGTGGTATGGTTATTACTGCTCCTGGATCTGTAACTCCACACGCTAAGTTTAAGGCTGAGGTTTATATCCTTAAGAAAGAAGAAGGTGGCCGTCACACTCCATTCCATAATAACTACCGTCCTCAGTTTTACGTACGAACAACTGATGTAACTGGTAACATCGCTTTACCTGATGGTGTTGAGATGGTAATGCCAGGTGATAACTTGACTATTACAGTTGATTTAATTCAACCTATCGCGTTGAACCTAGGTCTTCGTTTTGCGATCCGTGAAGGTGGTAGAACTGTAGGTGCAGGTCAGGTAACTGAAATTTTAGATTAATTTTTCTAGAATAAAATATTTTAAGTATCCTATCTTTTCTAGATAGGATACTTTCCCTTTATTAAGAATTGTTTCTTAGTAAATACGGGTTTAGCTCAGTTGGTAGAGCACTGGTCTCCAAAACCAGGTGTCGGGAGTTCGAGCCTCTCAACCCGTGCAATGTTGAGTTTGCTCAAGGTTATTTTAAATGAGGAATGTTCCTCGATAATAGTATTCTAATTATGGGATTAGTGAGTTATGTAAAGGAGTCGTATAGTGAATTGACAAACCATGTTTCTTGGCCATCATGGGCCGAGGCGCAAAAGTTAACAGTCACTGTAGCGGTTTTTTCAGTAATATTTGCCCTTATTATTTGGGGAATTGATTCGGCATTCAGTAATGTGATTACGCAATATTTTTCTTGGATTAAAGGATAAAACCACGCTATGGCAGTTGATAATAATGAAGTGATGCATTGGTATGTGGTAAGATCTGTAAGTGGTCAGGAGAACAAGATTAAGGAGTATATTGAGTCTGAAATTGCGCACCATAACTTACAGGATTACCTAAGTCAAATATTAGTACCTACTGAGAAAGTGGTTCAAATACGTGACGGAAAGAAAATCAATAAGGAAAAAGTATATTTCCCTGGTTATATTATGGTTCAGGCTAGGCTTGAAGGTGAGGTTCCTCATGTTATTAAGTCTGTGAATGGTGTTATAGGTTTCTTAGGTGAAACTAAAGGAGGAGATCCTGTTCCATTGAGAAAAAGTGAAGTTAATAGAATGCTAGGTAAAGTTGATGAGCTAGCAGAGCAAGTTGATAATATAGCAATACCATTTAAAATGGGAGAAACTATTAAGGTTGTAGATGGTCCGTTTAATGGTTTTAATGGTACGATTGAAAAGGTGAATGAGGAAAAGCGTAAGCTTGAAGTGATGGTGAAAATATTTGGTCGTAAGACTCCATTGGAGTTGAGCTATATGCAAGTAGAAAAAGTATAAATGTTGCGTTTTTAGATGACCAAAAGGCTTCCACTTTGCGGTTATCGTATAAATTGAAAATTTTTAATAATGGCTAAAGAAGTATCTAAGGTTGTAAAGTTACAAGTTAGAGGTGGTGCAGCAAATCCATCTCCGCCTGTAGGACCTGCATTAGGTGCAGCTGGTGTGAATATCATGGAGTTCTGTAAGCAGTTTAATGCTAGAACACAGGATAAGCCTGGTAAAGTATTACCAGTAGCGATCACGGTTTATAAGGACAAATCATTTGATTTTGTCATTAAAACACCTCCTGCAGCAGTTCAAATCCTTGAGGCAGTTAAGTTGAAAGGTGGAAGTGGAGAACCAAATCGTAAGAAAGTAGGAACTATTTCATGGGATCAAATCAGATTGATCGCTGAGGATAAGATGCCTGACCTTAATGCATTTACAGTAGATAGTGCTATGAGAATGGTAGCTGGAACTGCTAGATCGATGGGTGTTAACGTAAAAGGTGGGGAAGCTCCTGCTTAAAAAAAGGTAACAATGGCAAAATTAACAAAGAAACAAAAAGAAGCTCACGCAAAAGTGGATAGCACGCAATTCTATACCCTTGCTGATGCTTCTAAATTGGTGAAAGATGTTACAAACGTTAAGTTTGATGCGTCTGTAGATCTTGCTGTGAGATTAAATGTAGATCCACGTAAAGCTAACCAAATGGTTAGAGGTGTAGTTACATTACCTCACGGTACAGGTAAAGACGTTAAGGTTCTTGCATTAGTAACTCCAGATAAGGAAGCAGAAGCAACTGCAGCTGGAGCTGATTTTGTAGGTCTTGATGAATATTTAGATAAGATTAAAGGAGGCTGGACAGATGTTGATGTGATCATCACTATGCCTAGTGTAATGGGTAAATTAGGTCCATTAGGTCGTGTATTAGGACCTAGAGGATTAATGCCTAACCCTAAGACAGGAACAGTGACTATGGATGTCGCAAAGGCTGTTTCTGATGTGAAGGCTGGTAAGATTGACTTTAAAGTTGATAAGACTGGTATAATACATGCGGCTATCGGTAAGGCGTCTTTTGATGCTGAAAAAATTGCTGGTAACGCAAGAGAATTGATTAACACCTTAGTTAAATTGAAACCTACAACGTCAAAAGGAGTATACATCAAAAGTATATTTATGTCCAGTACTATGAGTCCTGGAATCGCTATTGATGCTAAACGTTTTGCAGACGACTAAAAAATCTAGACCATGACAAGAGAACAAAAAGCAAATGTTATACAGGATTTGACTGCTACGTTAAGTAACAATTCAACGATCTATTTGGCAGACATATCAGGTTTAAATGCATCAGAAACATCTAATTTAAGAAGGGCTTGCTTTAAAGCAAATGTTTCCCTTTCTGTAGTTAAAAATACATTGCTTTCAAAAGCGATGGAGGCTTCAGATAAGGATTTTGGCGAATTGCCAGAATTGTTAAAAGGGAATACCTCTATTATGATGTCTGAGGTTGCAAATGCTCCGGCAAAAGTAATTCAAACATTTAGAAAGAAATCTGAAAAGCCTATCCTTAAAGGTGCTTACATTGAAGAAGCAATTTATGTAGGTGATCGATTTGAAGAATTGAGTAACATCAAGTCTAAGGAAGAAATGATTGGTGAAGTTATTGGACTTCTTCAGTCTCCTGCTAAGAATGTTGTTTCAGCACTTAAATCAAGTGGAGGAACTATAGCAGGTCTAATTAAAACCCTATCTGAAAGATAGTAGTAACGAGTACGCAAACAATTATTTATAAATTTTATTAAACGATAGAAAAATGGCAGATTTAAAAGATTTCGCAGAGCAGTTAGTAAACTTAACTGTAAAAGAAGTAAATGAACTAGCAGACATACTTAAAGAGGAGTATGGTATTGAGCCAGCAGCTGCAGCTGTTGCAATGGCTGGTCCAGCCGCAGGTGGTGATGCCGCAGGTGGTGATGAGCAAACTGAATTTGATGTTATCCTTAAGGCTCCAGGTGGTGCTAAGTTAGCAGTTGTTAAACTTGTAAAAGAACTTACAGGTGCTGGACTTAAAGATGCAAAAGACCTAGTTGATAACGCTCCGTCTCCTATCAAGGAAGGTGTGTCTAAAGACGAGGCAGAAGCCCTTAAAGCACAGCTAGAAGAAGCTGGTGCTGAGGTTGAGTTGAAGTAATTCTTCTTAGCTAAACATTATCGGTTTAGACCTGTGAGCGAGGCTCACAGGTTTAGACCATTTTGCGTATAAAGATGAGACGTCATTAATAACGCTTTTTTTAACCCTTAATACCGTGCATTGATGCTGGCAACAAACACAGAGAGAATTAATTTTTCAACGGTAACAACTAAAGCAGATTATCCAGATCTGTTAGATATCCAAATTAAATCTTTTCAGGATTTCTTTCAACTTGAAACAAAATCTGATAAAAGAGAAGTAGAAGGTTTATATAATACCTTCATGGAAAACTTTCCTATCACAGATACTCGCAATCAATTTGTTCTTGAGTTTCTGGATTACTTCGTAGATCCTCCTAGATATTCTATTCAGGAATGTATAGAAAGAGGACTAACATATAGCGTGCCTTTAAAGTCACGACTTAAACTATACTGTACTGACCCAGAGCATGAAGACTTTGAGACAATAGTTCAAGATGTTTACTTAGGGACTATCCCTTATATGACACCTTCA
This sequence comes from Nonlabens sp., assembly GCF_965660805.1. Taxonomy (GTDB): domain Bacteria; phylum Bacteroidota; class Bacteroidia; order Flavobacteriales; family Flavobacteriaceae; genus Nonlabens. The sequence continues at coordinate 9,464 of NZ_CBFIBE010000032.1, read as the reverse complement.
GGAACTTTTGTAATCAATGGTGCTGAGCGAGTTGTGGTTTCTCAACTACATCGTTCACCTGGAGTTTTCTTTGGTCAGTCTTTCCATGCAAATGGAACTAAACTTTATTCTGCTCGTGTTATTCCTTTTAAAGGATCATGGATAGAATTTGCGACAGATATTAATAGTGTAATGTACGCTTATATCGATCGTAAGAAAAAATTACCTGTAACTACTCTTTTCCGTGCTATCGGGTTTGAAAGAGATAAAGATATCCTTGGGATTTTTGATCTTGCAGAGGAAGTTAAAGCTTCTAAAACAGGACTTAAAAAGTACTTAGGGCGTAAACTCGCTGCGCGTGTTCTTAGAACTTGGCACGAAGATTTTGTAGATGAAGATACAGGTGAAGTGGTATCCATTGAACGTAATGAGATCGTTCTTGATCGTGATACGGTTCTAGAAAAAGAGCATATTGAAGAGATTTTAGAGTCTCAAGCAAAAACGATTTTACTTCATAAAGAAGATAATCAGTCTGCAGATTATGCTATAATTCATAATACATTACAAAAGGATCCTACTAACTCTGAAAAGGAGGCAGTAGAACACATATATAGACAACTACGTAATGCTGAGCCGCCAGATGAGGAAACAGCGCGTGGTATTATTGATAAATTATTCTTCTCAGATCAACGCTATAACCTAGGTGAAGTAGGTCGTTATAGAATGAATAAGAAATTAGGTCTTGATATCGCAATGGATAAGCAAGTGCTTACTAAGGAGGATATCATTACCATCATTAAGTACTTAATTGAGTTAATTAACTCAAAAGCAGAGATTGATGATATAGATCACTTATCGAACCGTCGTGTAAGAACAGTTGGTGAACAGCTTTCTTCACAATTTGGTGTAGGTCTTGCTCGTATGGCGCGTACTATCCGTGAGCGCATGAACGTAAGAGATAATGAAGTTTTTACTCCTATTGATTTGATTAATGCAAAGACCTTGTCTTCTGTAATTAACTCTTTCTTTGGAACGAACCAGTTATCACAGTTCATGGATCAAACTAATCCACTGGCTGAGATTACTCATAAGCGACGTTTATCAGCCCTAGGACCTGGTGGTCTTTCTCGTGAAAGAGCTGGTTTTGAGGTGCGAGATGTTCACTATACGCACTATGGAAGGTTATGTCCTATTGAAACGCCTGAAGGTCCTAATATTGGTCTGATCTCTTCTTTAGCTGTTTTTGCTAAGGTAAATAGTATGGGATTCATTGAAACGCCATATAGAAGCGTTAAAAATGGAGCTGTAAACTTAGAAGAAGAGCCTACCTATTTGAGTGCCGAAGAAGAAGAAGGAATGCACATTGCTCAGGCTAACTTACCTCTTGATAAAAAAGGTAAGATAGCTCAGGATAAAGTTATTGCACGTATGGAAGGTGACTTCCCTGTGATAGATCCTGCTGATGTTGCTTATGCTGATGTTGCTCCTAACCAGATTGCCTCTATATCTGCTTCATTAATTCCATTCTTGGAACATGATGATGCAAACCGTGCACTGATGGGATCTAACATGATGCGTCAAGCAGTACCATTGTTAAGAGTAGATGCTCCTATCGTAGGAACGGGTCTTGAGAGACAAGTAGCTACAGACTCACGTGTACTTATTAATGCTGAAGGTGATGGAGAGGTGACTTATGTAGATGCACAACGCATCAGTATTAAGTATGATAGAACTGATCGTGAAAAAATGATCAGTTTTGACCCAGAAGAAACATCATATAACCTTATTAAATTCCGTAAAACGAATCAAGGTACCAGTATTACACTTAAACCTATTGTTAAAAAAGGTGATCGTGTTAATAGAGGTCAGGTTCTTTGTCAAGGTTATGCGACTGAGGCTGGAGAATTAGCACTAGGGCGTAACATGAAAGTAGCATTTATGCCATGGAAAGGGTACAACTTTGAGGATGCGATCGTAATCTCTGAAAAAGTAGTACGTGAAGATATCTTTACTTCTATTCACGTAGATGAGTACTCACTAGATGTTAGAGATACTAAACTAGGTAATGAAGAGTTAACACCAGATATTCCTAACGTATCAGAAGAGGCTACGGCTGATCTTGATGAGCAAGGTATGATACGTATCGGTGCAGAGGTTGTTCCTGGTGACATATTAATAGGTAAAATTACTCCTAAAGGAGAATCAGATCCTACACCTGAGGAGAAACTGCTCCGTGCTATCTTTGGAGATAAAGCAGGAGATGTAAAAGATGCATCTCTTAAAGCCTCTCCATCATTAAGAGGAGTTGTAATAGATAAGAAACTTTTCTCTAGAGCCGTTAAGGATAAGAGAAAGAGAGCTCAGGATAAAGAAGATATCGCAAAGCTTGAACAAGCTTATCAATCTAAATTTGATAATCTTCAAGAGCGTCTTATTGAAAAATTATTTGAAATAGTAAGTGGTAAAACTTCACAAGGTGTATTTAACGATTTAGGAGAAGAAGTTCTTCCTAAAGGAAAGAAATACACACTTAAGATGTTACACTCTGTAGATGATTACACGCACTTAGTTTCTGGAACTTGGACTACAAGTAAGGATACTAACGAGATGATCGCAGACTTACTACATAATTATAAAATTAAAGAAAATGATCTTCAAGGGTCATTGCGCCGTGAGAAATTTACCATCTCTGTAGGAGATGAACTTCCTGCAGGTATTATTAAACTAGCTAAAGTTTACATCGCTAAAAAGCGTAAACTTAAAGTAGGAGATAAAATGGCAGGTCGTCACGGTAACAAAGGTATTGTAGCTCGTATTGTACGTCAGGAAGATATGCCATTCCTTGAAGATGGAACACCAGTAGATATCGTATTGAATCCACTTGGGGTACCTTCTCGTATGAACATTGGTCAGATCTATGAAACCGTTTTAGGATGGGCAGGACAGAAGTTAGGAAAAACTTTTGCTACACCTATTTTTGATGGAGCAACTCTAGATCAGATTAATGCTTATACAGATGAGGCAGGAATTCCACGTTTCGGTCATACTTATTTACATGATGGTGGAACAGGAGACCGTTTTGACCAGCCTGCAACAGTAGGTGTGATTTACATGTTGAAATTAGGTCACATGGTAGATGATAAGATGCACGCGCGTTCTATCGGTCCATACTCGTTGATTACTCAGCAGCCACTCGGTGGTAAAGCACAATTTGGAGGTCAGCGTTTTGGAGAGATGGAAGTATGGGCACTTGAGGCTTATGGAGCTTCTAGTACACTGCGTGAGATCTTAACAGTTAAGTCTGATGACGTTATAGGACGTGCTAAGACTTATGAGGCTATCGTAAAAGGTGAGCCTATGCCAGAACCTGGTCTTCCAGAATCATTTAATGTATTAATGCACGAGTTGAAAGGTCTAGGATTAGATTTAAGACTCGAGGATTAATTTTTTAACGGTGGTTGTTGTGTTCGCGCTTTCGCGAAAGCGGAACCATAAAAACCACCAGCTTTAACTAAAAATAGTACCATAATTATGGCTAGATATAAAGACGCCCCAACCCAGAAGAAATTTTCAAAAATTTCAATCGGTCTTGCATCACCAGAATCTATTCTCGCAGAGTCTAAAGGTGAGGTGTTGAAACCAGAGACGATTAACTATCGTACGCATAAACCAGAGCGTGACGGTCTTTTTTGTGAGCGCATTTTTGGTCCTGTAAAGGATTATGAATGTGCCTGTGGAAAATACAAGCGCATACGTTATAAAGGAATAGTCTGTGATCGATGTGGTGTAGAGGTGACAGAAAAGAAAGTACGTCGTGACCGTATAGGACATATTAATCTAGTGGTGCCTGTGGCTCACATTTGGTATTTCCGTAGTCTTCCTAATAAAATAGGATATCTATTAGGGCTTCCATCTAAGAAGCTAGATATGATTATTTATTACGAGCGCTACGTAGTAATACAACCAGGTATCGCAAAAAATGAAGATGGAGAACCTGTTCAAAATTTAGATTTCCTTACAGAAGAAGAGTATCTTAATATTTTAGATTCACTTCCTCAAGAGAATTTATATCTTGAAGATTCTGACCCTAATAAGTTTATCGCAAAAATGGGTGCTGAGTGTCTTATAGATTTACTACAGCGCATCGATTTAGAGAGTTTATCTTATGAATTGCGTCATAAGGCAAATAATGAAACCTCTAAGCAACGTAAAACTGAAGCTTTAAAGCGTTTACAAGTTGTAGAGGCTCTTAAAGAATCTAACGAGTTAAGAGAAAATAAAGCAGAGTGGATGATTATGAAGGTGGTGCCTGTAATACCGCCAGAATTAAGACCTCTTGTGCCACTTGATGGTGGGCGTTTTGCAACATCAGATTTAAATGATCTTTACCGTCGTGTTATTATACGTAACAACCGTTTAAAAAGGTTAATGGAGATTAAAGCTCCAGAGGTAATCTTGCGTAACGAGAAACGTATGCTGCAGGAGTCTGTAGATTCTTTACTAGATAACACAAGAAAGTCAAGTGCTGTTAAAACAGATTCTAACAGACCACTTAAATCTCTTTCTGATTCCTTAAAGGGTAAACAGGGGCGTTTCCGTCAGAACTTACTAGGTAAACGTGTGGATTATTCTGCTCGTTCCGTGATCGTTGTAGGACCAGAACTTAAATTATATGAGTGTGGTCTTCCTAAGGACATGGCTGCAGAGCTTTATAAGCCTTTTGTAATACGCAAGCTTATTGAGCGCGGAATTGTAAAGACGGTGAAGTCTGCAAAGAAAATTATTGATAAAAAAGAACCTGTGGTTTGGGATATCTTGGAAAACGTTCTTAAAGGACATCCAGTTATGTTAAACCGTGCGCCTACTCTTCACAGACTAGGTATACAAGCGTTTCAACCTAAGTTAATAGAAGGTAAAGCGATCCAGTTACACCCATTAGTGTGTACTGCCTTTAACGCAGATTTTGATGGAGATCAAATGGCCGTGCACCTTCCATTAGGTCCAGAGGCTATTCTAGAGTGTCAGTTATTGATGCTTGCTTCTCATAATATCTTGAACCCAGCAAATGGTAGCCCTATTGCTGTACCATCTCAGGATATGGTCTTGGGTCTTTACTATATGACTAAACTACGTCGTTCTACACCTGAACATAAAGTGATGGGTGAAGGGTTAACTTTCTATGGTCCTGAAGAACTAGTAATAGCCTTTAATGAAAAGCAGGTAGATATTAATGCGCCTGTAAAATGTAGAATTAATCTTCTTCAAGAAGATGGTTCTTATAAAGCAGAGGTTATTGAAACTACAGCTGGTCGTGTGATATTTAATCAAGCGGTGCCAGATGAGGCAGGATTTATAAATGAAGTACTTACTAAAAAGGCACTTCGTGATATTATAGGTGATATCTTAAAAGTAACAGATGTTCCTAGAACTGCTGCTTTACTTGATGAGATTAAAGACATGGGTTATGGTTTTGCCTTCCGTGGTGGATTATCATTCTCATTAGGAGATATTATGATTCCAGCAGAAAAGCAATCTATGATTGATGCTGCAAATACTAAAGTAGACGCTATACGTGGCAACTATGGTATGGGTCTTATTACTCAAAATGAAAGGTATAACCAGGTTATTGATGTATGGACAGCTACAAATGCTGAGCTTACTGAACTAGCTATGAAAAACATTAGAGAAGATAACCAAGGTTTCAACTCTGTGTTTATGATGCTTGATTCTGGAGCTCGTGGATCTAAAGAGCAAATACGTCAGTTAACGGGTATGCGTGGATTAATGGCTAAGCCTAAAAAATCTAATGATGGTGGTGGTGCCATTATTGAAAACCCTATTCTTTCTAACTTTAAAGAAGGATTATCAATTCTTGAGTACTTTATTTCTACTCACGGTGCGCGTAAAGGACTTGCAGATACGGCTCTTAAAACTGCCGATGCTGGTTACCTTACAAGACGTTTACATGATGTGGCACAGGATGTAATAGTAAATGTGGAAGATTGTGAAACCTTAAGAGGTATAGATGTTTCTGCATTAAAGAAGAATGAAGAGGTTATGGAAAAACTTAGTGCACGTGTGCTAGGTCGAGTAGCTCTTCATGATGTGATAGACCCTGCAACTCAAGAAGTGATTGTTGAGGCAGGAGAATTAATTACTGAAGCTGTAGCTGAGGTTATTGAAGCATCAGACCTTGAGTCTGTTGAAGTGCGCTCTCCTTTAACTTGTGAGGCAAGGAAAGGTATTTGTGTGAAGTGTTACGGTCGTAACCTTGCTACAAATAAACTGGTAATGCGTGGTGAAGCGGTAGGAGTTATAGCGGCTCAATCTATTGGTGAACCAGGAACACAGTTAACATTACGTACGTTCCACGTAGGTGGTGTAGCTGGTAACGTTTCCCAGGAGAACACCATTGTTGCAAAGCATGATGGTATTTTAGAAATAGAAGACCTTAAAGTCGTTAAGAGTGAAGATAACACTGGTAATCCAGTAAATGTGGTGATCTCTAGAACTGCTGAGGCTAAGGTATTACATGCCTCAACTAAGATGTTATTGAATTCTAATAACATTCCTTATGGTTCTGAACTGTATGCGACAGCTGGTTCTAAAGTGAAAAAAGGAGATGTACTTGCTAAATGGGATCCATTTAACGGTGTTATTATATCTGAGTTTGCTGGTAAAATCAAGTTTGAAAATATCATTCAAGGAACAACCTTCCAGGTTGAGACTGATGAGCAGACGGGTTATGAAGAAAAAGTAATTTCTGATTCAAGAGATAAGAAATTAATCCCTACACTTCATATTGTAGACAGCAAAGGTGAAAATGTTATATCTTATAACCTTCCAGTAGGTTCCCATTTAATGGTGAATGATGCTGAAAAAATTAAGATAGGTAAGGTATTAGTTAAGATTCCTCGTAAATCTGCTAAAGCTGGTGATATTACAGGAGGTTTACCACGAGTTACTGAGTTATTTGAAGCTCGTAATCCTTCTAACCCTGCTGTGGTAAGTGAGATCGATGGTGTTGTTGCATTTGGTAAGATTAAGCGTGGTAATCGTGAAATCGTGGTGACTTCTAAAACTGATGAAGTTAAGAAGTACTTAGTGAAACTTTCTAATCAAATTCTTGTTCAAGAAAATGATTATGTAAGAGCTGGTATGCCTTTATCTGATGGTTCAATTACACCTAAAGATATCCTTGCCATTAAAGGACCTAGTGCAGTACAGCAATACTTAGTTAATGAGGTTCAAGAGGTGTATCGTTTACAAGGTGTGAAAATTAATGATAAGCACTTTGAAGTAGTGGTACGTCAAATGATGCGTAAAGTAAGAATCGTAGATCCAGGTGATGGTGTGTTCTTAGAGAATCAATTAATTCATACCGAAGATTTTATCGTTGAAAATGATAAATTATACGGTATGAAAGTAGTAGAAGATGCGGGAGATTCCCAAACTCTTAAACTAGGTCAGTTGATCTCTTCTAGACAATTAAGAGATGAGAACTCTCTTTTACGTAGAGAGGATCAAGCCCTTGTTGTAGCAAGAGATGTGGTTCCTGCTACTGCAGAGCCAGTTCTTCAAGGTATTACTAGAGCTTCCCTACAGACTAAATCATTTATTAGTGCAGCATCTTTCCAAGAAACTACTAAGGTTCTTAATGAGGCAGCAGTAAGTGGAAAAGTAGATTCTTTAGAAGGTCTTAAAGAAAATGTTATCGTAGGACACCGTATTCCAGCAGGAACTGGTATGAGAAACTACGAGGATATTATAGTAGGTTCTAAAGAAGAGTTTGAGAGATTAGCTTCTCAAAAGGAAGAACCAGCAGTTAATTTGAACTAGTTATGGCACAGGAACAAAAAGGTAATATTAATATAGAAATAGATGCAGATGTTGCTGAAGGGCAGTACAGCAACCTAGCTATTATTAATCACTCTGTTTCTGAGTTTGTGGTAGACTTTGTGAATATCATGCCCGGAAACCCTAAAAGTAAGGTGAAATCCAGGATCATATTAACCCCACAGCATGCTAAACGTCTCGCAAAAGCCTTGGCTGATAATGTCAAGAAATTTGAAAATGCTCATGGTAAGATTAAAGAAAATGATCAACCACCCATGCCACTAAATTTTGGCCCTACGGGACAAGCTTAATAAAAACAGAAGCCTGATGATTAATCATCAGGCTTTCTTATTTCAATTATATATTCCACAGATATTAATTATACTTGTTTTGAAATGTAGTTGTTTAAAGTATGATTTTAAACCGCTTTATCTTTTACGAACACCTTTCTAAGGTGTTGTGGGTTTAAGTGTCTTAAAACGACTTAAATTTAGTTTCTCTGTTTTGATACCAATTTGTTTTTGGTATTAGCCAGACACGACTATAAAATTAATACCAATCTGTGTTTATAATATCGTTAAAATAAATTCTATTTGATATAACCCCAAATACTAAAAAGAATCAACCATGTACCGTCCTCTCCATCGGAGAGGATAAGAGGCTTTTACGGTTCACAGTCACAATTTAATCCACAGAGACCGCACCCTTCTTGCGTGGCGCTGTGGTTCATCGCAGTGGTTGCAGATGTGATTAGTAATGGCGTGGTAATAACCCCAAATACTAAAAAGAACCAATAATGTACCGTCCTCTCCATCGGAGAGGATAAGAGGAGAGGTGTCCAAACTCAAAGACTAACGAACTCAAAGACTAATCAACTACCCCTAAAATTCACTCACAAAATGAAAGGTAAGACTAGGATATTTCTGTTGCGTCATTTGTAGTGAGAAGGAAGAGTCTGCTAGAAATACCAGTTGTCCTTGCTTATCTTTGGCAAGAAACTTTGCTTTTACCCTGCAAAAATCTAAAAACTCAGCGCTTTTAAGGTCATCTGTAGCGACCCAGCAAGCTTTAAATACATTGAGGTTTTCATAAGAGCAAGTTGCGCCATACTCGTGTTCCAGGCGGTACTGGATCACTTCAAACTGTAAAGCACCTACGGTACCTATGACTTTCCTGCCATTTAATTCTAGGGTAAATAATTGAGCAACACCTTCATCCATGAGCTGGTCTATTCCTTTTGCGAGCTGTTTAGACTTCATAGGGTCAGCATTATTGATATATCTAAAATGCTCTGGTGAGAAGGATGGGATTCCTTTAAAATGTAGCGCTGCGCCACCGGTTAAAGTGTCTCCTATTTTAAAATTACCGGTATCATGGAGTCCTACTATGTCTCCCGGATAGGAGATATCTACGATTTCTTTTTTCTCTGCAAAAAAAGCATTAGGACTAGAAAACTTCATTTTTTTATTCAAGCGCACATGGTGGTAGGGTGTATTGCGTTCAAATGTGCCACTTACTATTTTTATAAAAGCGAGTCTATCTCTGTGTTTGGGGTCCATATTTGCATGAATCTTGAATACAAAACCGCTTAAATCTTTTTCTTCTGGATGTACCACTCGTTCTTCTGCCTTTTTTGGTCTGGGAGATGG
>NZ_CBFIBE010000031.1:0-23178 GCF_965660805.1 Nonlabens sp. | reverse complement strand
ACGGTTTCATTTTATTTTAAAATATAGGCGAAAAGGAAACGAATTATATGCGACATTAGGAATGTAAATTGGTATAAAGTATTGATAAAACTTTAATCGGGCACTAATGATAATTTTTAAAACCTATAATGATAAAGCTACATTTTTGTTAAAGATGTAGCTTTAACTTTTATACAGCTGCTTACATTTATAGATAGAATAATACCAAATTGAATTTATAAAGTCTTAATAAACAGTTTCTTTTTCAATTACTTTTCACTAAAAATCATTTCCGTAGCTACGGCTATGCAAAGAATTTTTAGCTTCAACTAAGCAAAAAATAATTCAATTTACTTTAACGACATTATAAACACAAATTGGTATAACCCTAAACACTATGGTTAATATCTATTTTTATTTTTCTCCTTTTAATAACCTGCCTATTCCTTATATTTAGCCATACTAAAACTATATAAGGACATCATGCAGATAAAAAGACTCTTCGACTTTCCTAAGTATCAGCTAGAGAATTACCCTAGAGAAGATGCTTTAGTTACTAAATACAACGGCACATGGGTTAAAACATCCACGCAATCATTTGTAGATCAAGCAAATGAAATCTCCCGTGGTCTTATTGCGCTAGGAATACAACCTAATGATAAAGTGGCACTTATTTCATCTGTTAATAGAACAGAATGGAATATTTGTGACATAGGAATCATGCAAACAGGTGCTCAAGATGTTCCTATCTACCCTACCATTTCTGAAGAAGACTACCAGTATGTGTTAAATCATAGTGAATCTAAGTACGTTTTTGTATCAGATGAAGAGGTGAGAAAAAAAGTTTTAAGTATAAAGGATCAAGTGCCTTCCTTAATTGAAGTTTACAGCTTTGATACCATAAATGGTTGTAAAAGTTGGGAAGAGGTAAAGAAATTAGGAGCCTCCATGGATCATCAAGAAGAACTAGATAAAAGAATGGCTGCCATCTCAGAAGATGATCTAGCCACTTTAATATATACCTCTGGTACGACAGGACGTCCTAAAGGAGTGATGTTATCCCATAAAAATATTTCCAGTAATGCCATTACCAGTGCTGGACGTTTACCACTGGAATTAGGTAAAGCGAAAGGCTTAAGTTTCTTACCGGTTTGTCATATTTATGAACGCATGTTACAGTATATGTACACTTACACTGGAACAGGAGTATATTTTGCAGAGTCCATAGAAACCATATCAGATAATTTAAAAGAGATCCAGCCAGAGGTCATGAGTGCGGTACCTCGATTACTCGAAAAAGTATATGATAAAATCATTGCCAAAGGAACTGACCTTACCGGTATCAAGAAAAAACTATTTTTCTGGGCCGTAGAATTAGGGCTAGAATGGAAACCTTATGGAGCCAATGGATGGTGGTATGAAAAAAAATTAGGTCTTGCTAAAAAATTAATTTTCTCTAAATGGCAAGAAGCCTTAGGTGGAAATTTATTAGCCATTGCCAGTGGTAGTGCGGCGCTACAACCACGGCTTGCACGTGTATTTAATGCGGCTGGAGTGCCCGTAATGGAAGGTTATGGACTTACAGAAACCTCTCCAGTAATATCTGTGAATGATATGCGCGACGGCGGTTTTAGAATAGGTACGGTAGGTAAAATTTTACCTAACACAGATGTGCAAATTGCCGAAGACGGCGAGATCATTATTAATGGACCACAACGCATGATGGGCTATTATAAAGATCCAGAAAAAACAGCCGAAGCTATAGATGAAAAGGGATATTTCCACACAGGAGACATCGGTGAAATAGACGATGATGGATTCCTTAAAATCACTGATCGTAAAAAGGAAATGTTCAAGACCTCTGGAGGTAAGTACATCGCTCCACAACTTATAGAAAACACAATGAAACAAAGTCGTTTCATAGAACAAATCATGGTTATAGGTGAAGGAGAAAAAATGCCTGCTGCTCTTATACAGCCTAATTTTGAATTTCTTGCAGAATGGGCTCAGCGCAAAGAAATTGTTTATGATGACTGGAAAGATCTATGTTCTCAAGAACGTATTATTAATAGATTCCAGAAAGAAATAGATTTTTATAATACTAAGTTTGGGAACTGGGAACGTATCAAGAAATTTGAAATCACACCAGAAACCTGGACTATAGAAGATGGACACCTCACTCCTACTTTAAAACTAAAAAGACGTGTGATTAAAACTCGTTATGAAGATTTGTATCATCAAATTTATGGTGACTCAAAAATCTAAAAATACAATTATATTAAAGAGCTGCACTTAAGGTTGTAGCTCTTTAAGTGTTTAATTATTAAAGATCATATTCTTTGTACGCAATAGTAGATGTAGAAACTACCGGTGGGAAATTTAATGAAGAAGGTATTACAGAGGTAGCCATCTATAAATTTGACGGCCATGAAATCGTAGATCAGTTTGCAAGTCTTGTAAATCCAGAAAAGGAGATTCAACCCTTTGTAGTTAAACTTACAGGTATTAATAATAAAATGCTTGCCCGTGCCCCTAAATTCTACGAGGTCGCAAAACGTATTATAGAAATTATGGACGGTGCAGTACTCGTGGCGCATAACGCAAATTTTGACTTTCGCATGCTGTCTTTAGAGTTCAAAAGATTAGGTTATGACTTTAAAAAAGAAACCCTATGTACCGTGGAACTTGCACAAAAGCTAATGCCGCAAGAAGAAAGTTATAGTCTAGGAAAACTCACGCGATCCTTAGGAATTCCCATCACAGATCGTCACAGAGCTACTGGTGATGCACTAGCTACCGTAAAACTATTTAAAATGCTACTAGCAAAAGACACTGATAAGAATATTATTTCTACCAGTCTCAAAACTATAAAAAGTAAAATCGTAGCACCTAAACTTAAAGATCTTATAGAAAAAACACCGGCAGTAATAGGTGTGTACTACCTCTATAATAAAGAGAATGAGATTATATACATAGGTAAGAGCAAGAACATAAAAAAAAGAATAACACAGCACTTTACCAGTGATCAACTTCACTCAAAAAAACTTCAAACTCTAGTACATGATATTTCCTATGAAAAAACAGGTAATGAACTCATTGCTCTTTTAAAAGAAGATATAGAACTTAAAAAACACCGCCCTCAATTTAATAAACGCATTAAGAAAAAAGCCTTTTCACACGGTCTTTACAGCACATTGAACTCAGAAGGTTATATAGAACTTAAAGTAAAATCTATAGGTAAAGACCTGAAATACATCACCAGCTTTACTTCATTAAAATCAGGAAATAATTTTCTAGAACGTTTAAGAGCTGAGCATAAACTATGTGATCAACATACAGCCCTGCAAGAAACAGAGCGCCAGTGCCACCATAGTGAATCATGTAATTGTAAAAAAAGTTGCTGTCTAACGGAGTCTGCCCTAGATTATAATTTAAGAGTACAAAAAGCCCTAAGTACACATGATTTTTCTAAAAAGAGTTTCATAATAGTAGATCGAGGAAGAGAAACCACAGAGCGCAGTGCCATCATGGTAGAACATGGAACTATTCTAGGATTCGGTTATGTAGATTTGCAATTTCAAGTAACCCATCGCGATATTCTTAAAAAAATAATCACACCATTATCCCATAATATAGACTCCAGACATATTATCCAGAGCTACTTAAGGAATAAGAGAGTTTATAAAATTATAGAGTTTTAATTATTACGCTTTCGCGAAAGCGTATTCAAAAACATCACTATGCATCCCAAAGGAAAACTATATCTCATACCAGTTACACTAGGTGATATAAGCCCATTTGAAGTACTACCTCTATCTGTGAAAAAAGTAATTGAAAAAATCAATCACTACGTCGTTGAAAATGAAAAAACGGCGAGAAGATTTATCAAAAGTGTAGTACCATCTAAACCACAACCTGATTTAGTACTATTCTCTATTAATAAATATACAGATGTGACAGAGATTCCATCCTTCTTAAATCCATGCCTGGAAGGTCATGACATGGGTGTAATGAGTGAAGCTGGAGTTCCTGGTGTCGCAGATCCTGGCGCAGACCTGATACGCATCGCACATGAAAAAGGAATAGAAGTTATTCCATTAGTAGGACCTAGCTCGATTCTTATGGCTATAATGGCTAGTGGTTTAAATGGTCAGAACTTTGCATTTAATGGGTATTTACCCATAGATAAAATGGAACGTCGCAAAAGGATCAAAGAGTTAGAGGCTCGTTCTTTTAATGAACAGCAATCTCAATTATTCATAGAGACACCATACAGAAACAATAAAATGATGGAGGAACTACTTTTACAACTTCATTCAGAAACAGAAATTTGTATAGCTTGCGATATTACCTTGCCTACTGAATTTATAAAGACCATGTCTGTGAACTTATGGAAAAAACAAGTGCCAGATCTACACAAAAGACCAGCAATATTTATCATCCTTAAAAAAAACAATTTTTAGCACGCAACCTATTAAAGAATAAAGCATCTTATTAATAATTAAAAAACCTAACCCAAATAATAACTGGAAATAGAAGTTTATTCATCACCACAAAAAGACACCTTTTAACGATGAATTTTAAGGTTCATAGAACTCATAAATTTGACTTAAATTCCCACCTGAAAAACTTATAACTATGAAAAAGATTTTACTTACTTTTTTATTCATGCTACCACTACTATCAGGAGCTCAAGGAGAAGCCTCTTGGTGGTTTTTTGGTGAAAATGCCTCACTGGACTTTTCTAGTGGTGCTCCTCTTCCTGGCCCTGTAGGTTCTTTAAGTACGACGGAAGGTTGTTCTACCATTTCTGATGAATGTGGTAATTTACTATTTTATAGTGACGGAAGTCAAATTTGGAATCGCAATGGTAACCAGATGCCTAATGGATTTGGGCTTTCTGGAAATGGAACTAGTGCACAGTCAGCCATTATTATTCCTGATTTGACAAATTCTAATATCTATTTTGTGATCACCGTATATACTGTTTTAGAATACAGCATGGTGGATATGAATTTGAATGGTGGTCTAGGAGATGTAGTTCCTGGAAGAAAAAACATCCCTATGCTATCCAGTACACAAGAAAAAGTTACTGCAGCATTAAATGATAACGGTGATCGTTACTGGATTGTTGGTTTTGACGATGGTGGTGTTTACACCGCGTGGCGTGCAGGTGGTGGTGTAGTAGACACAAACCCTGCACGAGTTGTAGTATCTAATATAGCTGCTGCTTCCGCCATTGACGATGATAGAGGTTATTTAAGACTATCGCCAGATGGGTCTAAAATTATAAATACCAGTGTAGGTTTTAATGATCCACTGGTTATGTGTGATTTTAATAATAGTAATGGTGTGGTATCAAACCCTATTGTTTTAACAAACCCAGGAAGTAGTTCTGATGAATTTTATGGAGCTGAATTTTCTGGAGATAGTAGATTACTATACGTTAATGCCAATTCCAATAATGGTGGTAATGGAAATATTTCAAATAACGTAAAACAATTATTACAGTATGATACACAAGGTGGTGCTGGATGGGAAAATAATCCTTTCGTATTAAGCACTAATACAGGTGAAGGACGTGGTGCTTTACAACTAGGAATTGATGGTAAAATTTATCATGCTAGAACTTATACTCAAAATTTAGGTGTTGTTAACAACCCTAATGTAATAGGTATGGGAGCAAACTATGTGCATGCAGGTGTTACACTACCTAATTCTATGAGAGTGCGAGAAGGTTTACCTCCGTTTATTACTTCATTCTTTGAACCTAGCTTTTTAGCTACAGATGCTAATCAGGGATCTGGTGGAGGAAATAATAATCCTGAAACAGATTTTTGTGATGGGACTCCTATACAGTTTGACTCTAGTGGTAGTGGATTATGTGCTACGGCTACTGTTAACTGGGACTTTGGTGATGGTACTACTAGTAATGTTTTCAATCCAGTTCACACATTCCCAGCACCAGGAGATTACACAGTTACTTTAACCGTAACTAGTGGTTTTTATTCAAATACTGCTGTAGATGTGATTAGTATTTATGAGGTTCCTGTCGCAAATCCAGTTAACGATGTTTTCTTATGTGATTCAGATATGAATGGTACTGAAGATAGAGATCTTGCCATATTAGAAACAGCTCAAGTCATTGACACACAAACTAATCCTAACTTTATAGTTGCTTATTACCTCACACAAGCTAATGCAGATAATAATACTGCTGCGATCAGTTTACCATACACATTCCCTATAGGAACGACTACCATATATGCTAGAATAACTAATGATTTAAATGCCGCATCTAGAGAGTGTTTCGACACAACTTCATTTGATGTGATTGTCGCTGCCGGTTCTGGTGCCACTGCTCCTGCTGATTTAGTTGCCTGCGATGATGATAATGACGGTTTCTTTACATTTGACTTAACCACAGTGGAAAGTGAGGTTTTAGGAACTCTTCCAGCTGCTCAGTTCACCATTACTTATCACTCTGATCTAACCAATGCACAAAATGGCACCGCTGCTATTCCTAACCCTACGAGTTATGTGAATGCTACTGCTGGTACTTCAGAAACAATTTTTGTTAGATTAGAAGATATGAATCCTGGTGGATGTAACTCTACTACAGAATTTGATATCTCTGTATTTGATACTCCTACTGCAAATCTAGTTCCAAATGTGGCACTTTGTGATACAGCTAATGATAACACAGAAGATGTTACTTTAACAGCTTTTGATGTTGATGTATTGGGAACTCAAACTAATCCTAATTATGTCATAACATACCACGCTACACAAGCTGATGCCGATGCAGATGCAATGCCTCTAGGCTCACCATTTAGCGTAGTAGGAACAACAACGGTTTATGTTCGCATAGATAACGCTACAAATGAAACTTGTTTTGATACTTCTTTGTTTACGATAACACTAAATACCATACCTGTCGCAAATACCGTAACAGAGTACAGACTTTGTGATGACTTGACAAATGATGGTACAGAACTGTTTGACCTTACTACTAAAGACGTAGAAGTATTAGGAACACAAAACCCGGCTGACTTTAACATTGAATATTTCACTTCACAAGCTGATGCTGATCTAGGATCTGTAGGTGGTGCAACACCTTTAGTCTCTCCTTACAACAGCGGTGATGATGAAATTTTTGTGAGAATAGAAACCGTGGCAAATACAGATTGTGCAAACACTACTAGCTTTAACATCTTTGTAGATGAACTACCTATCGCAGGAACCCCACCAAATGTAATAGTTTGTGATGATCCGTCTAACGATGGTGTAGAAGATGTAAACCTTGCTCAGTTTGATGCTGCTATCTTAAATGGACAGACTAACCCTAACTTTATAGTTTCTTATCACGCATCGCAAGCTGATGCTGATGCTGATGCTATGCCTTTAGGAAGTCCATTTACAGTAAGTACTACAACTCCTAATTTATTTGCAAGAATAGATAATGGAGATAATAACGACTGTTATACAACCACTAGTTTTCAGTTTGTCATAAGTCCTACACCTACAGCAAATACCGTTCAAGACATGATCACTTGTGATGATCCAGGTAATGATGGTTCTGAAATATTTGACCTTTCTATCGCAACTCCTCAAGTATTAGGTGGACAGAATCCAGCAGACTTTAATGTAACCTACCACAGCTCACAAAATGATGCTAATAATAATGTAGGAGCACTTCCATTATCTTATGCTAGCGACCCTACCACTATACCAGAGACCATCTATGTAAGAATAGAAAATGTAAATAATGTGCAGTGTGCAGACTTTACAGACTTTACACTTACGGTAAGTGAGCAACCTACCGCAGGAGTAGCACTAGACCAGCGTGGTTGTGATGATGCAAGTAATGATGGTGTTGAGGAATTTGATTTTAGCAATGTAGATGTAGACATTCTTGATGGACTAAACCCAGCAGACTTCACGGTAACTTATCACAGCTCACAGACTGATGCTGATACTGGTGCAAATGCTCTAAATTTCCCATACACAAACGTTTCTCAAGCACAAACTATTTATGCTAGAGTCGAGAATAATCTGAATACAGATTGTTATGACACCTCTACTTTTGGTATAGAAGTATTTGAAAGACCAGTGATTTCAAACCAAGGCCCTATAACCATTTGTGCTGGAGTAAATGAAGTACTTGATGCAGGACCAGGCTATACCAGCTATTTATGGTCTACAGGAGAAACCACACAAACCATTACCGTAAATCGAGGTGATGATTATGAAGTAACTGTATTTAATGCAGATGGTTGTGACTCTACCGCTAGAATTGTAGTTATAGAGTCTGATGTGGCTGTAATACAACGTATAGATGTAGAACAGTTTGAAGTAAACACAAATCAATTAACAGCTATCGTAACAGGTAGTGGAGATTATGAATACTCTCTAGACGACTTTGTTTACCAGGACAGCCCTAGGTTTAACAATCTATATCCAGGATATTACACCATATATGTAAGAGATAAAAATGGTTGTGGAACGGTTTCCATGGAAGCCGTTATCATAGGAGGACCACCATATTTTACACCTAATCAAGATGGATTCCACGATACATGGCAAGTGATTGCTATCGATACCGTACCAGATGCAAACATCTATATATTTGATCGATATGGAAAACTATTAAAGCAAATAGATCCACAAGGAATAGGTTGGGACGGAACTTATAATGGTAACCCTATGCCATCAAGCGACTACTGGTATGTCGTTGAATTAAGTGATGGACGCAGTTTTAAAGGACACTTTGCCTTGAAACGATAACTTTTAAAAAAGTCTATAATGCAAAACACCCCAAAGATTTTAGAATCTTTGGGGTGTTTTCATAACTGTTAAGATCTAAAATCTCGCTTTCGCGAAAGCGGAATTCAAAAAATCTTATTTTTACCACTCATGAAATTCAAAATACAATCAGAGTTTAAGCCTACTGGTGATCAACCTAAAGCTATAAAGTCCCTTGTGGAAGGAATCCATAATGGTGATAAATATCAAACACTTCTAGGTGTTACCGGTAGTGGTAAAACTTTTACTGCGGCAAATGTCATTCAAGAAACACAGCGACCTACCTTAATATTATCTCATAATAAAACACTCGCTGCTCAATTATACTCTGAAATGAAAGCTTTTTTTCCTGATAATGCTGTGGAGTATTTTGTTTCTTATTACGACTACTACCAGCCAGAAGCTTTTATTCCTAGCAGTGGAACCTATATAGAAAAAGATCTTTCTATAAATGAAGATATCGAGAAAATGCGACTAAGCACCACGTCTGCTTTACTGTCTGGACGTCGCGATGTGATTGTAGTAGCTTCTGTTTCCTGTCTTTATGGAATAGGAAATCCAGTAGAATTTCAAAAAAATGTGATTAGGCTCAAACGTGATGAAGTTATCGCTCGCACGCAATTACTTCATAAACTTGTTCAAAGTCTTTATTCCAGAACCACTGCCGATTTTAATCGAGGAAATTTCAGGATAAAAGGAGACACGATAGATGTATTCCCTAGCTATGCAGATTATGCGTTTAAGATTCATTTTTTTGGCGATGAAATAGAATTAATAGAGACTTTTAATCCCGTAGATGGTAGACTACTTGAGCAATGGGAAGAGATAACCATCTATCCTGCAAACATGTTTGTGACCTCTCCAGATGTGTTACAAAATGCCATACATGCTATTCAAGAGGACTTAGTAAAACAAGTAGATTACTTCAAGGAAATAGGCAAACCACTAGAAGCAAAACGACTGCAAGAACGTACAGAATTTGACCTAGAAATGATTAGAGAACTAGGCTACTGTTCTGGAATTGAAAATTATAGTAGATATTTAGACGGTAGATTACCTGGTACTAGACCATTTTGTTTACTAGATTATTTTCCAGATGATTTTTTAATGGTCATAGATGAGAGTCATG
Source organism: Nonlabens sp. (assembly GCF_965660805.1). Taxonomy (GTDB): domain Bacteria; phylum Bacteroidota; class Bacteroidia; order Flavobacteriales; family Flavobacteriaceae; genus Nonlabens. The sequence goes on along the minus strand of NZ_CBFIBE010000031.1, from coordinate 13,265 downwards.
TAACCGTGCCACAAGTAAGTGCCATGTATGGAGGTGACCGCTCCAGAAAAGAGAACTTGGTCGACTATGGATTCCGCTTACCAGCTGCTATGGATAACAGACCTTTGAAGTTTGAAGAATTTGAAATCCTTCAAAATCAAGTACTCTACGTAAGTGCCACACCAGCAGATTATGAACTCGCTAAAACTGAAGGAGTGTACACAGAGCAAATCATAAGACCTACTGGCCTGCTCGATCCGGTTATAGAAGTACGACCTAGTCAAAACCAAATCGATGACCTCGTAGAAGAAATACATACACGTGTGGATAAAGATGAACGCGTACTAGTAACCACGCTTACCAAACGCATGGCAGAAGAACTGACTAAATACCTATCCCGTATTTCTATAAGATGTAGATATATTCATAGTGATGTAGACACGCTAGAAAGAGTAGAAATTATGCACGATTTGCGTAGCGGTATTTTTGATGTACTCATAGGAGTCAACTTATTACGTGAAGGTCTGGACTTACCTGAAGTCTCACTAGTCGCCATTCTAGACGCAGATAAAGAAGGTTTTTTAAGAAACAACCGCTCACTGACTCAAACCATAGGTCGTGCTGCCCGTAATGTAAACGGACTTGCTATACTTTATGCTGATAAAATTACTAACAGCATGCAACAAACCATAGATCAAACTGAGTATAGAAGATCTAAACAAATAGCATATAATGAGACTCATGGATTAAAACCTATGGCAATTAAGAAATCGCTAGAAACTGCGCTTGCTCGTAAACGAGAAGCGGTATACACCATAGAAAAAGACTTAAGCCTAGCTGCGGCTGAGGAAGAAGCAACCTACCTCTCAAAGAATCAATTAGATCAAAAAATACGTGACACACGCAAACAAATGGAAAAAGCTGCTAAAGAATTAGACTTTATGGAAGCGGCGCGTTTGCGTGATCAGTTAAAGATGTTGCAATCTAAATCTTCTGAAAACCAATAAATTTATGGAGTTGTAACTGACTCAGGTTTGAAACTAATAAGGTAACACTTAACAATAAACGATAAATACTTACCTTATAACGAAGTCACGAAATCGTTTTCGTTAAAAACACTTCTAGAAGACATCTCTTTTATTCCTCAATAATATATTTAAGGAAGTTTAAGTATCATAAATTTAGTAACGATTTGAAATTAAGGTAATTACATTTATTATATGTTTTTTCTTTATAATGACATAACCCTTAATCTTTGAGACAAAAAATTTAGTAATCTACTTATTCTTTTAATTGAATCAACCTCATAAGTCGTGCGATATGAAGAAATTTTTAATACTGTTAATAACGATTACTTATGCATACACTCATGCTCAAGTAGGGATAGGAACCACTAATCCACAAACAGATCTAGACATAGAAGCTAGAAGCACTGCGCCTGGAGAGTTTAATGGTGTTTTAATTCCCAGAGTAACCGCTATACCTACTAATGTAGCACCAGCTGGAACATTAATTTATGTAAACACTGGAACTGACGCAGGGTTTTACTACAGTAATGGTGTTCATTTTATGAATGTAGGGAACTTATCTGTTCAAGCAGACACCGGTACTAGTGATAACCTAGCCGTCATTCAAACCGATGCCAATGCCGCTGATCAAGTTACCATTAGCGGTGGTAATGGTATTTCTGTTTCTGAAAGTGGTAATATGGTTAGTGTTACAGAAAGTGAAAATTTTGTAATACGCGCTATGTATAGTAATGATTTTGGAGTTAATAATACTGGTACAGGATCAAATCGTGATGTTATAAGATGGTTTCGTTTAAATTATGATAATGAAATCACTACCACAACAGAATATAATGCAGGAACCTTTACAGCTAGCACTGGCGGTTACTATTATATTTCTGCTCATATCCAATCAACATTCGGTGCTAATGATGGAATGGGTAACGGTCTCCAGGATTTTTATGGGCTTGCCATTTACAAAAATGGGATAAGAATACAGGCTACACAAGGAAGAAATAGCGAGTTTGATGATTTTATTAGAAGGTCAGTTACAGGGCTACATTACCTAGATATTGGTGATACTATAGAAATCTATTTAGGATTTCCTGAAACATTTGGTAATTTTAATAATATCGAGTCCGATTTCAGCGAGTTAATTATTAAAAAACTAGATTAACTAAAAACACTACAAATAACTCACTCGTTTTTTAAAACTTAACCTGTAGTACCTCAATAAACCTCAATTGAGAACATAAATAATAGCTCCGGAGAAGATTTGTTTCTAAAGTGTAGCATGAATATACGAAGTGCATATCACAACCTCATAAACCCAAAATAGTAATCGTCTAGCAGGATTACTCTTTATGCATAAAAGCTTGCTTAGCTCTAAGTGTTGCCTCGTCTTCTACATGGTTATCATCTGGAACACAGCAATCTACTGGACATACTGCGGCACATTGAGGTTCTTCATGGAAACCTACACATTCCGTACACTTATCAGGAACTATGTAATAAAACTCGTCGCTTACAGGTTCTTGAGTTTGATTTGAATCTACTTCTTTTCCATTAGGAAGGACCACATTTCCATCGAGATCAGTACCGTCTGCATAGCGCCAGTCATCTGCTGCTTCATATATTGCTGTGTTGGGACATTCTGGTTCACACGCACCGCAATTAATACATTCGTCTGTTATGATGATTGCCATAGCTGTTTTATTTACTTTTGCACAAAAATAATGCCCATTGAGCTCACTGGCAATAAATACAACGTTAAAAGATAGGATTTACGCTTTCGCGAAAGCGGGATCACTACTTTCCTCCTACTTACATAAAGAACTTACAGATAGTACTGCCCTAATTGAGGCTGCTTTACACAAAGCACAAGCCAAGAATCCATGGTTTACAGATGATAATTTATATCACGCTATGGAGCAATGGTCGCAGGCTCTTTCCCTAGAAGAACTTAACAAGTGGACAGCATCCTATCATTTAGATAACATTTCTCCTAAAACAGTTGCTGTTATTACCGCAGGGAACATCCCATTAGTAGGTTTTCACGATGTGCTTTCTGTCATCATAACGGGTCATCATGCCATGATTAAAAACAGTAGTAATGATGATGTGCTCACACCTATGTTGTTACAACTCGCCACAGAACATGTACCAGAACTGTCACAATCCTACAGTTATAATGACGGTAGATTAACAGGTTATGATGCCGTTATCGCAACAGGTAGTAATAACACAGCGCGTTATTTTGAATATTATTTTGGTAGTAAGCCTCATATCATACGTAAAAACCGTAATAGTATTGCGGTACTCACTGGAACAGAAACCTTAGAACAAATGAAAGCACTGAGTAAAGATGTGTTTCAATATTTTGGCCTAGGATGTCGTAGTGTAAGTCATTTAAAAGTTCCTAAAGATTATAACTTTGATCTGTTTTTTAATGGAATGTTTGTTCAAAAAGAACTCATTAAAAACGAAAAGTACCTTAATAATTATGATTATAACAAAGCTGTTTATCTCATGAGTGATTTTAACTTATTAGATAACGAATTTTTATTAATCAAAGAAGAAAACAATAGCTACACCTCGCCTATCGCAGCGCTAGGATATAGTTATTATGAAAATATTGAAGAACTAGCTCAACAAATTAAAAATGATGCTGATCACTTGCAGTGTGTAGTTGCCCAGGGAACAGCTAGTCAGATTATTAAGAAGGAACTAGGTGAGGTAAAGGCACCAGCTGTTGTAGATTTTGGGAACACACAGTGTCCTTTGTTAAATGATTATGCAGATGGTGTAGATACGGTTGATTTCCTGTTGACATTATCTTAATCATTTTATGATTTTCTAACATGCATTGTAATGATTATTTGCATTTTTGTGAATATTATTAAAAAAACTGCAATGCACATTCATAATTTTTCAGCCGGCCCATGTATTCTTCCACAAGACGTTTTTAAACAGGCCTCTAAGTCAGTCATAGACTTTAACGGATTAAGTATTTTAGAAATATCGCACCGTAGCAAAGATTTTGTAGCGGTTATGGAAAAGGCTCAATCACTAGCTCTAGAACATTTAGGACTTACTGATATGGGTTATAAAGCTCTGTTTTTAGGCGGTGGCGCCAGTATGCAATTTTTAATGACGGCTTATAACTTATTAGAGAAAAAGGCAGCTTATTTAAATACAGGAACTTGGTCAGAAAAAGCGATTAAAGAGGCAAAAGCTTTTGGAGAAATCATAGAAGTAGCTTCTTCAAAAGACGCAAATTTTAATTACATCCCAAAAGGTTATCAAGTCCCAAGTGATGCTGATTATTTTCATATTACGAGTAACAATACCATTTTTGGAACACAAATTAAAGAGATTCCTGATGTAAACGTACCTTTGGTATGTGACATGAGCAGTGATATTTTTTCACGTCAGCTCGATTTCTCTAAATTTGATTTGATCTATGCCGGTGCTCAAAAAAATATGGGACCAGCTGGAGCGACTTTAGTAGTTGTTAAAGAAGACTTGTTAGGTAAAGTAACGCGCCACATTCCTTCTATGCTAAGCTATGCGACACACATCAGTAAAGACTCTATGTTTAATACACCACCAGTATTTCCTGTTTATGTGAGCATGTTAACCCTAGAATGGTTAAAAAACAATGGTGGAATTACTGCCATAGAAAAGGTAAATAAAGAAAAAGCTGCACTAATTTATAACGAAATAGATCGTAATGAACTGTTTCAAGGATTTGCTGCAGTAGAAGATCGTTCTAACATGAACGCTACATTCTCTTTAAAAGATACAGCTCATAAAACAGCATTTGATCAACTATGGAACGCCGCAAACATCAGCGGTCTTAACGGTCACAGATCTGTAGGCGGTTATAGAGCGAGCATGTATAACGCTATGCCTCTGGAAAGTGTTCAAGCACTTGTAGATACGATGCAGGAATTAGAGAGGAAAGCTTAGTGAACTTGAAAATGTAAATGAAACAATTATTTAAAAGTAATAGAAACTCATTTTACAGGAATAAAAAATTAAAACATCAGTAAATCATAACTGAAAACAAAACATAAAAGTAATGAGCAAAAAAGTATTAGCTAACGACGGCGTATCACAAACTGGAATAGATAAATTAACCGCAGCTGGTTATGAGGTAATTACCACTAACGTAGCACAAGACCAGTTAGAAAGTTATATTAACAAACATGAAATTGCAGTATTGCTTGTACGATCTGCTACTACAGCTCGCAAGGAATTAATAGACAACTGCCCTAGCCTTAAAATCATAGGTCGTGGTGGTGTAGGAATGGATAATATAGATGTGGCATATGCTCGTGAAAAAGGATTAAAAGTCATCAATACACCAGCGGCCAGTAGCGCTAGTGTTGCAGAACTTGTTTTTGCACATTTATATGGTGGAGTACGTTTCTTATATGATAGCAATCGCAACATGCCGTTAGAAGGAGATTCTAACTTTAAAGGATTAAAAAAACAATATGCCAAAGGTGTAGAACTACGTGGAAAAACTTTAGGAATCATCGGTATAGGTCGTATAGGTCAAGAAGTGGCTAAGATTGCTGCTGGTGTAGGAATGAAAGTTATCGCTCATGATTCTTATGCGAGTGCTGCTCCTACGGTTTCTTGGGATTTATTTGATGGACAGACAGTTTCTGTAGAAATACCGTTAGTGAGTAAAGAAGAGTTATTATCACAATCTGATTTTGTAACCCTTCATGTTCCTGCACAAAAAGATTATGTAATCGGTGAACATGAATTTAACCAAATGAAAAAAGGTGCTGCTATTGTTAATGCCGCACGTGGTGGTGTTATTGATGAAGTAGCGCTAGTAAATGCTCTGGAGTCTGAACACATATCCTTTGCTGCACTAGATACTTTTGAAAAAGAACCTACTCCAGAAATGGTATTGTTGATGAATTCTAAGCTTTCTTTAAGTCCGCACATTGGTGCTGCAACTGGTGAGGCACAAGACCGTATCGGTACAGAACTAGCAGATCAGATTATTGAGGTTTTAGGGTAATTTCATCACGCTTTCGCAAAAGCGTATCAACAACACACTATCCTTATCTTTGCAATCATGGATAACAATGACATTTTAAGACGCCTGCGATTCATCCTCAACCTGAGTGATGATGCGATGATCGATACTTATGCAAAAGGTGGTGCACCAGTAACACGTGCCGAAGTAAGTGACTGGCTCAAGAAAGAAGATCACGAAGATTTTGAAGAGGTCGTAGATGTAAATCTAGCAACTTTCTTAAATGGTGTAATTGTAAACTATAGAGGTAAAAAAGATGGAGTCACTCCAGAGGCAGAAATGACACTGGATAATAACACCATACTACGCAAACTTAAGATAGCCTTCAACTTCAAGTCTGATGAAATGATTTACATCTGGAAAAAGGCAGGTGTAGAAATCAGTGAGACAGAACTTACTGCATTCTTTCGCAAGAAAACACATGCTAAGTATAAGTATTTAAACGATCAGTACTTACGTAAGTTTTTAAAAGGATTTCAAATTCAGCGTATCGCTCAGCGAGAAAAAGAAGAACGCAAGAAATCACGTTAAAAAATTGATTTATGAAAAAACCATCATTTTCCTCTAATGGTAAATGATGGTTTTTATATTTTGAATCGTTCTAGTTGAAGTCATTCTAGTTTAGAATAGAAATCCTTACTCTTCCCTTCTCTTCTTTTTAAATATTTTCTTATCTTTTATATAAGCTGGAATAGCAAAAGCTGCTATCACAACCAGAGATCCTATAATGAACTGATAAGAAATAATCTGATCACCACTCGCATAACTATGTAAGCCAGACAAGTAGAAATTCACACCAAAGTAGGTCATTAAAATAGAGTAAAATGCGAGTATAGACCATAAATTATAAGTCCAGCGACTTTTTAATCCTGGTACTAGTCTTAAGTGCAATACAAAGGCATAAATGAAAATACTAATCAGCGCCCAAGTTTCTTTAGGATCCCAACCCCAATAACGTCCCCAACTTTCATTAGCCCACATTCCACCTAAGAAGTTCCCTATGGTAAGCATAATTAAACCTATGGTTAAAGCTGCTTCATTAATATAAGTAAGCTCCTTAATGTTAAGATCCATGCGCTTCTTGTTCTTCTCGTTTGAAAAAATCATTAAAATAAACGTAATCAGTCCTAGAATCATTCCTAGAGCAAATGGACCGTAACTAGCTACAATAATAGAAACATGAATCATTAACCAGTAACTATCCAGTACAGCTACTAGATTTGCAATATCTGGTTCAAGCCAGTTGAGGTGTGCAACCCATAAAATTATCGCAACTACAAAGGCGGCAGCTGCCATGGTGAGTTCGCTTTTACGTCCTAATAAAACTCCAAATAACATAACTGCCCAAGCAACATAAATTAAAGATTCATAAGCATTAGACCATGGAGCATGACCGCTTAAATACCAGCGCACTGCTAAACCGGCAATATGTGCGAGAAATAGAACGTAAATAACAATTTTATGAAACTGTATCGCGTAGCGCATTTCCTTTAATGGTTTTACCATTAGAATTTGTGCAACTAATAAGATGATTAAAAAGATTCCAAACCATCCATACCACATGTATAGATTCTTGAATACATCATATTTATTATAAAATATCTCTGCCTCTATTTGGTTATCAGTAGGCATTACTGCTTCACCATAAGCCTTTTGAAAACGATTTAAACTCGCAAGAACTTTATCTGCATCTTCATAAGTTCCATTAGCTTTACCATAGCGCAATGTTTGTAAATAAGCAGGTATTAACTGTTTAGTAAGCACAGAGTCAGTTGCTTTAAATCCAGCTTCATTTAATTCTGGATAGGAATACCATCTATTTCCAGGATCATTGGGTTTAGGAAATATTCTTAACATACTACTAGAAACGACTTGATCCAGTAATCCTAGACTATAATTTACCTCTATGAAATCCTTCTGAAAAGCATTTTTAACATCAGCTTGATTTGCTTCATCAAGATATGGCCCTAGCTTAAAACCTATAAACTCACCATCTGGTGTTTTAAAGAAATCCATACCAGCAGCAAATTTCCTAGAACGATCTATTCCTAAGATATCTCTGATAGAGTCATTACCACGCTTTAATTTAATGATAGGAACTTCATACCATAAATTCCCAAACTGCATCATACTCAACAGCGTCTGTTCTGGTGATAGTTTTACCACGCTATCTCCTACATGAGCCTCATAGTACTCACGTTCAGATACTTTTCTTAAAAACTCAGAAGCTAGCGTGCTTGCCGGTTTCATACGACCGTTATCTTGGATAATAACCTTACCAAATTTTGCAGCTTGTTCTTGAGGTATCATGTTTGCCACAATGATACTATCCAGGCGTTCTAGAGGTGTTTCATTAACTTTTAACTTAGTTGCTTGTTCTTTATTATCAGTAGCAGCAACCTCTGTTTCTTGATGTTCTCCTGGTCCATGATCATGACCTTCATGTCCATCTTGAGCAACAGCGATTGATGTCATGAACAAGACTAAAATAGTGGTAAGCATTTTAGCTTTACGCTTCTCTATTCTGCGTATCAATCTACCTAATTCTCCAAATCGAGTATTAGGGTCAAAAAGAAGAGCAAGCATAGCTAGGTAAAGCAGGTAATAACCGGTATAAGTCACCGTTTTACCCCAAAAATCGTGGTTTACAGATAAGTGTGTCCCTTTTTCATCTGGGTCAAAACCGGCTTGAAAAAATCGATAACCTTCCTTGTCTAGTACGTTATTCATATAAATGCGTTCTGGAGTGCTACCAGCGCTATCATTAACCACTACCTTACTTTCAAATGCAGCATAAGATTTCTCGGTTCCTGGATGCTTATCTGCTATAAAGTCGTTAAGAGTTATAGAAAAAGGTAATTCTCGCATGATGGAACCATATTTAACATAAAGTTGTAATCCATTAATCTCTACATCTACGTAGTCTTTAATAAGACCTTTTCCTCCTAGTAACTCTATGGATTTACTTTCGTTACCAGATGTTACTGTTGCTTTAATTCCATAAGCTTTGGCAGATGTAGGTTCTGGAGATTTTATAATCCCTACATTTCCAGCGGTTAAAGGCTCAGGAATGACAAACTGCATGTTACCGATGGTGTACAGCGAGCGCAAGTTAAAGGTCTGGATACTGTCTTTAAAAACTTCTCCTTCCATACGATCAGCCATGCGCATAAACTGACCTTCAAATGGTGTTTGAATCGTGTAACCATTCCAGTTCTCCACAATGTTAATCACATCTTCAGCAGCAGCGAGTTCTGGATCCAGGTTCACACCAAATAACGTGTTATGAATAAGCGCCTTTTCTCCATCTTTTAATAAATGATCATGACGTGTTCCTTCTCCAGCCTCTACGATTTTTAAAAAACGCTCTGTACCATCTTCACTAGGGATTAATCCTTCTACAGCATCATAGATTAGTGTATCTATAGTAATAGAAACGTCTTTATCATAAAACTTCTCGTTCAAGCTATAATCATAATCATAAGGAGTTATGAGCATTTTATCTTGAACTTCACGTTGCATTTCCTGACCATCGGGACTCATACCTTGCATGATCACGCTCATATAAGTCTCGTCAGAGTAGAAAGAGTTTTCAGTAGCGCCTTCTCTTATGAGCATCATCCCTTCATAAGATATGTATCTAGTAATTCCAGCACCTATTATAATTAGTATCCATGATAAATGCATGGTAAGTGTAGCCCACTTTTTCCATTGTAGGAGTTGATATCTCTTAATATTCCCAATAAAATTGAGCATGAGCAGCACCATAATAGCACTAAACCACCACGCATTATACACCCATTTTTTTGAAGTAGGCGTGTCATAAGAATTCTCTATAAACGTACCAGCAGCCATACTTGCGGCAAACAGTAGTAACAAAAAAGTCATCGTTCTTGTAGAGATAAGTAGCTTAACAATCCAGTGGTCTTTCATAGCGCCGTTTTAGAGTTTGCAAAGATACTTTACAAAACCCGTTTCACCTAGCTTGTAGGTCGTGGCACAGTTTGTATTTTTACAAGATGATGGAGATAATTGTAATAGGTACGGGCAACTTAGGTTTTCACTTATGTAAAGCTATTGAAAATCAAAAGGTTGTTAAAAATTCCGCTTTCGCGAAAGCGAAAAATAACAACGTTAAAAATAGCCTAAAGTTAGTGGGATACTATAACAACTCTGCACGAGTGATGACAGATTTAAAAGCACCACTACTCGACTCTATCCATAATCTACCTCAAGCAGATCTGGTCATTATCGCTACTCCAGATGATGATATTGCACAAGTTAGCGCCGCTTTAAAAACTAGGGCTATCGTAGCGCACACCAGTGGTAGTGTCTCTATAGAGGCTGTGGCACATCATAAAAATCACGGTGTTTTTTATATCCCACAAAGTTTTAGTAAAACACGAGAAATGGATTTTTCCACTTTACCTATTTGTTTAGAATTTAATAACGTTACAGCTCAAAAAGTTCTAGAAGATTTGGGAAATACGCTTTCGCGTAAGCTGACACATCTCAACTCTGAACAGCGCGGCAGGTTACACATTGCGGCCGTTTATATGAACAATTTTGTTAATCACTGCTACACAAAGGCTGACCAGATTTTAAACGATGCTCAGGTTGATGCCTCATTATTATATCCATTAATGAATGAAACACTGGCCAAGGCTCAGGATTTAAGCCCGTTACAGGCACAAACAGGACCTGCTAGGCGCAATGATGAGCAGACCATTGCTAGACACTTAAAAAGCTTAAAATCTAATGATCGTGCTATGTACGAAGCTATTACCCAATCTATAAAAAATACTTATGGCAACTAGTTATAAAGAATTATTACACGAGATAACAACCTTTTTCTTAGACGTAGATGGCGTGCTCACTGATGGTCGCATGCTCATTTCTGAAAGTGGCGAGCTGCTACGCACTATGAATGCTAAAGATGGTTATGCCATAAAAACTGCATTACATCAAGGTTTTAATGTTTGTATCATCACAGGCGGAACTAATGATGGCGTAAAATCAAGATTAGAAGGTCTAGGTGTTAAGGATGTGTTTCTTAATGCTCATGATAAGATGCCTGTATTATTAAAATATGCAGCAGCACATAACTTGAATCCAGAACAAATGCTTTACATGGGAGACGACATGCCTGATGTAGAAGCGATTGAATTTGTAGGACTAGGAACTTGCCCACAAGACGCCATTCCCGAAGTTAAAGCGGTAAGTGATTATATTTCTCATAAAAACGGTGGCGATGGCTGCGTGCGCGACGTCATAGAACAAGTACTTAAAGTTCAAGGAAAATGGCATGTGGCTGGTGGGAAAACTGCTCAGTCTAGTTAATGTGGCAATGAGGCAATTTGTTAATGTGACAATTTGATAATTATTATTGGACTGATAACTTTGAACCTTAAACCTTGAACCACAAACATTGAACTAATAATCCATGCTCACATTTTTTAAACTCATACGCTGGCCTAATGTTATGATGACCATTCTTACACAATTGGTTATTGTATATGCTATTTTAATTCCGTCTGGTGTAGAGCTAGCCTTAAATTCATGGCAACTAGGACTGCTTGTTCTATCTACCGCTTTTTTAACCGCTGGTGGAAATGTAATTAACGACATTCAGGATGTAGAGATAGACAAAGTAAATAAGCCTAAAAAAGTACTTATAGGGAAAAACATTTCTGAAAATAATGCCTTTACTATGTATGCGGTATTAACCGTTATTGCTGTTGTTGCAGGTTTTACACTTGCTAATAGCTTAGGAAAACCAATCATGGCAACTGTTTTCGTTTTTGTAGCTTTTGTACTTTACATTTACGCGACGACACTTAAAAGCATGCTTTTAGTGGGAAATATTGTGATCTCATTACTGGTAGGACTCGTCATAATGATTACAGGAATATTTGAATTATATCCTGTCATTACTGCCGGTAATCTAAGTGCGCAGCAATTTATGTTGAAGATTCTATTTGACTTTGCCGTTGGTGCCTTTTTAATAAACCTAGCTCGTGAATGGGTGAAAGACTGTGAAGATCTTAATGGTGATCACGCTGGTGGTAGATATACTCTAGCCATAGCGCTAGGCAGAATAAGAGCCGCACGTGTTATTAGTATATTTCTATTGGGCGTTATTGCGCTAATCGTTTGGTACATCTATAATTACTTGTATCAAAATCAGATCGCGACATTCTATTTCATCTTCCTTATTATTGCTCCGTTAATGTATGTAATGCTTAGATTGTGGAATTCTGAAAAAACGGCACAATTTCATCTTTTAAGTAACCTACTGAAAGTAGTCTTACTTACAGGAATATGTTCCATGGCTGTTATCAACTTAACTATCTAATCATGCTCAAAGAAAAATTTAAGAATACAGATATCATTCTAGCTTCTCAGTCACCACGCAGGCAAGAGCTACTTAAAGGACTAGATCTAGACTTCAGCATTGAAACCAGACCTGTAGATGAAGTGTATTCTACCGATTTAAAAGCAGCAGAAATCACCGATTACTTAGCTGTTCTTAAAGCAAGTGCATTTAAAAATGATTTAAAAGAAAATCAACTATTAATGACCAGCGATACGATTGTTTGGTTCAACGATGCACCGCTAGAAAAGCCTAAAAATGAACAACATGCTATAGAAATGATAAGTTCTATGAGCGGTCAAATACATGAAGTTTATACATCGGTTTGTTTTACGTCTACTACTCAACAGACTGTGATTAATGATTGTACTAAAGTTCATTTTGCAGCATTATCTCCAGAAGAAATAGAATACTATGTAAAAACGTATCAACCTATGGATAAAGCTGGAGCTTATGGTATTCAAGACTGGCTAGGTTATGCAGCGGTCACTAAGCTAGAAGGCTGTTATTATAATGTGATGGGATTACCATTACCTAAGGTGTATGAGTTTTTAAAGCAGTTTTAAAAATGAAGAAAGTAGCGGTTTTAATAGTGATCTTATCAGTGGCTATTGGAACACTGTTTTATTTATCAAACATTTCTTTTCAGCTGGGTGCTTTTGATGTGCAGCACTGGTTAGTAGAAGTCCTTTTTATGTTATTTATAGGAGCTTTATCTGGTTTTGTAGTTATGCGACATGGGAAGCGATGGAATAAGAAATCACATAAAGAATAAGCATAAAAAAATCCACCTATCGGTGGATTTTTTTCCTAGAAACAAACTCTAGGTAATATGATACATGCT
>NZ_CBFIBE010000030.1:0-25889 GCF_965660805.1 Nonlabens sp. | reverse complement strand
CATGTTACCCGATAAACTTTTACGCAAGCTAGGAATGCGCCACTTCTCTGGAAGCATGCGTGACCTTAAAGTGCATGAAAACCTCATAGACTTTGCTTCAAATGATTATTTGGGCTTTGCAAAAATGCCTGTTCACTCCATAACTACTGCTGCAAATAGTGCTACAGGATCTCGATTATTATCAGGTCATAGTAAACAATTTGAAACTTTAGAAAAGCGCATCGCGACCTTTCACAAAGCTGAAAACGCGCTGATTTTCAACTCAGGTTATGATGCAAACCTAGGACTCATAAGCAGCACCGCACAGCGTGGCGATTTGATTTTATATGATGAACTGGTGCATGCCAGTATAAGAGATGGCATACAGCTATCTATGGCACGTTCTTTAAAATTTCGTCATAATGATATGAATCACCTGCAAATCCTACTCGATAAATTTGGACTAGGAGAAGAGCAAGAAGTTTATGTCATTACAGAATCAGTTTTTTCTATGGATGGAGATCAAGCACCGCTGCACCAGATCGTGAGGCTTGTTCAATCGCGACATAACGCATATCTTATTGTAGATGAGGCACATGCGCTAGGTGTCATAGGGGAATATGGTGAAGGGCTCGTACAGCATTTAGGGCTGGAAAACGAGGTGTTTGCTCGAGTGATGACTTATGGAAAAGCGCTAGGATGCCATGGTGCTGCCATACTGGGCAGCTTTGATTTAATACAGTATCTCATAAACTTTGCCCGATCATTTATTTATACCACGGCCTTACCACCACATGCTTTACAACTTATAAATGCTGGTTATGACCGTTTAGAAAATGAACACGATAATGTATATAAATTACAAGAGTTAATTGAGAAGTTCAATAGACTTGTGGTGCAAAATGGTTTGCGATTACGCTTTCGCGAAAGCGAGACCGCCATACAAATATGCATCATACCAGGTAATGATAAAGTAAAAAACACAGCAGCTCTCTTGCATAAAAACGGGTATGATGTAAGAGCGATTTTATCTCCTACGGTTCCCCAAGGTCAAGAACGATTAAGATTATGTTTACATAGTTATAATACGATCCAGGATTGTGAACGAGTGTTACAAATTATTGCTAAATCACTGAAAAAGAAATGAGTAAATTCAGAACCATAGCCGTATTTGCTTATCCTGCTGAGGCTGCCGTTATTAAATCAAAACTAGAAAGCGAGAACGTGCCTGTATTTTTAAGAGATGAATTTACCATCGCCACAGATCCATTTGCGACTAATGCTATAGGCGGCGTTAAAATGGATGTATATAAAGAGGATTATATTAAAGCGATAGGGCTCATAGAGACCTCTAATCCTGAGATTACACAGCGCATCACAAACTTAGTAATATGTCCTAACTGTAAAAAAAGACAGGTGCGTGAGCAGAGTGATGTACTTACTGCGAGTACCTTTGCAGAACGTTTAAAAGCAGTTTTATTGAGTATTTTTCCTTTTTCAAATGAGAAACATTATAAATGCAGGAACTGCTCTCATAAATTTGACCTTAATGAATAATTATTTTATAACCGGTATAAGTACTGATGTAGGTAAAACTCTCGTTGCAGCACTAATTACCGAAGCTTTACAAGCAGATTACTGGAAACCTGTTCAAAGCGGCGGCATAGAGCACTCTGACCGCATGGAAGTACAGCGGTTGATTAGTAATTCTAAAACAGTATTTCATAAAGAACGCTATTTTCTTGAAACGCCCATGAGTCCGCATGAGGCAGCTGCCATAGATGGAATTACCATAGAAATAGATCAAATTAAACGACCTCAAACAGAAAATCAACTCGTTATAGAAGGTGCTGGAGGTTTGTTAGTACCATTAAATAATACGCACACGATTATAGATTTAATACAACCTGATGATAAAGTAATTCTAGTAAGTTCAGGCTACCTGGGAAGTATAAACCATACTTTATTAAGTATAGAGGCTTTAAAATCTCGAGGATTAACTTGTGCAGGTATTATCTATAATCAGGTAGAACTAGCTGGAACCATAGAGATTATTGAAAAAATGACTGGTGTTCCTACTATCGCACATTTACCTAAAATAAATGTTTTAGATCAGCAAGCGGTGGCGTCACTAGCCACTGTATTGCGAGAAAAATTATCTAATTGATGACGGCACAAGAACTTCAAGAACTAGATGCCGCACATATATGGCATCCCTTAACGCAACATAAAACTGCAGCACAACCACTGGCTATTAAAAAGGCGCAGGGTAATTATCTGTTTGATTATGATGATAAGCCGTATTTTGATGCGATTTCTAGCTGGTACACTTGTAGTTATGGCCATGCAAATCCTGTGCTTACGCAGGCTATTAAAAATCAAGTAGACCAGTTGCATCATGTGGTTTTTGCGGGAATGACGCATGAGCCAGCAGCAGTTTTATCTAAGAAACTGATCGGTATCTTGCCTTATAATCAGAAAAAATTATTCTTTTCTGAAAACGGATCTACTAGTGTGGAGATCGCTTTAAAAATGGCGTTTCAGTATCATTTTAATCGTGGTGAAAAACGCAATGTGGTCATTGCCTTTGAAAATGGATTTCATGGAGACACTTTTGGCGCGATGAGTGCTAGTGGCTTGTCTATTTATAACGGGCCATTTGAAGACTTTTTCATAGATGTAAAACGCATTCCAGTTCCTACAGAAGAAAACATAGAAAAGGTTTTAAAACGCATCGATGAGCTGGTCGCACAATATCAGGTAGCCTCTTTTATCTATGAACCACTAGTGCAAGGAGCTGCTGCTATGCAAATGCATGATCCAGAGCACTTATGTAGGTTGTTATTACGCTTTCGCGAAAGCGGGATCATCACCATCGCAGATGAGGTAATGACCGGTTTTGGTAAAACAGGAACTTTATTTGCCAGTGATCAGATTACAAATAAACCAGATATCATGTGCTTATCCAAAGCACTTACTGGCGGTATCATGCCTATGGCGATTACCACTTGTACGCAGGAAGTTTATGATGCTTTTTATGATGATGAATTAGCCAAAGGTTTTTTTCATGGTCATACTTATTCTGGGAATCCTTTAGGTTGTGCCGTGGCTGCAGCAGGGATTGATTTATTAACTTCTCTGCCTATTCAAGAAAATATAGCTTACCTATCAAGAATGCATCAAGAACATGTGAAGGTTTTTCAATCGCATAAAGCGGTAGCTCAGGTGCGCTCTTGTGGTGTCATCTTTGCGATAGATCTTGCTATAGAAATGGAACGTTATGGCAGCAAACGCAATGATATTTTTCAATGGTTTATGAGCAATGGCATTTTTTTAAGACCGCTAGGTAAAACGGTTTATATAGTTCCTCCTTTTACTACCTCGCCTGCAGAATTAGAATTGTTATATAAAGCTATTTTATCTTTTCTAGATGAATTAGGGCAATAACGGTAGATGGCTGTAACCATCTAGACGGTTACTATGTGCGCCTCTAAAACTTATATTATACCAAATTCAATTTATTTTAACGAAGCAATCTAGAATTCAAAGAGAAATATTGGAATAATTAATTGTTGTTTTTGGTATAAAGAATACTGAAGACTCATTTCCTATACCTTATAAAATCGCTCATATTTTATAAAGTTGGATG
The DNA here is from genome assembly GCF_965660805.1 of Nonlabens sp. Lineage (GTDB taxonomy): Bacteria > Bacteroidota > Bacteroidia > Flavobacteriales > Flavobacteriaceae > Nonlabens. The sequence continues at coordinate 22,261 of NZ_CBFIBE010000030.1, read as the reverse complement.
ACTTTTTTGGAAATTTTCTTTAGTTCTGCACCTTATTTAAATTAGTTAGCAGCATTTTTGCAACAGCAATATAATACGATTGAAAAACCCTATTTACATTAACGATTCTAGTGTGGTCTCACCACTTGCTCCGTCTGGTTTTGGTAGTTTGATGACGGCTATTAAATCTCTGGAAACCGGACTTGTGGCACCTATTCAACAAGCTCATGAGTTACAATTAACGGCTCTTAGGAATGAATCTAAATGGTATAAACAACTAGACAGATCGGTAATCCTGGCTATGCTTGCGGCTAGAGAACTTAAGATCAGTTCAAATAGAATAGGAATTAATATAGGTTCTTCTCGAGGAGCTACTGGTGTGTGGGAAGAGAGTTTTTCATGCTTTAGCAAAAACGGAAAAGCTACAACCCAATCATCTCCTTTAACTACTTTAGGAAATATATCTACATGGATTGCGCAAGATCTAGGAATAGATGCTGCAGCCTTTTCTCATTCGATTACCTGTGCAACGGCTTCACATGCTGTGCTTAATGCCATCGCGTGGTTAGAAAGTGATATGGTAGATGAATTTATAGTAGGTGGAGCAGAGGCGCCACTGACACCTTTTACTATTGCTCAAATGAAGGCGTTACGTATTTATGCGACTCAAAAAAACGACTTCCCGTGTCGTGCTTTAGACCTAGAAAAGAGTGAAAACACGATGGTGCTGGGAGAAGCTGCTGCCTGTTTTACTCTTTCTAAAAAGGAAGCACAAAAGTCTATAGCTCAAATTACAGGCTACGGAACTGCTATTGAACAGTTAAGCAGTGCTACATCTTTATCAGTAAATGGGAAATGTTTACAAGATTCTATGAAAAGAGCACTCAAGCATACTTCACTAGATGAGGTGGATGCTATTATTACCCATTCTCCAGGAACGATTAAAGGTGATCAAGCAGAGTTTAATGCGATTAAAGAAGTGTTTGGAACTAGCTATCCAGTGTTATGTAACAATAAATGGCAAGTAGGTCACACACTAGGAGCAAGCAGTGCCATGAGTATAGCCATGGCAATAGAAATGTTTTCCAAAAAAAAGGTGTTTAAGATTCCTTATTTAGATGATTCTTTTACAAATCCACGCGGTGAAAAGGTTGTTCCTAAAAAGGTTTTGATAAACGCAACAGGTTTTGGCGGTAATGCGGTCAGTTTGCTGTTGGAAGCTTTATAGTTTGCTTTTTTTATCCTTAATATGTATTCCTACTAGTTCAATTATCTTAAATAAAAACAATGATCCATTGTTTGAACTTGCTTTGCAAGTTCAAACAGATAACAGATAACAGATAACAGATAACAGATAACAGATAACAGATAACAGATAACAGATAACAGATAACAGATAACAGAAAGAAATTATTACTTTTACCCCATAGAAAAATGAACATGAGACACGACTGGACCAAAGAAGAAGTACTAGAAGTTTACAATAAACCATTGATGGATTTACTTTATGAAGCGGCAACGATTCATAGAGCATCGCATAATCCTAATCAGGTTCAAGTTTCTACGCTACTTTCTATAAAAACCGGTGGTTGTCCTGAGGATTGCGGTTATTGTCCACAAGCTGCACGTTATCATACAGATATTGAAGGAAATGATTTGATGACTGTACAACAGGTAAAAGCACAAGCCCTACGCGCTAAATCTAGCGGTAGCTCTAGAGTATGTATGGGTGCAGCCTGGAGAAACGTAAAAGATGGACCAGAATTTGACCAAGTTTTAGAAATGGTGCGTACCATTAATAAACTAGATATGGAAGTATGCTGTACGCTAGGTATGATTACAGAAAATCAAGCAAAACGCCTTGCCGAAGCTGGACTGTACGCTTACAATCACAATCTAGATAGTAGTGAAGAATATTATAAGGAGGTAATTTCTACACGTGGTTATCAGGATCGATTAGACACTATTGATAACGTACGCAAAACTAATGTAACTGTTTGTAGTGGTGGAATCATAGGAATGGGAGAAAGTGCCGAAGATCGAGCAGGAATGCTAGTAGCACTTGCTAGCTTAAGTCCGCAGCCGGAGAGCACTCCTATTAATGCTCTTGTTGCCGTAGAGGGAACACCGCTAGAAGAACAAACACCAGTTTCTATATGGGATATGGTGCGCATGGTAGCGACTACTCGTATAGTAATGCCACAAACTCAAGTACGTTTAAGTGCTGGTAGAACGCAAATGACTCGAGAAGGACAGGCGATGTGTTTCTTTGCAGGTGCTAATTCTATTTTTGCAGGAGATAAATTACTAACAACTCCTAATCCTGATGTGAATGAGGATATGGAAATGTTCAAATTACTAGGACTAGAGCCTATGAAACCTTTTGTAAAAAAGGCACAACCAGAAACTGTAGAGGCGCAATATTCTGAGTATAAAGCACTAGGTGAAAAGCCTAAATGGACACGTCCAGGACACACCATAGAGCGTAATGAAGAAGCAAAAGCAGCCGCAAAACCTGTTAAAGCTTAGTAAAATCTAAGGCATTTTTTTGAGTATTTTGATAGTGAATTATGTCATTCCAGATTGGATTTCTTTAAGGAATAAGTTCCTTCACCTTGTCATAAACTAGATCACCTTCCCAACCTCGATAAAGTAAATAGTCAGCTAGTTTTTTGCGTTTGCGGTACTTGTCTTTTTCATGGTGCAGTTGTTCATAACGCTTTCGCGAAAGCGTCTCAAAAGAAGCATCATACTCCTCAGGAGTGATTTCTTGTAAAGCTATTTTGATGTTACGCTCGCCGATTTTACGCAGCTTTAGTTCTCTTACAATCCTATTACGTCCCCAATGCTTATTGCGGAATTTTCCTCGAGCAAAACTCTGAGAAAATCGAGTTTCATTTAAAAATTTGTGATGAATAAGATGCGGTATAATTTCATCTATAGCCAGTTGAATCATACCCATCTTGCGCAATTTCTCTTCTACCTCTTTATGACAGCGCTCTTGGTAAACACAGTAGCGTTCTATAGCTCGAGTAGCTTGTTCAACGGTATAAGTTTCTTGCGGCATGGCGCAAAGATAGTGCACAAAAAAACGCCTGCAAGATAAGCCTGCAGGCGTTTTTAAATAATTTAGAGTACGTTACCGTCTTTATCTTTAAATTTATATTCTAGATAAGTGTAAGCATCTCTAGGTAATACTTTAATCCATTTCTTGTGTTTCATAAACCACTTAGAACGGATCGATGGGTAACCTTTAGTAATAAAAGCAGCTATAAAAGGGTGCGCATTAAGCGTTACTTTTTTATGACCGTTTTTTAAATGCTTTTCTAGCTCTTCTTTAATCTTATTGATAATAAGAATAGGAGCTTGAATTTCATTTCCATTGCCATCAGGATTCTCTTCGCGAGTCTTGATTTCCATCTCTTTTCTAACACGCTGTCTAGTAATTTGAATAAGTCCAAATTTACTAGGAGGAAGTATTTTGTGTTTAGCACGATCATCTGCCATTTCATCTCGCATGTGCTCATAGAGTTTCTTTCTATGATCTGCTTGACGCATGTCTATGAAGTCTACAACAATGATTCCACCCATGTCCCTTAATCTTAATTGTCTTGCTATTTCACTAGCCGATATAAGATTGGTTTCTAGAGCGGTGTCTTCTTGACTGTTTGCTTTATTTGATCGATTTCCAGAGTTTACATCTATCACATGCATTGCCTCAGTATGTTCTATGACTAGGTAAGCACCTTTACTCATAGAAACAGTGCGGCCAAAAGACGTCTTTATTTGTCTCTCGATACCATATTTTTCAAAAATAGGTGTGCGTGGATTGTGATATTTTACAATGGACTCCTTTCCAGGAGCAATAGTTTTTAAGTAATCTTTGATTTCATTACATACTTCTTCATCATCTACCACTATAGAAGTGTAGGTGTCATTAAAAACATCTCTCATGATGGAGTTAGTACGACTGACCTCAGTCATTACTTTAGTGGGGAAACTTGCTTTGTGCAGTCTTGCACACATGTTTTCCCATTTTGTGATAAGGTTCTGTAAGTCCTGATCCAGTTCTGCTACTAATTTGCCTTTTGCAACCGTGCGCACTATAACGCCAAAGCCGGCAGGCTTAATACTTTTAACAAGTCTTTTAAGTCGGCTCTTTTCTTCACGGTTTTCTATTTTTTGAGAAATAGAAATACGGTCTGAGAAAGGAACGAGAACTACATATCTACCAGGAATAGAAAGCTCTGCGCTTAATCTAGGTCCTTTTGTGGAGATAGGTTCTTTAACTACTTGTACTAGAATAGGTTGGTTAGGAGCTACTACATCTGTAATGCTACCTGATTTTTCTAATTCCTTTTCTAGTTTAATATCTTTAAGTGCATAATTCTTGCGTCTACCGCTTAGAATTTGCTTAGTGAACTTAAATTGAGTAAGGTATTGAGGTCCTAAGTCATGATAGTGTAAAAAACCATCTTTCTCATAGCCTACATCTACAAATGAGGCATTAAGACCCGATAAGACCTTGCGTGTTTTGGCAAGGAAAATATCGCTTACTGCAAATTTATTTTCATCTTCATCTTTGTGTAACTCGACTAGCCTACCATTTTTAGTAAGGGCATAGTCCACTTTAGTAGAACCGGAACGGATAATAATTTCTTTATCCATGATTCCAATTGTTAGTTCTACAACTACATTGAGTTATAGAAATTGTTATACTTTAAATTGTCATGAGTATCATACTCATAACGCGACAAGTCACCTTGAGGATGACTCTATTTCAATGAACGTGAATTGTGAATTATATCCACTGGTAGGAACTGCTCTTATGGAATACCACAATGGGGCTACTTTTAAAAAAAAGTGCTGAGCATATAAGGTGACAGAAGTACCAGTATTGATATAAAAAGAAAAAGTAGTGAAATACTACTTTTTCTTCTTGTGACGGTTTGCGCGACGACGCTTTTTACGTTTGTGAGTCGCTACCTTATGTCTTTTTCTTTTTTTACCGCTTGGCATATCTCTTATATTTTTACTTAACTTTTACGTTTGTTTTCACACCTTCTACAAATACTTTAGCAGGTTTAAAGGCTGGTATATTGTGAGCTGGTATTTTAATTGTTGTATTCTTAGAAATGTTACGTCCCGTTTTCTCTGCTCTCGTTTTAACGATAAAGCTCCCGAAACCGCGTAAATATACATTTTCTCCAGATTCTAATGAACCTTTTACTTCATTCATGAAAGACTCTACAGCTGCCTGCACATCAGTCTTTTCCATTCCTAACTTATCTGAAATTTTAGATACGATATCTGCTTTAGTCATGTTTAAATTGAATAATTAATTAATAGCGTTTGTTAAACAGGGCGCAAATATACGGTAATAATGTAAATACGATTCTCTAATTGATTAAATTTTAAGAAGATATATCTTGCCATTTCTTAATGGGTAAAAATAATGAATTTTTCAAAGCAACTTATAAAATGGTATGAATTACATAAAAGAGACTTGCCATGGCGAGCTACTCAAGATCCTTATCGCATCTGGTTAAGTGAGGTGATCTTGCAACAAACCCGCGTGAATCAAGGCTTACCGTATTATGAGAGGTTTGTGAAGACCTTTCCCACAGTACATGATCTTGCAGGTGCACCACAAGAAGAAGTGCTTAAATTATGGCAAGGATTAGGCTATTATTCTAGAGCTAGAAACCTCCATAAAGCAGCACAACAAGTGGTTGAATTAGGTGGTATTTTTCCAGATTCTTATAAAAAACTACTCGATTTAAAAGGTGTGGGCGACTATACGGCCGCTGCCATTGCCAGTTTTGCCTTTAAAGAAGTCGTGCCAGTAGTAGATGGTAACGTGTATAGAGTTCTTTCTAGAATATATGGTATTAGTACTCCTATTAATGAGACGAGTGGTATTAAAGAGTTTAAGCTACTTGCTGTGAAATTGCTGGATCAGCAAGAGCCACATACTTATAATCAGGCTATTATGGAATTTGGTGCGCTGCAATGTGTGCCTAAAAATCCAGATTGTACCGCATGTCCCTTTCAACAGGATTGTGTGGCTTTTAGTGATCACCGCATAGAAGAGCTGCCTGTAAAGATTAAAAAGACTAAAGTTAAAAACCTACACCATCATTATATCGTATTGCAAACACCACTGGGTAAAACGGTTTTACAAGAACGGCCACAAACAGGTATTTGGGCAGGACTCTATGAATTTCCTTTTATCCAGAGTGATGGAGCACTGCTGGCTGTAGAGTTAAGAGAACTCCTTGAGCAGCAAGAATGGTGGAGTGGAGTGCGCTTTCGCGAAAGCGTATATAACCAAGATCCTATTATTCATAAATTATCGCATCGCAAAGTACATGCTTATTTCTGGATTGTTGAAGTAGACGTAGAACTTGAAAACAGTATATCTATTACTGATGCTTTTAAAAAACCATTGCATATTTTAATGGATCGTTTTATGAGTTCATTCTGGAATTCTTATCTTTAAGATTAATTATCTTTACACGCTTGATAGAATTCAAAATAGTACAACCATGGCAGGAACAGTAAACAAAGTAATACTTATAGGACACACTGGAGACGAAGTGAAAATGAAATACTTTGAAGGAGGAAACTGTATAGGTCGTTTTCCACTAGCTACAAATGAAGAGTATATGAACAGAAACACTGGCGAGCGTGTTTCAAATACAGAGTGGCACAACTGCGTGGTACGCAATAAAGCCGCTGAGGTTTGTGAAAAGTACCTTAAAAAAGGAGATAAAGTTTATATAGAAGGACGTATTAAAAACAGGCAGTGGACTGGTGAAGATGGACAGCAACGCTACACTACTGAAATTCAAGTACAAGAGTTTACTTTTTTAACTCCTAAAGGAGAAAACACGAGTGCACCAGCACAGCCGCAAGCACAACGTGCAGCGCAACCACAAGCGTCGCAACAGCAGCCTGCTCAAAATAATCCAGCACCACCTGTAGCTTCTACTAGTGAAGATGACGATGATTTACCATTTTAATTACATATAAGTGGATCCTGACTCAGCGCATTTATTATTAATGACCATTTCTGGTTCTGGTGAACTGGTTTACTTTTTTATTTTTATAATCTTACTCGTTTTAAGTGCTATGATAAGTGGCGCTGAGGTAGCTCTATTTTCTTTAGAAACTATAGATCTAGAAGAAGATCAAGAAAATTTCCCGCGACGGGAACAAGTGGCTAAGTTACTAGACCGACCTAAAAAACTGCTCGCTACCATATTAATTGCAAATAATGCTATTAATATCACTACGGTACTTATTTTTAGTATTCTAGCAGACAGCTGGTTGAGCACTGTAGAAACGGAGTGGCTGCGATTTATTTTAGAAGTGGTTATAGCTACTTTTTTGATATTGCTTTTTGGAGAGATATTACCTAAAGTATATGCTAACAGGAACGCTGTGAAGTTTGCAAACTTTATGGCTATTCCTTTAAGTGTCCTCGATAAGCTTTTTAGCTTTTTGAGTTTACCTATGCGTTATGTGACCATTCAGATTCATGAACGATTAGGAAGTAAAAAATCCAGTATTACGGTTTCACAACTATCACAAGCTCTAGAACTTACTGATCATCAAGATACTACTGATGAGGAACAGCAACTGTTACAAGGGATTGTGAGCTTTGGGAATACAGATACTAAAACGGTAATGCGCAACCGTACTGATGTTTTTGCCCTTGATGAACACATGGATTTTAAAGATGTGATTACTGAGGTGGTTTCAAATGGATATTCTAGAATTCCAGTGTATAAAGAAAGTATAGATCAAATTACAGGAGTTTTATATGTAAAGGACTTATTACCTTATATAGAGCGTAAAAATTATGAATGGACTAAGCTGCTGAGAGAAGCATATTTTGTCCCAGAAAATAAAAAATTAGATGATTTGCTTCAGGAGTTTCAAGAGCAAAAGAAACACCTCGCTATAGTAGTGGATGAATATGGAGGAACCAGTGGTTTAATATCTCTAGAAGATATTATAGAAGAGATCGTAGGAGATATAAGTGATGAGTTTGATGATGAAAATCTAATTTATTCTAAAATAGATGATAAAAATTATGTGTTTGAAGGGAAAACGCCGCTTAAAGATTTTTACCGCATTACTGATCTAGAAGAGCTACAGATAGAACTTTTTGACACAGCAAAAGGTGAGTCAGAAACCATAGCTGGTTTCTTACTAGAGCAAACCGGTTATTTTCCACGCAAGCTTGATAAAATAACCTTTGAAGGATTTACGTTTATGGTAGAGTCCATGGACAAGAAACGTATTAAACAAGTAAAATGTACCAAGCCTTAAAAGTATGTACGGTTTTCATTCTCGTTTTGTTCACTGCTAGCTGTGGTGATAATGACTTGAGGCCTAAACCACAAGCTCAACTTGCCTTGCAGTATCCATCACCAGAATATGAAAAGCTTATTAAGGAAAACTGCCCTTTTGAGTTTGAAATTAATACTTATGCTCGAGTACTTGCAAAAAGTGATTGCTCTATGAAGATTGAGTACCCGTTTATGGATGCGACGGTTTACATGGACTATGCGCCAGTACAAAACAACATTAGAGAATTATTAATAGACGGACAGAAACTTTCATTCTCCCACAACCGCATGGCCGATGTTATCGATGATAAAATTTACCTCAATCCTGATACCTCTGTTTATGGGATGATGTATGCGATAGAAGGTAATGCAGCTTCAAATGTTCAGTTCTATGTTACAGATAGTATACACAATTTTGTGACAGCGTCTCTTTACTTTGACCGTGCGCCTAATTATGACTCCATTTATCCCGCTATAGATTATATTAAATTAGATATGCGCAAGATGATGGAGTCTATGAACTGGAAATAATGGTTTTATTTTTTATGCTTAATAAATAACTATCATTTAGTCTCTGAAAAAGAATGACCTTTGGGCTTTTAATTTTTTTTATGGATAATTCTAAGCTCAAGTACCTTTATCTAGTCATTCTTAGTTTGATATGGGGTACGTCATTTATACTTATAAAAAAAGCGCTAGGCGATGATGGTACTGGTAACTTAATATTACAGCCCTTACAACTAGGAGCTGCACGCACTATTATTTCTGGTTGTATGCTCATCGTGATAGGATGGAAATCCTTTATCGCCACAGATCGTAAGGACTGGAAGTGGTTGTTTATATCAGGGTTATTAGGGACTTTTTTCCCAGCTTTTCTCTTTGCTTATGCACAAACCGAAATAGATAGTGCCATAAGTGCTATTCTTAATTCTACGGTACCGCTTATTACCTTAATTATGGGAGCGGTGATTTTTGGGATTGCTTTTTCACGCACACAATTGATAGGTGTTATTATAGGGCTAGCAGGAGCTATAGGTCTGGTGTTCTCTGGAATGGAAAATAATCCAGAGCAGAATTATCTGTTTGCCGGTCTCGTCTTTATAGCTTGTACATGCTATGCTAGTAATGTAAATATTATTAAAAGGTATTTGCAGAACATCAAGCCACTGGCTATTGCTACTGGGAACTTTGTTTTTATTTTACCACTAGCTATGATCGTGTTTTTAAGTGCAGACGGTGCTTCACTGGATTACACAAGTGAACCTGTATTGCGCAGTTTAGGGTATATACTAGTGCTGTGTGTTTTTGGAACGGTTGCCGCAAAGATCATGTTCAACAAACTTGTTCAGATTACCTCACCAGTTTTTGCTAGCTCCGTAACTTATTTAATGCCTGTTGTAGGGCTTACTTGGGGAATATTAGATGGTGAGATATTTAGTGTATGGCAAGGAGTAGCTACGGCGGTAATTATTTTTGCTGTGGTATTGGTTACTAGAGGCCAAAAAAAACCAGCAACTAAGTAGCTGCTGGTTTTAATAATTATGGTGTTTCTGTGATTACGCTTTCGCGAAAGCGTAATTCAATCCATCAACTTTCTAGAAATCTGAATCAGTTAAACCTGGATTTACTTTAAGATCTTTCAATTCAAAAATAAGTTCGCGACCCATCATAGGAATTACCATAGTTGTCGGGAATTTTACACCAGAGTATTCTTTGAATTCTGAATATCTGGTTACTACTTTAGTCTCTCCTTGTGGTGTCATTGAGGTAGTTTCAGTACCTACAAGTAGACCAGATTCAGTATCGTAGAAGGACTTCTTGAAGTTATTCCACTTAATGACGTAAACGTTGTGATCTCCTAATCTTTCAGCACCGTCTAGCTGAGCTTTATCTGCATGATATAATTCTGGTAAGAACATAGCTTCTGCCTTAACAGCTTCTAGCATGTCTCCAGATAATTCTTGAGATTGTCCCATACCGCTTACGGTTCCTTTTCCGTCTTTATAAACTTGCTTGTTCATTTCACGACCTCCCATTTTCATGACCATAGCCCAATTATCACCTTTCTGGCTTTTAACATCCATGATTACTTCACCCATAGGAGAGGTAAAAGCAGAGAATTGAGAAATACCGTTAATACTACTTACCGCATCTTTTCCACCTATCGCTTTGATGTAATTATCTAAAACGGTTTGAGCAGTAAGACCTGCTGGAATCTCTATGGTAGATGGACGTTCTGTTTCATTTGCGTTTTTATCATAAAATTTAATAGGCACTGGTTGTCCATTTAGAGTCATTTTCTCCAGTGGCTCAAGAATGTCTCCTGCTTTACCTACGAGTACAATACGTATTTTATCTGGGCTTAGATATTTGTTTGCTACACGTTTTACATCTTCTTTAGTAACTTTATTAATGTTTGCAATAAAGTTTTTATAGAAATCGTCATCAAGTTCATTTTTCTGAATACTGATAGAGCGATCTGCAACTACAGACTTATCTTCAGACTGCATAATGAAGTTTCCTAGGAACTTAGCCTTTGCGGTAGCAAGGATCTCTTCATCTACATATTCATCACGTATTCTGTTTAGTTCTTTAAAGGTTTCTACTACAGCGCTATCGGTAACTTCATTACGTACTTTGGCAGTTGCTCTAAATGTACTCTTATAGTTTCTACCAGCTCCTATACTAGAGCGGGCTCCATAAGTATAACCATTTTTTTCACGTAAATTCATGTTTAAATAAGACCCAAAAGAACCTCCAAAAACATAGTTAGTTACAAGAACAGCATAGTAATCAGGATCATTCATCTTTAAGTCAGAAAGACTCATGACAGCTAGTTCTGTTTGAACAGCGTTAGGCACATCTACTAAGTTGATTTCAGTTTGCCCTACATCGGCTAGAGTAGGTAGAGTAGGTTCTGGAGCAGTTCCTTTCTCCCATTTACCGAAGTGTGTTTTAACTAGCTTTTTAGCTTCTCTTTTCTCAATATCTCCAGTGATAATTAAGTATCCATTTGAAGGTTTAAAGTAGCTAGCATAGAAGTTTTTAACGTCTTCTAGCGTTACGTTGTTTACTGTCTCTTCAGTTGCAAACTCACCTGCTGGGTGATCTTTTCCATAAACTAAAGCGCTGCGTACTTTACCAGCAATTGCAGCTGCACTGTTCTCACCAGATTTTAATCCTTCTATTAATTGAGACTTTTCAAAGTCTAATTCTTCTTGAGTGAAGTTAGGTTTAAAAGCGGCCTCTGCAAAAAGTCCAAAAACATCATTCTTGTACTTAGATAAACTTGCGGCAAAACCACCACCAGTTCCTACACTTATTCTAGCGCCTAAGAAATCTACTTGCTCGTTAAACTCTTCTTTAGCAGTTTCAGTAGATCCTTTTCCCATTATGGCACCAGTTAAGGACTGTACACCAGCCTTATCACCTTCAAAAATTGGTGGGTTGTTAAGGTCTAAACTCATGCTGAAGGTAGGTAACTTCTTATCAGTTACTACGAGTACTTTTAAACCATTTTTAAGTTCAAAAGAATATGGTTTACCTAAATTAATCTCTGGAGTAGGACCAGAGGCAGGCATTTGTGATCGGTCTATTTGTGCAATGGCGCTAGTTCCTGCTAGGAATAATACCATTAAAAATATAAGTTGCTTTTTCATTATAATGTTATTTTTTAGTAATGGTAAATTCAGTTCTTCTGGAGAGTTCTAATTCCTCTTCAGTACATTTTTTATTTTCACAATCTACTACTGGATTTGCCTCTCCACGGCCTATTGCTTTTACACGGTTAGCAGCTACTCCTTTTGCGATTAGGTAACTTCTCACGGCATCGGCACGTTTTTGAGATAGCGTTTTATTGTAATCGTTACTTCCTTTACTATCTGTGTAAGTTTCTGCAAGTATTTCCATAGATGTATTTTTCATCATCATGTTTACGATGCGGTCTAGTTCTTTAGAGGCACTCGCAGTTATTGCTGCTTTATCGTTATCAAAGTAGATCTTATTAATTTGTAATTTGTTATCTACCACCTTTACCTCATCTGCTGCAGCAGCTGTTTCTTCTTCAGTAGGAGCGCTTCCAGCTAGGTAATCTAGTTCTAATCTTTGATTAGGGTTCAGGTATTCATTTGCAACACGCTTGATATCTTCACGTGTGATGCTTCTATATATGTCTAGCTCTTTGTTAATTAATTCTGTGTCTCCTTTAAGCATGTTATAGGTAGCTAGTGATGCTGCAATACCTTCCACACTAGAGTTAGAGCTTACAAATCTAGTTTCAAACTGGTTTTGAAGTTTTTGGTATTCTCTCTCAGAGATTAACTCTGTTTGAAGTTTTACGATTTCTTCATCCATTACCTTAGCAAGTTGATCTAGAGAAACATCACCTTTAGATAGTGCTCCCATCGTGTAAGTTCCATAATCTTGATTAGCCTGGTTAAAAGCGAGTACTTGCAGAGCGATTTGCTCTTCTTCTACCATTCTTTTTTGCATTCTAGAACTAGCTCCACCAGTTAAAACTGAAGAAATGTAATCTAGTACATAAGCATCACGGTCTATAGACTTAGGAGTGATGTAAGAGAAGATTTTTACAGGAATTTGAATATTTGAATCATACTCAGTTGCATAACGTGTTTCTGTAATAGGGTCTTCTACGATCGTTTTGCGCACATTTCTAGGTGCTTTATTAGGAATAGGACCGAAGTAATCTTCAATCATTTTCTTAGTAGTAGGAATATCTATATCTCCAGCAACTACTAGTGTAGCATTATTAGGGTTATAATATTTGTCGTTGAACTCTTGGAATTCAGAAAGCTTTGCAGCGTTTAGATCTTCCATAGATCCTATAACACTCTGACCATAAGGGTGCTTTTTAAATAAATGCTTGTCTATACCAGTTCTATAGATAATAGCTCCATAAGGTGCGTTATCGATACGTTGGCGTTTTTCTTCTTTTACGACTTCATTTTGAGTATCTACACCTATTTGTTCAATTTTAGGGTGTAACATGCGCTCACTTTCCATCCATAATCCCATTTCTAGATTGTTAGACGGGAAGGTTTCATAATAATAGGTACGGTCTTGAGTTGTGTTTGCATTATTGCTACCACCATTTGCACTAACGATATCAAACCATTTACCGCGCTCAATGTTTTCAGTTCCTTCAAATAATAAATGCTCAAAAAAGTGTGCAAAACCTGTTCTACCTGGTTCTTCATCTTTTGCGCCTACTTGATACATTACTGCAGTTGTTACTACAGGCGCACCATTCTCTTGATGTAGGATTACATGCAATCCATTAGGTAAATCGTACTCAGTGTACTCTACCTCTTGTGCAAATCCCGTCACAGCCATAACTGCTGCCGCAAGACTTAAAACAATTTTTTTCATTTTGTGATTTTTACGTTTCTACTTTAGTTAGTATTTACCCTATTTAAAACGTTACAGTTTTCTTATAGGATTTTCAAAAGTACTGGTAAATACCTTTTAAAGGAGTTAAAGAAATATCAAATAAGGGCTTAAAAACACTGTTTGTATCCTTCCTTTTTGATTTTGTTTATAGGTCTCAACCGTATGTATCACCTTTGTCTGTGGTCCATTATTTCTGTATATTACATCGTTTAGATCGTCTTGTGATTTTATAAAGTTTAAGAAGAGTCTAAGGGTTTCTAAATCAGTATTTTTAGAATAATAGCTGTTGTTTTTATGCTTTCGCAAAAGCGATATTTAAAAAAGTTTGCTAATTACCAGAATAGCAGTATATTTGCGTCCATTTTTTAACAAAGTTAAATTACAATTATGTACGCAATCGTAGAGATAGCAGGGCAACAATTCAAGATCGAGAAAGATCAGAAGTTGTTTGTACATCGTTTACAAGAAGATGAAGGAGCTACGGTTTCTATCGATAAAGTTCTTCTTTTAGGCAATGGCAACGACATCACTCTCGGCGCCCCAGCTATAGAAGGAGCATTTGCTGAGGCAAAAGTTCTGGGACACCTTAAAGGTGACAAAGTAATCGTTTTTAAGAAAAAACGTAGAAAAGGATACCGTAAGAAAAACGGTCACCGTCAATCATTAACTGAGATTCAAATCTCTAGTATTTCTGCAACTGGTGGAAAAAAGGCTGCTCCTAAAGCAGAGAAAAAAGCTCCAGCAAAGAAAGCAGCTCCAGCAAAAGAGGCTGCTCCTAAGGCAGCAAAGAAAGCTCCAGCAAAGAAGGCAACTTCTAAAGGAGATGATTTGAAAAAAGTTGAAGGAATCGGTCCTAAGATCGCTAGCACTCTTAATGAGGCTGGTATCATGACTTTTGCAGACCTTGCAGCAACTGATGCTGCTAAGATTGCAGAAATTATAGCTGATGTGCGTGGAAGTCACGTTACAGATTCATGGCCTATGCAAGCTCAAATGGCTGCAGATGGTAAATGGGACGAATTAAAAAAATGGCAGGACGAAGCTAACGGCGGAGTTATGCCAAGTTAATTAAAGTAGAACACGATATTCTTACTGAATATCCTTAAAATTTATAACCATGGCTCACAAAAAAGGAGTAGGTAGTTCGAAAAACGGAAGAGAATCTCAATCGAAACGCTTAGGTGTTAAGATTTTTGGAGGACAAGCAGCTATTGCTGGTAACATTCTTATCCGTCAGCGTGGTATGGAGCACCATCCAGGTGAAAACGTATATGCTGGTAAGGACTTTACATTACATGCAAAAGTAGACGGACTAGTGAAGTTTACTAAAAAAGCAAATAACAGATCTTACGTTTCTATCGTACCGGCAGAGGCTTAAGAACTAATTATTTATGAAATTAAAATTCCAAGTTGCTTAGGCGACTTGGGATTTTTTGTTTTAAAAACTGGTGTTATGGAACTAATAGAACTGTTGTAAGGCTAATGCCAAATTGAATTTATAAAGTCTTAATAAATCGTTTTTTTAACGAATCAATCAGGAGTTTAAATTAAAAGTCCTTAGACCATTTAATTATTCCTTTTGGTATTATTTCATCAGTCCATTTTTAGTAAACTGAATTACTAGAGAATCTATGAATTCGCGCTGTTTTAAATCGCCGTCGTTTGCCATTTGAATGGTATAAAAGTCGGTAAAACTAGTTTGATCTACTAGAGT
The DNA here is from genome assembly GCF_965660805.1 of Nonlabens sp. Classification (GTDB taxonomy): domain Bacteria; phylum Bacteroidota; class Bacteroidia; order Flavobacteriales; family Flavobacteriaceae; genus Nonlabens. The sequence continues at coordinate 6,799 of NZ_CBFIBE010000030.1, read as the reverse complement.
AGTGTCTAGTAGTGTGTTTAAATTATTAGTAAGTTTAGACACAGGCCAGTCTGTCATTTGAATAGAATCTAGGGTAATTTTAAGATTTGCATTACCATAAACACCACCTGCATTTCCACCTTCTATAAAGCCCGATAGGTTAGTTGTTTTTATGTCTACTCTTTTAAAATCAGTAGAACAAGATGTTATGGTAGCTGCAAGAATAGCAAGCAATAGGATAGAATGAAGGCTTTTCATGATTTAGAAATAAGAAGGGTTAAGCGCAAAACGTTTTTATGGATGTAAAAGTATTAAAACAAAAATAGCCATTAAAATACTCTAGTAAAATAGAATATTTTAACGGCTATTAGATTTAGAAAATTAAAAACAGACTTATGGTCTACCTTTAAGTCTCTTTTCTATTTTCTGCTTTTTGGCAGTAAGACGTTTCATGAGATCCATGATTTCTTCATCTTTATTTTCTTTGTATACATCGTTCAAACCTAGTATTAAAGCTTTGGCCCTTCTTGAGGCGTGTACTCTATCACTGGTGGACATATTACTCATTGTTTCTGTTTCAAAAGCTAGTGCTTCTTCAATAATCTTCATAAATTGTTATTATTTTGCTTTCGCGAAAGCGTAATATCAGTATTCACGCCATTTGCTAGGCTGTCAAGATAAAAAAATTAACGTAATAGCCAAACAAAAATTTAAATTTAATATCTGTAATACTCTGGCTTGAAAGGTCCTTTAACCTCAACACCTATATATTCTGCTTGGTCTTTCTTAAGTACAGTAAGCTCTGCGCCCATTCTTGCAAGGTGTAGTGCAGCTACTTTTTCATCTAAATGTTTAGGAAGCATATATACTTCATTCTTGTAATTATCTACATTATTCCATAGCTCGATTTGTGCCAGCGTTTGGTTTGTAAAGGAGTTACTCATTACAAAGCTAGGGTGACCTGTTGCACAACCTAAGTTCACAAGACGACCTTCAGCAAGAAGAATGATGTCTTTACCATCTATGGTGTATTTATCTACTTGTGGTTTGATTTCTACCTTAGTATTACCGTAGTTAGTATTTAAGAAAGCCACGTCGATTTCATTATCAAAGTGCCCGATGTTACAAACGATAACTTTATCACGCATGCTCTTAAAGTGCTCACCGCGTATAATGTCCTTATTACCTGTAGTAGTAATAACGACATCTGCATTTCCAACTACATTTTCTAGTTGCTTCACTTCATAACCGTCCATCACGGCTTGTAGGGCACAAATAGGGTCGATCTCAGTAACAGTTACTATAGATCCAGCTCCACGGAATGATGCAGCAGTTCCTTTACCTACGTCACCATATCCACATACTACTACACGCTTTCCAGCTAGCATAGTGTCTGTCGCGCGACGTACTGCATCTACAGCACTTTCACGACAACCGTATTTATTATCAAATTTAGATTTTGTAACTGAGTCATTTACGTTAATGGCTGGCATTACTAGTGTCCCATTCTTCATACGCTCGTATAAACGGTGAACACCAGTAGTCGTTTCTTCAGATAGTCCATTGATTCCTGCTGCAAGTTCTGGGAACTCGTCAAAAACCATGTTTGTTAAGTCGCCACCATCATCAAGAATCATGTTTAATGGCTTTCTTTCTTCTCCAAAGAAAAGAGTTTGCTCGATACACCAGTTAAACTCTTCTTCACTCATACCTTTCCAGGCATATACTGGAATGCCAGCGGCAGCAATTGCGGCAGCGGCATGATCCTGTGTTGAGAAAATGTTACAAGAGGACCAGGTAACGTCTGCTCCTAAAGCCACAAGTGTTTCTATAAGAACGGCAGTCTGTATAGTCATGTGAAGACATCCAGCGATACGTGCTCCTTTTAACGGTTGAGATTCTTTATATTCCTCGCGCAGTGCCATAAGACCTGGCATTTCTGCCTCAGCAAGGGCTATTTCTAGTCGTCCATACTCGGCAAGAGTGATGTCTTTAACTTTATAAGGAACGTATGGAATTTTTTTTGTGCTCATATTGAATTTTAATGTGTTAGCTTTAGGTCGTTGATATGTTTAAAAATCAACAAATTAAACGCTGTTATTTGCTTAAATTGCGGCTGCAAAATTACAAAAAACAAATCGATTCTTGTGCCTCTTTACAAAACCCTAACAAATAGAAATAATACCAGTGTTTACATTTGGAAAATTACAGAGTCTGAGGCATGGTTGCGCACTGGACTAGAACTGTCTGAAAATTCGAGGAATAGACTGTTTACCATGAGTTCAGAACTGCACAGACGTGGTTTTTTAAGTATCAGACACTTGTTAAGAGTGGCTGGTTATACAGATCAGAATTTACACTATTCTCAAGAAGGAAAACCGCATTTAGATGATGATAAATATATATCTATCACCCATAGTTATGAGTTTACAGCAATTATTATAAGCGAGCAACCGGTAGGAATAGATATTGAGAAATTAAGAGATAAAATACAGCGCATTGCTCCTAAGTTTATAGGTTATGAAGAAGATTTTGTTGCACAAGCTATTGAAAAAGTGAAGTCACTAACGGTAATTTGGGGAGCCAAAGAGTCCATGTATAAACTTTACAGCACTAAAGGTTTAGGTTTTAAGGCAAACTGTTACGTAGAGCCGTTTGATTTAGAGAATGAGCAAACGGTAGCTCAACTGGTTTATGGAAATGATGATCTCAAGTTTGACGTTTTTTTCAAACAATTGGAGAATTTTATGATGGCTTATATTCTTCCAGCTCAAGATGCGTAGTATTATAAAAAATATTAAAACAAGCCAGAGATCCATGGCCTTTTTACTGGATCCAGAGAAAACGGCTGTTGCTCATTTTATAGAAACCTTTGAAAGGATTAATGAATTATGCCAGCTGGTACAGCGTGAACTATATGTAGAAAAATTCTTTTTATTTGTAGGAGGCAGTACAATGCAAGACGTGGATTTAAACGAATGGATCACCGCTGCCAAAGAAATCATCAAGATACCGATTGTTATCTTTCCAGGATCACATCACCAATTGAGTGAAAGTGCTCATGGATTACTATTTTTAAATCTCATATCTGGTGATAATCCTGATTACTTGATAGGGCAACAACGTCATGCGGCTGCTCTTTTAAAAACCAGCAACTTAGAAATTATACCTACTGGTTATTTACTCATAGATGGTGGTCGTGAAAGTGCCGTGCAACGTGTTTCTCAAACAGTTCCCTTATCTCAAGAAGATATAGAGACTATTATAAACACAGCATTTGCAGGTGAGTTAATGGGAAATCAATTGATCTATCTGGAAGCAGGAAGTGGTGCTATAAATCCTGTACAACCAGAAATTATTACAGCTGTTAAAGATCAGCTCCATATTCCTTTAATTATAGGTGGTGGCTTGCGATCTTTACAACAATTAAAAGATAGTTATCAAGCTGGAGCAGATCTACTTGTGGTAGGAACTGCTATAGAAGAAAACGTTAACTGGAATAACACTTAATTATGAAGGCATCTATAGAACTTACCATGTCACCCTTACAAGATGATTATGAGCAGCATATTATGGATTTTATAAAAGCGCTACGCAATTCTGAATTTACTGTTTTAGAAAATCCATTAAGTACACAGATCTATGGAGAGTTTGTGCCACTCATGGAGTTTCTCACGCAATTAATGGCTGCGAGTATGCGTGAGACTAATGTGGTATTATTTTATATGAAAATCGTAAAAACAGATCGTAGCGATTACGAACCATTCTTTTAATGGAAGTTTTGGAATACATATTTGGTCAGTATAAAGATTACTCTACATTCCATATTATACTGGAAGTTATTATGGTTATCACCGCTATTATCAGTGTGTTGTACTCTAAGCGCAATAGTGTTTTAGTTTTTCCATATGGTATTATAAGCACTGCTATTTTTTCATATTTGCTTTATGAGTGGAACTTGCTGGGTGATATGATGATCAATATGTATTACTTTATAATGAGTGTTTATGGATGGTATATCTGGACTAGAAAAGGCGCTCATGATCAAGAAACACCTATAACTAGTGTTACTCTTAAAGAATGGTTGATCAGCCTGTTACTAGTAGTTGTCACAGCTATCGCTGTTTATATATTATATGTTAAAACAAACCGACTAGAACATATAGTATCTTACATAGACATGATCACTACAGGAATTTTCTTTGCAGGAATGTGGTTGATGGCATTGCGTAAGATAGAGCACTGGCTGGTGTTATTCATCGGTAATGTGATATCTGTACCCTTGTATTTTTATAAAGGATACAGTTTTAGCGCACTGCTTTATATTTTTCTTGCTATCATTGCTGTAATCGGTTATGTGGAATGGAAAAAATACCTGAACAACGAGAATTTTCTGGAAAAAAAATAGTGCTTTACGGACCTGAAAGTACGGGTAAAAGCACGCTTTCGCGAAAGCTAGCTCAACACTATCATACTGCCCAAATCCAAGAGTTTGCAAGAGGTTATTTGCAAGATAAATATGATACAACGGGAAAAGCTTGTGAATATAAAGACATTTTACCCATAGCGATAGGGCAACGAAAATTAGAAAATGAAGCGACAAAAATTGCTGGAGATTACTTATTTTGTGATACTGACGTGCTAGAGACTTATGTGTACTGTATGGCTTATTTTAATCAAGCTCCACAGGAACTGATTAGCGCAGTAGAAAAGTCAACCTATGATTTATATGTACTTTTACAAGTAGATTTACCATGGCAAGCAGATGATTTAAGAGATCGTCCAGAACAACGAGAAGAAATGTTTACTTTATTTAAAGCAGCACTTCTTAAATTTAAAAAGCCTTTTAAAATAGTAGATGGAATGAATGATGCACGATTTGAAAACGCTATAAAGGCTATTGAACAAACATTATGATTCAATTTACAGAGCAACAAATCGCTCAACTCGAGCGCAAGAATATTTCAAAAGAAACGGTTTTAAAACAAATAGATCGTTTTAAAACAGGATTCCCTGTGGTAAAACTGGATCGTGCTGCAACGGTAAATGATGGAATCAAGAAGTTTTCTGATGCAGAACGTGCTGTAAATATTCAAAACTATGAGGCTCGCATAGAGCAGCTTGAACTCCTTAAATTAGTTCCAGCAAGTGGTGCAGCTACACGCATGTTTAAATTTTTGCATGAATTTTTAAGAGATTTTAATCCTTTAGAAGATTCTATAAACTCGTTTATAAATAAACATAAAGCTCAGCATCTTTTTACCTTTTTTATTGCTCTTGAGAAATTCCCGTTTTATGATGAGGTCATGGAGTCGTTAAAGGATAAATATAAAGACTGGCATGCAAAAACAGAACGAGAAAAAAAACTCTTATTTGTGTCTCAAATGCTACAGGAAGATGGCTTGAATTATGCTCATAGACCCAAAGGTCTTGTGCCATTTCATAAATATAAAGATCACTGTGCTACAGCCTTTGAAGAGCACCTGTTTGAGGCAAGTATCTATGCGGCCGTAAATAATAAGGCAACCTTGCACTTTACTATTTCTGAGGATTATAAAGATGAGTTTAAAGCAGAGTTTGATCGTATTGAGCAAATCGTAGAACAAAAAACAGGAACTCAATTTGAAATCGAGTTCTCACATCAACACTCATCTACAGATACCATAGCCGTAGATCATAATAATCATCCAGTTATTACAGAAAGCGGTGAGTTGTTCTTCAGACCATCGGGACATGGTGCTTTACTTATGAACCTGAATGAAATAGATGTAGACATCATTTTTATAAAAAACGTAGATAACGTCACTGTTTCTTCTTTAGAACAAGAGGTAGGTTCTTATAAAAAAGCGCTGGCAGGTTTCTTGCTGTCCTTACAAGAGACCTGTTTTAATTATTTAAACCTCATTGAAAACCAGCAAGTAGATCAAGCACTACAGTCACAAATTGAAAACTTCTTAACCCAGGAACTCGCTACTGTCCTACCTATGGATTATAAGAAGTATGCACGAGAATATCAGCTAGAATATCTTTTTGACCGTTTAAACAGACCATTAAGAGTTTGTGGAATGGTGAAAAATGAAGGAGAACCAGGTGGTGGACCATTCTGGGTTTATAATCAAAAAGGAGAACTTTCCATTGAAATTATAGAAAGTGCTCAAATAGATACTTCAAATAAGAACCAGGTTGCCATAGCACAAACCAGCACTCATTTTAATCCAGTAGATCTGGTGTGTGCAGTGCGAGATTTTAAAGGAAATAAGTTCAACCTATTAGATTTTTGTGATGAACAAACCGGTTTTATTACCCATAAATCACGTTTAGGTATGGAGATTAAAGCACAGGAATTACCTGGCTTGTGGAATGGTGGTATGGCATACTGGAACAGTGTTTTTGTGGAGGTGCCGCTGCTTACCTTCAATCCAGTGAAAACTGTAAACGATCTTTTAAAACCAGCGCACCAGAACTAAATGGACATCCATCAGTTGCATAAAGAAGTAAAATATACTGCATTTGCCAGTAGTGGTCCAGGTGGGCAACATGCTAATAAGGTTGCTACTAAAGTTATGCTAGAATGGAAGGTGGAAGAAAGCCTCGCTTTTGCAGAAGCGGAGCATCAAAGAATTCTATATAAATTACACAACCGATTAACTAAAAATGGGGTACTGCAATTGAGCAGTCAGGAATCTAGAAGTCAGGCAACGAACAAAGAACTCGTTTTCAAAAGGTTTGTAAAACTTATAAATCAAGTACTTATCATCCCTAAAGCGCGCAAAAAAAGAACCTTGCCTAGGTCTGTAAAACGTAAACGTTTAAACGATAA